>CAISOB010000001.1 GCA_903886975.1 uncultured beta proteobacterium
CGCCTTGCTGCTGTACGCGCCCGAAAGACCCAGCCCCGTATCGCCCGTCTTCGCCACGCCCAGCTGCGCACTCGTCGTGTTCACCGCCAGCGATACCGCCACCAGCGGCGTCACCGACACCTTCGCCCCCGCAGCACCACCGCTGACCTCGGTACTCATCGTGTGGTCCGCCGTCGCATTGAGCGCGAAATCCTTGCCACCGGCCATGACCGACTTGTCGCCGACCTCGGCGACAGTCGTATTTACGCCGACGTTCACGCCGATCGACGCACCGACCCCAACCTTCGCCTTGTCGTCCGTCCCTTTGACGTCGGCACCGGATTTCACCGTGCTCGTCGTCGCGTTGCCCGCTTCGATCAGCACATCGCCGCCGTTCGCATTGACGCTCGCGCCCGTGCCGTTCGCGTTCGTATCCCCTTCGAGCACGGCCGCCGTCGTGTTCACCACGACGTTCGCCGCCAGCGCGCCGGCGACGCCGACATTGCCGGCGCCGGCCCCGCTCTTCGCGTCCGCCAGCGAGTCGCTCTTTGCGCCCGCGACATTGACGGCGCTGATCGTCAAGCCTTGCGTGTTCACCTGCGCGTCATCGCCGACCGTCGCGACGTTCGTCGAGATCCCGACGTTCAGCGCCACCGCTGCACCGATCCCGACGTCGGTGTTGCCACTATCGACCTGGCTGCCGTCGGCCTTGGCCGAAGTATCGGTCTGGTTGGCACTGCTCACCTTGAGCGCGCCGCCCGTGCTGCTTATCTTCCTGCCCTTGCCGATCTTCGCCGTGGTGGTGGCCACCCCGACGTTCACGCCCACTGCCGCAGCGACGCTAACGCTGCCGGCGCCCTGCGAATTGTCTTCAGTCTTCGGCGGAGGCTGGGTCGCGTCCAGTTTGTCGGCCGCACTGCTGCCGGCAGCCGGTGTCGTCGCCGGCGCCTTGGCCGCCGCCGTCTTGCCCGCCGTCGTCGCCTTGCTGTTCTGCGCCGCCACTTTGTCATCGACGCTCTGGCCCGAGCCAGAGCCGCCATCGGCGGCCGGCGCGCTGCCGTCGTCCTTCGCCTTCTCACCGCCCTTGACGCTCGCCGTCGCACTCGCGCTGCTCATTGCTGAAGATTCAGCCGCCAGGCTCACGCCCTTCCCCGCCGCGATGTCGCGCTCGACGTCCGCCGTCACCGTGTCCGTCACAGTCGTCAGCGCGATCGAGGCCCCCACCGCTACGCTGCTGCCCTGCGTCTGGCCGGTCGCCTCGGTGCTTGTCGTGCTCGTTTGCTTCGCGGTACTGCTGTAAGCGCCACTGAGACCCAGCCCCACGTCGCCCGGCTTGGCCTCGCCGAGCCGCGCACTCGTCGTATTCACTGCCAGGCTCACCGCTACCAGCGGCGTCACCGCGACCCTGGCGCTGGCAGCGCCGCCGCTCACCGTCGTGCTCATGGCGTGATCGGCCGTCGCATTGAGCGTCAGATCATCGCCAGCGCTAAGCACCGTCTTGTCCGCGACCTCGGCCGCCGTGGTGTTCACCGCGACGTTCATTCCCAGCGACGCGCCGACGCCGACCTTCGCCTTGTCATCCGTCCCCTTGACGTCCGCACCCGACTTCACCGTGCTCGTCGTCGCGTTTGCCGCTTCGATCAGCACGTCGCCCGCGCCGGCATTGACGCTCGCGCCCGTGCCATTGTTATCGACGTCGCCTTCGAGCGCCGCCACCGTGGTGTTCACCACCGTATTCACCGCCAGCGATCCGGCCACACCGACACTTGCCGCACCCGCGCCGCTCTTCGCGTCCGCCAGCGCGTCGCTCTTCTGTCCCGCGACATTGACCGCGCTGACCGTCAAGCCCTGGGTTTGCACGTCGGCGTTGTCGCCGATCACCGCCACATTGGTCGACACGCCGACGTTCAAGGCCACCGCCGCACCCACCCCGACGTCGGTCTTGCCGCTATCGACCTGGCTGCCGTCGGCCTTCGCCGAAGTGTCCGTCTCGTTGCTGCTCGCCACCTTTAGCGCACCCGCGCTGCTGGTGATCTTCTTGCCCTTGCCGACTTTCGCCGTCGTCGTCGCAACGCCCGTATTAACCGCCACCGCCGCCGCGACACTCACGCCGCCGCTTTGCGTCGTCTCTTCGCTCTTTGGCGCGGGTTTCGCCGTATCGAGCTTGTCGCTCGCCGTGCCA
Organism: uncultured beta proteobacterium; assembly: GCA_903886975.1. Taxonomy (GTDB): domain Bacteria; phylum Pseudomonadota; class Gammaproteobacteria; order Burkholderiales; family Rhodocyclaceae; genus Propionivibrio. The sequence continues at coordinate 2,162 of CAISOB010000001.1, forward strand.
CCCGCCCCCGGCGTCGCCGCCGCGCTCGCCGCCGTCTTCTTGCCCGTGTCCTTGGCCGCATCGCCCTGCGCCGCCACTTTCTGGTCAACGCTCTGGCCCGATCCCGATCCGCCATCGGCCGCCGGCGCACTGCCGTCGTCTTTCGCCTTCTCGCCGCCCTTCACGCTCGCCGTCGCGCTCGCGCTGCTCTTCGCCGTCGACTGCGCCTCGACACTCGCCCCATTGGTCGCCGTCACGTCGCGTTCAATGTCCGCACTCACCGTGTCCGTCGCCGTCGTCAGCGCAATCGAGGCCCCCACCGCTACGCTGTTGCCTTGCGTCTGGCCGGTCGCCACCGTGCTCGTGCTGCTCGTCTGCTCCGCCTTGCTGCTGTAGGCGCCCGAAAGTCCCAGTACGGTTGTCGATTCGCCAAGGCGCGCGGTTGCAGTGTTGACCGCGACGCTCACCGCCGCCAGCGGCGTCACCGCAACGTTTGCGCCGGCGGCGCCACCGGTGACTTCCGTACTCGTCGTGTGGTCCGCTGCCGCGTTCAGTCCGAGGTTATGCGCACCCGTGAGCATTGCACCGTCGGCGATTTCCGCGCTCGTGGTGTTGACCGCAATGTTCATTCCAACCGACGCGCCGACGCCGACCTGAGCCGGCTCGGACGCGGTCGCGGCCTTCACCGCTGCGCCCGCGCTAACCGTACTGAGCGAGGCGTTCTGCGCTTCGACCAGCACATCGCCGCCGCTCGCATCGACGCTCGCACCGGTGCCGCCGCCGGCGCCTTCGAGCGTCGCCGCGGTCGTATTGACCAGCACGTTGACCGCCAGCGCCCCGGCGACGCCGACGTTGCTCGCGCCGGCGCCGCTCGTCGCGGTCGTCGCGAAGCTGTTCTTGTCGCCGGCCGGCATAATCGCGCTGAGCGTCAGGCCAGCAGCCTTGACGAGACTGTTGTCGGCAATCCGCGCGACGTTCGACAGGACGCCGATATTGAGCCCGACCGCGGCGCCGATGCCGACGCCGCCCGATGCGCTGCTGCCGTCGGCGGTGACCGTCGAGGCATTGCTCGCCGTGCTCGAAACGACGGCCGCGCCGGTCGACGTGATCTGTTGATTCGAAGCCAGCGCGGCTTCGGTGATGCTGTTCACGTTGGCGATGGCCACCGCCGCCGCGACGCTCACGCTGCCCTCGGAGGTCGTCGCCTGGTCCTTGTATTTCGTTAGCGCCGCTTCGCTCTTGCTCGGCGACGCGGCGGCTTCGGCCGCCGTCTGTTTGGCTGCGCCCTTGCTCGAGGCCTTGGCACTCGTCACTACGGTGTTATCCGAGACCGCCGCCACTTTGAGCGAGGCCGCCTGCGTCACCGTTGCGCCGTCTTCGATCGCAGCCCGCGTCACGCTCGTCACCTCGGACAGGGCCACCGTTCCGCCGACGCCTACCGCGCCACTCGCCGTCGCGTCGGCCTTGGTCGTCGCATTGACGGTATTGTTGGCGCTCACTTCAAGCGCGGCGCCAGTGCTGACTGCCGTCGTTCCTCCCACTCTCGCTGTCGCCGTGCTGACCACCACATTGAGCGCCGCGCCGGCATCGCCGGGTAAGTTCGCAAAATTCGGACCCCCGGGCGTCGCCTTGGTCGTCACCGTCGAGGTCGCGGCGATCTTTGTGGCACCTGTTGACGAGAGATCGGACGCACCGCCGACATCGACCGCGGCCGTCGAAACGGCCGTGATGCTGCCGAGCGGTGACAGGCCCGAGGTCGTCGACTTGATCGTCGTGGTCGCGCCGACGTTCAAATCGCCGCTCGCCGCGATGCGCGTCGATTCGACGTCGACGGTGGCCGTCGCATTCGGGACGGCGATCGGCAGCAAGGCCGAAAGCAGGGTGTCGTCGTACGCCGAACTGGCCGTCAGGGTGACGTCCTTGCCCCGGATCGTCGCGCCGCTTACATTGACCGTCGCCGCGCCGAGCAGCGATTGCGTTGCGCTCAGAGTGACATCGCCGCCGGCAAAGGCGCCGCTGCCTTGCGCCAGCAGTTTCGAACCGCCGCTGACGGTGATCGTTGGCGCCTGCAACAGGAGGCTGCCGGAATTGCCCGTCGAGTCCGCGGATTCGATATTGGCGCGGTTGGCATCGCTGGCGCCGACCTTGCGTGTAGAAAGATAAACGTTGTCGAGCGTAATGAAGTCGCTGGCGATGACGCTATACGATGCCCCGTCGGTGAACTGATCGAAGGCGGCGCCGTTCCAGCTGAAATTTACGCCGCTCGGATCGATCAGGATGCTGCCGGCATGACCGCTCTCGGCACCCGCGTTGAACTGTCCGCCGGCAAGCGTTACCGTGTTCTTCGCGCTCAGTTCAATCGCGCCGCCATCGCCGCTCGAACCGGCGCTCGCATCGATGCTTGCGCCCTGATGGAAATAGGCGTTGTTGTCGCCCCAGATGTTCACCGTTCCGCCTGCGGAATTTGCGCCATTGCCGCGCACGGAAACATTCGCACCCTCGTTCAGGTCGACGTTGCCGCCCGCCCTGATGCTGACGTCGCCGCCGCGCACGCCGGCGCCGCCGGGCGCCGCGATGGATCCGCTCACGCTCACATCGTTGTCGGCGACGATCTGGATGCGGCCTTCCTTGACGACCACGTTGGTCGCCGACGCCAATCCATTGGCGTTGACCACATCGCTAAAGTCCGGGGCGCTGCCGACGAAGTGCGCACCGCTATACACAGTCCCGGCAACCTTGATCGCGCCGGCGCTGAGGCTGATGCCCTCGGCAGCGTTGATCCTGCCCTCGACCGAGACGAGCGCGGCGCTGTTTCTCGGGGCCGTGCCCGAAAGCAGCTGCGTGACCGAAGACGGATCGGGCGATCCGGGCGCAGTAAAGAAGCCATCGACAAACTGCTGCGTCGGGGTGCTCACCGTCAGGCTGCCGACGTTGACCACGCCGCTCGCGCCGACGACGAAACCGTTCGGATTGGCGAACCAGACGTTGCCGCCGATGCGGCCGTCCTTGATGGCGTTAAGGATGCCATAGACATCAGTGCGCTGATCGCGCACGATGTTGATCAGATTGACCGCCGATGAAGGCACATAAAGATTGACCGTATTGCCGGAACCGACGCTGAAGGCGCTGAAGGAATTGAAGGCGTTACTGCCGGTCTGGGTCGTCGTGCTGACGTTATAGACCGCGCCGGAATTTCCCACCGTCGTCTGCGTCCGGCCATCCGGCTTGATCACCGTCTGCACCTGCGCGAACGGCGGCGCCGATACCTGCAGCAGGAGCAGGGCGGCCGCGATGTCGCGGCACCAGCGCGCAAAGGCCGAACCAGCGGATAGGCCAGAGCCGCTTGATTTGACGACTCCCTTGGCATTCTCGCCGACGACGACCAGACACACCCGCGCTTTGTTCCAGACGATGCGGTAGATCTTGTTCATCGCGCTGCCCCCCATTCCGTACGATTAGTTTAGCAGCATACCGCGCAGGCGACGACCACTTCCCGATAAAGGTCTTTCGAGCCGCCAATCAGGAACCTAGTAAGACGATAGAATGCGCCGTCGCATTGCGCGCGGATTCGCATTTCCGCGCAACCGCTTAGGCGCTCGGCGTATCGAGAAGTTTGCGCGCGGCACGCGGTTCCGCCGTTGCGAAGCCCTCGGAGAAGCGGCAGCAAGTATTCTCGAGCAAGACCCCGCCTGCCGTGCCGCCGAGCGCTTTTTGCAATGCCCGGGTGCATTCCCGTGCACTTCTTGTTACCCTGCGCACACCTTGCGGTGAATATCACGAGCTGATGTGCGCTTCGCGCCGCAGCACATTGAGGAATTGCGATTGAGAGCATTTTCGAGCAACAGTTGCGCCAGCAAGCCCTGCGCCGCAAGATGAGCAAGGGTTTCTGTTGCATCGGCCTGTTCAATCCGAAGACGCCGGAGAATGTCGGGTCGGTGCTGCGCGCCGCCGGCTGTTACGGTGTCAATAGCGTTTTCTATACCGGCGTGCGCTACGATCGTGCCAAGGAATTTGTCACCGACACCAAGAAGATCAGCCAGCAAATCCCGCTGATCGGCATAGCCGACCTGCGCCAGGTCATTCCGCTCGGCTGCACGCCGGTGGCGATCGAGCTGGTCAAGGGCGCCAAGCCCTTGCCCGAATACACTCACCCTGAACGGGCTTTCTACATTTTCGGTCCGGAAGACGGAACGCTGGATAAAGCGATACGCGCCTGGTGCAAGGACGTGGTGTATATCCCCACGGTCGGCTGCATGAACCTCGCCGCGACGGTCAACGTCGTCCTCTACGACCGTCTGGCCAAGGCGCACGGCAAAGGCTAGCCGAACGCCGGCTCAGGCGGGACGCCGTAAGCCGACGCTTTTCTGCAGCGCTTTCTTCGCGTAGATGTCGAAGCGGCTGGACTGGCCTTCGAGCGCATAGGCGGGCTTGTTGCCGGCGATGGCCGGCGCCTTGCGCGGCCGTTTGACGACGACGCGATTGGCCGCCAGCGCAAGTGCCGCGGCCAGCAGCGCCGGCGCATCGCCGTCATCTCCGGCGAGGACGCGAAAGAGGCGCATCTCCTTCTTGACCTGCGCGCTCTTGTCGCGTTGCGGAAACATCGGATCAAGGTAAATGACCTGCGGCGGGTTGCCTGTCCATGCCTGCATCAAGGCAATCGCGTCACCGCGGATGAGCTGCATGCGCGCGATGATCGTCGCTATCGCCGGATCGCTCAGCGCGCGTTGCAATCCATCTTCGAGCAGCGCCGCGATCAAGGGCTCGCGCTCGATCAACGTCAGCGCGCAGCCGAGCTGGGCCAGAACGAAAGCGTCGCGCCCGAGGCCGGCGGTCGCGTCGAGCACCGCCGGCCGAATCCCGGGCTGAAGCCCGACGGCGCGTGCGATCATCTGCCCGCTTCCCCCGCCAAACTGCCGCCGGTGCGCCGCGGCTCCAGTTACGAAATCGGCGCGGATCGGTCCGGCCGCATCGGGACGCAGCTCGACAAACTGCAAACCCTGGCGCCCGAGTTGCAGGGCGAATTCCGCTTCGCCGGCGAGCGGCAGTTGCAAGCGCCCGGCCCAGGCCGCGGCGGCGAGCGCAAAGGCCGGGTCAAGTGCATCGACGCGGATCGTGGGCACGCGCCGGTCGGATGTCACGAGAGCGGCCCGCGGGAGCTTACGGATAATCCTGGCGCGTCGGACGTATGACAATGTCACTGACATGGACGTGCGGCGGCTGCGTGACGATGTAATGGATGGCGTTGGCCACGTCGGCGCCGATGAGCACGGGGCCGAATTTCGTCTTGAAGCCGTCGACGAGTTCGTCGCTGTAGCCGGCGGCGGACTGAAATCCGCTGAGCACGATTCCCGGCTCAATCAAAGTGACGCGCACGCCATTCGGTCCAACTTCGCGGCGCAGGCCTTCGGCGAGCCCGTGCACCGCGCTTTTGGTCGCCGCGTAGACGGCGCTGTGAGCCGATACGTGCCGGCCGGCGATCGAGCCGACGATGACGATGTCCGCTGCCGATTGCGGATAGCTGCGCAGCTGCTTTACTTCCATTTTCTGAGCCGCCTTTTGCAGCAGCGCCAGTGTGCTGACCACATTGGTTCTCACGACGTCGCCGAACTTGGACAGGTCGGCGTTCTTGACCGATCCGCCGAGGCCGATTCCGGCATTGGCCACGACGATGTCCGCCGACCGCCCGAAACGCTCGCTGGCGGCTGCGAACAGCCGGTCCAGTACGGTGTGACTGCCAAAATCGCCGGCGACCCCGCAGAAAGCCGGACCAAGTTCTTTCTCAAGCACGGCGAGTTTGGCCACTGTACGGCCGTTGCCGACCACGCCAAAGCCCGCGGCGACGAACCTTCTGGCGGTCGCTTCGCCAATTCCGGAAGTGGCCCCGGTAACGAGCGCGATGCGTACATATTTGTCAGACATTACTGGCTCCCTGTTTGAATCCTTGCCGCGAGAATGATTTCGAACGCCGGTTCGCTGATTGCGGCGATTGCTCCGCTATCATGCTCGATCAGCGTTCAACCGACCCCGCCGGTGCGGCCCGCAAATATTGCGCCGGCCAAGCCGCTTTCTGCTCGAGCGCTTGCGCGGCATGCAGGGGCCAATAGGGATCACGCAGGACTTCGCGACCGAGCAGGACCAGGTCGGCCTGGCCGCTGCGGACGATGTGATCGGCTTGCGCCGGCGAAGTGATGAGACCGACCGCCGAGGTCGGGATGTTCGCTTCGCGCCGCACGCGCTCGGCAAATTCGGTCTGGAATCCCGGGCCGACGGGGATTTTCGCGGTCGGCACCATGCCGCCGGTCGATACATCGACGAGATCGACGCCAAGTCCTTTGAGCGCGCGGCACAAGTCGACCGTTTCCTCGACGCTCCAGCCGCCATCGACCCAGTCGGTCGCCGACAGGCGGATCAGCAGCGGCAGCCGCTCGGGCCATTCGGCGCGGACGGCGGCGACGACCTCACGGACGAGGCGGGTGCGATTTTCGAAGCTGCCGCCGTAGGCGTCGCTGCGCTGGTTGGCAAGCGGCGACAGGAACTGGTGCAAGAGGTAGCCATGTGCCGCATGGATCTCAACGGTTTGAAAACCGGCTTCGCGAGCCCGCCGGGTGCTCGCCACGAACTGCGCGATCAGTCGCTTGATTCCGGCGGCATCGAGTTCCTGCGGCAACGCATAACCGTCGCCAAAGGGGACCGCCGACGGCGCCAAAACGGGCCAGCCGCCTTCCGTGGCATTGAGCGGGCGCTGGGCCTGCCAGCCCAGGCTGCAGCTGGCCTTGCGTCCGGCGTGGGCGAGCTGCAATCCGATCACGACACCCTGTGCGCGGACGAAACGCACGATGCGCGAGAGCGGCGCAATCTGTTCGTCATTCCAGAGACCGAGGTCGGCCGGGCTGATACGTCCCTCCGGACTGATCGCAGTCGCTTCCATGTTCATCAGCGCGGCGCCGCCGACGGAACGGCTGCTGTAGTGAACGAAGTGCCAGTCGTTGGCCAGGCCGTCTTGCGCCGAGTATTGGCACATCGATGGCATGCCGATGCGGTTGGAAAGAACGATGTCACGCAGTTTCAGCGGGTCGAAAAGTTGGGTCATGGTTTTGTTTTCCGATTGAGTTAATTGCTATGGTCAGCCGCAGGTCGCGATTCGCGCCCGGCATGCATTCTTGTTTTGGCGCGTCGTGCCGGCTTCGAAGCAAGTCTACTGCCGTCGATGCGGCCACGCACTGTTAAAATCGACGCATGTTGAATAATCGCCTCTCCGATCTTTTTGCGCAACGTCAATTCGTCCGCTTCTGGCTGGCCCGGCTGGCCGGAACCGTCGCCAGCCAGATGCTGATGGTCGCGGTCGCCTGGCAGATGTACGACATCACTTCGAGCGCCTGGGACCTCGGCCTGGTCGGGCTCTTTCAGTTCGTCCCGGCCTTGCTGATGGCGCTGCCGGCAGGCCATGTGGCGGACCGCTTGCACCGCGCGCGCATCTTTGCCTTCTGCATGGCGATTCAGGGCGGCGTCGCGCTACTGCTCGTCGGCGCAACGCAGGGCGGCTTCGCGACGCGCGGGCTGATCCTCGCGGTGGCCGTCGCGCTGGGCGTCGCCCGGGCGTTCCAGATGCCGGCGCAGCAGGCCCTGACGCCGCAACTGGTGCCGCAAGCGCTGCTGCCCGGCGCGGTAGCCCTGAGCAGCAGCGGCGTTCAGATCGCAGTCATTTGCGGACCCGCACTCGGCGGCGTGCTCTATGTTGCCGGCCCGACGACGGTATACGTTTGCGGCGCCCTGCTCTCACTAATCTCCTGCGCGCTGACCCTGAGTGTGCGCTATCTGCATCGGCCATCCGGCCTCGCGCCAACCTGGCGTTCGGTCTTTGTTGGCGTGTCCTTCGTATGGCACCGAAAAGTCCTGCTCGGGGCGATCTCGCTCGATCTTTTTGCCGTCCTGCTCGGCGGCGCCGTCGCGCTCCTCCCGATCTATGCTCGCGACATACTCGACGCCGGTCCGGTCGGTCTCGGTCTGCTGCGCTCGGCGCCAGCGGTCGGCGCACTGGTCGTGTCGCTGACCCTGACACACTGGCCGCTGCAGCGCCGCGTCGGCCATCGCCTGCTCGGCGCGGTCGCGCTGTTCGGCGTAGCGACCGTTGTCTTCGGGCTGTCCACGCATTTTGGTCTGTCCCTGCTGGCGCTGACGATTACCGGCGCGGCCGACAGCGTCAGCGTCGTGACGCGGCAAACGCTGATGCAACTCGAAACGCCAGACGAAATGCGCGGCCGGGTCGCAGCCGTCAACTCGATTTTCATCGGCGCGTCCAATCAACTCGGCGAATTCGAATCCGGTGCCACGGCGGCGCTGTTCGGTCCGGTTGGCTCGGTGGTGCTCGGCGGCCTCGGCACGCTGCTGATCGCCGCTACCTGGTTGCGGGCGTTTCCGGCGCTGGCTCAGCGCGACCGCATGATACAACCCGCGCCAGCGGCTTGATGTTGACGCTGACGTATTTGTGATTGGGACGACATCATGGACGAACTAAAGGCGCTCGAATCGCTCGGCTTCACGCTTCCCACTCCGGCGTATATCTTTGGCGCGATTCTTTTTGGTGTCATCGGAATCGCAGTCTATCGTTACGGCAACAAGACTTCCGTCGCGCCGGCAAAATGGCTGGGGATTGCTCTGATGTTCTACCCCTATGCCATTTCCGATACCTGGCTGCTCTATGTCGTCGGCACGGCGCTATGCGCGGCTGTGTTCTTCTTTTCGCGCCGCGGTCGCGATTGAGATAGCATAGGCCCATGATCGATCTTGCTGCGTTACGGTATCGCTCACGCCTGCTGCGCCTGATTGCGGCGCGGCCAAGACTCTTCTCATGCGCGCTGATCGGCGTCGCGACGGCGCTGTTCCTGCCCCCATCGCTCGCCCTGCACACGCTGACGCGGTTCATTATCGGCTGGAACGTCGGCGTCTGTCTTTATCTGGTCCTGGCTGGGCACATGATGTTCTGGTCATCGCACGAAACCATGCGCAATCGCGCTTTGCTCGAAGACGAAGGGCGATTCATCATCCTGACGCTGGTGATCATGGCCGCCATCATGAGTCTCGGCGCCATCGTCGCTCAACTGGCCGTGGTCAAGGACATGCACGGGCATTTGCGTTATGCGCACATTGCGCTGGCCGTTCTGACCATCGTTTCCTCATGGGCGTTTACGCAGGTGATGTTTGCCGTGCACTATGCCCACGACTACTACGCCACCGAAGCTCGGGGCCAGCCCGGCGGGCTGGAATTTCCGGGCGAACGAACGCCCGATTACGCGGACTTCCTCTATTTTTCCTGCGTCATCGGCACATCGGCGCAAACCGCGGATGTCATTTTTTGCAGCCGCGCCATGCGCCGGACCGGTTTGGCACACTGCGTGCTGGCCTTCTTCTTCAACACGACACTGCTGGCACTGACCATCAATATCGCGTCGGGTCTGATATAAGGGCGGATACCTGGTTCCCGGCCGGTCGTCGGAGATCCATCGTTCTCAACTGCTGCGCTTACGCCAACTCTATGCTCGTGGTGTGCATCCGAGAAAAAGATCGACAGGGTCAAAAAGTATTCCGTAATGCTTGACAGGCAACAACAAACAAGTCTTTAATGCGATACCACATATCGGATATGTGCTGTACTTGGCAGCAGGCGTAGACAAATTACTTCAAGAGACTCCTTCGCGTTAAGGAGTTGTGAATGGCGCGGAATTGGGAGCCAGCGAGGCGGAGCAAAAGGTAGCCAGTCGATTGCTTGAAATGGACTCCTGAGAGTCCAGCTTGTGCTGCTGGTTTTTGTCTTGCCTTGGCCAGCGGGCGTAGCGTAGCGGAGCA
>CAISOB010000002.1 GCA_903886975.1 uncultured beta proteobacterium
CAATGTCGACTTGTGATCTGCCAGCGACGTTGCATCCTGTGCCGATGACGAAGCACGGTAGACCATTCCCCCGAGCAGCGGCTTTGTGTTCACTTAGCGGCCGGATCACTTCCAGATGTCATCAGTCTCGTACGGGTCGGGTCCGGCTGTAGCGTGATGTGCCAAGCGGTCATTCGGGACGACTTCACGGCCTACGACTGTTGACCTGCCCATTGCGGACCTACTTGGGCCCGGTCGCCAATGGCGGCAAAGGCCGAACTCCGGCCCTCCCTAAATCGAGGTAACCTTGGTTCTAGAAAGCCCGTCGCGCAAGAAGACCCTGCGCCCTCCAGGCGAACGAGCCAATTGGTCGAAGGTATGTAGGGTGCCGCGGAATCGAATTAACTCTGGCCTCTTAAGCCAGCGCCAGATGCCTGGAATCTTTGCTAAAGCCAATAGATGCCGAAGAGGATGGTGAGTACGGTTAGCGGCGCGCCCACCTTGAAGTAGGCCCAGAATCCGACCGTGATGCCGGCCCCCTGCGCGCGCTGGACGACGATCAGATTGGCGACTGAACCGACCACTGTCAGATTGCCGGCCAGGGTCGAAGCCATGGCGATCACCAGCCAGGCCTTTTGTGGGTCGTACATGGTCGCGACGAACGGCTTGAGCACCAGCACCGCCGGCACGTTGCTGACCAGGTTGGAGAGCGCTGCCGTGACCAGCGAAAGAACGGCCACGGAGTCGAGATGCTGCCTGGCCACAGTGGCGATCACACCGGGCGTGAGCATGATCTTCTCGAAACCGGCGACGACGATGAACAAGCCGACGAACATCACGAGCATCGGCCAGTCGATTTCACGGTAGACCTTGTGCGCCTTGATCCGGCGCGTAAACAGCATGAACGCGCCGCCGAGAATGGCGACCTTGGCCACCGGCTGGCCGGCGAAGAACAGGGCGATCATCAAGCCCGTGACCACGAGCGACTTGATGATGATCGTCCGGTAGAAGCGAATCGGTTTCGCGACCTCGACGGTGAAGACCTCGCGGGTCAGGAACTCGCGGCGATAAATCAGCGCAATCAGCGCAACGGTGAGCACCAGGCCGGCAACGGCGATTGGCGACAGGGCCGCGGCGAAGTTCGCGTAATGGATGCGCGACAGGCTGCCGACGATCATGTTCTGCGGGTTGCCGGTGATGGTCGCCACGCTGCCGACGTTGGAGGCCATGGCGATGGCCAGCAGGTAGGGAACGGGGTTGCGCTTGAGGCGTATGACGATATCGAGGACGAGCGGGGTCATCGCAAGACAGATGGTGTCGTTGACCAGAAAGGCCGAAAGCGAGCCGGCCATCAGCACGACGGCGGCCAGCAGGACCAGCGGATGCCGGGTACGGCTTACCACCCATTCGTTGATCAGCAGAAAGAATCCCGACAGCCGCAGGTTGGCGACGACGATCATCATGCCGAGCAGCAGGGCGACGGTGTCGAAATCGATCGCGCGATAGGCTTCGTCCAGCGTGAGGACGCCCAGCCAGACCATCAGGCTCGCGCCGAGCAGCGCCGCGCCGGCGCGGTCGAGGTGATATCCCGGCAGCTTGCCGATCGCCAGGAAGAGATAGGTGGCGGCAAAGGTCAGGACAGCGGCGACCGTCGCGGCGTCGTGCCATAGAATCTGGGCTGTCGGCATCGGGGCAATTCCATTTGCATTGATCGTCTTGAGCGGATGCGCTGTGCATCCGGCGGGACGGCCAGACTCACCCCGGGATTATCAGGCCATTGCCATGCCCCCGCAATTTCGCGTCGCGCCGGCGCACCCGGCAGCGGAGTTTCGGGCATCACGCCCTTCTCCCGGCCCGGCCTCCGATATAATCGAGGCAGCTGGTATTCGCTTACGAAGCGCCTCGCATTTCTCTTGTGCCCGACCCTAAGATCCCGACTCCCATTCGATGCTAGGCGATCATTTTCGATTTGTTCTTCCCGACAGGCACGGACAGGCTTCCAAAGCCATCGTCTGGCTGATCGGTTTTTTCGCCTTCCTCAATGTTTACTCGATGCAGGCGGTTCTGCCGCTGGTGATGCGGGATTTCCACGCTTCGCCGCTTCAGGCCGGAGCGACCGTCGGCGCGACGGTCCTGGCCGTGGCACTGGTCTCACCGTTCATGGGCATGCTCTCCGACGCGCTCGGTCGCAAAGTGGTGCTCTGCGTTTCGCTGTTCGGCCTGACGCTGCCCACCGCACTGATTCCGGCCGCCGCCAGCCTCCATCTGGTGGTGGTCCTGCGTTTTTGTCAGGGACTGTTCATTCCCGGCATCGTGGTGAGCTTCATGGCCTACATCGCCGAAGAATTCAGCTTCGATGCCGTCGCCCGCATCACCGGCATCTACATCGGCGGCACGGTCATGGGCGGCTTCAGCGGTCGCTTCATCACCGGCCACGCGAGCCATCTGTTCGGCTGGCGCGGCGCATTTCTGAGCCTCGCCGCGCTGAATCTTGCCGGGGCTGCCCTCACCGTCTGGCTGTTGCCGGCCTCGCGTCATTTTGTCGCGCGTCGCGATGCGCGCAGCGCGTTGCGTGCCCTCGCCCACCATCTGCACAACCAGCGCCTGCTGGCCGCTTGCGCCGTCGGATTCTTCGTCCTGTTCTCGCTGGTCGGAACCTTCACCTATGTGAATCTGCTGCTCACCGACGCACCGTTCAAGCTGACGGTGGCCGGCCTGGCCAATGTCTTTTGCGTTTATCTGGTCGGCGTCGTGGTCACGCCGCTGGCCGGGCGATTCATGGTCAGGCTTGGTTTCCGGCGCGCGCTGCTCTGCGCCCTGGCGATGTCGTCCGCCGGATTGCTGCTGACGCTGCTGCCCGTGCTGGCCATCGTCATCTTCGGCCTGACGATCTGTTCGTCCGGGGTGTTCATCTGCCAGACGGCGGCCATCAGTTTCATTGCCGAGAGCGTCAGCGAGGGGCGCTCGCTGGCGACCGGTCTCTATTACATGAGCTATTATGCCGGCGGGGCCGCCGGCACATGGATCGCCGGATTGGCCTACGAGGGCTGGGGCTGGGATGGCTCGGTTGGATCGCTGATCGTCGGCCAGATGCTGGCGGCAACGATCGCCTGGTTCGCGTGGCGCAGGCCAGCGGCCAATGCTTCTTGAACCGGTCCACGCTGCGCGTTCAACGCGAAGGAAGGGAACTGCAATGAAAATCGGATTCATCGGACTGGGACTCATGGGGCGCCCGATGGCGCTCAATCTCCTGAGAGCCGGCCACGAGATCAAGGTCTGGGCGCGTCGCCGCGAGACCATGCAGCCGCTCCTTGCCGCCGGCGCGCAGGCCGCCGCAAGCCCTGCCGAGATGGCCGCGGCCGTCGAAGTGGTGATTTCGATCGTCGCCGATTCGCCCGACGTGCAAGAAGTCATGCTCGGCACCCGTGGCGTGCGCGAAGGGGCCAAGCCGGGGCTGATGGCCATCGACATGAGCACCATCTTGCCGGGCGTGGCCAAGCAGATTGGCCACGAGCTGAAATCCCTGGGTGTCGAATTTCTCGACGCACCGGTTTCCGGCGGCGAACCCGGCGCCATTGCCGGAACCTTGACGATCATGGTCGGGGGAAGCGAAGCGGCGTTTGCCAAAGCCCGGCCGGTTTTCGAATGCCTGGGCAAGACCATTACCCATATCGGCGACTGCGGCGCCGGGCAGGTGGCCAAAGCCGCCAACCAGATTCTCACCGGCGTCGGCGTACTGGCGGTGGCTGAAGCGCTCAATTTTGCCCGCCGGCATCAGGTCGATCCGATCAAGGTGCGAGAAGCGCTGATGGGCGGCAACGCCTACTCGAAAGTCCTCGAGATTCATGGCCAACGCATGCTCGACCGCAAGTTCAAGCCTGGCTTCAAGTCCTATATGCACCAGAAGGACATGAACATCGTCATGCAGAGCGCATACGAACTGGGGCTCTGCCAGCCGGCGACGGCGGCCGCGGCGCAAATGTTCAACGCCATGGTCGGCTCCGGTCTCGGCAATGAAGACACGACAGCCATGATCAAGCTGCTCGAGAGTCTTTCCGCGGGCGAAGACTGAGCCGACCGGGCAAACACCCATCGGGCCGCGACTCTGCGCCGGCATGCTGATCAAGCAGGCCGGCGCAGATTGCGGATAGTCCGGCGCTATGGTCGCCGCGTTCAGGCGAGGGAACCAGCAGCGCTTCCCGATGGCCTATAGCGGATGATCGCCGAAGAATTCCCCGCGCTGACTATTCGCACTGCATCGTCTCGTTCGGTCGCGCGACGCAGATGATCCTGATCATCCACGCTCACCCCTATCCGCAGCGCTCGCGCGCCGGTCGCGCGCTGCTCGCCGCCGTGCGCGACCTGCCACAGGTGGAAGTGCATTCGCTCTATGATGCCTACCCGGATTTCGACATCGACGTAGCCACCGAGCAGGCGGCATTGACGCGCGCCGATCTCGTCGTCTGGCTGCATCCGCTCTATTGGTACAGCGTACCGGCAATCCTCAAGCACTGGTTCGATGTTGTGCTGCTGAGCGGTTGGGCCTACGGCGAGGGTGGCGATGCGCTGCGCGGGAAGCACTGCCTGTGGGTAGCCACGACTGGCGGGCGGGCCTCTTCATTCGCCGAGACCGGGACGCATCAATTGCCTTTCCACGAGTTCGAGGCGCCGATCCGCCAGACCGCGCAATTCTGCGGCATGGTTTGGGAGCCGCCGCTCGCACTGCACGGCGCCCAGGCGGTCGGCGAAGACGAGATCGCCGCGGCGGCCGTCGCCTTTCGCCGGCGGCTGGCGGCATGGCCAAAGGTCTTGGCTGACGAGGACAGTCCGGAGATCGCGCGATGATGAGAGATGCGCTGGTCTATCTTGCCGCCGCGGTCATTTGTGTGCCGCTCGCATGGCGCTTCAAGCTCGGTGCGGTACTCGGCTATCTGATCGCCGGGGTGCTCATCGGTCCCTGGGGCCTGAAGCTCGTCTACGACGTCGAATCGATCAGGAATTTTTCCGAATTCGGCGTGGTGCTGATGCTCTTCGTCATCGGCCTCGAGCTCGAACCCAAACGCCTGAGCGAAATGCGCCAGAGCGTTTTCGGCGGCGGCACATTGCAGCTGGCATTGAGCGGCGCGGCTCTGACCCTGGCCGGCGCGGCGGCTGGGCTGCCTTGGAAAGCGGCGCCGGTCGTCGGCCTGGCGCTGGCGCTGTCATCGACGGCAATAGCCGTGGCGACGATGAGAGAGCGCAATTTTCTGAGCACCCCCACCGGACAGACCGGCTTCGCCGTGCTGCTCTTCCAGGACATCGCAGCGATACCGCTGCTCGCCGCCATTCCGCTTCTCGGGGCCGGCTCGCTCGCCGCCGGCGGAGCGGAGCTTGAGAGCCTCGGTTGGTTGGAGGCGGCGAAAGTTTTCGCTGCGATCGTCGCGGTGATCGTCATCGGCGGCTATCTTTCGCGGCCGCTGTTGCGCCTGGTCGCCGCAACGAATCTGCGCGAGGTGTTCACCGCCTTCGCGCTGCTGCTGGTGATCGGCATCGCCCAGATCATGTCCCTGGTCGGCCTGTCGATGGGCCTGGGTGCTTTTCTCGCCGGAGTACTGCTCGCCAGTTCCGAATACCGCCACGCGCTGGAAACGGACCTCGAGCCGTTCAAGGGCTTGCTGCTTGGCCTGTTCTTCATTTCGGTCGGCATGGCGATCGATTTCGGGCTGCTCGTCACCCAGCCCGGTCGCGTCGCACTACTGCTGCTCGGCTTTCTTGCCCTGAAACTCGCGACGCTCTGGCTCACCGCGCGCATCGTCGGCGTCACGCCGCGCCAGCGCTGGCTGTTCGCCATTCTGCTGTCGCAAGGCGGCGAATTCGGTTTCGTCGTCTTTGGCGCGGCGCAAGCAGCACGTCTGCTCTCCGACGAGTGGGCGGGTCTGCTCAACATGATCGTCGCGATCTCAATGGCCACGACGCCGCTACTCCTGCTCCTGCACGACTGGCAGCAGGCGCGCAGCGAATGCGCGCGCGGGAAGAAGGTTGAAGCCGACGCGATCGACGTTCGCCAGGCGCGCGTGGTCATCGCCGGCTTCGGCCGCTTCGGGCAGATCATCGGCCGCCTGCTGTTTGCCAACGGCATAGGCGCGGTGGTGCTCGATCATGATCCGGATCAGATCGAGCTCTTGCGCAAGTTCGGCTACAAGGTCTTCTACGGCGACGCGACGCGCCTCGACCTGCTGCGCGCCGCCGGCGCCGGGGAGGTCACGCTGATCGTCAATGCGATAGACGACATCGAGGACAGCCTGCGGCTTGCCGACATCGTGCGCGAGAACTTTCCGAATCTGAAAATGATCGCCCGCGCGCGCAATGTGACGCACTACGTCGAGCTTCGCTCGCGCGGCGTGCTGCTGATCGAGCGCGAGACCTTCGAAGCAGCGCTCAAGGCCGGCCGCTATACGCTCGAGGCCTTGGGGGTTGACCGATTTCGCGCGCGCGACATGGCCAATATCTTCCGCCGCCACAATATCGCCGATTTGGAGGCGTTGATCCCCGTATTCAGCGACGAGGCGAGTCGCGTTTCGGCGGCCAAGGCCGGTCGCGCCGAGCTCGCCGCGCTGTTTGCGCGCGACCGCAAACAGTTCGAATCCGAGCAGTCGGGGCAGGACTGGCAGTGACGCTCAGGCTCGCGGTTTTTGACGTGTAAATTTCCACAACGGCACCCGCGCAGGCTCGTTTGTCGACGCGGCGTGACGCGGATCTCAGACATTTGTCAATTAGTTTTGACAAATGTCGAATTACCGCTATATTTCTACTTTGGTGGGCGCCTGTGAACCGGATTGAAAAGCTGTGCCTGCCAAGAGGCAGTTCCGGTCAATCCCCGAAACATTTGGATCTGCTTTGCCTGAAGTTGGGTGCAAGGTAGCTGCAGATATTCGGTACGCGGCGGGTGGTAAAAACGGCAGTTTCAACGTCTGAAAGACATCTATCTTCGAGGGGAAGTTTATGAAACGAGTACTCAGGACATTCGCAATACTGGCGGCAACGCTGGGACTTTTGGTGACCGGCGGTTTTGCCTATGGACAGACGGGCAAAAAGATCGTCATCGGTTTTTCCCAGGTGGGTGCTGAAACCGAATGGCGCGTGGCGATGTCGAGAATCATGAAGGAAACCTTCGCCAAGCAGAAGGATATGACGCTGTTGTTCTCGGACGCGCAGCAAAAGCAGGAAAATCAGCTCAAAGCGCTGCGTACCTTCATTCTGCAAAAAGTTGATTTCCTCGTCTTCGCCCCGGTTGTCCAGACCGGCTGGGATGCCGTGCTGCAGGAAGCCAAGGAAGCCAAGATCCCGGTGATCGTCATCAACCGGCTGATCAAGACGAGCACTGTGAACAAGGAAGAATACACGGTCACTTTCATCGGCCCCGACAACATGAACGCCGGCCGGGAAGCGGCCAAATTCCTGATTGAGCAATTCAAGGATGCCAAGGCTCCGGTGAACGTTGTGCAACTCGAAGGCACCGTCGGCGCATCATCTGCCGTCGAGCGCAAAGCCGGCTTTGATGAAGTCATCAAGGCGCAAAGCAAACTGGTCTTGATCAAGAGCCAGTCGGGCGACTTCACCCGCGCCAAGGGCAAGGAAGTCATGGAAGCCTTCCTCAAGTCGGCCAAGGCCGAAGGCACCAAGATCAATGCCGTCTTCACGCAATCCGACGACATGGGAATCGGCGCCATGCAAGCCATCGAAGAGGCTGGCCTGAAGCCTGGCAAAGACATCATCATCGTCGGCATTGACGGTGTGAAGGGCGCGTTCGAAGCGATGATCGCCGGCAAGCAGGCCGCGACGGTCGAAAATCCCGTCGATTACGCCAAGCCGCTGATCCAGGTCATTCGTGACTATCAGGCGAAAAAGCCGATTCCGGTTTGGGTCAAGCTCGACAACAAGGTTTACCCGGCATCCGTCGCCGCGAAGGAACTGCCGAACCGCATGTACTGATCTGCTTATCCTTTTCGGATAAGACAGAGCGTCACTCTTCTACAGCCAAAGACCAACAACAGGGTGCCGGCAACGGCACCCCTGTAGAAGATACGTTTCTTGCCGCATGAAATCGAGGGTCGAGAGTAGCCATGGGAACCGAGAATGTACTGGTCAGAATGGATGGCATTTGCAAGGAATTCCCCGGCGTAAAAGCGCTGGATAATGTCGACTTCACTCTGCGCCACGGCGAGATTCACGCCGTCTGCGGCGAGAACGGCGCCGGAAAATCGACCTTGATCAAGGTGCTGACCGGTGTGGAACACAATGAAAGCGGCAAGATCTATCTCGACGGCGTCGCCATCAGTCCGAAAACGCCGATGGAGGCGCCGGCACTGGGCATCAGCACCGTGTATCAGGAAGTCAATTTGTGCCCCAACCTTTCCGTGGCCGAAAATATCTTCATCGGCCGCGAGCCGATCAGGAACGGCAAGATCGACTGGAAGGAAGTCAATAAGCGCTCGGAAATTGCGCTTGCCAAGCTCAATCTTAAACTCGACGTTTCCGGCCGGCTCGACGAGTATTCGGTGGCCATTCAGCAGATGGTGGCCATTGCCCGGGCACTGGACATTTCGGCCAAGGTTCTCGTTCTCGACGAACCGACCTCCAGCCTGAACAAAATTGAAGTCGCCAATCTGTTTCGCATCATGCGCAAGCTGAAGAGCGAGGGCATGGGCATCATCTTCATCACCCACTTTCTCGAACAAGTCTACGAAATCTCCGATCAGATCACGATACTGCGCAACGGTCAGCTGGTCGGCCAGTTCGAAACGGCAAAACTCGATCGGCTGCAGCTGATCGCCAAGATGATCGGCAAGGATCTCGCGGAATTTGAAAAGACCATCAAGGAAGACGTGCGGGATGCCGGCGCTGCCGCCAACGAGGATGCTTTCTACCAGGCCAGGAATCTTGGTCAGCAGGGTTCGATCAATCCCTTCGATATCAAGATCGGCAAGGGCGAGGTCATGGGGCTGGCCGGGCTGCTCGGCTCGGGACGCACCGAGAGCGCCAGGGTCATTTTCGGCATCGACGAGCCGGACAGCGGCGAGACCGAGGTCGACAACAAGAAAGTGGAGATCAAGACACCGGCCGACGCGATCCGGCTGGGTTTCGCTTTTTGTTCGGAGAACAGAAAGACCGAAGGCATCGTCGCCAACCTGACGATCCGCGAGAACATTATCCTGGCTCTGCAAGGCAAGCGCGGCATGGGCGCTTACCTGTCGCACAAGGAACAGGAAGAGATCGCCGAGAAGTATGTGAAGTTGCTCAATATCATCACGCCAAGCATTGAACAGCTGGTCGGAAACTTAAGCGGCGGCAATCAGCAGAAAGTGCTTCTGGCGCGCTGGCTGGCGACCGAAGCTGAATTGCTGATTCTCGACGAACCCACCCGCGGCATCGATATCGGCGCCAAAGCCGAGGTGCAGAAACTCGTTCTGCAACTGGCCGCGGACGGCAAGGCCGTGCTGCTGATTTCTTCGGAACTCGACGAGATGGTGCGTTGCTGTAGCCGCATGGCCGTCTATAAGGACAAGCAGAAAATCGGCGAACTCAAGGGCGCGGAGATATCGGAAATAAACGTCATGAAGACGATCGCCGGAGGGCAGAAATAGTGGAATCCCGAAAGAAGATGGATAAGCGGCTCATCGACAATCAGCTGTTCTGGCCGCTTTTTGCCTTGGCGGTCCTGCTGGTTTTCGATTTCTTCTACCTCAAAGGGTTCTTTCAAATTGAAATCGTCGAAGGTCATTTGTACGGCAGCTTGATCGACATCGTCAATCGCGCGACCCCCCTGATGTTCATGTCTATCGGGATGACTCTGGTCATCGCGTCGGGCGGGATCGACATATCCGTGGGGTCAGTCCTGGCAATTTCGGGGGCGATAACCGCCATCATGATCGGCGGCGACCTGGTCTTCGTCGATGGCGTTCAGCATCACGTTGCGCACTATCCGATGGCCGTGGCGATTCTCGTCGCCCTGGTCGCCGCGGTTGTGGGCGGCTTGTGGAATGGCCTATTGATTGCCAAGCTCGGCGTCAACGCCATGGTCGGCACGCTGATCCTGCTGGTCGCCGGACGCGGGATCGCCCAGCTTATTGTCGATGGCAATGTGATCACGGTCTATTACGAACCGTTCTTCTACATCGGGTCCGGTTTCTTTCTCGGCCTGCCTTTCTCGATCTATCTGGTTGCCGCTTTCCTCGCGCTGATCATGTGGCTGGTCAAGAAGACGGCTTTCGGCCTCTTTCTCGAAGCCCTCGGCTCCAATCGGGTGTCGAGCCGCTTCACCGGCCTCAACGTGCAGAAGATCATGTGGGCCTGCTACGCGATTAGCGGTCTTTGCGCCGGCATCGCCGGAATCATCGTGGCGTCCGAAGTCAAATCGGCGGATGCCAACAACGCCGGCCTCTTCATCGAACTCGACGCGATCCTGTCAGTTGTGCTCGGCGGCAATTCGATGGCCGGGGGGCGGTTTTCGGTGATCGGCAGCGTCATCGGGGCACTGGTCGTGCAGACCCTGACCACCACAATTTATGCGGTTGGCGTTCCGCCGGAAGTGACTATGGTGGTCAA
Source organism: uncultured beta proteobacterium (assembly GCA_903886975.1). GTDB lineage: Bacteria > Pseudomonadota > Gammaproteobacteria > Burkholderiales > Rhodocyclaceae > Propionivibrio. Next base: position 10,564 of record CAISOB010000002.1, read on the forward strand.
GGCCCTGGTGGTGATCGTCATCTATTTGATTCAATCACAGATGGGCATGAAGACGCTAAAGACACCGGCGGCTTCAGCCGGCGAAGGTGCCTTGAAGGCCGGGGAAGCGAAGTCATGAAGAATTTGCAGATCAACTCGAAGTTCGTTCCCTTGCTGATCACCATCGGTCTGTTCCTCGCGCTGTTCGCCGCAGGTTCCGTGTCCTACGAAGGCTTCTTCTCGATGCAGGTGGTCCTCAATCTACTCGTGGACAACGCCTTTCTGATCATTGTCGGACTCAGCCAGGCCCTGGTCATCATCCTCGGCGGCATCGATCTGTCGTGCGGGGCGCTGATTGCCTTGTCGTCGATGGTCGCGGCCTACTCGCTCTCGCATTTGAACCTGCATCCGGCGCTTGCGGTACTGGCCGTGCTGATCGTCTGTTCGGCGTTCGGCTTCGTGCAGGGGTGGTTGATCACCTATAGGAAATTCCAGCCCTTCATTGCCACTCTGTGCGGGATGTTTGTCGCCCGCGGCCTGTGTTTCATGATCAATCAGGATACGGTTCCGATTACGGATCCCTTCTTCGTGACGATGGCGACGACACGCATCAAACTGATTCCGGGTGCAGCCATTTCGACCAGCGTGATCATCGCTTTGGTCATCGTCGCCCTGTACATCTACATCGCCCATTTCACGAAATTCGGCCGTGCCGTCTATGCCATCGGCGGCAACGAGCAATCGGCGCGGCTGATGGGCTTGCCTGTTGACCGGACCAAGGTGCTCGCCTATACCTTGAGCGGTTTCACCTCCGGCCTCGCCGGCATTGTCTTCTGCTTCTACATGCTGTCGGCCTATGGACTCAACGCCATGGCGCTGGAAATGGATGCAATCGCCGCGGCGGTCATCGGCGGAACGCTGATGACCGGCGGCGTCGGTTTTGTCATCGGCTCGGTGTTCGGGGTGATGATCGAGGGGATCATGCAAACGCTGATCACCTTCCAAGGCGATTTGAATTCCTGGTGGACGCGCATTGCGGTCGCCTTTCTGCTCTGCGTATTCATCGTCGTGCAGAGAGTTCTCGTACTGAAGCGGGAAGCCAAGAAACGAATAAGGCCGGTGGAATTCATCGCCTAGGGAATAGAGTTGCTCGTGATCAAAGTCGCCGCGCTATCGCTTTCCGGCGGGCGCAAGTGCGGTCATGATGTGCTGGACTGAGTGGAGCCGTTCAATCTGGAGGGAAGTGGCGTGGAGAAATCATTAAGCTTCTTGCTGGCCGAGCTTGAGCAGTTCGGCAAAACCAACGACGCGACGATCACCGACCGGCCGCGGCGCATGCTCAATATCACGCGCGACACCGGCGAGTTTCTCGACCTGCTGGTGCGCGCGACGAACGCGCGCCGCGTGCTGGAAATCGGCACGTCGAACGGCTATTCGACGCTGTGGCTCGCACATGCCGCGCGCGCGCTCGGCGGCAAGGTGACGACCGTCGATCTGTCGCGCTTCAAGTTCGACATGGCCGCTGGCAACTTCGCGCGCGCCGGGCTCACGGCTTTCATCGACCAGCTGCAGGACGATGCCGGCAAGCTGCTGGCGCGCCAGAGCGACGCTGCGTTCGACCTGATCTTTCTCGACTCCGAACGCCCCGAATATCCGGGCTGGTGGCCGGAAATCCGGCGCGTGCTCAGACCCGGCGGCTTGCTCGTCGTCGACAATGCCACGTCGCACGTCGCCGAGATGGCGCCGTTCGTCGCGCTGGTCAAGGCCGATCAGCAGTTCTCAAGTTGTCTCGTGCCGGTCGGCAACGGCGAATTCATGGCGACGAGAAGCCTCTAACAATTTATAGCGAGGACTGCGGATGTCAAACGACGAAATCTGGATCGGCAACGATCATGGCGGTTACGAGCTCAAGCTGCAGATCGTCGAGCACCTCAAGAAGAAAGGGCTCGCCGTGCATGATGCCGGAACGTACTCGACCGACATCGTCCGCTACCCCAATTTCGCTGCCGAGGTCGCCGGCGCCGTATCGGCGGGCCGCGCGCAACGCGGAATTCTGATCTGTTCGACCGGCATCGGCATGAGCATCATCGCCAACAAGTTCAAGGGCGTGCGCGCATCGTTATGCACCAGTACCTACATGGGCAAAATGACGAGGGCGCACAACGACTCGAACATCCTCTGTCTCGGCGGCAAGATCACCGGTGTATTCGAGGCGCTCGACATTCTCGATGCCTGGCTGTCCACCGCCTACGAAGGCGGCCGGCACGCGATCTCGCTCGCCTTGATCGACACTGCCGAGCAAGCGATCTGCAACCCGGCAGGGTGGCAGCCCGAGCCGGCCGGAAAATAGCGCGAGCGGTGCGCCCGCGCTAAGCGGCGGTTCCCTATTTCCTCTCGGAAAGCTCGATCGTCGCCTTATCGGGCGCTTCGATGTAGCAAATGGTCAAGCCGGGCCTCGGGCTCCACGGTCCTTCGAGGATCGTCACGCCCTTCGCCCGCAGGTCGGCGACGGTTTCCTGCATGTCCTCGACGGCGAATCCGAAGTGGTCGGTGCCGAAGCGTGTGCGCAAAGACGGCGGATTCGGCGTCTTGTCGCCTTCCTCGCCCTCGAGCTGGCCGAACACGATGAAGGTGAAACCGGAGATGTCGAAATAATATACTTTGGACCCCTTGAATTTCCCCTCAAAGGTGATCTTGGCGCCAATCTTATCGACATACCATTTAGCGGTCTCTTCGACATCGACCGCCTTGAGATGGATGTGATCGACTTTAAAACTTATCATGATATTTCGTTCCTCTATGCGAGTTTATGTATATGCATTCGGCATCTATTGAACGCCATCATCCGATCAAGCCGAATAGATCTTTTTGATTAGCGGGAGCAAATAGGACGCTGCCTGCTTCGCGGCCGAGTCCGGATCCGGAATCGGGAATATCTCGAGTGAGCACCAGCCGGAATAATTGGCTCTTTTCAGACTTCTGAGGATCTCGGCGAAATCCGTATGCCCCCAACCGGGCGCATGCCGGTTCGAATCGGCGAAATGGATATAGGCGATGTCGCCGATGTATTTTTCCAGTTCGCCGCCGATCGTGACATCCTCGATATTCATGTGAAAAACGTCGGGCATCAGCTTGAAGTTGGGTCGACCGACCATCTTGACCAGGCTCGCGCCCTCCTCGACACTGTTGATGAAATTGATTTCATAGCGATTGACGGGTTCGAGAATCAAAGTGACATTCTTTGCCAGCGCGTATTCGCACAGGTCGGCGACCAGGTCGATGAACCGGCCCTCGGCTTTTTCCTTGCCGTCCTCGCCTATTCTGCCGCGCACCCGGCCGATATTGACGAGTTTCCCATAACTTGCCGCGAGATCGATGAAATCCCGGAAGATGTGTCTGAGCGTATTCCTGCGCGCCGGGTCCGGGTCGGTGAACATATAGCCGGTGTCCGCATAGACCTGGCCCGTTGAAATACAGGAAACCTCCAGGCCACTGTTGCCGAGCAGCGTGTCGAGTCTTGCCGGATTGATTTCCGCCGCGGTTTTCAAAGCCAGCTCGACCCCGCGGTAGCCTAATTCGGCGGCGCGCGGAATGAACTTGTCGAAGCCGCGGTAGACGACAAAGGCGGAAGGCAAGGCATTGTCTGCGGCGATGGCGATGGATAGCTTGATCATTATCTTTCCCCCTTTTGATTCGACTCAGCGGTCTTGCCTGCGCACTGCCGCACGCTTTCCAGCGCTGTCTTGACCGCCAGCAGCCCCGAACGCGGGCTCGACAGCACCGGCTTGCCGGTCTTCCCGGCGATCACTTCCTGCATGCGCACCATCGAAGCCTGCGCCAGGATGATGACGCCGGCCTGACCGGCGGCGGCCAGTGCGGCTTCGAGCAGGATGGCATCGTGCTCCTCGGGCTTGCCGGCGGTGAGCGCCTGCAGCGCGCCCCTGGCCAGCCCCTCGACGATGCTGACCGATTTGCCTTGTTGCGCGGCGATCCGGTTCACCAACCGGCGGGTCGGTGCCAGCGTCGGCTCGGCGGTCGCCAGGATGGCGATGGCCGCCGACGTGTCGACGGCTTGTCTGACCATCGGCTCGTCGATTTTAAGGATGGGCACCTTGATGAAGGGCTGAATTTCATCGACCGCTTCGCCCATCGTCGAACAGGTGCTGAGAATCAAATCGACGCCCATCTCCTCGGCGGCGCGGCAGTAGGCGAATAGGCGGCGTTTGATATCGCGCGTGACGATGTTGCCTGCCGCGACCACGTCGGGAATCAGGCTGTCGTCGAAGATATTGACCAGGCGCTGCCCGGGCATGAGTTCGGCAAACATCGCCCTGGTCGGCTCGATGATCGAGAACGCGGTGTAAATTGCCGCGACGGTCTTCATTCTTCTTAACGTCCGCCCGAACTTACCTGCTGATGACGTAGCCGGACGTTTGTTCGTAGAGCTTGACCACGCTCGACAGGTCCTCTTCGCCCCAACCCTGGGCCAGCGCCTTGCCGAGCATGCCCTTGACCGCATCGAAGACCGGCGTCGCCAGGCCGAGATCAGCCGTGAGTTGCGTCACCAGGCCCAGATCCTTGTTCATCATGGCCAGCGAAAAAGCCGGTGAGAAATCGCGGTCGAGGATTTTCGGCAGCTTGGCTTCGGCAACCAAACTCCTGGCGCCGCCCTTGCCGACGATTTCAATGAACAGTTCGGGATCGATGCCGCTCTTGCTGGCGATCGACACGGCCTCGATGAAAGCCAGCAGGTTGATCGCGTACATGGTGTTGTTGGCCAGCTTGGCGTAGGAACCGTTGCCGCTCGCGCCGAGGTAATAAGCGGCCTTGCCCATGGCCAGGAAGACGGGCTCGCAACGATCGAAGACGGCCTTGTCGCCGCCGCCGACCATGAAAGCCAGCGTGCCCTGCTTGGCTTGCGGTGCGCTGCCGGTGACGGGGCAGTCAAGCATGACCAGGCCCTTGCCGGCGGCAATGCCGGCGAGGTTCTTGCTCGTCGACGGCAGGATCGTGCTGCTGTTGAGAATCACCAGACCTGGTCTTGCGCCCTTGAGGATGCCATCTCCACCGAGTACGACGTCTTCGGTGTCCCGGTCGTTCTTGACCATGATCACCACCGCCTCGACCTTGGCGGCAACTTCCCGCGGCGTCGCGCAGGCGGTCGCACCGTGTTCCGCGAGTTCCTTGACCTTGCCCGGCAGCTGATCGAAGACAAAGAGTTCATAACCGGCCTTGAGCAGATTGTCGGCCATCGAAGAACCCATGATGCCCAGCCCGATAACACCTATTTGTTTCATTGCCCATTCCCCTCGAAAGATGTACACAGGCTCGCCGCGCAAATTGCGCGATGCGCCCATTGCGGTAAGGCCTCTGCCGGATTAGCGCGGCAAAAGAGTCCTGATGTAGTCGCGGTTCATTGCACACACGGTCAGGCCGTCGCCGCCGTAGTGCTCGCAAAGAAATGCGCTCTTGTAGCCGCAATCGAGCGCTTTCTGGATCGCGATGCGGTAATTGATGATGCCGAGCGCCATCGACGTCGGATACGAGGCGATGAGGTTCTGCGCCTTGTCTTCGACCCGCATGTAGTTTTTGACGTGCCAGTACTTGAGGTAGGGGGCGAGCTTCTCGATCATCGAGAGCCAGTGTTCGACCGGACGGTGCAGGCGCACCAGGTTGCCGATGTCGGCGTTGGCGCCGACGCAGGGCACATCGACGTCGTTCACGAATTTCACCGTGCCGTCGGCGGTGCCGATATAGGTGTCTTCGTACATTTCGAGCGAAACTTCGAGGCCGAGGTCGGCGGCGTGCAGGCCGAGTTCACGAATCCGTGCGACGGCTTTCTTGTAGGTCGCCGGATCGTCGGGATTCTTGACGCCGTCGGCGGTCCAGAACCACAGTTCGGCTTTCTGCGCCGGGGTCAGCGGCCCGAACAGTCCGAAGGAAACGGCTTCGCAGCCGATCTCGGCGGCCGTCTCAAGCAGGCGGTGGCTGTAGGCCAGATGTTCGTCACCGCGCTCGGGATCGATGACGCTGCGCCGCGCGGTCGAGATCGCCGGGATCGTCAGACCGATCGACTTGGTGAGCGCCATGAAGTCGCGCCGGCGTTCAGGCGAAAGGTCGGCGAGGCACAACCAGCTGTCGGTCGGATCGAGTTCGGTGAAGCCGGCGTCCACCACCTGGCCCAGTGTCTTTCCCCACTGCTCGACCGACTGGTTTTGGACCGAGCTGCCGTCCGGCAGGGTGCCCGGGAAAGTCACCATGGCCGCGGCAATCGGCCAGTTATCGCGATTTCTAATTGCTGTCGTCATCGGGTTTCTCCAAAAGTTCAGACCTTGATGCCCTGCTCCCTGATGTAATCGCGGATGATCGTTTCGACATCGGAATCGGCAGTAAATCCGAGTTTTTTCGCCCGCTCGTTGATAAAGCGCACCGGCCATGAATCGACGATGCCCTGAATGCGCGCGTCGGGTTTCCACTCGACGAGATTCGCGACCTTGTCGCCGGCAATCTTGCGCAAAGCGTCGACCATTTCTCCGACTGATGCGGTGTTGCCCGGCAGATTGACGACGCGATTCGTCCCCCAGGCCGACGACGGCAGGTCGTGGGCGTGGATGAACGCTTCGACGACCTTGGCCGGCGAGAGCAGCCAGATGCTGGTTTCCTTGCTCACCGGGCAGGGCGAAACGACACCGGCGAGCGGTTCGCGAATGATGCCGCTGGCGAACGATGAGGCGGCGAGGTTCGGCTTGCCGGCACGCACTGAGATCGTCGGCAGGCGCAGCGAGCGGCCGTCGATGAAGCCCTTGCGGTTGTAATCGGTGGCCAGATACTCGCAGCACACCTTCTGCGCGCCATAGGAGGTCTGCGGATTCGGCGTCGTCGAATCGTCGAGGATCTTCGGCAGGTCACCACCGAAAGCCGCGACTGAACTGGCGAAGACATAGCGTGGCGGGCGCGCCTGTTTGCGGCAGGTTTCGAGCAGCGCGCGCGAGCCGTCGAGATTCACCTTGTAGCCAAGGTCAAAATCGGCTTCGGCGCCGCCGCTGACGATCGACGCAAGATGAAAGACCGAAGCGGTATCGCCACCCATGAGTTCGGCGAGCAGCGCCTTGTCGGTCAGATCGCCGGTCACGCACTTCAAGCGCGGGTCGGTCTGCGGCGGGAAAGCCATGTCGAGCAGGGTGATCTGGGTGATGGGCGTCTGTTTGCCCTCGGCATTGGCCAGCGTGCCGCGCTTGAGCAGGGTGTTGGCCAGGCGAAAACCAATAAATCCGCCGCCCCCAGTGATAATTACTTTCATTTCTTTGTTCTCCTGTTGATATGTCAAGAATGAGCGGCTCGGGCGCTTGCAACGCGCCCGCGATCGCGCGGGTCAACTACTGCTGTCGTGCGCGGTCCGAATCTTCGCGAACCGGCCCGGCGGCTTTCGCGATCATTCCGGCAGTCGGGGAATCGTATCAAGCTCGACGGTCCCTGTATATCGAAACTATCTGAGCGCCTGATCGCTCGTCGTTATCAATCGATTTCCGCGACTCCGATTGCGAGTCCGCGATTGGGAGAGCGGCGGCTTGCGGCCGTGGCAGACCGAAAGCCGCGTACCCTCTTGCCGGGAATCAGGCGGCTGGTGCTTCGATGGGGTGCTTGACGATGAACCAGTAGCAAATTGCTGCGCAGGCCACGATGATCCCGGCGCTCACAAAAGCAAGCGTGTAGGAACCGGTTGCATCAACGATCATTCCGGCAACGATAGGCGAGAACGCACCACCGAAATAACCGCCAAAATTCTGTATCGAGCCGACCGAGGCGATCATCGACGGCGGTGCAACGTCGCCGGCCAGCGCCCAGGCACGGCCTTGCATACTGGCGATGCAGAACAGAGCCAGCGTGAGAACGGCCATCGTCGGGACGATCCCGTGCACGAACGGGATGGTGCACACGGCCGCGCCAGCGACTAGCGCATTGAAACTGATGATCACGCGCTTGGTGACCATCGGCGAGCGGCCTTCTTTTTTGTCGAGGATCTTCTTGGTGTACCAACCGCCAAGGATCTCGCCGACGATGCCGCCGATCCACGGAATGCTGGCGTACATGCCGAGTTCCTTCATGGAAATACCCTGCGTCTTCAGGAGATACAGCGGCAGGAAGACCAGGAAGATATTCCAGATCCAGATGGTGCAGAAATAGCCCAGAACCATGCCCCAGACACTGCGATATTTGAACAGGCTTCCCCAGCTGATCTTGGATTGGGTTAGGCGCTGTTCGACGCCGGATCCGTCGGCGGTGATGTAGTCGAGTTCTTCGGTCGAGAGGTTCTTCTGATCCTTGGGGTTGTTGTAGAAGAACCAGAAGAATACGACGAAGACGAGGCCCATCAGCCCGGAAATATAGAACAGCCAGCGCCAGCCAAAGAGCAGCATGATGGTGACGAGCAGCGGCGGAGTCAAGGCAGGGCCGAACTTTGATCCCGAATCCCAGATGCCCGTGGCAAAGTCACGTTCCTTCTTTGGCGTCCAGATCGAAGATATCTTCGAGCAGGTCGGCATGCACGGCGCTTCGCCGACACCGAGGAGGAAGCGGGCACCGATCAATTCGGGCAGCTTGCTGCACATTCCCGTGAGAGCCGTCGCCAGACTCCACCAGATGACCGCGCCGGACAGAACCTTCTTGGTTCCGAAGCGGTCGCACAACCAGCCCGACGGTAGCTGCATGAGGCCATAGGTCCAGGAAAAGACCGCGCCCATCAAGCCGATGTCGGTGTTGGTCAGATTCAATTCCTTCATCATTTGCGGCGCCGCGATCGAGAGATTCATGCGATCGAGGTAGTTGATGATCCCGACGATAAGCAGCAAGGTAATGACCTTCCAGCGTATGTTCCCCTTGGGCTTGCTTGCGACCAAGACCGTTGTTGCTGCAGTGGTTTCCATGAGCTATTTCCCTTTTCGTTTATTTCATTCGAACAGATTGCCGCCAGATAAAACCCGACTTTCCGGCCACATCACATTACCGTGCAAGAGCGGTCTTGCACGCTTCCCCTCCACTACAGCCTGCTGCTGAACACGCGGATCAGCAGCTTGTGTATCCGTTTGTTGCGCACCGGCGTCCTTCGTTCGGTGCCTCTCTATACATCTTCTCAATCGCTGCGCCAGGCTGGGCGCCGAGCGCCCAAGGCAATGGTCTTAGCGAAAGTTAACTTCCTGATTCAGGCAAGTCGGCATCGGCTTTCCGGCCAGACCCGCGAGCAGGTTTTCAGCGGCCAGACAGGCCATCGCGTCGCGCGTCTCGTCGGTGGCGCTGCCGATGTGCGGCGTAACCAGAATGTTGTTTAAGGTGAGCAGTCGGTGTCTCGCCGGCAGCGGCTCCGGATCGGTGACATCAAGTGCGGCATAGGCAATCTTCCCGCTATGCAAAGCATCGTACAGGGCGTCGGTATCGACCAGCCCGCCGCGCGCCGCATTGACGAAATAGGCGCTCGTCTTCATTTTGGCAAATTGTGCGGCGCCGAACATGCCCCGGCGCTCGGGCGAGAATGGCAGCATGACGACGATGAAATCGGCGCTCGCCAGGAGATCGTCAAAGGCCGCGTACGTGACCTTCAAAATGCCGTCGTCCTGACGCCGGGTCCGATTGTGATAGATCACCTTCATGCCGCTCGTCTGCGCGCGCCGGGCAACCGCTGAGCCTATCCGGCCCATACCGACGATGCCGAGCGTTTTGCCGAACAGGTCGACGCCGAAGGGCAACTCGGCTTGCTCCCACTTCCCGGACAGCACCCAGTTCCAGCCTTCATGGATACGCCGCGCCGCCGACAGCAAGATGCCGAAGGTCAGGTCCGCAGTCGCTTCCGCAAGCACCCCGGGCGTATTGCTGAAAGGAATGCCGCGCTTGCTGCAGGCCGCGAGATCGGCATTTTCGTAACCGGCAGCCGCCTGCGCGATGACGCGCAAGTTCGGCGCATGAACGAGCAACGCGGAATCAACCTTGACGCCGTGACCGGTGTTGAACAAGCCGTCAGCGTCCTTGATCCAATCGTAGAGAAGCTCGAGCGATATGGGCTCACGTTTGTCCCAGATCTTAAGCTCGCAGTGCTTGGCGAGCATTTCGCGCGCGACCGGGCGAATATTTGTCGGAACCACGACACGATGTTTGGGCACGGAAGGCCTCCTTGATGACTATGTTTCTTCTGTCGGCCCACGCACCAGTGATCGCCTGGCATTCGAGCGCAGGGTATGCTATCCCCGCAAATGGATTCCGTATACTGAAAGTAATTGATATATTGATTCCCTACGGTTATCGGTCGAATGCCATGCCAAAAGCCCGTCCTGCCCTGATCAATCGCCTGCGCATGCGCCAGGTCGCCTTGATGCTCGCGATCCAGGAACATCGTACGCTGCGGGCGGCTGCCCACCATCTCGGGGTAACCCAGCCGGCGGCGAGCAAGATGTTGCATGAACTGGAGGACGCCATCGGCGAGGTGCTGTTCGACCGGGTCGGTCGCGGTTTGCAACTCAATCCGGCCGGGCTGGCGGTAATCAACACGTTTCGCGGGGTGCGCAACAGCCTTTCGGCGCTCAGCCATGAGCTGCACGAGCTGCGCCTCGGCAGCGCTGGCAAATTGTTTGTCGGCAGCATCATGGTCGCGACACCGAACTACCTCAACGATGCGCTGATCGGACTGAAGAAGATTTATCCGCTGCTTTCGATCGAAGTTCTCATCGACACCAGCGACCGCCTGGTCGAACTCCTGCACAACGGCACGCTTGACATTGTCATTGGGCGGATGCCGGAGACATCGACCGCCGCGACGCAGGACTGCGTGTTCCATCCAATCGGCGAAGAAACGATTTCCATCGTCGCCGCCTGCACGCACCCGCTGGCGCGCCGGTCCACGAAGAAGCGCTTGAGCTTCGAGGCATTGCTCGCCTATCCGTGGATACTGCAGCCGCGTGGCAGCCCTTCGCGCGGAATGATCGAACAGGAGTTCCTCAGCCACCACGCGCCCTTGCCGCTGGGGCTGATCGAAACGACGTCGATCCTGATCGCCTCAAGCCTGATCGCGGACAGCGAGATGATCGCCGCCATCCCGTATTCAATTGCCAGCCCATACGAAAAGCACGGCCTGCTGCGCATCCTGCCCTACGCCTTCACGCACACCCTCACACCTTGGGGCAGCCTGGTGCACCGCGACCGGGCGATCAACCAAATGACGCGGAAGTTCATGGAGCTGTTGCACGCCGGCGCGGTCAATTAAACCGCTCGCCAGCCGAACGATCGCCTTCACCGCCCGACGGCGAGTTCTCGCTCAAGCAGTTTGCGCGACACCTGCCAGCCGTTGTGATGATGGGCGCGCAACAGTTCGCGCAACAGGGGTCCGTTGCGCTCCGTGATGACACTTACAATCTGCTCGTGTTCGGCGACGGCGCGTTCCCAGCGTTCGTGGTGACGGTTGCCAGCGTAGCGGTAACGGCGGATGCGCGCGCATTCGTTAGCGTAAATCCGCGCGAGCACGCCATTGCCGGCCGCGTCGACGATGCGCTGATGGATCGCCTGGTTGATTTCAAAGTACGTCATCAATTGTCCGGCGCCAAACGCTGCACGCATCTGTCGATGCAATTCGGCGATCGCGGCGATCTCCGGCTCGCTGATCCGGGCGCAAGCCGGTTCGGCAGCGAGCCCTTCGAGCCCGATCAGCACTTCGATTGCCGCGTCGACCTCGGCCACCGACAGCGCCGTCACCGTCGCGCCTCGATTCGGAACAATGGTCACCAGACCTTCTGCGGCGAGAATCTTGAATGCTTCGCGCAAGGGCGTGCGCGAGATACCGTCAAAATGCGCGCCGAATTGCTCACCGACCTCGCGTTCGGAAATGCGCTGGCCGGGCGCGAGATCGCCGGCAACAATCATCCTGCGCAGCCGCTCGGCAGCGATCTGCGTGCGATTACCGTGCTTGTTTTCGAGCATCTCGATTCCGGTTTGTTGGCGCTTGCTCACGCCGGCGCGACTGCATTATTGCATGGAATAAGCTACCGTTTGTCTGCTTCACCGGCAAACTATTCGTTACTTTCCATAGATTGCATGTAATATGCGAATCTCGATAATTCGCCGACGTTCGCACTGGAAGCAAAATGAATCATCTCGATTACTACGCCACAGCTCGAGCCCCGGTTGAAACCTGTGTGGTTGGCAGCGGCGGTTTCGGCCGCAGCTTTCTCGCCCAGGGATTACGCGTGCCGCTGATGCACGCGCGTATTGCCGTCGACGTCGATGCGGCGATTGCGGCGGCGGGATTCACCGCCCTCGGTATTCCTGCGGCTGACGTCGCGCTCTGCGCGAACGCTGACCAGGCGCGTGAGGCGTGGATCCACGGCCGCTTCATCGCGGCGGCCGATCTTTCGGTCGTCGCCGGCCTGCCGATTGACGTCGTCGTCGAGGCGACCGGCAATCCAGAGGCCGGCGCGCGGCACAGCCGCATCGCCATTGAAGCCGGTCACCACCTGGCACTTGCCTCGAAGGAAGTCGATAGCGTCATCGGACCTTATCTCGCGCATTTTGCCGCACAGCGCGGCAAAGTCGTTACGCCGGTCGACGGCGATCAGCCCAGCCTGCTGATTGGCCTCATCACCTGGGCGCAAACACTGGGCTTCGACATTGTCGCTGCCGGCAAGTCGAGCGAATACGATTTTGTGTACGACGCCGCGGCGGGGACGATGAGCAGTGATGGGAAAACCGTTGCCATGGACGAATTCGCTGGTCTTTGGGACCTCGGCGAGCGTGCCGTCGGCGAAGTCGCGAAACTGCGCTCGGCGGCCTGCGCGCAGTTGCCGCAGCGTGCCGTTCCCGACTTGTGCGAACTCCTCGTCGTCGCCAATGCGACGGGATTTGTCCCGGATCGACCCGACTTGCACGCGCCGATTGCCCGCGTCCCCGAGGTGGCGAATTTCTTTGGACCGATCGGCGAGGGCGGCATGCTCGCCGGCGAGCGCTCACTCGATGTGTTCCACTGTTTGCGGCGTCCCGATGAAGCGAGTTTCGCCGGCGGTGTCTTCGTCGTCGTGCGCTGTGAAGATCGCGTGACCTGGGATCTGCTTGCCGCCAAGGGCCATGTTATTTCGCGCGACGGCCGGCGCGCCATGCTCTACCTGCCGCGCCACCTGCTCGGACTCGAAGCGGCAACCAGCGTCCTCGACGCCGCCGTGCACGGGCGCTCGAGCGGCGCGCAAGCACCGCAGCCGCGGCTCGACCTTGTCGCTCGCGCGACCCGATCGCTGACGGCGGGGACCTTGCTGGCAATGGGCGGGCACCACCACACGATCGCCGGAACGGCAGCCGAGCTGCAACCGGCGGCGCCGCTTGGCGACGGCCAGGCGGTGCCGTTTTATCTTGCGGCAAACCGGCGGCTGGTGCGCGATGTCGCAATCGGAGCAACGATCAATTTCGCCGACATCGAGATCGATCCGGACTCGGAGTTGCTCGCGCTGCGCCGCCTTCAGGACGAGTGCTTCTTTGGCGGCGTCGGGCGCTCCGCGGTAACAGCCTGATAAAGACAAGCCGGGGCACGGGCTGACGCCCTAACCCGGCTCGCTCGTAAAATTCTCGAAAGACTATTTGTCGAGTGCTGCACCGATGACGCGTGCGCAAAGGGCCAGAGAAACCGCGCCGGCGTCCGGATTGCCGAGACTGCGTGCCGTGTGCGAACGGGCGCGGCCCATCTTCGGCGTGAGTTGCGCCGTCGCCTCGGCGGCCGCCGTCGCCGCAGCCGCAGCGGCATTCCAAGCTGCGTTCAAGGACTGGCCTTTGCCGGCCTGTTCTTCGATTGTTCTAACGAAGGGGTCGAAGGAATCGACAAGGGTCTTGTCGCCGACCTGCGCGCGTCCCAAGCGCTTGATCGCTTCGAGCCCGGCGCGTGCGCCCTTGGCGACGGCGTCGGGAGAAATCGCCACGTCGTCGCTCAGCGCGCCGCTCCACGAGCGCAGCGCCAGCCCCCACAGCGCGCCGGAAGTTCCCCCGGCGCGGTCGCCCCAGGCATCGCCCGCTACCGCCAACACGCTGGCCGCGCCGGCGCCGGCGGCGACGGCTTTCTGGGCCGCTTCGGCCGCCGCAGCGGAGCCGCGAGTCATCCCCATGCCATGATCGCCGTCGCCGGCCAGGGCGTCGATATGCCCGAGTTCGGCTTCGACTTCGCGCAAGGACCGGGCGATCTTGCCGATCAGGGCGGATATGCATTTGCCATTTTCGCGCGAGGCTGCGCTCGCCGGACCGAAGACCAGCGGCTTCTCGTCGTCTTCCGACAAGTGCGCAGCCGGCTGCGTGGCGATGATGGCACCGCGGCGCATGACCGGCGTATCGGCGGGTGCGCACCACAGCGCTTCAAGTTCTTCGTCAAGCCAAGTCAGCGTCAGCGAACAGCCGGCCATGTCGAGGCTGGTGACGAATTCACCGACTTCGGGCTGGACGATGGTCAGGCCGGCCTTCTTCAATGCCGCTTCGACGCTGACCCAGAGGACGAAAAGTTCCTCGTACTTGGTGCAGCCCAATCCATTCAACACGACGGCGACCCGTCCGTTGGATCCGGCGGGCTTTTCGCTCACCAGGCGGTCGACCAGCAACTTGGCGAGCGCCGGCGCGGGCAGGACATTGTCCTCGCTGATGCCGGGCTCACCGTGAATGCCGAGCCCGATTCCCATGCGCTGCGCCGGCACCGTGAATAGCGGCTCTTTCGCGCCGGGCAGGGTGCAGCCGGTGAACGCGACGCCGAAGGAAACGGTGCGCGCGTTGGCGCGTATCGTCACGCGCTCGACGGCGTCGATGTCCTGTCCGGCTTCGGCGGCAGCGCCGGCGATCTTGAAGACGACGAGGTCGCCGGCAACGCCGCGTCGCTTGTTGGCCTGCGCCGCGGGGCCGCTGGCCACATCGTCGGTGACCGGAACGATGCGCACATCGATGCCCTCGGCGCGCAGCCGCTCGGCAGCGAGACCGAAGTTCATGACGTCGCCGGCATAGTTGCCAAAGCCCAGGAGAATGCCGCCGCCACGGTGCGCAAGGCGCATGACGTGAGCGATGAAATGCGCTGACGGTGAAGCGAATACATCGCCGGCAACCGCCGCGTCGGCGAAGCCCGGGCCGACAAAGCCGGCAAATGCCGGATAGTGACCTGAGCCGCCGCCGATGACGAGCGCAACCTTGCCGGCCGGCGTCGCCGTCGAGCGAACGACGCCGCCGGTGACCGCTCTTGCCGTGCGGGCATAGACTGAAGCGAAACCGGCGAGTGCCGTCGTTGCGAAAGCTTCGGGATCGTCATAGATGCAGGTCATGATATTTCCTCAAGTTAGCATTGTTTGAGTTGGGGAGAATCTGCGTGTGCTCAGGCCGTTGCCGCCGTCAGACTGGCGCTCTTCCCTTGTGCAGCGGCGACAACGAGTTCGATAATTTTAGCGAAGCCCTCCGCTTTCCATGCCGCACGTCCGACGAACAAGCCGTCGACGTCGGCGATGCTGATGATGTCCTTGCCATTTTCCGGATCAACCGAACCGCCATAGATAAGGCGCGTTCGCTCGGCTGCATCGGGACCCCGGTGCTGCCGCAGGATATCGCGCAATGCACGATGGCGAGCGGCAACATACTCGGGCGAGGCGGCCTGCGCAGTGCCGATTGCCCAACGCGGCTCGTAAGCCAGAATCACGTCGGGAACGCGCGCATCCGGCTGACCGGCGAGCGCAGCGAGCAGTTGCGCTGCCAGCACCTCGTCGGCTCGTCCTTCGCGCTTTTCGAGCGCCGTTTCGCCAAGGCAGATGATCGGCGTTAGGCTCGAGCGCAAGGCCAGGTCGACCTTGCGCCGCACGAGTTCATAGGTCTCGCCGAAGTGCTGCAAACGCTCCGAATGCGCAAGCTCGACGTAGCGGCAACCGGCTTCGACGAGCATTGGCGCCGAAATTTCACCGGTCCAGCCGCCGGATTCTTCCCAGTGCATGTTCTGGCCACCGGTGGCCACGGGACTCTCGCCGAAAGCGGCGGCGGCGGCATGCAGCGAAGTAAACGGTGGCAGGACAAACATGTCGATCGCTGTGCAATCAAGCTTCGCCAACCGGCGCAGAAGATCGGTGGCATAGCGCGCCGCATCAGCGGCGCCGATATTCATTTTCCAGCCAGTGCCGGCGACGAGTCTTCTCATGAAGCAAGCTCCACAAATTGCGTCGTTGCCCGGCGCTCCTTCACCCCCCGTAAGCTGCAATGCCGCATCGCCTACTTTCTGTATTTCTTGTCGAGGTCGTTGATCGCGCCAACGTTGGCGACCGATGCACCCTTCGGATCAAAATCAGAAGCCAGCCAGGCATCGACAATATTCTTCGCGAGTTCGTTGCCGATGACGCGCGCGCCGAGCGTGATGATCTGCGCATTGTTGCTCTTGGCGGCACGTACCGCCGAGAAATTGTCGTGGGTGAGCGCCGCGCGAATGCCCGGGACCTTGTTCGCGGAGATGGACATGCCGATCCCGGTTCCGCAACACAGGATGCCTCGATCAAATTCCTTGTTCACGACAGCCGTGGCGACGCGTTCGGCGACGCCCGCGTAATATTCTGCCGCGCCTGCCGGAGCGCGGCTCAGATCCGACACCTCGATTCCTTTGCAAGTCGCGAGGTAAGCGGCGAGGACTTCAACCAGGGGGATTCCGGCACTGTCACCGGCGATAGCAATCTTCATGACGTAGCTTCCTTTTGTAATTACGTAAGACGGCCCGAGAAATTGGACTATAATACTTTTGTATTCCGAAAACAACATTTGTAAATATGGCGCAATCGGCCGGTTCGCCGCAAGCAGCTGGGCGTGACGCCGAGGACTATCTTTTCGTCATAAGATGTCGTCAGTTCGAAAGGTCGAATCATGAGCAACGATGAATCGTCAGCCCAGAACGGCGAACAACTGCGGGCGCGAATCGCATGGTACTACTACGTCGCCGGCCTGACACAGCAGGAGATCTCAGAGCGGCTCGGAATTGCGCGTGCGCGCGTCAATCGCATTGCCGGGCAATTGCGCGCGGACGGTTCGGTGGTCGTCGATATCCGCTTGCCGCTGGCCAGTTGCGTGGCGCTCGAGGAGCAACTCAAGGAGATCTACGGGCTCAAATTGGTGGCGGTGGTTCCATCGGCTGACGACGACGAGCAGCAACGGCGGATGATCGGCGATGCGGCGGGTGCCATGCTGGACGCATTGATTCAGGACGGGCAACGCATTTCGGTCGGGTGGGGACGCACCTTGAGTGCGACGATCAAGCAGCTGCGCGCCCGCCAGTTGCGCGACAGTTCGGTGGTTTCCCTGATGGGCGGCCTGACTCGCGGATCCGAAACCAACGCCTTCGAAGTGTCGACCGAACTGGCCAAGACGCTGGGCGCCGACTGCTATTACGTCACCGCGCCGATCTATTGCCCAAGCATCGAGAGCCGCGAATTCCTGCTCACCCACAGCGGCGTCAATGAAGTCATGGAGCGCGCGCGCAAGTCCAGCGTGGCTATCGTTTCCTGTGGCGACATGACACCGCGCACCAAACTCACGACCATCAACACCGTTCGCGAGCGGCTGGCTGAATTGAAGAAGATCGGTGCGATCGGCGAAATTCTGGGCACCTTCCTCGATGCGAAAGGGCTCCCCGTCGACCACGTGCTCAACAAGAGCGTCATCGCCATGCCGCCATCCGATTTGGCAGCGATTCCAAACAGCATCCTGATTTCCGGCGGGCTGTACAAGGCCGAAATCATCCACGCCATACTCTCCGCAGGCTATGTGCATTGCCTGGTAACCGACGAGGCTGTCGCTCAGCGCCTGGTCTCACGGCGTCCTAGCACCAGCGTGACGAACAGATAGGCGGCAAGCGTCCATCAAATCTCGCTATGAATCCGCTCCCAGCTTTGCGCCAGATGATCGGCCATGGCTGAAGACAGGCGCGCGCCATCGCGTGCTTCGAGCGCGGCGATCATTTCCTCGTGTTCATCCACGGCCGCCGCCCACGATTCGCTTTTTTGGTCGCCGATGAAGCGGATGCGCTTCATGCGCGATTGCAGAATGTCGTGCACCAGCGCCAGCGACTCATTGCCGGAGAGCGAAATCAACGCCGAGTGGATCTGTTGATTGCGCTTGAAATACTGCAGGCGGTCACGCGCCGCGTAAAAAGTTAGCATCTCGTCGTGCAAGCGTCTGACCGCGCGAATCTCTTCGTCTGAAGCGTTCTTGCAAGTCATCGGCCCGGCCAGCTTTTCAAGCGAGCTAAGCACCTCCAGCATGTCGCGGGCATCTTTGGCGGTCAGCTTGCGGACGAAGGCGCCGCGGCTCGGCATCAGTTCAACCAGGCCCTCGGTCGCGAGAACTTTAAGTGCTTCGCGCAATGGCGTGCGCGATACGCCGAGTTGCAGGCCGAGCTGGCCTTCGTGGATGCGCATGCCGACCGGCAGCTGTCCCTCGATGATCATGTCGCGGATGCGCGAGATCACCACGTTGTGTAAGGTCGGACGTTCGATACGGGCAACCTCGGGCTCCGGCGGAAGGACTTCATCGACCAGGCCCACGACATTCGATTCGCTATTCATCGCCGGCAATCTCCTCCCTCAAGTTGAACTCATTCGACCAACTTTTCTGCATGTTGAATTCAGCATACTACATTTAATCGTTGACAGACAGCTTCATTCGCACCAGTATTGCGAAAAATTGAAGCCCAAGGAGCAAAAGTGAGCACTAACCAAGAGATAAGCACCCGTTACCGTCCGACCATTGCACTGGCCATGGGTGATCCCGCCGGAGTCAGCCCGGAACTTGCCGCCAGGCTGCTTTGCCTCGAGGAATTGCTGGCGGCGGCCAAAATCGTCGTCTTCGGCGATCGAAGGATTCTTGACGAAGGTGCAAAGATTGCCGGTCTTTCGCTCGATATCACTGTCGTCGCGCTGGGCGAAAAGTTTGACGCGACGGCACGCCCGGTTCTCATCGATCTGTGCAATCTTTCGCCTGCAGACGTCAAGCGCGGTGAAGCGACGCCTGAAGGCGGCGCTTTCGCGCTCGACAATTTCCGCCGGGCTCTGACCATGGCCAAGGCCGGCGACGCCGACGCCGTATGTTTCACGCCGTTCAACAAGAAAGCCATGCGCTACGGTTACCCCGGCTACGACGATGAGATCCGCTTCATCTGCGATGTCATCGATTTTCACGGTCACGCGCGCGAATTCAATGTTCTCGGCAGCGTGTGGAACGCCCGCGTCACTTCGCACATCCCCCTGTCCGAAGTTGCGGCGGCGATCACCGCCGAGGGCATCGTCGCCGAGATGGCTTTGACCGACCGGTGCCTGCGCGAGGCCGGCATCGTCAATCCAAGAATCGCGGTTGCCGCGCTCAATCCGCACGCCGGTGACGGCGGCAATTTCGGCCGCGAAGAAATCGACGTAATCGAGCCCGCAGTAAAGGCCAGCATCGCGCGCGGATTTAACGCCTTCGGGCCTTTTCCGGCAGATACCGTGTATGGCCGCGCGTTGCGTGGCGACTTCGACGCGGTGCTGACGATGTACCACGACCAGGGCCAGATCGCGATGAAGCTCGTGGGCTTTGACCGCGGCGTGACCCTGATGGGCGGCCTGCCTTTCCCGGTGTGCACCCCCGCCCACGGCACGGCTTACGACATTGTCGGGCAGGGCATCGCCAACGTCGGCGCGACACGCGAGGCGGTTCTGCTGGCGGCGCGCATGGCGTCACGAAATCATGCCGCGAAAAGCGCCGCGAACTGAGTACGAGCAAGCGTTGGCAAGCAATTCAATTCACCCGATTTCACACAAAAGAGGAGTCATACGATGGCACGAATCAAATTGACCGCCACGCTGCTGGCGAGCGCTCTTTATGCAGCGGCCGCGAGCGCGGCCTGGGTTCCGGAAAAACCGGTCGAATTCGTCGTCGCCTCGGGCGCCGGCGGCGGCACCGACACCTTTGCCCGCACGGTCCAGGCGATTATCGTCAAGTACAAGCTGATGGCTGCGCCGGTCGTCGTCGTGAATAAAGGCGGCGGCGCCGGCAGTGAAGGCTTTGTCTACGGTTCAGCCACTCCGGACGATCCCTACCGGGTGACCTTCGGGACCAACAACGAGTACCTCCTACCCTTCGTCGCCAAAATGGGCTACACGGTGCAGAGCCTTGTTCCCGTTGCCGGAATGGCTCTCGATGAATTCCTGCTCTGGGTACCTGCCGATTCCCCGTACAAGGACACCAAGAGCTTCATCGAGGCAGCGAAGAAGGGCGAAGGGCTGAAGATGGGCGGCTCACAGTCCAAGGACACCGACCAGACACTAGTCAGCATGATCAGCGCGGCGACCGGCGCCAAGTTCACCTATATCCCGTTCAAGAGCGGTGGCGAAGCGGCGGTGCAACTCGCCGGCGGGCATATCGATTCCAATACCAACAACCCGAGTGAAAACATCGGTCAGTGGAAAGCCAATATGGTCCGCCCGCTCTGCGTCTTCAGTACCGAGCACATGGCTGCCGGACCGAAGGTCACCAAGGATATGGGCTGGTCGGACATTCCGCTGTGCAAGGATTCGGGCGTGCCGATTCCAACCTATCAGATGCCGCGCACCGTGTGGTTGCCGGCAAAGGTTTCCCCCGATGCCATCGCTTTCTATACCGCCATCCTGAAGAAAGTCAGCGAGACGCCCGAGTGGAAAACTTATATAGAGCGCAGCTCGCAGAGCGATCGATTCCTGACTGGTGACGCCTTGCGCGCCTATATAAAGCAGGACGCCGAGCGGGCGATCGAAGTCTTCAAGCGCGAAAAGTGGATCGTTCAGTAAGGCGGCTGTCGCTGTGCTGCGGGACGGGCCATTCCCGTCCCGTATCATAAATCTTGTGGAGCAAGTCTCATGCAAACCCCGTCAGCTACCCTGGTCAGCCGTTTCGCAATGGAAGTTGCGTCGGCTTGCTTCGTCATGGCGATCGGCGCGCTTGTCTGTTTCGGCGCACGCGAATTCGGTATCGGTTGGGGCGATGCCGGGCCGCAGCCCGGTTACTTTCCGTTCTACGTCGGACTGATCATCGTCATCGCGAGTTGCGGCGTGTTGGTGCAGGCGCTTCTCCAGCGGCGCGACCGGCGCGAGTCCTTCCTGACCCGTGAACAGGGGGGACGGATCCTTGCCTTCTTCGGCCCGATGCTCGGCTTCGTGGTGCTCTCAGTGCTGCTCGGCATGTACGTCGCGCTGACCATTTACCTGTGCAGCGTCATGGTCGTGCAGGGCGGTTACCGCTTTCACAAGGCCGCAGCGATCAGCGTCGCGACGGCGGTCATTTCCTATGTCGTGTTCGAGGTCTGGTTCCTCGTACCGCTGCTCAAAGGCCCGCTCGAGGCTTGGCTCGGCGTTCATTGATCTGCGTCTGACGGCAGGCTAAAACTCAGCAATTTCGGGGAGATCGTCATTGGAAAATTTCGGCAACCTGATGGATGGTTTCGGCATCGCGCTGTCCTTCTACCATCTGGCACTCATGGCGGCCGGCGTGCTGCTCGGCATCCTGGTCGGCGTCCTGCCCGGGCTGGGTGCGCCCAACGGCGTGTCGCTGCTGCTGCCGCTGACCTTCACGATGGACCCGGTGTCGGCGATTATTCTGCTCACCAGCATGTACTGGGGGGCTTTGTTCGGCGGTTCGACCACGTCGATTCTGTTCAACATCCCGGGCGAACCCTCGTCGGTCGCGACGACCTTCGACGGCTATCCGATGGCCCAGCAGGGCAAGGCGACTCAGGCGCTGACACTGGCTTTCATGTCGGCCGGAACGGGCGCACTGTTTGGCGTCGTGCTGATCACCGCGCTGTCGACCTGGGTCGCGCAATTCGCGCTCAAGTTCAGTTCGCCCGAATATTTCGCCGTCTACCTGCTCACTTTCGCGAGCTTTATCGGCATGGGCAGCGCATCGCCATTCAAGGCAGTGGTCTCGATGATGCTTGGCTTTGCCTGTGCCGCGGTCGGCATGGACGGCGTCTCCGGCAACGTCCGGCTGACCTTCGGTTTCACGGCGTTGATTTCGGGAATCAGCTTCCTCGTCGCGGTGATCGGCCTCTTCGGTATCGGTGAATTGCTGCAAACGATGGAAGAAGGTCTGCGCTTCGAAGGCCTGCACGCGCGCATCAACATTCGCGATGTCTTCCACGCCATCTACACCCTGCCCAAGTACTGGGTGACGCTGCTGCGCAGCGCGCTGATCGGCTGCTGGATGGGCATCACGCCGGGCGGGCCGACAGCCGCTTCGTTCATGAGCTACGGCCTGGCCAAGCGCTTTGCGCGCAACAAGGAGAATTTCGGCAAAGGCGATCCGAACGGCGTCATCGCCCCCGAAACGGCCGACCATTCGGCCGGAACCTGCGCGATCCTGCCGATGCTCGCGCTCGGCGTCCCCGGCTCGGCGACCGCGGCGGTGATGATGGGCGGTTTGATGATCTGGGGTCTGACGCCCGGACCGATGCTCTTCATCGAACGCCCCGATTTTGTCTGGAGTTTGATCGCCAGCATGTATCTCGGCAATGTCATGGCGGTCGTCCTGGTGCTCGCCACGGTGCCCTTCTTCGCCGCCATCCTGCGCATTCCTTTTTCGATCATCGGCCCGATGATCGTCGTCGTCTGTTTCATCGGCGCTTACACCATCGCCGGCTCGACACTCGACCTGTGGCTGGTTCTGCCTTTCGGCATCCTCGGCTATGTCTTCAAGAAACTCGATTATCCGATCGCGCCCATGGTCCTGGCCATGGTGCTCGGCGACAAGGCCGAAGACGCTTTCCGCCAGTCGATGATTTTCTCCAAGGGCTCGCTCGGCATTTTCTGGACCAACTCGATGCTGGTCGCTTCGATCATGACGATCGCCATGCTGTTGTTGTTCTGGCCGCTGATCGGCAAGCTCATCGGCCGGCTGCGCAGGGCAATTTAGGACGAGCCAGATGCCCGCAATCGAACGCATCGGTCTTGTCGGCGCCGGCCTGATGGGCCGCGGCATGGCGCTCAATCTGCTCAAAGCCGGTTACCCGGTGAAGCTTTTCATCCACCGCAATCGCCAACGTCTCGACACGGTATTTGCGCAGGGCGCCACTGAAACGAATGATTTGCAGGAGCTCGCTCGCCGGTCTGATGCCATCATCATTTGCGTCGACAAGGCGGAGACCGTGCGCAGCGTCGTCAATGACTTGTTGCCCGCGCTAAGACCCGAGCACCTGCTGATCGATGCGACGACCTCGGATCCGGCAGTGACCCGCGAGATCGCCGAGAAGATGCGGCTGCACGAAGTCAGCTACGCCGATGCGCCGATCACCGGTGGCCCCGTGCAAGCCGAGGCCGGCGCCCTGGGTTCGCTGGTCGGTTGCGCCGCGGCGACTTTTCCGCGCGTAAAGAATATTGTCGTCAATTACTCGAAGGCCGTGCGCCGAATCGGCGACGTCGGCAGCGGGCACTTCGCCAAGCTGCTCAACAATTTTGTCACGCACGGAACCGTCACGCTGCTCGCCGAAGCCTACGGCCGGGCGCGGGAAAATGGCGTGGACTGGCAGGCGCTTTACGCGGTCATGGAGGCTGGCGCGGCGCGCTCGGGGACGCTCGAGAAAATGGTCAAGCCGGCGCTCGACGGAAATTTCGACGGCAGCCAGTTCTTCATTCGCAACGCGCAGAAGGATCTTGCTTATTTTTGCCGCGTCGCCGCATCATCCGAACGCGGCGCCAGCGTTCTCGGCGAAACGATACGCGGCGTATTCGACGCCGCCGTCGCGGCCGATCTCGGCGAACGCTATGTGAGCGCACTCCTCGATCCGGAAATTCGCGCGCCGGGCAAATAACCGGCGCAAAAAAACCGCGTCGGCCATTGCTGGCGGACACGGTCTTTGACTCTGACCGGGCCGCAACGAGTAGCCCGAATCCGACCGACCTTCTTAGAAGCCCAAGCCGAGCAGGCCCACCGCGCAGACCACGGTGACCAGCATAGCGATCCCGTAGCAGAGCAGCTTGGCGCCCATGCCGGCATGGATACCGAACTCGTGCAGCGAGTGGTAGACGCGATGCACGCAGAACCACAGCGACAGCGAAATGATCGCGAAGATGAAACCCTTGCCGATGAAGTTCTGGGCAAAGGCGAGCATCTTCGGGTAACTCATCGTGCCGGCCGGCAACAGGAAACCCAGCGGAACGGCAATGCCGGTGATGAAGATCATCATCGGCACGAACAGCGCCGACAACATGCCGCCGGCGCCGAACAGGCCCCAGAAAATCGGTGCGTTGGAACGCGTGCGATACTTGCTCATAGTGCAATCCTCCAAACCAGGGCCAGCAGTGCCAGTCCGGCTGCGGCGGCGACCGCCAGGGCAGTGCCGGTAAGCGCTTCGGGCGCCATTTTCTTGCCGCCGACGATGACTGGCGGCATGGTGATCGGCAGGATCTTGAACCACGAATAGGTGTGATACACGGCCCCGGCCAGCAATACAAGATGGCAAAGCACCGAGAGCGGGCTCTGCATCGCCGCGAGCCAGCCATTCCATGCGGCTTCGCCCTGGCCGAGCCGGATCACGCCGACCAGCAGGACGAGGCAATAGGCAGCGACGAACAGCGCGGTGCTCTCGTGAATCATGTACTCGACGAAGTACGGGTTCTTCTTCCACCAACCGTCCATCGAACGGACATAAGGCTTACGCTTGCTCACTTGGAACCCCCCTTCGGCGACAGGAAGCGCAGGAAGTAATCCTTCGCTGCATTGGCTTTGTTGATATTGACGGCGCTGGCCGGATCAACGTGTTTCGGACAGACTTCCGAGCAATAACCCACCGCACTGCAGTTATAGACGCCTTCTTCGGACGCGACGAGTTCCATCCGCGATGCACTGGCGCCGTCGCGCGAGTCCATGTTGTAACGGTGCAGCAGCGCCATGGCCGCGGGGCCGATGAAGTCGGGATTCAAGCCGAACTGCGGGCAGGCGGCATAGCACAGCGTGCAGTTGATGCACGAAGTGAACTGGATGTAGGCGTTGAACTCCTTGGGCGTCTGCAGGTACTCGCCCTCGGCCAGCGTCTTCGGCTCTTTCGGGATGATGTAGGGCTGGATGGCCTCGAGCTTCTCGATGAAACCGGAGAGATCGACGACCAGATCCTTCTCGATCGGGAAGTGCGCAAGCGCTTCGATGCGAATCCGGTTCGGGTAGTAGTCGCGCAGGAAAGTCTCGCATGAGAGCTTCGGGATGCCGTTGATCATCATGCCGCAGCTGCCGCAGATGGCCATCCGGCACGACCAGCGGAAGGTCAGCGAACCGTCGAAGTTGTCCTTGATGTATTGCGCGCCCTGCAGCACCGACATGTCATCGGTAAATGGCACCTTGTACACCTCGAGATGCGGCTCTTCGTCGCTCTCGGGGTTGTAGCGCAGAACCTCGATTTCAATGATCTTGTGATTCTCAGACATGGGATGCTTTCCTTTCCTGGTCTGCTTTTTCGCCCGCAGCGCCGTACGCACGCGTCTCTGGCTGAGACTTGGTGATCTTCACATCGCCCAAGGCAATGCGCGGTGCGCCATCGGCAACGTAGTAGGCTTCCGAGTGCTTGAGGAAGTTGACGTCGTCACGCTTGGTGTAAGCGCCGTCCGGACCGTCGAGACGCTGGTGGGCGCCGCGCGATTCCTTGCGGTTGATCGCCGAATGCGCCATCGTCTGCGCGACGTCGAGCTGATAGTCGAGTTCGACGGCGGTCAACCAATCGGTATTCCAAACGCTCGACTTGTCGTCGATGCTGATGTTCTTGAAGCGGGCACGCAATTCGGCGAGCTTGTCGCAAGTGGCCTGCATGGTGTCTTCGGTGCGGTAAATGCCGCAACCGTCTTCCATGCTTTGCGCCATCTCCTTGCGGATAACCGCGATGCTCTCGGTACCGCCGGTCTTGGTCTTGAGTGCCAGGATCCGCTGTTCGATGGCTTGGGCTTGCTTGAGCAGGCTGGAAGAATTGCCGGGAGACACCGCTTTGGCGTATTTGGCCGCTTCGTCGCCGGCCAGTTTGCCGAACACGACGAGTTCAGTCAGCGAGTTCGAACCCAATCGATTGGCCCCGTGCAGGCCGACACTTGCGCACTCGCCGATGGCGTAAAGCCCCGGCAGAGAAGCGGCGCACTTGGCATCGACCTTGATGCCGCCCATGGTGTAGTGGATGCCGGCGCGAACCGGGATCAATTCCTTGGCGGGATCGAGGCCCATGAAGGTTTCGGCCATTTCGTAAATCAGCGGCAGACGCTCGCGCAGGTGCGCTTCGCCGAGGTGGCGCATATCGAGAAACACCACCGAGCCGAGTGTCGGGTGTTCGAAGGTGCGCCCCTTCTGTTTTTCATACCAGAAGGCCTGGCTCAAACGGTCGCGCGGGCCAAGTTCCATGTACTTGTTCTTCGGCTTGTCCTGCAAGGGTCCGAGGCCGTAGTCTTGCAGGTAGCGGTAACCGTCCTTGTTGACCAGGAAGCCGCCCTCGCCGCGACAGGCTTCGGTGAACAGCAAACCGGTAACCGGCATGCAAGTCGGGTGATATTGCATGAACTCCATGTCGCGCAAGGCCACGCCGTGCCGGTAAGCGAGCGCCATGCCGTCGCCGGTGACGATGCCGCCGTTGGTGTTCTCGCGGAAAACGCGACCCGCGCCGCCGGTGGCGATGATCACCGACTTGCCTTCGATCAGGTGGAATTCGCCGGTGGACATTTCGATGGTGACGACACCCTGAACGCGGCCGTCTTCTTCAATCAGGTCGACGCAGAAGTGCTCGTCAAAACGCTTGATCGACGGATACTTGATCGAGGTCTGAAACAAGGTGTGCAGGATGTGGAAACCGCTCTTGTCGGCAGCGAACCAGGTCCGCTCGATCTTCATGCCGCCGAAGGCGCGCACGTTGACATGGCCATCTTCGGTACGGCTCCACGGGCAGCCCCAGTGCTCGAGCTGGGTCAGCTCGATCGGCGCCTGCTTGACAAAATATTCGACGACATCCTGTTCGCAGAGCCAGTCACCGCCGCCGACCGTGTCGTGGAAGTGATAGTCGTAGCTATCGGTCGATTTCTTGACGCCAGCGGCGCCCCCCTCGGCAGCGACAGTGTGGCTGCGCATCGGGTAGACCTTTGAAACCAGCGCGATCTTCAGTAAAGGATCGGACTCTGCCACGGCAATCGCCGCGCGCAAACCGGCTCCGCCTCCTCCAACGATTACTACATCAGCCTTGAAAATTTCCACGCCAAATCCTTTCTCGCTTATGCGAATTTCCCTGCGACCAGCGCCAATCAAACGCCGTCGGAACTGCCTTCCGGCCGACGCTTGGTGTTCAACGACCCGCGATTATGGCGTCGTTTTCATTTTCCGGCAACTTTTGGCGTTCGATGCTGTCGCGCCGTGCTATGCAGGCTGAATTTCTTTTGCCGCATCCCTCGCCGAACGAGGAATCGAAACGCTGATTAAACAGCGGGATAGGCGATTCTTCGCAGACCCGGAATGATCGAAATCGCGTTGGCGGCCGTGGCCTCGACGAGCCCGTCCAGCGGCAGTGAACGCAGGCCGGCAAGCGCCTTGGCAATTGAAGGTAGTTCAGCCGGTGTATTGCGTCCGCCCGCCAGCCATGACGGAGGAATATCCGGCGCATCGGTTTCCAGGACCAGGCAGTCAAGCGGCAGGGTCGCTGCGAGCCGGCGAATGCGTGTCGACCCAGCGTAGGTCAGAGCGCCGCCAAAGCCGAGCTTGAAACCGAGCGTAATGAATTCGTCGGCCTGCTGCCGGCTGCCGTTGAAGGCGTGCGCGATGCCGCCCCTGACCTTGACGCGGCGCAGGCACTTCAGGACCTGGTCGACGGCACGGCGCACATGCAGCAGGACCGGCAGGTCGAAATCGCGTGCGATCTTCAACTGTTCGACGAGAAAGTGTTCCTGGCGCGTCGCGTCGAAACCAGGAACGAAGAAATCGAGGCCGATTTCGCCGACCGCGACCGGCGGCGTCGCCGTCGTCGCCTGCGCGCTCAACCATTCGCGCAAGAGCGGCAAGTCGGCCTCAGTCGCCTGATCGATGAACAGCGGGTGCATGCCGTAAGCCGGCAGACACTGCGGATAGCGCAAGCAGCAATCACGCACGGCGGCGAAGCTGGCCGTGGCCACCGCCGGGATAACGACCGCCGCGACTCCGGCGGCGCTCGCCGCGAGAACCACCGCATCGCGATCATCGGCGAATTCGGACGCGTCCAAATGGCAGTGCGTGTCGATCAAGAGCGGCATGGCTATATGGCGCGCAACTCAATTTCCGGCGCGCGGCCGCTGACAATATCGGCAAGCGCCTTGCCGGAGCCGCAGGCCATCGTCCAGCCGAGCGTTCCGTGACCGGTGTTGAGATACAAATTGGGCAGACGAAAACGCCCGACAAACGGCACGTTCGACGGCGTCGATGGCCGCAGGCCGCACCAGAATTCGGGTTCGCCGGCAGGCCGCAGATCCGGGAACAGTTGTTCGGTGCGCTGCACCAGGGCTCGGCAACGCACGGCGTTCAGTTCCGTGTTGTAGCCGTTGAACTCGGCAGTGCCGGCGATGCGCAGAC
This sequence comes from uncultured beta proteobacterium, assembly GCA_903886975.1. GTDB lineage: Bacteria > Pseudomonadota > Gammaproteobacteria > Burkholderiales > Rhodocyclaceae > Propionivibrio. The sequence goes on from CAISOB010000002.1 coordinate 39,109, forward strand.
GGTGGCCCAGGCGGGAGAAGACCAGCTTGTGCCCGTCGTCGGTCATCGCCACGCTGGGCGCCACGCTGTCCCGCGCCAGCGGCACGGTCGCCGAGTAGCCCTTAGCCGGATAGACCGGGAGATTGAATCCGAGCGGGCGCAAGAGCAGCGGCGTATAGCTGCCGAGCGCGATGACGTAGGCATCGGCGCTGAGCAGCTCGCTTTCGGCCGCGGTCTTGACCCACGCGCCGGCGATGCTGCCGCCCGCCTTGATCAGACGGGCGACCGTCGTGTCGTAGCGAAACGCGACGCCGCGCGCGCCGCAAAATTCGGCGAGCTTGCGGGTGAAGCACTGGGCATCGCCCGACTCGTCGGCCGCGGTGTAGTCGCCGCCGACCAGGAGATGGCGCGCGGCCTGCAGCGCCGGCTCGATGGCGACGCAGGCGTCGGCGTCCACGACGCGCCGGTCGCAACCGAATTCGCGCAAGACATTCGCTGCCTCGACTGCCGCCGCAAACTCCCGGTGTTCGGTATAAACGTGCAGGATGCCGCGCTGCAGCTGGTCGTACTCGATCGCCGTCTCGGCGCGCAAGGCCTGCAAAGCGGCGCGGCTATAGAGGGCCAGGGTGACGATATCGCGGACGTTGGCGCGCGTGCGCGCCGGCGTGCATTCGCGCAGGAAGCGCAGGGCCCAGTCGAACAGCGCAGTATCCCAGCGCAGCCGGAAGAGCAGCGGCGCGTCCTCGCGCCCCATCCAGCACAGCGCGCGCAGCGGCGCGTGCGGATTGGACCAGGGCTCGGCATGCGAAACGGAAATCTGGCCGCCGTTGGCGAAACTCGTTTCAAGTCCGGCGGCGCTTCGGCGATCGACGACGGTAACTTGATGGCCGGCCTGGGCGAGATACCACGCACTGCTGACGCCAATGACGCCGGCGCCGAGGATCAAGACCTTCAAAAACTACTCCTGCTCACGGACAATGCGCACGACATCGGGAATGCGGCGCAGGCTGCGCATCACCGTGGCCAGATGCGCGCGCGAAGACACCTGGACCAGGAAGTGCAATTCGGTACACAGACCCGGTTTACCCTTGTCCATGCTGACATGCTCGATATTGACGCCAGCCTGCGATAGGCCGGTCGCAACCCGGCCAAGCACACCGGGGACATTCTTGGCGGTCACCATGATCCGAACGTCGAAAAGCTGCCCCGGATCCGGCTCCCAATCGACACGGATCCAGTTCTGCGGCTCGCTGTTGCGCAGTTTTCTCGCCACCTGACAAGCATGGGTGTGGATGCGCAGACCCTGGCCCTTGCGCAACAGGCCGGTGATCGGGTCGCCGGGAATCGGCTGGCAGCACGGCGCGAGCTGGATGGCCATGCCCTCGGTACCGCGGATGATCAGCGGGGTTGAAACACTCGGCTCGGTTTGGAAAACTTCCTCATGCGCGACCAGACGGCGCGCCAGAACAGCGGCCAGGCTGCGGCCGAGGCCGATGTCGGCAAAAATTTCGCGCCGCGATTTCTTTCCCGAAACGCCGAGTACCCGCTCCCAGGCGGTCGCTGGAATCTCGGCCGGATTGACCCCCAGGGTTTGCAGCGCGTGATTGAGCATCTTCTCGCCGAGCGCACTTGAGCCATCCTGCTGCATGGCTTTGAGGAACTGGCGAATCTTGCTGCGTGCCCGACCGGTCTTGACGTAGGCGAGCCAGGCCGGATTGGGGTTGGCATGCGGCGCGGTGATGATTTCGACCTGATTGCCATTAGCCAGTTCGGCAGCGAGCGGGATCAACTCATGATCGATGCGGGCCGCAACGCAGCGGTGCCCGATATCGGTATGCACGGCGTAGGCAAAATCGACAACCGTCGCGCCGCGCGGCAGCGCCAGAATCTTGCCTTTGGGCGTGAAGACATAGACTTCGTCGGGGAAGAGATCGACTTTGACGTGTTCGAGAAACTCGGAAGAATCGCCGGCAGAGCTTTGCAGTTCGAGCAGCGACTGCAGCCACTTGTGCGTCTTGAGCTGCAGGTCGGCGCCGCTCTCCTCGCTGTCCTTGTAAAGCCAGTGCGAGGCGATTCCCTCTTCGGCCAAATGATGCATGCCCTGGGTGCGAATCTGGATTTCGACCGGCGTGCCGTACGGGCCGATCAGCGTCGTATGCAAGGACTGGTAGCCATTGCCCTTGGGGATGGCGATGTAATCCTTGAATTTCCCAGGCACCGGCTTGTAGAGGGCATGCAGCGCGCCGAGCGTCAGATAACAGGTGGGCACGTCGCGAACGATGATACGGAAACCATATATGTCGAGTACTTGCGAGAAGGAGAGTTGTTTCTCGACCATCTTGTGATAAATCGAGAACAGGCTCTTCTCGCGGCCGAATACCCCGGCTTCGATATTCGCTTCGTGCAGCGTGCTGCGGATGCCGTCGAGGATCTTGGACAGCAGTTCGCGCCGATTGCCGCGCACCGCCTTGACCGCGCGCGTCAGGACCCGGAAGCGCATCGGGTGAATTTGCTTGAACGAAAGGTCCTCAAGCTGTCGCGAAATATTATTGAGGCCGAGCCGCGTGGCAATCGGCGCATAGATATCGAGCGTTTCCTGGGCGATGCGCCGGCGCTTTTCCGGGCGGACCGGGGCCATGGTCTGGAGGTTGTGCAAGCGGTCGGCAAGCTTGATCAGGACGATGCGCAGATCGCGCGCCATGGCCATCAGCATTTTGCGGAAGTTCTCCGCCTGTGCGTCCTGATACGATTGGAACTCGATTTTTTCGAGCTTCGAAAGGCCATCGACGAGGTCGGCGACCTGTTTGCCAAAACGCCGGGTGATTTCGGCTTTGGATACCGCCGTGTCCTCCATGACGTCGTGCAACAGGGCGGCGACGATGGCCTGCGCATCCATGCGCCAGTCGGCGAGTGCGCCGGCCACGGCCAGCGGATGGGTGATATAGGGTTCGCCCGAGAGCCGCTTCTGGCCGAGGTGCGCGCGTTCGCTGAAGCGGTAGGCCTCGACGATGAGGGCTATTTCGTCGGCATCGAGATAATTTAGCGAATCGACGAAAACCCGGTAAGCCGGATCTTCATTCTCATAGACTGCGTTCTCAGCCTTGAGTTGGGTGCCAGGAAGTTTGGCCGCAACCTTGCCAAGGTCGTCGGCCGTGGCGTCGGTTTCCATGGCTCACCACGCGGCCCGCTGGTGTCGGTCAGGCGTGACCGCGGTTGAGAACTTCCAGACCGTACATCCCGAGCGCCAGTTCGCGCAGCGCGATGACCGTGGGCTTATCGCGGTCGGGATCGATCATCGGCGTTGCGCCGGCGGTGATCTGACGGGCGCGATAGGTCGCGGCCAGCGTCATCTGGAAGCGGTTCGGGATGCACTGCATGCAATCGTCTACGGTCACTCGTGCCATGTCTTTTTGTCCTGGTGAATCAGAGTAATGATGCGAACAGCGCAGCATGCCGCTGGCGCTGGCTCGCGTATTCGAGGCGCGAGGCGCTGACCAAGGAAATCATGTCGCCGAGCGCTCGCTGCAAATCATCGTTGATAATAACATAGTCGAATTCATCCACATGCCTGATCTCTTCGCGGGCGGCGGCAATCCGCCTGGCGATGGTCGCCGCCGAATCGGTACCCCGGCTCGAAAGCCGATCTTCGAGCGCCTCGATCGAAGGCGGCAGAATGAACATCCCGATCGCCTGCGGGAAAGACTTGCGCACCTGCTGCGCACCCTGCCAGTCAATCTCGAGCAGGATGTCCCGGCCGGCGCTCATCTCGGCCTCGACCCAGCGTTTTGAAGTCCCATAATAATTTCCATGCACCTGCGCCCACTCAAGAAATTCGCTCCGGCTCACGCTATCGACAAAATCGGCAACATCGACAAAATGATATTCGCGGCCGTCTTCTTCGCCAGGCCGCGGCGCCCGCGTCGTAGTCGAGATGGACAAGCGAATGCCGGGATCGTTCTCGAGCAGCAGGCGCACCAGCGTGGTTTTACCTGCCCCCGAAGGCGCTGCGACAATGTAGAGATGGCCGGTCATGGTCGGCGAAATTTACTGTGAATTGGAGTCCGAATTGTACCCGCGAAATCCCTGTCCTAGACGACACCGCCCATTAGGACGAGAATTGCAGCATTGCTGCGTTTCGTAATCCGGGAGATTCGATCTTGTCAAAAATGCCACTGCGATTCCGGTTTCTTGTGCTCACCGCCCTGCTTGCCGCGCCCGCCGCAGCGGCCCCCGTTAGGTTTGTTGGCTTCGATGACATGTCATGCCGCGCCTGGGTGCAATCCAAACAGGATGCCGACCAGCGCAAGCTTTACATCGCCTGGGTACGCGGCGTACTGACCGGGCATAACTATGCGCGCCAGAGCCAGCAGGTCTCGGTGGTGTCGAGCGGCACGATCGAGAATTTCGTCGACCGCTACTGCGCGGAGAAACCGCTTGGCGACTTTGGCGAAGCCGCGTTACGCATGAGCGACGCGTTTTCAGGACGTAACGAAGCGATAACCAAGTAACATCGCCCCCAACTGCGGCTAACCAAGCCCATGCGGGCTGACCGAAAGCGCCCCGAATTAACGGGGCGCTTTCGTGATGGAAAGATGGAAGACTATTGAATACGGACTGCCTGGCGAGCCAGCAGTTTCCATTGGCCACCCTGCTTCTTCCACAATTGCAATACCTTCAGGTTGACCTTGCCGGCTTCCTTGCCCTTGTCATGCGTGTCGCCGCTCAGAATATGGCGAATGATGGCCGTATCGCCGACCACTTTGACGGTTTGTTCGGTAATCGTGATCGACAGGAAATCCGAGACGCCGGTCATCAAATCATCGACAAACACCGCCTTGGTGTTAAGCGCGCCATTGGAATGGCCATAGCTCAGTTCCTCCCAAAGCAGTGCGCTGAGCTTGGCCTTGTCGGGATCGACCATCTGAACGCGCAGCTTTTCGGCAGCAGCGGTTACGGCAGCGACTTCATCTTTGGCAAAGGTGGCGGGAGCGAACCCGACCAAGGAGCAAAGAGAAACGATGAGAAAGATTCTTTTAAACATGACGACCCTTCCTTTTGGTGACTTAAATTGAATAGGAATTCACATAAGCAGCACCGACGCATCGTATTGATTTTATCTTATCGGCCTGACCATCTTACCAATATCGCGCAGTATTCGCAATCCGAATCGCCTGAAATTGGTAAGGCCCCTAGCGACCGAGTATCTAATTCTTTGCCTGCGTGCAGCGTTCGGTCGACCGTTTTCACGAACGCCGATAGCGATTCCTCGCTGGCCGGACGAGTCGCCGGCGGGTCCGCCAAACAATTTGCCTTTTCGGGCTTGACAGAAGTCTTTGCGCTCAACATAATATTTGTGTAAACGTTTCCTTAGCCGGACATTCAATGCCGTCGACGGTGTCAAAATCCCGAAAGTCGGTGACGATCAAAGACGTGGCGAACAAGGCCGGGACTTCCATTGCCACGGTTTCGTATGTCTTCAGCAATGCCGAACGCTACCTGCGCCCGGCGCTTCGCGAACGGGTCCTCAAGGCGGCGGCGGAAATCGGCTATGTGAAGAACGCGGCAGCGAGCAGCATCAAGGGCAAGCGCCGCGGCATCCTCGCCGTCGTCGTTGCGCAGTTCGGCAATACCTTTTTCACCCGCATGTGCGTCGAGATCGTCTCGATTGCCCGACAGGAGGGCTATGTCGTGACGCTGTGCAACAGCGACGAAGATCCGGCGCAGGAGCGCATTATTCTCGAGCGCCTGGTGGCCCAGCGCATCGACGGCTGCATCCTGTCCCCGGCGCTATCGCTCGAAAGCAACACAGCCCTGCTGCAGCGGCACCACATTCCTTACGTGATCCTTGAACGCTCATTTCCGGCGTCTGCCACACGGCATAACTTTGTCGGCCATGACAACTTCCAGTCCGGGTACCTGGCGACGCGACATCTGCTCGCCGCCGGTCATCGCCGGATTGCCTTCGTCGGCTGGGACTCCCCGATTCCAAATGTGTGCGAGCGCGTCGATGGCTATCGCGCGGCCTTGCGCGAGTACGGCCTAACAGATAAGCACGAAACGATCGTCAACGGCGAACTCTCGGAAGCGGCCGGCTGGCGGATGGCGGCGCAACTCACGGGCAGCGCTTGCACGGCGATCGTTCTAGGGCATCACGATATCGCCAAGGGCGCTTTACTTTACCTTCAGCACCAGGGTATGCGCTGGCCCGGCGATCTTTCATTGGTCGTCATCGGTACGCCGGAATGGGCCGGCGTCCTGAGTCCGCGGCTGACCTGTATCGAACGCCCGGAACATCAAATGGCGGTGGCAGCGGCATCGCTGCTGCTTGAAAACATCAGCAATCCAAACAAACAGCCGATTCAGCGGATGTTTACCTCGACCGTAATCGAAGGCGATTCAGTCGGCAAATCTGAAACTCATGACCAACGGCGGCAGTCGCTGCGCAGTCGCACCGCTGTCTCGCAAGGAAAGGCATCACTAAGATGACTGATTCAAATACCATCGGTTTTGGTCTGGTCGGCGCAGGCATGATCGCCAATTACCACGCCAAGGCGATCAAGGCGCTCGCCGCCAAGCTCAATATCCGTTTGGTCGGGGTCCTCGGACTGACGGCGGAGGAGGCCGTGCAGTTCGCGCAAAAGCATGAATTGCCCGTCCATACCGACGATCCAGCGATCTTCTTCGCCCGTTCCGATATTCAGGTAGTGTGTATCGTCACGCCGAGCGGCGCGCATCTCGGGCCCGCCCTTCAAGCCATTGGCGCCGGCAAGCACTTGATTGTTGAAAAGCCGCTCGAGATCACTGTCGAGCGCGTCGACGCGCTCCTTGATGCGGCAAGCCGGGCAGGGGTCAAAGTCGCGGCAATCTTCCAGGCGCGATTTTCGGCGGGGGCGCGCGCCGTCAAGGAGGCGATCGACGCCGGTCGTTTCGGTCGCCTCTGCCTGTGCAGCGCCTACGTCAAGTGGCATCGCACGGCCCAGTATTACAACGGCTGGAAAGGCACGCTGGCGCTCGATGGCGGCGGCGCAGTGATCAATCAGGCGATCCACGCGGTCGATCTGCTGCAGTGGCTTGCCGGCATGCCCGCCGAAGTCTTTGCCTGGAAGACGCGCCGTGTTCATCTCGGCATCGAAGCGGAGGACACAGCGTGTGCGGCACTTAAATTTGCCAGCGGCGCGCTCGGCACGATCGAAGCAACGACCGCAGCGTATCCGGGCTGGGAGCGGCGCATCGAAATCTGCGGCGAACTCGGCTCAGCGGCGATCGAGGACGATCGCATCGTCCGCTGGGATTTTCGCGACGCCCGGCCGGAAGACGCCGCGTTACGCGCCCTGGGCGCGAGCGCGGGTGCCGGCTCCGGCGCCGCGGCACCCGATCAGATCAGCTTCGAGGGGCATCAGAAGCAGATCGAGGACATGGTCCTCGCTTTGCGCGGCAATACGCCCTTGCTGATTGACGGTCGGCAGGCGCGCAACACCGTCGCGCTGGTTCGCGCAATCTACGAGTCGGCGGGGAGCGGGGCAGTCGTTAAATTGGCCGGTTAGCGTCACGATCCGATTTGACCGCGGATGTCACGCTTGCAGGACCTGTTTATTGATTTACGTTCCACCCGAGCAACCCAAAACAACCAAGGAGGCAACATGAACAAGCAGCGTATTCTCAAAGGCCTGACAGTACTGGCTCTGGCATTTGCCATCAGCACGCCGGCGACGGCACAGCAATGGAAACCGGCAAGACCGATCAACCTGATCGTCCCCTGGGCGGCCGGCGGCTCGACCGATCAGATCACCCGCGTCACGGCGGCCGAGCTTGAAAAAGCGTTGGGCCAGACGGTGGTCATCATCAATCAGCCCGGCGCATCCGGATCGATCGGAACGAAGAGCGCGCTCGACGCCACCAAGGACGGCTACACGTGGACAGCAGGCGCCGCGCAGGACTTGGGCGCTTACGAAACTCTGGGTTCGCTCAAGACGCGCATCACCGACTGGCACCTTTTCCTGACGGTCGCGAACATTCAGGTGCTCAGCGTGAATCCCAAGACCCCGTACAAGGATGCCAAGGAACTGCTGGCGGCGATGAAGGCACAGCCGGAAAAGATCTCGGTGGCAACTGCCGGCGTGACCTCAGCGGGTCACAGCGCAATGGATTTGATCGCCAAGGCGGCGGGCGTCAAGTACCGCCACGTCACCTATGACGGCGGCAACCCGGCGGTGGTCGCGACGGTGGCCGGCGAAGCCGAAGTCACAACGCAATTGGCCGTTGAGCAGGCCGACATGATTCGCGGCAAGCGGCTCCTGCCGCTGGCAACGGTCAGCGACAAGCCGCTCGAACTCGAAGGCTTTGGCACCATTCCGCCGCTGTCGCAAACGATTCCCGGCTTTGTCGCCCCGGCCAACTACTTCGGTATCTTCATTCCCCAGGGTGTGCCAGACGAGGTGATCAAGTCCGTGCAAAAAATCTGGGACGAAAAAATCTCGAAGAGCGAAGCCATCAAGAGTTATGCCACGAGCCGCGGCGCGCTGTTTGCACCGACCTCCGGCGAAGCCGCGCAAAAGGCCGCGTTCCCGGCGGTCCAGGCCAATGCCTGGATGCTGTTCGATAGCGGCAAGGCCAAGGTTTCGCCCGACACCGTCGGTATTCCGAAGCCCTG
>CAISOB010000003.1 GCA_903886975.1 uncultured beta proteobacterium
CGCTTGGAGAGAATCCGAAGCCGTCGATCATCGTCAGCATTCAATTCAATGGGCTTTGCTACGCGCATGGCAGTGACCTCCTGCTTACTTGGAGGGCCAATTGTTATTTAAGTTCCGTTATTTATGACGCACTACACTAGGGACGTCGTCCCGACTCTACGAAGGTGATCGAATGAAAAAGTTCTGCATTGGATTTCTTTGCGCCGCGCTTGCGCTTCTGAGTACCGTGGCCAATGCGCAAAGCATGACGCGAGTGCGCGGCACTATCAGCGGCCTCGACGGCAATGTCCTCGCGGTAAAGTCACGTGACGGCAAGGATCTCAAGCTGCAATTGACCGACAAGACCACGATATCCTATCCCCGGGTGATCAAACTCTCGGACATCAAACCGGGCGATTACGTCGGGACCGCTGCAACGCCTGATGCGACCGGGCGGCTGGTGGCGCGCGAAGTGCATCTGTTTCCGGAGGCTGCGCGCGGAACTGCGGAAGGTCATTTTGCCTGGGACGGTCCCGGCTCGACGATGACCAACGCCAATCTGGCCAAAATGGTCAAGGCGACTGATGGCCAGGAATTGACGCTGGACTACAAGGGTGGTTCGAAAGATGTTCTGGTGCCCGAGGGAATTCCGATCGTCACGACCGCGCCCGGTGACCGCTCGCTGCTACGGCCGGGCGCCAAGGTCTTCATCAGCGCGGAAGTTGGCGCCGACGGTTCGATGACGGCGGCAAGAATCCAGGCGAGCAAGGACGGCGTCGATCCGCCACAATGACGCATACCCTTGCTGGTACACACCGTTACCGAAAGGCGGAAGAAGCACAACAGACACGGGATAGCCCTGCGCCATACAGTGTGCTTGTTGCTTCAGCGTCCCCCGCTGGCAATGTTTGACCCTCCCTGACCCATCGCCAATGATGGGACTTTGAATCCCGCGCCGCAAGGCGTGGGATTTTTTTTGCTCGATGTTCGCTCGAGCCCCAGGCCTTCCGCCGAAGGGCTGGGAAACAGTTGCTTTAGGCTAACCGTCTGTTAGGCTGTCGGCCGCATCCGCCTGCCGACTCCTCTATCCCAAACCCTATCCGATGACCGAAAACAACGCTCCCACATGTCTGCCAAGGTCAATGCGCGCGCTGGGACACCGCAATTTCCGCGTCTATTTCTTCGGTCAGGCCATATCGGTCATCGGCTCATGGATCCAACAGGTTGCCTTGTCCTGGCTGGTCTATCGGCTGACCGGCTCGGCTGCGCTACTCGGCGTCACGGCTTTTTGCGCCTTGTTTCCGCAACTGCTTGTCGGACCGCTCGCCGGGGCCTGGATCGACAAGCAGGACAAGAAGAAATGGCTGATCGGCATCCAGGGTCTGCTCGCCTTGCAGGGTTTCGTTCTGGCCACGCTGACGTGGTCGCGGCTGATCGACGCCGGGTTCCTTGTCTTCATGTCGCTGACCCTGGGTCTGCTCAACAGCTTCGACACGCCGCTGCGCCAGTCGCTGATCAACAGTTTCGTCGGGCGGCGCGAAGACCTGCCCAACGCGCTCGCGCTCAACGCCATGCTGTTCAATATCGGCCGCTCGATCGGCCCGCCGATCGCCGGTCTATTGGTCGGCCTGACCTCGGAGGCCGCGTGCTTCGCGATCAACGGCTGCTCATACCTGGCGCTGATGACCGGCCTCTGCTTCATCCGGATTCCGCCACCGCCACGCGCCACCGGGTCGATGCGTGAAGTGTTCCGCGAAGGCGTGCATTACGCCTGGCACACCTGGCCGGTGCGCATGCTGATTCTGACCCTCGTCGCGGTCAACCTGACAGCGTCGGCCTACGCCGTCCTCTTGCCGGTGTTCGCCAAGAGCGTATTTGCCGGCGATGCCACGACCCTCGGCTGGCTCTGGGGCGCCGCGGGATGCGGAGCTTTCACGTCGACGGTGATTCTGGCAACGCGGCGCTCGGAGGGAGAAATTCTTTCGGTCCTGATTCATGGCCTTGTCATTGCAACGGCGGCGACTGTCGTCTTTGCAATAAGCCGCGCCTTGCCCCTGGCCTTGTTGGCCATGGCCGCGCTGGGCTCGGGAATCTCGGTCTGCAATGTCGGCGTCAACATGCTGCTGCAGAGCATGGCGCCGGAGCACTTGCGCGGCCGCATCGTCTCTTTCTTCACTTCGGCGCGCTCCGGTTTCGACGCCATCGGCGGCCTGCTGGCCGGGCTCCTCGCCAGCGCGTTGAGCGCCGGGCACACGCTGCTCGTCGAAGGCGGCGTGCTGTCGCTGTTTGCCGTCTATCTTCTGACGCAGCGCGAGCGTCTGCTTGCGACCGTGATCGAAAACCACAAGCCGCGCTAGCGACTTTTCGCCGAACTGTGGGCATGCACTTTGCCGCTGTTCGATCATGAAGGCGAGTTGGGAAAGAATCCGTCTGGCCTTAGTGCTTGTCGTCTTGGCTTGCAGCGCAGGCGTCCCCGGCTATTCCGCCGCGGCGGATGCGGAGGTCTCGGGGCACGCCATTGTACCGGCGAAGGCGCACCTTGATCATTCGGGCCGCGAGCGCATCGGCAAAGCCTCCTACTATGCCGACCGCTTCGCCGGCAGGAAGATGGCCGACGGCCGGCGCATGAACCCGCACGGCAACAATGCGGCGAGCCGGACGCTGCCGCTCGGTACCAAAGCCAAGGTAACCAACCTGGAAACAGGACGCAGCGCCGTCGTCAATATCGAAGACCGCGGACCCTATGTGAAAGGCCGGATCGTCGATCTCTCGCCGTCGACCGCGCGGCAGATAGGCATCGACAAGCAGGAAGGCGTCGCCCCGGTCGACGTGGCTCCGGTGGCCGTGCCGCAGCCGGACGGCAGCGTTAAGCCGGGCGTGGCGGCAGCGAATGCGGAGGAAGAGGCGGGCAGCCGATCCGGCAAGTGAGCGCGATTGCCGCATCAGCCACTTGAAAGCGTCCAATCGGCCCAGATATCCCTTATTCGATTCTTCCGGATCAAGGTCATGGGCGCATTCCCCGAATTTGTCATGCCGCAATTCCTGCTCGACACGTCCACCGGCGCGCTGCCCGCGCCTGCCGACTCGGCGCAGGTCTCGGATGCCTCGGCCCTCGACAGTTATTCGCGGGTCGTGTCCTCGGCCGCCGAGGGCGTCGGCCCGGCCGTCTGCCTGATTGAAACCCGGCAGGGCAAGCGGGCCGGACACGGCTCCGGTTTCGCCATCGCGCCCGACGGCCTGATCGTCACCAACAGCCACGTCGTCCATGCTGCAGGTCGGGTGAGCGCGAACTTCGCCGACGGCCGCGCGCTGGCCTGTACCCTGCTCGGCGAAGACCCGGCGACCGACGTCGCCCTGCTGCGCGCCGAATCGAACGACCTGCCTTACGCGCTGCTCGGAAATTCGGCGTCGCTGCGTGTCGGCCAGATCGCCATCGCTATCGGCAACCCGCTCGGTTTCCAGACGACCGTGACGGCGGGCGTCGTCAGTGCGCTCGGCCGCTCGCTGCCGTCAGCCAGCGGGCGCCTGATCGATGATGTCATCCAGACCGACGCTGCGCTCAATCCAGGCAATTCCGGCGGACCGCTGCTCGATTCGCAGGCCCGCGTCATCGGCGTCAATACCGCCGTGATTCCCGGCGCGCAGGGTCTGTGCTTCGCCGTGGCCATCGACCTGGTGCAAGTGGTCCTCAGCGATCTGCTGCGCTACGGGCGAAGGCGCCGCGGCTACATCGGCATCGCCGGCGCCGATATCCGCTTGCCGCGGCGCGCGCTGAGCCGGCTGGAACTTTCGGAAAACCGCGCCATTCACGTCATCAGCGTTGAAAACGAAAGCCCGGCGCAGCGCGCCGGCATCAAGGTCGGCGATGTCGTCGTCGCAAGCGAGGGAAAAGCCGTCCCTGGCATTGCGGCGCTGGCCCGCATGCTCGATGGCCAGACGATAGGCGCAGACCGCCGGTTCACCATCCTGCGCGGATCGAAGCTTATCGACCTGACGCTAAAGCCCACGGAAATGTCCACCGCACCCTGAGCGTAGTGCCATGCCCATGAGATCGCTATACTTGCGATCGGAGAGTGCCGAGGGGAGTGGCATGGAATGACTGAGTCGGACTGGCGAAACCTGCTTCTTCTGAGCCTCTTCTGGCTAGCCTATTTCAGCTTGCATTCGGCCCTCGCATCGCTGCGCGTGAAGAACTGGTTTGCCTCGCGCTTCCCGCAACGGATGCCCTACTATCGGCTGGGCTTCAATGTTCTTGCGCTGCTTACACTGCTGCCGCTGCCTTGGCTGTTCGATAGTCCGACCCTATGGGCCTGGCGCGGCATTGGCGCGTGGCTGTCGAACGGAGTGGCGCTCGCGACCGTGGTCGGCTTTGTGGCCACGCTCGACGCTTACGATGGGCGCGCGTTCATCGGTTTGCGCCAACGGGAAGCACGCACGCGGCGAGTTGAATATCCAGAGCGCTTTCGACTCTCGCCCTTGCATCGCTATGTTCGCCATCCCTGGTATTTCTTGAGCCTGGCCCTGATCTGGACGCGCGACATGAATGCCGCGATGCTGTTGTCCTGCGTGATGATGACGATCTATTTCATCGTCGGTTCACGGCTTGAAGAAGGAAAGCTGGTGGCCGTTTATGGGGATAGCTATCGGCGTTACATGAAGCGCGTATCCGGCCTGCTTCCCCTGCCCTGGAAATCGATCAGCGCGCGGGAAGCAGCCGAATTGGTCGAGGCGGAGGCCACGACTCGCTAGGGATCTTGCCCATGAACTGGTCCTTGCAGCGCTGCGGGGCGCCGCGGCCGCGGCGACCCGGGGTGTGACTGGCCTGCGCGACTCAAACCTTGGCGGCGCTGCTTCAGTAAACTCGGTAAATGCTGCAATGGCGTTTGCCGAATACATCAGCGAAGGTCCCCCGCCCATATAGACGGCCATGCCCAGTGCTTCCTCGACTTCGCTTTTCGTAGCGCCGAGTTTAGCCAACGCCTGCGTGTGAAATCCGATGCAGGCATCGCAATGCGCCGCCACGCCCAGGGCCAGTGCAATCAGTTCTTTAGTCTTCTTGTCCAGCGCCCCGTCCTGGGTCGCCGCCCGGGCCATTTCACCGAACCCTTTCATGACATCCGGGATGTCGGCGCGCAAGGTGGCGAGATTCCTCGATACCGATTGGAGCAGATTTTGATAGTTTGGCGAACTCATCTCTATTCTCCGCTGACGACTAATTTGGCTTCTTGCAGGTGTTTATGCCCAAGGGCAGGTAGGCCGGGCAACGGCCGAAACTGCCGGTCAATATCGGCACGACGCCTATCCAGCCCCAGGCTCCGATGGCGCCGGTCAGGGCCGCTGCAACCAGGCCAAGTCCGACGATGATGCGAATAAGCCGGTCGATGCTACTCACATTTTCTTGCATGATTTCTCCTTGCCTTGTTGGAAGTGCGAAAAAACACGACATCAGAATGGGCGAATCGCTATATTGACAGACATATTATATTTATATATACTATTGTCAAGTATTTTATTTGGATAGCGTCATGGCAAAACCCCTTATCCTTGATATCGAGTCGATGCGCGCTTCAGCCTTGCAAGCGACGAGCGTTCTGCGCACCCTGGCCAATCCGGATCGCCTGCTGCTTTTGTGCCAGCTCAGTCAGGGCGAAAAGTCCGTCGGCGAACTCGAAAGCCTGCTCGGAATCGTGCAGCCAACCCTGTCGCAACAACTCGGCGTGCTGCGTCGGGAAGAAATGGTCAATACGCGCCGGTCCGGCAAGCAGATCTACTATTCGGTGAAAGATCCGAAAGTGCTGGTCATCCTCAACCAACTGTACGCACTCTATTGCGGAGATCACAATGGCCGTTGACTGGTATCACTACACCCCGCTGGCATCATTACTCGGCGGTGTCCTGATCGGACTTGCGACCGCGCTGTTCGCCTTGTTCAATGGCCGCATCGCGGGAATCAGCGGCATCGTCGGCGGGCTGTTTCGCCCGAAGACGGGCGACACGGCGTGGAGAATCGCTTTCATTGCCGGCTTGCTGGCCGCGCCCTGGCTGTTTCAATCCTTTGCCTCCTTGCCCGAGATTCGCGTCGACGCCAGTGCGCGAACGCTGATCGTTGCCGGCCTGCTGGTTGGCGTCGGTACCCGCTTGGGTTCGGGTTGCACCAGCGGCCACGGGGTATGCGGCCTGGCTAGACTTTCACCGCGTTCGCTCGTGGCGACCGTCAGTTTCATGCTGACCGGTTTTGTCACCGTGTTCGTGATTCGTCATCTTCTGGCCTGAGCCATGCAATGAATATCATTTTTTCTCTGACGGCCGGCCTGGTCTTTGGCCTTGGCCTCGTCCTGTCGGGGATGGCCAACCCGGCCAAGGTGCTGGGCTTTCTCGATCTTGCGGGGCCTTGGGACCCCTCTCTGGTCTTGGTGATGTGCGGGGCGATTGCAGTCGCTTACCGCGCTTTTGTCCTGGCCACGAAACGCACCAGTTCGCTGCTCGGCTTGCCGATGCAACTGCCGACGGCGCGCGGAATCGACCGGAATCTAGTCGGCGGCAGCCTGACCTTCGGCGTGGGCTGGGGGCTTGCCGGCATCTGCCCGGGGCCGGCCCTTGTGCTTGTCGGCGCGGGTCTGGCGCAGGGTCTGATCTTTGTCGGCGCGATGCTCACCGGAATGGGATTCGTAGAGTTCCTGCGGCGCGGCGCGCCCTGAGACGCGACCAGGGTGAATCAGGCGTCTGCTGCCTCGTACCAGCTCTTGCTGGCATTGACCACTTTGACGACGAGCAGCATCACCGGCACTTCGATCAGCACGCCGACGACGGTCGCCAGCGCCGCGCCCGACTGAAAACCGAACAGGCTGATCGCCGCTGCCACGGCCAGTTCGAAGAAGTTGGAAGCGCCGATCAATGCGGAGGGACAGGCTACCGAATGCTTCTCGCCGACTATACGATTGAGCCAGTAGGCCAGCGCTGAATTGAAGAAAACCTGGATTAGGATCGGTACGGCGAGCAGCGCGATGACCAATGGCTGTTCGATGATGGCTTCGCCCTGAAAGGCGAAGAGCAGAACCAGTGTGGCGAGCAGCGCCGATATCGACCATGGTCCGATCTTTTCCATCGCTGTGTCGAAGGCGCCTTGCCCGTCCTTGAGCAGGGATTTGCGCAGGAGTTGGGCGAGCACGACCGGGATGACGATGTACAGGACGACGGATGTGAAAAGGGTATCCCATGGCACGGTGATCGCCGAGATGCCGAGCAGAAAGGCGACTAGCGGCGCAAAGGCAAAGATCATGATCGTGTCATTGAGCGCGACCTGCGATAGCGTGAACAGCGGATCGCCGTTGGAGAGCCGGCTCCAGACAAAGACCATCGCTGTGCACGGCGCGGCGGCCAGCAGGATCAGGCCGGCGATATAGCTGTCGAGTTGATTGGCCGGCAGCAGGGGCGCGAAGACTTGGCGAATGAACAGCCATCCGAGGAAAGCCATCGAGAAGGGTTTGACCAGCCAGTTGATGAACAGCGTGACGCCGATGCCGCGGATATGCTTGCGCACCTCGTGCAAGGCGCTGAAATCGACCTTGACCAGCATCGGGATGATCATTACCCAGATCAGCAGGCCGACGGGCAAATTGACCCGCGCGTATTGCATGCGGCCGATCACCTGAAAGAGAGCAGGCAGCGTCTGGCCCAGGGCGATTCCGCCGACGATGCACAGAAATACCCAGACGGTCAGATAGCGCTCGAAGACGTTCATCGACGCTCCGGCTGATTGCTTTACCGCGAGTTTGCATTGAGCGCTCATCGGCTGGTCTCGTGGATAAGCCGCGCCGCTGCGATGACTTCCATACGCGGCATCGACTCGAGGTCGAGCGCAAGAAAAGCCTTGATGCGTTTTTCAAGCGCGGTGAATGCGACTTCAAATGCCGCCCGGCGCGCCTCCACCGGCTCGACGTGCGCCGGGTCGGCGATACCCCAGTGGGCAGTGCTTGGATGTCCTGGCCAGATCGGACAGGTTTCCCCGGCGGCACTGGCACAGACCGTGAAGATGTAATCGATCGCGGGCGCGCCGGGTGCGGCGAACTCGTCCCATGACTTGCTGCGTACGCCGGACGGCAACGGTACGCCGTGCCTCTCCAGCGTTTCCAGTGCCAGCGGGTTCACCTTGCCGGCCGGTTGGCTACCCGCCGAAAAGGCGCAAACACGTCCTTTGCCAAGGTAGTTGAACAAGGCCTCGCCGAGTATCGAGCGCGCCGAATTGCCGGTGCACAAGATCAGTACCTTGACTGCTCTTGCATCACTCACGATCTTTTCCTCATCGGGGCACAGAGCTGCGAATTTCCGCCGCAGCAATCTTCGGTCAGAAATTCGATCAGCGCATTTATGGTCGCCAGCTCGGCGCGGTAGCGAACGAAGCGCCCTTCCTGGACTGCATTGACCAGACCGGCCTGCGCCAGCGTCTTCAAATGGAACGAAAGTGTGGGCGCCGCCAATTCGAGTTGCTCGCCGATCAGGCCGGCGGTGAGTCCGTCGGGAGCGCAGCGCACCAGCAGCTTGAGAATCGTCATACGGCTATCCTGCGCAAGTGCGGCAAATGCGTTAAGCGCATCCTTAGTTTTCATATTTCCAATAATATAGAAATGTATGTAGTCATGCAAGAGCGAGGGCAGAAACGTCCGCTGCGAGATGGAATCGAGAACAGGCTCAATACCGGACGTCCGCGCGGCGCCGAGGCTTCGATCGGGCACAGGCTGACGATCGACTCGCAACCGGCGCCCGATGATGCAGAAGAAGCGACCGTTTCCGGCCGATGAACTGCCAATGCGTCTGCGTTCTAGTTTCTGCGTTTGGATTGCCGTTCGAGATATCTAAGCAATATCGAAAAGAGCATGTCGGGGTCAAATGGCTTGATCAGGGTATCGTTCATGCCGAGTCGCCGGAGGCTGAAACAATGTCATGGAAGCGTCTTTCGCTCGCGATCAGGGCGATGTTCTGCAGTTTGCGTTCGGTGATGTCGCGGGCGATCTTCGAGGCGCCGACAACATTGCCGACGTCGTCACGAATCGGCGAAATTGTCACGGAAACGTCGATTCTCTTCCCGTCTTTTCGCAGTCTCTGCGTTTCAATATGCTCGACAGTTTCGCCGCCTCGGATGCGCTCGAGAATCGCCGTTTCTTCGTTCAGAAGCTCGGGCGGGAATAGCGCCAGCTTGGTCTTGCCGATCATTTCTCCGTTGCCAAATCCGAATATGGCTTCGGCCCCGGGATTCCAACTGGTCACGATGCCGTCAAGGGTCTTGCTGATGATGGCGTCTTCCGAAGACTGGACAATGGCCTCGGATCGCTTCGCCACCGCTTCGGACTGCTTGCGTTCAGTGATGTGATGGTTGGTACCTTGCCGGCCAAGCAGTCTTCCGTCGGTATCATGGATCGGTACGCAGTGGTGGCTGATCCAGCGCACGTCACCGTCAGCGCGCACGATACGCAGTTCCAGATCGATGTCGTCATGGCAGACCACATTCGCGACGTGCGCCACGTAGGTCGCACGATCATCCGGATGAACGATACGGGCCATCAGATCCGGATCGGCGAGGAACTCTTCGGGCGCAGGCCGGCGATACATAGCGGAACCTGGCGTTCGGCTCAATCCAGAAGATCCAGTCGGCGGCATTTTCGGCGAGCAGTCGATACTGAATTTCCGATTCCTGAAGCGCCTCTTCCGCCCGCTTGCGTTCAGTAATGTCCTGCACGGTGCCTTGCAGCTTGACTGTCTTGCCATCCTGGACAACGGGGACACCGATTGTTCAGACCCACTTCCGCCGCCCTGTCGCTGTCTGGATTTCGACCTCCAGGTCATAGGGCTTCGACTGTTCAATGGCTTCCCGACCGCCCTGGCCATGATTTCGCGATGGATGCCGATGTAATAGTCGAGCCCTTCTGAAACGTTGATCGGAGCTCCGGGAGGCAAGTCATGAACGAGAGCGACTTCGTCAGTCCAGGTTCCGGCCCCCGTCACCGAATCGAAGGTCCAGCCGCCCGTGTGCGTCATGCTGCTCATCAGTTTCAGCAGTTCGCTTTGCTCCCCTTTGGTTTCGGATTCCGCCTGCTTTCGGTTCAATTGCCGCAACCTGCGCGCAACGACGCTGAAAGCCGTGCCAGTCACGGAGAATATGAGTATGGCAAGCAGATTGGATGTGCCCGTGATGGCGAATGACAACTGCGGCGGGATGAAGAAGTACCAGACGATCAGTGCCGAAAGAAATGTCGCGGCGATGCCGCCCGCAAGGCCGGTCAGCAGCGATGCAAAGAAGACCGCTGGATAGAACAGGAACCATACATAGGGCTTGAGGAGATCCCATAATGCCCACTGCAGGGCGAGGGCCGCCAAAGGAATCACAAGACTCCAGAAGATTCGAACGCGCAAAGACACTGGCGATCTCCTTTATCCTTACCCGCAAGGGAATGCTATCCCTTTCCTACCAAGCGCATCGACGCTTCGGTCTGCGAGCGCTACGCCAAGCCTTTCTTTTTCGATTTCAGCACTGCGACGGCCCAAACGAGCATCCACACCTCGCCCATTCGCTGCCGCTGATAATTCATTTCCCGGAATCGTCGCAGAACCAGATGCCCTTGCACATCCGTAGTTTGCGCTAAGAATGGCGGAAATTACGGAGTTGATTGATCTTTGTGACCGCCGCGTGGGAAGGCTGGGCGGTATGTGGTAGACGGTCAGCGCCAAGAAGTGTTTGCGCGTTGCCCGCGATTTCGCGGCGCACGCGAATGAACTCGCCTGTCCTATCGCGCGTCTACGCTTGCGTCGCAACTTGCCGGAATAGACGATGAAGACGAAGGCCGCAGTCGCATGGAAATCCGGTGCCCCGCTCCTGGTCGAGGAGGTCGATGTCGACGGGCCGAGGTCCGGCGAGGTGCTCGTCGAAATCAAGGCGACCGGCATTTGCCACACCGACTACTACACGCTCTCGGGCGCCGACCCGGAAGGCATCTTTCCGGCGATCCTCGGCCACGAAGGCGCGGGCATCGTCGTCGACGTCGGCCCGGGCGTAACTTCATTGCGCCAGGGCGACCACGTCATCCCGCTGTACACGCCCGAATGCCGGCAATGCAAGTTCTGCCTGAGCCGCAAGACGAATCTCTGCCAGAGCATAAGGTCGACCCAGGGCAAAGGCCTGATGCCCGACGGGAGCAGCCGTTTCAGCTTGGGCGGCAAGCCGATCTTTCATTACATGGGCACCTCGACTTTCAGCAACTTCACGGTCGTCCCGGAAATCGCGCTGGCCAAGATTCGCGAAGACGCACCATTCGACAAGGTCTGCTATATCGGTTGCGGCGTCACCACGGGCATCGGCGCGGTGCTCTTTACGGCCAAGGTCGAGGCGGGAGCCAATGTCGCCGTATTCGGCCTCGGCGGCATCGGCCTTAATGTGATTCAGGGCGCGAAGATGGTCGGCGCGGGCATGATCATCGGTGTCGATATCAATCCGGCGCGCCAGGCGATAGCGCGCAAATTCGGCATGACGCACTTCATCGACCCGAAGACGAGCGAGAACGTCGTGGAAGCGATCGTCGAACTGACGGGCGGCGGCGCCGATTACAGCTTCGAGTGTGTCGGCAATACGCGCCTGATGCGGCAGGCGCTCGAGTGCACGCACAAGGGGTGGGGGCGCAGCATCATCATCGGGGTAGCCGAAGCCGGCGCTGAAATCAGCACGCGGCCCTTCCAATTGGTGACCGGGCGCAAATGGGAAGGCACGGCCTTCGGAGGTGCGCGCGGGCGTACGGACGTGCCGCGGATTGTCGACTGGTACATGGATGGCAAGATCAATATCGACGATCTCATTACGCATACCTTGCCGCTCGAAGCGATCAATCGCGGCTTCGACCTGATGCAACGCGGCGAATCGATCCGCGCCGTCGTGCTTTACTGATGGCAGCGCTCCGTCTGATCAGCGAACACGCGTGTTTTGGCGGCGTGCAGCGTTTCTTCGAGCACGCCTCGCAAGAAATCGGTTTGCCCATGCGCTTTTCGCTCTATGTGCCGCCGCAGGCCGCCGACTCCCGGGTGCCGGCCGCCGTCTATCTGGCGGGACTCACCTGCAACGAAGAGACCTTCGCGATGAAAGCCGGCGCGCAGCGCGTCGCCGCCGAGTTGGGTCTCGCATTGATCGCGCCGGACACCAGCCCGCGCGGCGCGGGCGTGCCCGGCGAAACCGACAGCTGGGATTTTGGCACAGGCGCGAGTTTCTATCTCGATGCCACCGAGGCGCACTGGGCCGCGCATTACCGGATGGAGAGCTACCTCGCCAAAGAGTTGATTCGCGTTGTCGCGCTGGAACAACCAATCGACGCGAGCCGGGTCGGCATATTCGGCCACTCGATGGGCGGCCACGGTGCGCTCACGCTGGCGCTGCGGCATCCAGCCCTGTTCAAGTCGGTCTCGGCCTTGGCGCCGATCTGCGCAGCATCGCAATGCCCCTGGGGTCAAAGAGCGTTTGCCGGTTATCTTGGTCCCGACACCCGCCGCTGGGAGGAGCACGATGCGAGCGCGCTGATGAGCCAGCGCTCGACGCCGCTGTGCGCCGACACTATCCTGATCGATCAGGGGCTCGCCGACCAATTCCTCGCAACGCAACTGCACCCGCATCTATTCGAGCAGGCTTGCGCCAAGGCGAAGCAAGCGCTGACGCTGCGCCGGCATGCCGGCTACGATCACGGTTATTACTTCGTCTCGACTTTCGTCGCCGAGCACCTGGCGCACCACGCCAAGATCCTGGGCTAGCTCCGGTCAAACTGCCTGACGCATGCAATGAGCGAACTGTAGCGAATCAAATCAAGTGCGGGCGGTCGGGCCCGGCGCAACCCGACCGCCCTTGTTTTAAGCCCCCGGTCTGATTTAGAAAAGCCAAGCGCTGGACGAATTTGCCGCCCATGGGAGCCGAAGGGCGGCGAAAAGAGCGTACGGCCACAAGGTTTACGCCGGAGCGAGAACTCCAGTTCCGAAAAAATCTGTCGTTGAAGCTGTGGACCCTTGCCAGCCTGCAATATACTCACAACTATGGGCCGAACAGCACATACTGGTTGAAAGCTCGTGGGCTGGCGCCGCTGCGTCGATCCGGTGCTGCCAAAGAACAAATCGCGAAGACGCGCGACCAGAGCCAGCCGTGAAGAGGGTTTTATCAAAGCAAAGGATGTTCAATGTCGTTTGAGCTTGCTGATTACAATTTGGGGAACTTGTCAGCGCCTACCGTCTTGATCATCGACGATGAGTTCACCAGCCGGGTTATCCTCAAGAAGATCGTGCTGGGAATCCAGCGCGATATCATCGTTGAGTCGTTTGCCGATCCGCTTGCCGCAATGGGCTGGCTCAAGTTCAACCTGCCGGATCTGGTCATTGCCGACTACATGATGAACGAGATGTCCGGCCTCGAAGTCATTCAGCACATTCGCAAGATCGACCAGCTCAAGAATGTCCCGATCGTGGTGGTCACCGCCAACGACGATCGCGAAATACGCTACAAGGCCCTCGAGCAGGGCGCGACCGATTTCATCCTGAAGCCGATCGATCCCTACGAGTGCCACTCGCGCTGCCGCAACCTGCTGTCCCTGCGCATGCATCAGCGCATCGTTCTCGAGCGCGCGCAATCGCTCGAACAGGCCGTCACGGTAGCAACGCACAAGATTCTCGCGCGTGAGCATGAAACGCTCTACCGGCTGGCCAAGGCCGGAGAATTCCGCGATACCGAAACCGGCAATCACATCCTGCGCATGGCTAAATATTCGCGGATAATCGCGGAAACCATGGGCCTCGACAAGGAGCAATGCGAAGCCATCGAATTTGCCGCGCCGATGCATGACATCGGCAAGATCGGCATACCCGACCACATTCTGCTCAAACCGGGGAAGCTCTCAGCGGAAGAATTCGAGACGATGAAGGCGCATCCCTTGATCGGCTTTCAGATCCTCCAGCACAGCCCATCGAAATTCCTCAGCATGGGCGCGGAAATTGCGCTGAGCCACCATGAGAGATTCGACGGCAACGGCTATCCGCGCGGCTCGAGAGCCGGCGAAATTCCGCTGGCAGCGCGCATTGTGGCGGTGGCCGACGTCTATGATGCGCTCACCTCGTGGCGTCCGTACAAGAATGCCTGGCCGACGGAGGATGCGCTGAAATACCTGAAGGAGAACAAGGGGACGCACTTCGACCCCGAATGCATCGATGCGTTTATCTCGCAATTCAGCAAGATTTCCCTGATCCAGCACCAGTTGCAAGATTTTGCGGATTCGCGTTCGACGCAGGCGGCGATATGAACGAGCGGATCGCGTATTTCATCGCGCAAGTGAAAGCCAAGGACGGCGAGCACGAACAGGCGGTGCTCAGAGTGTTTTTCGCCGGGCTGATTTTCATTTACCTGTTCGTCGATTTCTTCATCTTCAGCAGCGATCACGTCCAGCGCGCGGTATTTGTCTTTTCCGCCCTGTGGTTTGCCTGCGCCATCGCGATCCTCCTGACTATCCTCGTCGGCCGGGTCAGCTCGAGAAAGCGACAGTGGTTGACGATGTTCGCCGATATCGGCGCCGTGACTTACGGCATGCTGATCACCGGCGAGACCGGCGTCCTGTTCTATCCGATCTATCTCTGGGTGATCGTCGGCAACGGGCTGCGCTATGGGACCCGGCCGCTGGTCGGCGCTTATGCGTTCAGCGTCGTCGGATTCGCCGTGGTGAGCCAGGTGAACGATTACTGGCTCGCGCATCCGCGCCTGTCCGCTGGCTTGCTGATCACCCTGGTGCTGATTCCCTTATACATTCTCAAGCTGCGCAACCAGCTCAACCGCGCGCTCGAAAGCGCGACCGAGGCCAACAAGGCGAAGAGCCAGTTTCTCGCCAACATGAGCCACGAAATGCGCACGCCGCTACACGGGGTCGTCGGCGCCGGTGATTTGCTGATGGCCACGCCGATGAGCGCCGAACAGATCGACCTGACCAATACCCTGCAAAATTCGGCGCAAATCCTCCTCAAGCTCATCGAAAACGTTCTCGACCTGTCGAAGATAGAAAGCGGCAAGCTGACGACGGAAACCGTCGATATCGATCTGCACCAACTCGTCCGCAGCAGTGTCGACATGTTCGCAGCGCAAGCCCAGCAGAAGGGTCTGACGCTGAACGTGCGCTTTACCCCGGAAACCTGCTTTACCCTGCGCGGGGATTCGCTCCACTTGCGCCAGATCATCATCAATCTGGTTGGCAATGCCATCAAGTTCACCACCACCGGCATGGTCGAATTGCGCGTCGGAACGATAAGCCAGGATGAGTCGAGGACACGGCTCAAATTCGAGGTCATCGACACCGGCATCGGCATCGCACCCGAAGCGCAAAAGAACATTTTCAACAGCTTCACCCAGGCCGACACTTCAATCGCCCGCAAATACGGCGGCACCGGCCTCGGTACGACGATCGCCAATCAACTCGTGCAGCTGATGGGCGGGCAGATGGGTCTGAGCAGCGAACCGGGCATAGGCAGCGTATTTTGGTTCGAATTGCCATTTGCAAAGCAAGCGGTGCCCGGCGTCGCGCATCTCGAATCGCAAATGGCGCTGGCGCAGCTGCATGTCATGGCGGTCGGTCTGACGGTGAGCGAGCAGCGCACCGTTGCCGACTATCTCGCCGCCTGGGACGTCAAGTTTGAACATGAAACCTATTTGCGCTCGTTCTTCTTCCGCCTGAAGAAGAATCTGCGCGAGCACCCCGACGGTCTGGTCGTGCTGTGCGAACTGGAGAACCTCGGAATCAGCGCCCGCGAGTTCGCGAAGCGCATGCGGGAAACTTGTCCCCTGAACAACGTCAAGGTGATGCTGTTCAATCCGGACCCGCAGGACAACAACGAAAAAGAACTGATCGAAATGGGCTATTTCTGCCTGTTGAAATCGCCGCTTTACAAGACGACGCTGTTCAATGCCCTGCACGGCGTCATGACGCCGCGCCCGGCGCCCGGCGTCATCTCCTTGCGCGATTACGTCGAACGCAACAAGCAGGAAAACCGCAGCATCACGATTCTGGTCGCCGACGATAACGGAACGAACCGCAAGATCATCTCGAAAATGCTTGATCTTGGCGGCTATCTGGTGGAATTGGCCGAGGACGGCGAACAGGCGCTCGAGATGCTGGAGAGCAAGCGCTACGACCTGATGATCCTCGACCTGAATATGCCGGTGTTCGGCGGCCTCGATGTGATGAAGATCCACAATGCGTCGGTAAGGCAGAGCCCGCGCACGCCGGTCGCCATTTTGACGGCCAACGCCACGGTCGAAGCCATTCGCGAGTGCGAGGAAGCCGGCGTCGACGCTTACCTGGTCAAGCCGGTCGAAGCGGTCAACTTGCTCGACACGGTCGCGCGTCTGACGGCGACGGTCAGAAAGAGCGAGGCGGACGAAGCGGAGAAAACCGCGCTATCGGTCGTCGGTATTGACGAGGTGCCGCTCCTCGACGAGCAGACCCTGCAGCGTCTGGCGGCCCTGGGCAAGGGCGATGTCAACTTCCTGCAAACCGTCGTGCACGGCTATATCGCCGAAACCGAAAAACTGCTCGACGCCATGCACACGGCCCTGGGCAAGCGGGAGTTCACGCCCTTCAAGGAACTGGCCCACACCCTCAAGGGCAGTTCAGGCAATGTCGGCGCGCTGGCCTTGCATCAGCTCAGCCGGAAAATGATGCAACTCGACCGCGCAGAATTCGATCATTCTGCGGGCGAGTTGCTGAGCCAGGCCAGCGGCAGTTTCAAATCGACCAAAATGATGCTGTTCAGGTATCTGAACGAATCGGACCGCGCATCCTTATAGAACATGGTCAGGCGATTTGCTGATTCCGGACCTCGGACTGCTGGGCGAACAGCTTTTCCTGCGAACGGACAAAACGATCCATCACCTTGAGGTCGCGTTCGCTCAGTTTTAGCGCCGCATCCACCCAAATCGTCGTAATGTCGAGCAACTCCTGATGGGTCACCGGGTTGAAACGGTTGCGCGCTTTCTGGACTGCCAGGAAACCATTCGAGCGATGCTCCTGCTTCCTGACATACTCAAGCACTGCGTTCTCCCCCTCGCCCTGTTCGGCGACGATATCGACAAGGCCCATGGCGTGCAGTTCTTCGGCACTGTAGATCTTGCCGCTCAGGATCATCTTCTCGGCGAGCGTCGGACCGATCTTCCTGGCGACCAGGCTGTAGGCGCCCATGCCCGGGAACAGGTTAAACAGTATTTCAGGAAATCCCATCTGGCTTTGCCGCTCGGCAATGATCACATCGCTGGCCAGCGCCGCTTCGAGACCGCCGCCGAGCGCATCGCCCTGAATCAGGGAAATTGTCGCCAGAGGGGCGCTGAAATGGTTGATGCGCGGCATGATGACGTCAATGCACCAAGTCGCATAGTGCAACAGCGAGGCTCTGTCCATGTTCCGGATCAATTGCCTGAACAGGGACAACTGCCCGCCAAGGTTGAACACTCCCGGTGTCCGCGAGGCCAGCACCGAGTAGCGGATCGGCTGCCTTTGCCCGTCGATCAGCAGGCTGCCGCCGCTACCTTCTATTTCCTTGTGGTGGTCCTGGAGATCTTGCAGAAGCTCGGGAGTGACACAGGGCACCGAATCCTGATCGACCAGTGTCCAGAGGATCCCGGCATCTGGATCGAAGCGTGTCGATAATTGTGAATATTTGCTTTCCAGCAGTTGGTCGTTACGGAAGACGATCTTCATTTTCCCTCTCCATTATTAGCAAAGACAACAGAAATTGCACAGCTCGCGTAATGATTGTAGCTGATAATAATTTCCTGCTTCAGAGTTCCTTTTGGAGGGCGAGCGCGATCCGCCGCGCAGCGTCGAAGTGCGCGACTGAGGATGTCCAGGAATCTTGCAGGAGAAAGCCCCGAACGACGGGCCAGGGGCGTATGAACGTTCTTGTAGCGCGGCCAAGGGCACCGAGCCGATAAAGGTTCGGCTCGGTGCCTCTGCTTCTATAACATCGTCTTGAGCCAACCCAGTCCGTCCGACGTCTTGCCGCGCGGCTTGTACTCGCAGCCGACCCAGCCGGCATAACCCATTTCGTCGAGCAGCTTGAAGATGTGTCGGTAATCGACTTCGCCTTCGTCAGGTTCGTGGCGCGCCGGCACACTGGCGATCTGCACGTGGCCGATGTTGGCGAAATTGTTCTTGAAGGTCATCGAGAGGTCGCCCTCGACGATCTGCGCGTGATAGAAATCCATCTGCACCTTGAGGTTGGGCTCGCCGACCTCTTTGCAAATGGCATGCCCGTCGGCTTGTGTGTTGATAAAGTAGCCGGGCATATCGCGCGTATTGATCGGCTCGATGACGAAACCCAGTCCCTTCTTCGCGAGTTGTTGCGCCGCATAGCGCAGGTTCTTCACATACACCGCGCGGTGCTGCGCCCGGTCGGCGCCGGCCGGCAGCAGGCCGGCCATCGCATGCAGCGTCGGCGTACCCAGCGCTGCCGCGTATTCCAGCGCCTTGGCCACGCCGGCCTTGAATTCTTCCTCACGCCCCGGAAGCGAGGCGATGCCGCGCTCGCCACCGGCGAAATCGCCGGGCGGCATGTTGAAGAGAATGTTGACGAGGCCGTTGTTCTTGATCCAGCCGGCGATCTCGACGATCGGGTAGTCAAAGGGGAAAAGAAATTCGACGGCCTTGAAGCCGTCCTTGGCGGCGGCGGCAAAGCGTTCCGGAAATGGAACTTCGTTGTACATGAACGACAGGTTGGCAGCAAACTTTGGCATAACTATCCCTTCAAATATCAAGTTTAAAAACGGATTTGAGTTCGGCGATCTGCGCCGCATTGAGGCAAGTGGTCGGCGTGTTGCGCAGGAGCAGGAAAAGCTTGGCGGTTTCTTCGAGTTCTTCGGTCGCGTAAATGGCCGCTTCGAGATTGGCGCCGGAGACCACCGGGCCATGGTTGGAAAGCAGCACGGCGCTGTGCTTGCCGGCCAGTTCCCGGATCGCCCCGGCGAGCGCCTGGTCGCCCGGCCGGAAATACGGGACGAGCGGCAGGCGTCCGATCTTCATCACGAAATAAGGCGTCAGCGGCGGGATGCAGCTGGCATGATCGAGGCCGCTCATGCAGGACACCGCCGCCGCGTGCGTCGAGTGCAGATGGACGATGGCGCCGGCGCCGCCGCGCTGCTCGTACATCGCGCGATGCAGGAAAGCTTCCTTGGACGGCGGGTCTCCCGAGATCGAGCGGCCTTCCCAGTCGAGCTTGGCAATGCGCGCCGGATCGAGTTCGCCGAGGCAGGCATTGGTCGGCGTCAGCAGCCAGCCGTCGGCAAGACGGACGCTGATGTTGCCGCTGCTGCCCGCGGTCAGGCCGCGCTCGTAAAGCGAACGCGAGAGCCGCGCGATCTTCTCGCGCTGCACATTCTCCTCATGGTTGTCAAGCACGGTCATGAGGCAAGCTTGCTCCAGGCCTTGAGGAAGAAGTCCGGCGTGCCGAAATTGCCGGACTTGAGCGCGAGCGCCAGCGGCTTCTGGCTGACGTCCTTGCTGATGCCGACCGTCCATGGCACGCCGGGATCGATTTCCGGACCGATGCGCAAGCCCGTGATTCCCAGCGCCTTGACCACCGCGCCGGCAGTCTCGCCGCCGGCGACAATCAACTGCCCGACGCCGAGATTGACCAGGCCCTTGGCGATTCCCGCCAGCGCGTCCTCGACCAGGCTCCCGGCTTTCTCGGTTCCCAGTTGCGCCTGCACGGCCTTGACCGCTTCGGGTGTCGCCGTTGCATAGATCAGGACCGGGCCGTCCTTGACACGGCTCGCCGCCCAGGCCAGCGCCGCGCCGACCACGTCGGTACCGCGCGCGAGTTCGAATGGATCGACGTTGAACGCCGGTTGCTTGTCGCGCATCGCCGCAACCTGGCCTTGCGTCGCGATCGAGCAGCTGCCCGAAACGACCGCGCGCAGCCCGCCGGTCGTCGGCAGAGCGTCGGCGACCAGACCGTCGGCGAGCAGCCCGGCGCGGCGGAAGTTCTGCGGCAGGCCGAGCGCAATGCCCGAACCTGCGGTGACCAGCGACATGTCGGCGCAGGCGAGCCCAATGCTCATCAGGTCGTCGTTCGATAGCGCGTCGACGACGGTAAAGTTGCAGCCTTCGGCTTGCAGCGCCTTGAAGCGCGCGCGAATTGCCACCTCGCCCTTGAGCACGGTCGAATGTTCGGTCAGGCCGACCTTGCCCTTGACCTGCGACTGCAGGTGGCGGACCAGGCTGGCGTCGGTCATCGGCGTCAGCGGATGGTTGCGCATTCCCGAATCGGAGAGCAGCAGATCGCCGACGAACAGGTAGCCTTTGTAGATCGTCCGGGCGTTGGCCGGGAAGGCCGGGCAGGCGATCGTGAAGTTGCTGCCCAGGGCCTGCAGCAGCGCTTCGCCGACCGGACCGATGTTGCCCTTGGCCGTCGAATCGAAAGTCGAGCAGTATTTGAAGTAGAACTGCTTGCAGCCCTCTTTCTGCAACGCGCGCAGTGCGGCAAGCGATTCGGCGATGGCCTCGTCGACCGGCGCGGTGCGCGATTTCAACGCGACCACCACGGCATCGATGTCGTCGCCGAGCGGCTCCTGCGGCACGCCGATCATTTGCACGGTGCGCATGCCGGCCTTGACCAGCATGCCGGCGAGATCGGTGCCACCGGTAAAGTCGTCGGCGATGCAGCCTAACAATACAGCCATTAAATGCTCCTCAGAATTCCAAGAACAGTGATTGTAACCGCGGCAACGCGGCGGGCACCGTAAAATAGCTTTTGATTTTTCGCGGGTTCCTTTTCGCTGTATTCGCCATGCCCGCCGTAGTCAAGCCTTCCTTCCCGGCAACTTGATTCCAGGAAAGAACTTGATGACCGCCGAATCGTCCTCGCCGCCATGTCCGGCCGCCGAGGCTTGCAAGTAAATCTGATGCGCCGTCGCTGAAAGCGGCGTGTAATCGCCGGCCAGGATGTGCGGAACGCGGTTCTGGAACATCCACGAATTTCCGGCGCTGTTGGTGATCACTTCATAGACCTGCTCGGGATCGGCGCCGGCGCAGATGGCCAGCGCCATCGCTTCGCCGGCGGCGATGAGGTCGACGCCGACATCGCATTCCACCGCTGCATCGCCGAGGCACCCGGAAATCCGCACTCCCTCGCGCTGATCAACTTCCTGTTCAAATTCCTGCGCAGCGCCACGCAGAGGACGCGCGGGAGGACGGCGCGGCGGCGCGAGCCGCGGCCCGGCTGCATATGGACCACGCATCGCGGCGCCTCGGCTCAGCCGACATCAGGCAGCTACGTGACCTTCGCGTAACGAGCCTGGCGGTTTGATTGCCGCCTATCCGAAGCGAGTGCCGCTCAGGCGCTATGGCGCTTGAGATAGGCGAGATTGTTTGCGTTCCAGAGGTTTTCGAGGCGACTCGTGACCTCGAACGAGTCCTGCCACGGCAACCAGTGCTCGATGACGCGGTTGATGCCGCGCGCTTCGGGATTGACTGCCTTCATCATGTAATCGTAATCGAGCAGGCCGGTGCCGAGTTCGGCGCCTTCAAGGGTAAATCCGACCCAGCCGCCACGCCGCGTGAAGGCAAAGTCCTTGACGTGAAGATTGGCGACATAAGGCGCGCAGCGGTCGATCACATCGATCGGATTCTCGAGCGCGGCGACGCAGTTGGCCGGGTCGAGGCAGATGCCGAGACTCGGGCTGCCGACCGCTTCGACGAGCGAAACAAGGTCGCGAGAACTCAGTTGCTCGTAAGTCTCAAGCGCGATCTTCACACCGGATGCTTCGTAGGCTGGAAGCGCCTGCTTGAGCAGCGCCTCGGCTTCGGACAGCGTCGGCCGGTGATCAGGCGTATTGACCATGCCGCGCACGACCTTGGCGCCCAGCGCTTGAGCGAGCCGGAGAAAGTTCGCCAGGTGCTCGGTCGAAATCCCTTTCGTGCCCAGTTCGAGAACGATGCCGAGATCGTCGGCAAGCGCCTTCAGGTCATGGAGCTGAACCTCGGAATAAGACAGGATCGGCAGGTAATCGCAGATCTGGAATACTTCGGCGCCCAGCTCGCGCGTATTGCGCAGCATAGCGGGAAGATCAAGCGCTTGCGGCGCGCGTTTCGAATGCTGCCAAAAAAAGGCGTATGTGCCAAGACCAATCATCGAGCCACCTTTCAATTCAGATTTTCCAGTCCGCCGCGAATCCGGAC
Organism: uncultured beta proteobacterium; assembly: GCA_903886975.1. Taxonomy (GTDB): domain Bacteria; phylum Pseudomonadota; class Gammaproteobacteria; order Burkholderiales; family Rhodocyclaceae; genus Propionivibrio. Next base: position 22,200 of record CAISOB010000003.1, read on the forward strand.
GCTGCCGGATTCGTGGCGCCAAACGCTACGCTAGATCTTCGGGTCTGCCGGATGCAGCATCGTAGCAATCGCCTTGTCGAGCACTTCATCTTCCCAGATGCGCTTCCAGTCGTCGCGCAATACCAAACGATTGCCGAGTTGAATGGCCACCTTGCAGGCGTCGGAAACCTGCACCTTGCCCATCTTTCCGAGAAAGACGGCCGACAGGATATTGATGTGTCCGGTCAGGAAGGAGATCGCCGCATCGCGCGAAATGCCGCGCCGTTCGGCCTCATCGACCGTCTCGGCCATGGCGTAGAGCGTGGACGCACCGAGGATTTCGACCAGGGTCGGCTCGAGGAAGGCGATATCGCGTATGCCCATGACGTAGCTGTTGGCGACCGGCGCGAACATCCATTCGCTGACCGAGCGGGCATGGGCAAAGTTCTTGTCGTCGCCCTGGATCTTCGCCATGACGATATCCTGGGTCCCGGCAAGGCCGCCGAAATGGTCCTGGCGCGCTTCGGGCGTGGCTTGGTCGAGGAGCCATGAGGGATGGCAGGGATGCGCGACGACGAAGGTGCAGTCGTCCCTGAGCGCCAGTTCTTTGGCCACCGCGGCGGCCGGGTCAAGAATGATCAGCGTCGATCCGGGCGTCATCATTTTGACGACGCCGACGGATACCTGCTTAATGACCACATCGGGAACGGCGAGAACGACGATTTCGCTCTTGGGGATCGCCGTCTCGGCCGGCGTCACACTCAGGCCACGCTGTTCGATGCTGGCAATACCGGCCGACGAGGTTTCGCAGCAGTACAGATCGATGGCATCCAGGTGCTTCGCCAAGTTCGCGGTTGTCCGGGTTCCCATCTTCCCGCCGGCCCCGATGACGGTGACTACAAATTTTTCGCTCAAGATAATTCTCCTAGTTAAATGTCTTGTCTAGAATCAAGGCCATTAGGTGACAAGGGCCATGACGACCGCCAGGGGTCTTGTTTCAAGAAGGGATCCCGCTGCCTGGACAAACGCCGAAGGTTTCGACGAAATCGGCAACTCTTGACGAGAGCCGGGCAACTGGCCGGGACCCATTCCTCCGTTACAAACCTTCTCCCTGTCAGGCTTTGGCAGTGGCACTCGCTGCCCCTGCGCCTTTCGATTGTCCAAGCATGACCATCAGCACCGCCGACATCAGCATGCAGCAGCCGACAACCAGCATCGGGATGATGTAGGCGCCCGTCATATCTTTGAGGGCTCCGGTGATATAGCCAGCCGAAAAGCCCGCAATATTGCCGACCGTATTGATCAGCGCCACCACTGCCGCCGCCTGAGCACCAGTAAGGAATCGGGTGGGCAAGGTCCAGAAGTTAGGCAATGCGGCAAAAATCGAACAGGCGGTGATCGTGACCACCGCGACCGTCGATACGGGCGACCCCATGAACAGCGCCAGCGGAATGCTCACGGCCCCGGTCAGTGCCGGCAAGGCGATATGCCAGGTGCGGCAACCGCGGCGCGTCGCATCTTTCGACCAGAAATACAAGGCGAAAGCGGCGGGCAGATACGGAATCGCAGTGATCAAGCCCTTTTGAAATACGTTGAAGGTCGTGCCAAACTGCTGCTGGAAGCCATTGATGATCGTCGGCAGGAAGAATGCCAGGGCATAGAGACCATAGACGAAGCCGAAGTAGATCAGACACAATACCCACACGCGACCGTTAGCCATCGCTGTCCATATGCTCTCGTGGGGCGATGTACTTTGCACCGCGGCTTTTTCTTGCTCGAGTTCACCGACCAACCAGCGCTTTTCATCCGCATTCAGCCATTTGGCATCGGCGGGCCTGTCGACGAGATAGAACCACGCAGCCAATCCGATCGCGATAGCCGGCACCGATACGCCAAGATACATCACCCGCCATCCGGCCATGCCAAACAGACCATCGTAGCCAATCATCCAGGCGGCCAGCGGCGCACCGAGAACGATGGTGAGCGGTTGCGCCAGATAGAACAGCGACAGTATCCTGCTGCGGTAGCGCCCCGGGACCCAAAGGCTGAGGTACAGGATGGCACCCGGGAAGAAACCCGCTTCGGCAACACCGAGCAGCACCCGCAGGGTATAAAGCCCATCGACGGTCTGCACCCAGGCAAAGAGCAGCGAGACAAGCCCCCAAGACACCATGATGCGGGCCAGCCATTTGCGCGCGCCGAATCGGTGCAGCGCCAGATTGCTCGGCACCTCGAGCAGGATGTAACCGATGAAGAAGATACCGGATGCCAGGCCGAACTGGGCTGCGGTCAAACCGATGTCGCGGTTCATCCCGTTAGGGCCGGCAAAGGCGATGGCGGTACGGTCCAGAAAATTGATGAAGAACATCAGCGCGACAAAGGGCACGAGACGCATTGAGACCTTGCGAATGGCCGTTTGCTCTGTTGTGGAGACGGTGTTCATGCGCGCCCCCCTTTTGTGACTACTGCTGTGAGATCCGATGCGCCTTGCGAGAAAGCGATTGAGTTTAACGTCGCTATGTCCACAAGCTCTGTTGAAGCATGGTCATTTTTCAAAGTCGTTCTTTCCATTGGAAACCCCTCTGAAACCCTCACCGCCCTACGGTTGCAGCATTTGCCGCCGCGCGGGCCTTCTTACCTGCTCACGGATACGCCGCGTGAACTTATATGATGAGGTGATTTCTATTTGTGGCCGCAATCCCGCCTCGCGATCCACCCCTAGCAAAAGCCCCTTGAAATTTTGCTGGTTACATTCTGTCACAAAGTTTTTTACTTGTATACTCATATCGTGGCATGATGAGTATAACTTTTAAGCCTCGATATTGGCCTCCCGTGGGCGACGCCTTTGCTGTGGCCCACGCTCGCCGATGCCGCCGTGCGGATGAGCAGCGAAAGGTGAGGGTATTTGAATGCTTCTGCAATACATGCGAAAACACATTTTGCATATAATGTCTCGACTGAACCCCGATGGTCTTCTGATGCTCGAGATCAATTCACATTCTTGCTAAGTCATTAACCTGAATGTGCTCTTAGGAAGTTATGCCGCCAATGTCTGAGATAAAGAAAAGAACAATTCAGCGAAAGAAACTTTCAGATATTGTTTTCGAACAGCTGATCACACTTATCCAGGAAGAAGGGCTTGAACCCGGGGACCAGTTACCAGGGGAACGCGAGTTGATGGACACCTTCGGTGTCGGACGGCCGGTCGTTCGGGAAGCGATGCAACGTCTCGCCAGCAAGGGCATGATTTCCATCCAGCACGGCGAGAGAGCTCGGGTAGTCAAAGTTGACATGAACTCGATGATCAGTCAGATCGACCTCGCGGCACGGCATCTGCTGTCCAGTTCGACCGAGAATGTTGATCATCTTCGCGAGGCTCGCCTATTTTTCGAGATGGGTCTCGTAAAAGTGGCTGCTCAGCGTGCATCGCCGGAGGATATCGACCGGCTCAACGCCGCCTTCTTCTTGATGCGCAAGAATCTGGATAGCGAACAGTTCATTCCTGCCGATATGGATTTCCATCAAGAGATTGCGCGAATTTCTGGCAACCCGATCTACCTCGCTGTTTCCCAGGCAATCCTTCACTGGATGGCCGATTACCGCATGGATATGCTCAGCTACAAAAACCAGCAAACAGCCCTTGCCGAGCATCAGCGGATCCTGGATCGAATCTCCGCACACGATCCCGATGGAGCGGAACAGACAATGTACGACCACTTGACGCGAAAGAACGATTGAACTTCCCGGAGAGTTGAATTGCCGTGCAGCCTGGGGACTTTAACCGACGTTCAGGCCCGTTGGCGTTCGGAAGATTCTCAAGCCGACGGTCTGCTCGCGTTCCGGCGGTACTCACGGTGACTCTCTGTGTTCCTGTCCCGGCCCGGGTTTGCGATTAATTGTGAAGTCATATTCTTCGGTCATGTGATGGCGCGTTCACGATAGCATCTTCCGGCAACCCGGAAATGCTACACTTTCTCCGGGAGCATAAGAGATGAAGTTCTGTGAACGGGCGGGACGACATGCCGATAGCATCACCTGCGGGAATCCACCTACGTAATTCCGGGATTGCCAGTGACTTGGCGGACAGGCTGACCAGCCTGGGTTTGTCCGCGCATATTGACACGACGTCACTGCCCGGCGGCCGCGGAACCGTGTTCGCACTCAATGAGGCGGCCGCCAAAGAACTGGCTCCCGATGCCGATACCCTGCAGCTCTGCGCCAAGCTCGGTTTCGACCCGACCGGCAGCGCCGACGATCTCGAGCGCGAAATTCTCCTTGCCCTGATGCTCAGTCCGATCCGCTTCGAGTATCAGAACTACGCCGAGCTCGCCTCGGCGGTGAATGTTCGCAAGAACATTGTTGCGGCTGCGCGCAAGACCGTATTGGCTTTCGACACAACGTGGGCCGCCGAGCGACCCGAAGACTGCTGGACCTTTTCCGACGGCAAAGGCTTTACGGTGCTGCCCGGCAAACCGCTGATCGAAGCCCTGCGCAAGGCGACGCAACCGGAAGTATCGGGCAAGCTCTATGCCTTTTCCTGTTACCGCGCAACCGAGTACGTCATTCTTCTCGGCCTCGCGGAAGAACTTGAAAGATCCAATCCGCATCTGCTCGCGCGATTGCAGCGCCAGTGGGAAACGCGGGCCATCAAGTCAGGGGCATTCCACGCAATGTTCCTCGTCGAATACGGGTCACTGGCGGCCCCTTTGCCGCTTCGGCACTATGTTCCCGGCGACCGGCTGTGGTTTCGCAATCCGGATAACCGCTCTTCCGATATCGACGGCTATGAGGGGTCGTGGGTGTTCTATCTGGGCAACGGACTATTCTCGAATTTCTGGAAGATGGGCCAAGCTTACACCCTGAGCAGCAAATGTCTCGAAATCTATCACTGGCGCAATGGCGTCCATGGTGCGCCCGACGGCAGTCTGCGCATGGACGAAGCACTGGTCGATGAACGCGTGCAGGCGTCCTTGAAGAATCCCGATGAAGTCCAGGAAATTCTCGGGCAGATGATGCGCTGGCGCGAGCCCCAGGGCGTCTATGTCGCAGGCGGCTGCATCGACACATCGCGCGAATATCCGCGCTCTATCCATCCGGGCGCGAGCGAATTTCCATTGCCTGACGCTTGAACAATCCGCGCGACAAAAAAAACCCCGCTGCGTGAGCGAGGTTTCCTTGATCGGCCAAGTCCGGCGCAAATTACTTCAGTTTTGTTTCCTTGTACGCGACGTGCTTGCGCACGGTCGGGTCGTACTTCATCATTTCCAGCTTTTCGGGCTTGGTCTTTTTATTCTTGGTGGTCGTATAGAAGTGCCCGGTACCGGCACTCGATTCGAGCTTGATCTTTTCACGCATGGCAGTTTCCTTATCAGATCTCGCCGCGCGCACGCAGGTCGGCGAGCACGACGTCGATGCCGTTCTTGTCGATGGTGCGCAGGCCGGCATTGGATACGCGGAGGCGCACCCAGTGGTTCTCGCTCTCGACCCAGAAACGCCGGTATTGCAGATTCGGGAGGAAGCGGCGCTTGGTTCGATTGTTGGCATGGGAAACGTTATTCCCTGTCATCGGGCCTTTACCCGTTACTTGGCAGACACGCGCCATGGTTGTTGCTCCAATTGATCTTGGCTGGAAAGCCGGCGATTTTAGCCTAAATTGCCGGGGCATTTCAAGCTATTTCTGCCCGTTCCGCTATAACAAGCCGCGTTCGGCGAAGGACAGGGGCTGCGCCTGGCCGGCCACGATGAAGTGATCGAGCACCCGCACATCGACCAAAGCCAGCGCCTGCTTGAGCTCGCGCGTCAGGAGTTCGTCCGCTGCCGACGGCTCGGCCAGGCCCGAAGGATGATTGTGCGCCAGAACCACAGCGGCGGCATTATGCGCCAGGGCCTGCTTGACCACTTCGCGCGGATAGACGCTGGTTTGCGTCAATGTGCCGCGAAACAGCTCTTCGGCAGCAATCAGACGGTTTTGCGCGTCGAGCCAGAGGGCAAAGAACACTTCATGGGCAAGACCGGCGAGGTGCAGGCGCAGATAATCGCGCACGGCAGCGGGTGTCGTGAAGGCGTCCGCACGTCGTATTTCCTCGGCCAGGGCCCGACGTGACATTTCGAGTACAGCTTGTAACTGGGCATACTTGGCCGGGCCGAGTCCGGCAATGGCGACGAATTCGCCGCGCCTTGCGGCAAACAGGCGGTTCAGGCTCCCGAAATGCCCGATCAGTACTCTGGCCAGATCGACGGCACTCTTGCCCCTGACGCCGACGCGCAGAAATATCGCCAGCAGTTCGGCGTCGGACAGCGCTGCCGCGCCTTGCGCCAGCAAACGCTCGCGCGGACGTTCATCCTCCGGCCAGTCGGTAATTGCCATGCCGCAATCTCGGTTAGAATGTTCCGTATGGCATTCTAACCACGCGCGCGGATTATTCATATGGAATTAAACGGGAAACGCGTTGCCCTCGGTGTCACCGGCGGCATCGCCGCATACAAGGCGGCAGAACTCGTACGCCTGCTGATCAAGCAAGGGGCCAGCGTGCAGGTAACGATGACCGAAGCGGCCACCCACTTCGTCACCGCCGTGACCTTCCAGGCGCTCTCCGGCCAACGGGTCTTCAGCGATCAATGGGATCCGCGTGTCGCCAACAACATGGCGCACATCGACCTTTCCCGCCGGGCCGACGTGCTGCTGATCGCCCCGGCATCGGCCGACTTCATCGCCAAAGTCGCCCATGGCCTGGCCGACGATCTCTTGAGCACCTTGAGCCTGGCGCGCGACTGCCCGCTACTCGTCGCCCCGGCGATGAACCGGCAGATGTGGGAAAACCCGGCAACGCAGCGCAATGTCGCGACGCTGCGCGGCGATGGCGTCGTCATTCTCGGCCCCGATTGCGGCGAGCAGGCCTGCGGCGAAAGCGGCGCCGGCCGCATGCTCGAGGCAGCGGACATCGTCGACGATCTGATCGCCTTCTTCCAGCCCAAACCGCTCATCGGCAAAAAGCTCCTGCTTACGGCGGGTCCGACTTTCGAGGCCATCGACCCGGTGCGCGGCATCACCAATCTGTCGAGTGGCAAGATGGGTTTTGCCGTCGCACGCGCCGCCCGGGAAGCCGGCGCCGAAGTGACTCTGGTGTGCGGCCCGGTCAGCCAGGAGGTGCCGCGCGGCATCCGGCGTATCGACGTGACGAGCGCCCTGCAAATGCATGCTGAGGTCATGAAATGCGCCGCGTCCCAGGATATTTTCGTCGCTGTCGCCGCCGTCGCCGATTACCGGCCAAAGGCCGCCGCGCCGCACAAGATCAAGAAGGACGGCGGCGGCGCGCCGGCGATCGAGTTGGTCATCAACCCCGATATCCTGGCCGAGGTCGCCGCCTTGCCCGCACCGCCCCTGTGCGTCGGCTTTGCCGCCGAGAGCCGCAATCTTGCCGATTACGCGCAAAAGAAACGCGTCGCGAAGAAGATTCCGCTGATTGTCGGCAACCTCATCGACGATGGCTTCGGCGGCGACGAGAATACCCTTGTTCTCTATGACCAGAGCGGCGCGACGCCACTGCCGCGCGGCGCCAAGATCGAACTCGCCAGGGCGCTGGTCGGGCATATCGCCAAGCTGCTCGCCGCGCACCGATGAATGCTTTGCAGGAGGATGATCGCCTGCATTATGTGCGCGAGAAGACGCGCCGTATTGTCGGGCGCGTGGCGCTGCGCCGTGCCAGCCGGATCGTCCAGGGTTGGCGCGCCGCCGAGCGCGAAGACGCGCGCACCGCCAGAATACTGGGCGCAGGCCTCCTTGCCGTTGTGCTCCTGGCGGCGACCTTATTCATTCTTAACTGACGGAAGATTTCCATGCAGCGCATCGACATCCGCATCCTTGACCCTCGCCTCAAGGATGGGCCACCCCATTACGCCACCCCGGGCTCGGCCGGCCTCGATCTGCGCGCCTGCATCGCGGCGCCGATCGAGATTCGTCCGGGCGACACCGTGCTGATTCCGAGCGGGATCGCCATACACCTCGGCGACGCCGGCCTTGCGGCAATGGTTCTGCCACGCTCCGGGCTAGGGCACAAGCACGGCATCGTACTCGGCAACCTCGTCGGCCTGATTGATTCCGACTATCAGGGCGAAATCATGGTGTCGACCTGGAATCGCGGCCAGGAGAGCTTCACCCTCAACCCGCTCGACCGGCTGGCGCAACTCGTCATCGTTCCGGTATTGCAGGTCGCCTTCAACGTTGTCGACGAATTTGACGTCAGCACGCGCGGCGCCGGCGGGTTTGGAAGCACAGGCAAGGGCTGACGGGCAGTCCGTTAGAAGGGGCAAGCGGTGACCCATCAGCAGACGATAACGGTGAACACTCGCGGCCGGGGAACGACCGAGATCACCGACGAGGTGGCGGCGATTGTCCGGGCGTCGCCCACCGCCTGCGGCCTCGCCCATATATTCGTCTTGCATACAAGCGGCTCGGTCATCCTGACCGAGAACGCCGATCCGGCGGTACGCCGCGATCTTGAGTTGCTGGCGCGACGCTGGGCGCCCGATGCCGACCCGGCCTACGCGCACAGCGACGAAGGCGACGACGACATGGCCGCCCACGGCCGCAGCGTGCTGACGGGCAGCTCGATTGCCGTGCCAGTGACAGACGGCAAACTTGTACTCGGAACATGGCAGGGAATTTACTTGTGGGAACATCGGACGCAAGCGCATCGCCGCCGAATCGTCATCACCGTGCTCGGCTGAGAATGCGGCGGGTCGCCGCGCGGTGGGAACGCGCTACTTGCGCTGGAAATAGAATTCGAAAACTTCGTCGGCCTGCGCGTTGGCCAGCAAGTGGTTGCCAGTCTGCTTGGCGAAGGCCTGAAAATCCTTGACCGCACTCGGGTCCGTGGCCAGAACGCGCAAAACCTGCCCCGAGGACATCTCCGACAGGGTCTTCTTTGTACGCAAGATCGGCAGCGGACAGTTCAAACCCTTGACGTCAAGTTCACGATCAAACTGCATAGTCGGTTCCCGAGCGAAAAACACATTTTAACCGTTATTCCTTTTCTCCTTGGCCTCCTCGACCTGGAGCTTGCGCAATTCGCGCAAACGGGCGTCAACGGTCGACTGTTCGTAGAAATTGCCGTCGGTGTCCTGCTGGGCGAAGCGCAACTGCTCGACAGCCTCGCCGAGTTGCCCGCGCAGCACGTAAAATTCCGCCTGCGCTCGGTGCTGCAGCAAACGTTTGCCCAAAGCGGCATATGTCTTCGCTTGTAGGCCATAGAGCCGGAAATCGCCGGGATCGGCTTGCAGCTGCGACTCGAGGAAGCGCAAGGCTTCGTCGTATTGCCGGCCGGCGAATAGCGATTCGGCCAGACCGTACACAATCGACTTGGCTTGCGGAAAGCGCTGCAGGGCCTCGCGATAAATGGCCTGAGCGGCCGGCAGATCACCGGCGCCCGCTTTGAGCTCCGCGGCCAGGCCAGCGATCATTGGCGTAGAGGACTTGAGCGGAATGAGCGCGTCGAATTCACGTTCCGCCGCTTTGAGGTCCTTGGTTCGTATCAAGGCGAGCACCAGTCCATAGCGGGCGGCCGGCTGCGACACATATTTCCGCTCGCGCAGCTGGGCGGAAAATTCGTTGAGCGCCTCGAGCGGCGTTCCCATCTGCGCCCGTAACTTGGCGCGCGCGAGGTAAAAATCGAGACTGCTCACGACCTGGCGATAAGGCGATTGCTGCGCCCGGTTGTCCATGTCGGCAATCCGCTCGGTGGTCAGCGGGTGGGTGCGAAAATAGACTGGCGCGTTGTTTTCGTACAAGTGCGCGGCCTTTTGCATGCGTTCGAAAAATTCGCCCATGCCACGCACGTCGAAGCCGGCTTTCTCGAGCGTCTGATAACCGGAGCGATCGGCCTCGCGTTCAAAGTCCCGGCTGTAAGCCAGTTGCGCCTGAACGACGCCGGCCTGGGCCGAGGCGATCGTCGCTATGCCCGCCGAAGCATTGGCGCGCGCGGCAAGAACGCCAACGGCCATGGCGATGAGACTCGGAATCGTAGTCTGCTTCTCCTTGGCCATTTGCCGCGCCATATGATTCTGAGTCACGTGCCCGATTTCGTGGGCCAGCACGCTCGCCAGTTCAGACTCGGATTGGGCGATCAGAAGGGTGCCGGTGTTCATGCCGATGAATCCGCCGAACATCGCGAAGGCATTCACGGTCGGGTCGCGTATCACGAAGAAATGGAAATTCCCGGATGGATTCCCGCTCGCTTCAACCAGACGACGACCAAGCCGATTAACGTAGTCATTGATTTCCGGGTCGTCGACGTAGGTGGGTTCGTGCAAACGGATTTCGTTCATGATGTTCTCGCCGATCTTGCGCTCGAGCTGCGGCGAGAGTTCGGCGCGCGCCGACTCGCCGAGATCCGGAAGGTCGTCGGCCGCCCAGATCGAGGTCACGCCGGCAATTACCAGCACCGCAGTCAGGGGCAGCGCAAAGCGGATGCAGCGGCAAAGCGCGCTCACGATGGACAACAAGCGGAAAGACATGGCGCTATGATACCGGAGTCAGCCGCCCGCTGATGTTTCAAGTTATTTCCGGCGCCGCGCGCGAACGAAAACGCGAACGAAAAAAAACCCGCCAGAGGCGGGTTCTTTTAGCGCGCTGAAAAAATCAGGCACGCCCAATATTCGAAGCTTGCTTGCCTTTGGGGCCTTGCGTCACGTCGAAAGTAACCTTTTCGCCCTCTTTGAGGGTCTTGAATCCGCCCATGGTAATCGCGGAAAAATGCGCGAAGAGATCCTCGCTGCCATCATCCGGAGTAATGAAACCGAAACCCTTGGCGTCGTTGAACCACTTAACTGTACCTGTTGCCATATTGCTACTTCCTTGAAAAGAGACTGGATCCGGGCATCGCCCGACTTGCATGTTTTTGAAATTCAACTGTTCCTGAACCAAAACATGGAGTCTTTGTACGCTACTTATAGGAGATGCGTCAAGCATTTTTGCAAGACAAAGTTCGCGCAGTGTGGTTTATATGAGAAAAGCCGCTGCAAAGGCGGTTGTACAATCGACTAGACTGATTAGAATTGGTACATGGCAAAACAGCATCCGGAAGGCACCGTACTCGAAGCCAAACGCAGCAAATTAGCGCCGCCGCCACTTTATACGGTTTTATTGCTCAACGACGATTTCACCCCGATGGAGTTTGTCGTTTTCGTATTGCAGAAGTTTTTTTCGATGAATCGAGAACAAGCGACGCAAATCATGCTCAAAGTACATATCGAGGGGCGGGGCGTGTGCGGGGTTTATCCGCGCGATGTCGCCGCCACCAAGGTCGAGCAGGTTACGGCCTTCGCGCGTGAAAACCAGCATCCGCTGGCGTGCGTAATGGAGGAAAACTGAATGATTGCGCAAGAACTGGAAGTCAGCCTGCATATGGCCTTTGTCGAGGCACGGCAGAAGCGGCACGAGTTCATCACCGTCGAGCACCTGCTGCTGGCGCTGCTCGACAACCCCTCGGCCGCCGAGGCACTGCGCTCCTGCGGCGGCAATATCGAGCAACTGCGCCGTGACCTCGCCAAGTTCATCGGCGAGCACACGCCGACGGTAGATGGCCAGGAAGACATCGACACTCAGCCCACGCTCGGTTTCCAGCGCGTGATCCAGCGCGCGATTCTGCACGTCCAGTCGTCCGGGAAGAAGGAAGTCAACGGCGCCAATGTCCTGGTCGCCATCTTTGGCGAGAAGGATTCGCACGCCGTCTATTACCTCCTGAAGCAGGGCATCACCCGGCTCGATGTGGTCAACTTCATTTCGCACGGGATCAGCAAGGTTCCGCAGAGCGCAGCGCGCAGCGAAAATGAGGTCGAAACCGAAGCCGAGCCGCAAAATGCGGCCGGCCCGCTCGAAAGCTATACGATCAACCTCAATGCGCTGGCGCTGCAAGGCAAGATTGATCCCCTGATCGGCCGCGAGAAGGAACTTGAGCGCGTTATCCAGACGCTGTGCCGCAGGCGCAAGAACAACCCCTTGCTGGTCGGCGAGGCGGGCGTTGGGAAGACGGCCATCGCCGAGGGGCTGGCGCGGCGCATCGTCGGGAACGAGGTTCCGGAAATTCTCGAGAAGGCCAATGTCTACTCGCTGGACATGGGCGCGCTGCTCGCCGGGACCAAGTATCGCGGCGACTTCGAACAACGCCTGAAAGCGGTGCTCAAGCAGCTGAGCGAGAACCCGCAGGCCATTCTGTTCATCGATGAAATTCACACCCTGATCGGCGCCGGCTCGGCATCCGGCGGTACGCTCGACGCGTCGAACCTGCTCAAGCCAGCGCTTTCCAACGGCCAGCTCAAGTGCATCGGGGCCACCACCTACAACGAATACCGCGGCATCTTCGAAAAGGATCATGCGTTGTCGCGGCGCTTCCAGAAGATCGATGTGGATGAGCCGTCGAGCGCCGAGACCGTGGAGATTCTCAAAGGTCTTAAAACCCGCTTCGAGACGCACCATGGTATCAAGTACTCCGCAGCCGCCCTGGTTTCGGCCGTCGATCTTTCGGTGCGCTTCATCACCGACCGGCATTTGCCGGACAAGGCCATCGACGTCATCGACGAAGCTGGCGCAGCGCAGCGCGTGCTGCCGAAGTCGAAGCAGAAGAAGCTGATCGGCAAACAGGACATCGAAGAGATCGTCGCCAAGATCGCGCGCGTTCCTTCGACGCAAGTGACTTCAGACGACAGAAGCGCGCTCAAGAACCTGGATCGCGATTTGAAAGCCGTGGTTTTCGGCCAGGAAGTCGCCATCGATGCGCTGGCCAGAGCGATCAAGATGACGCGCTCCGGACTCGGCACGCCGGGCAAACCGATCGGCTGTTTCCTCTTTTCCGGGCCGACTGGCGTCGGCAAAACCGAGGTCGCGCGTCAGTTGGCGTATTGCCTCGGCAATGAGTTGATCCGCTTCGACATGTCCGAATACATGGAACGCCACGCTGTCTCGCGGCTGATCGGCGCGCCGCCGGGCTATGTCGGTTTCGATCAGGGCGGCCAATTAACGGAGGCCGTGACCAAGAAGCCGTATTGCGTACTGCTCCTCGATGAAATCGAAAAAGCGCATCCGGACATCTATAACATCCTGCTGCAGGTCATGGACCACGGAACGCTGACCGACAACAACGGGCGCAAGGCCGATTTCCGCAATGCCGTTATCATCATGACGACCAACGCCGGACAGGAATCGATTCAAAAGGCGAGCATGGGCTTTACCAACGCCAAGCAGGCCGGCGACGAGATGGTCGAGATCAAGCGGCTGTTTACGCCGGAATTCCGCAACCGCCTCGACGCGACGATTTCGTTCAAGGCGCTCGACCATGAGGTCATCTTGCGGGTCGTCGACAAATTCCTGATGCAGCTCGAAGAGCAGTTGCACGAGAAGAAGGTCGAAGCGACCTTCACCGACGCGCTCAAGGCTCACCTTGCCAGTACGGGCTTCGACCCGCTAATGGGCGCGCGTCCGATGGCTCGGCTGATTCAGGACACGATACGCTCGGCGCTGGCCGACGAGTTGCTGTTCGGTCGTTTGTCGAATGGCGGGCATGTCACGGTCGACATCGACGAAGACAAGAAGGTCAAGCTGGTCTTCGTCGAAGAAGCTGAAGCCGTCGTTTGATCGCGGACATCGCCGACCTCGTATTCTGTCATCATGGCAGACGAGGACGGCGAGTTGGCGTAGCGCCAGACAGCCTCAAGGTCTCGCCGCTTCGCAGCATCTAACCACCTTGCAGCACCTGACAATTTGCGTCAGTTCTGAACAATCTGTTCGTACGGAGGAATCGAATGGACCGGGTCGACCACTACGCGCTGCCTCAAGGTGTGGAAATCAATGCCCCCGTTCGGGCGGGCTACGAAGCCGTTCTGGCCAATGAAGCGCTGGTGCTTGTCGCCAAACTGCACCGCGCCTTCAACGACCGCCGCCACGAATTGCTGCAGGCGCGCGCCGCACGTCAGACGCGCATCGACGCGGGCGAGAGGCCCGACTTCCTGCCGCAGACTACGTCGATTCGTTCCGGCGATTGGAAGATCGCACCGCTGCCGCAAGCGCTGGAACGGCGTCACACCGAAATCACCGGGCCGGTCGAAGCCAAGATGATCATCAACGCCTTCAACTCGGGCGCCGATTCCTACATGGCCGACTTCGAAGATTCGAACAGCCCGAAGTGGGACAACCTGATCCAGGGTCAGATCAACATCCGCAAGGCGATCCGGCGCGAACTCGCGTTCACCAATGAAGCCGGCAAGGAATACCGGCTCGACGACAAGATCGCGATGTTGCAGATTCGCCCGCGCGGCTGGCATCTTGACGAAAAGCACGTCACGGTCGACGGCCAGCGCGTTTCCGGCGGCATCTTCGACTTCGCCTTGGCGTTCTTTCACAACGCCAAAGAACAAGTCGCGCGCGGCGCAGGACCTTTCTACTATCTGCCGAAGCTCGAATCGCACCTCGAAGCGCGCCTGTGGAATGACATCTTCATTATGGCGCAGGAGCACATCGGCTTGCCGCGCGGAACGATCAAGGCCACGGTTCTCGTCGAAACGATACTCGCCACGTTCGAGATGGAGGAAATCCTCTACGAATTGCGCGAGCATTCGGCCGGACTCAACGCCGGCCGCTGGGATTACATCTTCAGTTGTATCAAGAAGTTCAAGAAGGACAAATCCTTCTGCCTGGCCAATCGCGGCTTGATCAACATGGAAGTGCCGTTCATGCGCTCCTATGCGCTGCATCTGGTCAAGATCTGCCATAAGCGCGGCGCCCCGGCGATCGGCGGCATGAGCGCGCTGATCCCGATCAAGAACGATCCGGTCGCCAATGAAAAAGCGCTGGCCGGGATCCGTCACGACAAGCGGCGCGATGCCAACGATGGTTTCGATGGCGGCTGGATCGCCCATCCGGGACTGGTGGCCATCGCCGCCGAGGAATTCCGGAACGTTCTTGGCGACAGACCGAACCAATGGCAGTTGCAGCGCCATGAGGTTTTCACAGCGGCGGACTTCCTCAATTTTCAGCCTGAGCAACCGATCACCGAAGCGGGCGTGCGCAATAACATCAACGTCGGCATTCACTACCTCGGCAGTTGGCTGGCCGGCAACGGTTGCGTACCCATCAACAATCTGATGGAAGACGCAGCGACGGCAGAAATCTCCCGCTCGCAGGTCTGGCAGTGGGTGATTTCGTCGAAGGGAACTCTCGACGATGGCCGCAAGGTTACAGCCGAGTTGGTCAGGCAGCTGATCGCCGAAGAGCTGCCTAAAATCAAGGCGACGGTCAGCGCCCAGGGCGAGGATACCGCGACATACGATCGGGCCGCGGCGATATTCGAGACCATGAGCCTGACGCCCGACTATCCGGAATTCCTGACCCTGCCGCTTTACGAGGCGATGGCGTAGCCAGACGACAGACGGCAGAAGACAGAGGACAGAAAAGCGTCTTACAACACCACTTGGGTGCCGAGTTCGACAACCCGGTTGCTGGGTATCTTGTAAAAGCTCGTTGCGCTGCTCGCGTTGCGGAACATCGCCACGTAGAGTTTTTCGCGCCACAACACCATGCTCGACGCGATTTTCGGAATCAGGGTCGCACGCCCGAGGAAGAAGGACGTCTCCATCATGTCGAACTCCAGGCCTTGCTCTGCGCATGAGGAGAGGGCCTGCGGAATATCGGGCTGGTCCATGAAGCCGTATTGCACGGTCACGCTATAGAAATCGGCCTTCAACTTGTGCACTTCGACGCGATCGATTTCCGGGACATAAGGCGCATCGAACACTTGAACCGAAACAACCAGCACGCGCTCGTGCAATATTTTGTTATGCATCAGATTGTGCAGCATCGCATTGGGTACGTGGCGCGGGCTCGAAGTCATGAACACGGCCGTGCCCGGCACGCGCGTCGGCATGGCGACGAGCAAGGCGTCGATGAAGGTTTCAAGCTCGATCGATTCGTCGCTCAATCGTTCGGAAAGCAACTGGCTGCCACGCTTCCAGGTACTCATGAGCAGGAAGACCAGTGATCCGACACACAGCGGAAACCAGCCGCCGTCCGGGATCTTCAGGACGTTGGCGAAAAAGAACGTCAGTTCAAGCGTGAGAAAACAGGCAAACAGGGAAACCGCCCGTGGCCACCCCCAGCCCCATCCCCGGGCCGCGACCACGGTCGCCAGCACCGAGGTGATGACCATGTCGCCGGTCACCGCGATGCCGTAAGCGCCGGCCAGATTGTTGGTCGATTGGAATCCGATGACCAGAATGACGACGGCGAAGAACAGTCCCCAATTGACGCCGGGGAGATAAATCTGTCCCTGCTCCTTTTCCGAGGTGTACTGCACTTCAAAACGCGGAACGAAACCGAGTTGCATCGCCTGACGGGTAACCGAGAAGGCCCCGGAGATGACCGCTTGCGAGGCAATGACGGTTGCCGCCGTTGAAAGGCCAACGAGCGGATAAAGCGCCCAGTCGGGCGCCAGATGATAGAAGGGATTGTCGATGGTCCCCGGATCGACGAGCAAGAGCGCACCCTGGCCAAAATAGTTGAGGAGCAGCGCCGGCAGCACAAAGCAGAACCAGGACTGGCGGATGGGCTTGGGACCGAAGTGTCCCATATCGGCGTAGAGCGCTTCGGCGCCGGTCAGCGAAAGAACGACCGCGCCCATCGCGACGAGCGCGATGCCACGGTTCTCGATGAGGAAAAGCAGGCCATAGGCCGGATTCACTGCTTTGAGTACACCAGGATGAGCGGCCAGATTGATAAAACCGAGGATGGCCAGAGTTGAAAACCAGAGCATCATGACCGGTCCGAACAAGGCGCCGACCGATGCCGTGCCACGGCGCTGAAAGAAGAACAGACAAAAAAGCACGGTCAGCGTCATCGGGATAATGTAGGGCTTGAAAGCGGAGGTCGCCACGTCCAGCCCTTCGAGGGCGGAAAGCACTGAGATTGCCGGCGTCACCATGCCATCGCCATAGAACATGCCGGCGCCGAGCAGCCCGATCAGCATGATGATGCGCTCGCGCTTCGGGTTGCCTTTGGCATCATGCAGCGCCAGGGCGATCAGGGCCATGATGCCGCCCTCGCCGCGGTTGTCGGCGCGCATGACGAAGACCACATACTTGACCGAAACGACGATGATGAGCGACCACAGAATGAGCGAGAGAATGCCGAGAACGTTCTCGGGGGTCAGCGGGATCGGGTGGTTGCCGGCAAACACTTCCTTCAGGGTATACAACGGGCTGGTGCCGATATCCCCGTAAACCACACCGAGTGCCGCAAGCGCCAGGGTCGCCTGTTGCCCCTTGCTGTGAACCGCTGCCTGATGCATCTCTAGTCTCGCTTTCTATTTTTTTCTTTGCGCCGCTCACCCCCAGGTTGAGCAATCCCCCCGTCTTTCGGACCTCTTAGCCGAGGCCTCGCTGACTTTAATCGCGCAAAAGCCGGCTATTCTCGCGCAGATTGCCAGCGGCGACAACCACCAAGGTAGAATCACGATTGCCGGCACGACAGAAACAGGACTTGGGCGAAGCGGAATTGCGTCGCAACCCGCGCCAATGTCCCTGCGCTTCATTGACTGCGACGGGGCGTCCGGTAATACTTTAGGCGGCGTCGCAGAAGCAAGGCGCCAATATAGCGAAGCATCGCTCATCGGTCGACACGAGGCATTCATGCAAGAACTTCAATTGAAATATTTGCAACTGCTGTCCGAAAAATATCCTTCGCTGCAGGCGGCGTCGACGGCGATCATCAATTTTTCCGCCCAGCTGCAGTTGCCCAAGGGCACCGAACACTTTCTCTCCGACATTCACGGCGAGTACGAGGCGTTTTCCCATGTCGTACGCAACGGCGCCGGATCGATCTGGCGCAAGATCGACGAGACCTTTGCCAACACCATGTCGAAATCGGAGCGTCGCAATCTCGCGACTCTCATTTACTACCCGGAATTGAAGACACCGCTGATGCTGCAATCGGTCGCGGACAAGGACGAGTGGAGCCGCCTGACGCTGGTTCGCCTGGTCAAGTTTTGCCGTATGCTGAGTGCCAAATATCGACGTGAAACGGTACGTAATTTCCTGCCGGCGCAAGTTGCCGAAACGATCGAAGAACTGCTCTACGATCAGGAAGGCGTCGAACACAAGACCCAGTATTACCAGAGCCAGATCGACACCATCGTGTCGACGGGCAGCGCCCCGGCCTTCATCACCAGCCTCGCCGAGTTGATCCAGCATCTGGCGGTTGAGAAGCTGCATGTCATCGGCGACATCTACGATCGCGGCCCCGGTGCCCACCTCATCCTCGACGCCCTGATGGAACATCACCACGTCGATATTCAATGGGGCAACCACGACATCCTGTGGATGGGCGCCGCCGCCGGCGGCGAAGCGAGCATCGCGAACGTCATCCGCTGCTGCCTGCGCTATGGCAACATGGAAACGCTGGAAAACGGCTACGGCGTCAGCCTGCTGCCGCTCGCCTCGTTTGCCCTCGAGACCTACAAGGACGATCCGTGCGAGCGTTTCATTCCCAAGGTCGCCGCCGACGCCGGGTTCACCAGCCAGGAAATCCGCCTGATGGCGCAGATGCAGAAAGCGATGGCCATCATCCAGTTCAAGCTCGAAAGCCAGATCATCAAGCGCCGGCCGCATTACCAGATGGACGACCGTCTGCTGCTCGACAAGGTCGATTTTCAGCGCGGCACAATCAAGCTGAACGGCGTCGACCACCCGCTGCTCGACGCCCTCTTCCCGACGATAGACGCCAACGCGCCTGACGTTCTGACCGACGCTGAACAGACGGTGATGGACAAGCTCAAGCTCTCCTTCGCCAACAGCAAGAAGCTGCAGCAGCACGTACGCTTCCTCTATTCGACCGGCAGCATCTATCGCATCCACGACGGCAACCTGCTCTACCACGGCTGCATCGCGATGAACGACGACGGCGAATTCAAGTCTTTCAACGTCGACGGCAAGTCGTTTGCCGGAAAAGAGTTTCTCGACCGCGTCGACCGCCTCGCCCGGCAAGGTTATTTCGCGACCGACAATCCGACTCAAAAGCAGTATGGCATGGACGCCATGTGGTTTCTCTGGTGCGCGCCGCAATCGCCGCTGTTCGGCAAGGAGAAGATGGCCACTTTCGAACGCTACTTACTGGCCGACAAGGCGACTCACGCGGAAAAGCGCAACGCCTATTACACCTTGCGCGACAAGGAAGAGAGCGCATGCAAGATCCTGCGCGAGTTCGGCCTCGATCCCGATACCGGGCGCATCATCAACGGTCACGTCCCGGTCAAGGTCACCAAGGGCGAACGCCCGATCAAGGCCAACGGCCGGCTGATCGTCATCGACGGCGGTTTTTCGCGCGCCTATCAGCAGGTCACCGGAATCGCCGGCTACACGCTGATTTCAAATTCGCGCGGCTTGCTGCTGGCTGCACACCAGGCCTTCGAGTCGACGCAGAAAGCCGTGTCCGAGGAACTTGATATCGATACGGAAATGGAAATCATCCACACCCATCCGGCCCGGCTGCGCGTTCGCGATACCGATCGCGGCCGCGAGATTCAGGAGCAGATCGAGGAATTGCAAAGCCTGCTGCACGCGTACCGCGAGGGTCTGATCAAGGAACACAGCCTGCAGTAGCAGGGTTTGGGGCTGGCCAAGAAAAACGGCCTCCGCAGAGGCCGTTTTCACAGGAGCAAGGGACGCTAGTCCTCGACGCCCGGGAATGCGAAATAGGCCTTGGCGTTGCGGTAACAGATATCCTGCGTCATGCCGCCGAGCATATCGAAATCGGCCGGGACTTCGCCGTTTTCGATCCAGCCGCCGATCATCGCGCAGAGGATGCGGCGGAAATATTCGTGGCGCGGAAACGAGAGGAAGCTGCGCGAATCGGTCAACATGCCGATGAAGCGCGACAACAGGCCGATGTTCGCGAGGCTGAGCATCTGCTGGCGCATGCCTTCGATATGGTCGTTAAACCACCACGCCGAACCGACCTGAATCTTGCCGGGAACCGAACCGTCCTGGAAGCAGCCCATCACCGATGCGAGCACTTCGAGATCGTTCGGGTTGAGCGAATAGAGGATTGTCTTCGGCAACAGGCCGTCGCTCTGCAGCGCGTCCATGAAGGCCGCAAGCCGTGGTGCGCTGATCGAGTCGTTGGCCGAATCGTAGCCGGTATCCGGTCCGAGCCGTTTGAACATCGGCGTGTTGAGGTTGCGCAGTGAGGCCATGTGCAGCTGCATCGCCCAGCCGCGCCTGGCGTTCATGCGTCCGACTTCGAGCAAGAGCGCCGTCTTGATCGTTTCGCTCTCTTCGCGCGTCGGCACCGATCCCTGCAGCAGTTTGGCGAACAGCGTCTCGAGTGCCTGTGGCGTCGCAAAACTGGCGATCGAAGTGGCGAGCGCGTGATCGGAAGCGCGGCAACCGACTGCATGGAAAGCGGCGTGGCGCTTTTCCAGTGCGGCGACGAGGTCCTTGTAGGAAGCGATCGTCAAGTCGGCGGCGGCGGCGAGCTTGCCGAGGTAAGCTTTCCAGGCCACGGGGTCATCGACGGCGAGCGCCTTATCGGGCCGGAAGCAAGGCGTCATCACCGGCTCGCCGGGCTTTCGCGCGGCGGCGTAGCGGACGTGATGCTCCAGCGTGTCGGCCGGATCGTCGGTCGTCCCGACGGCGCGAACCTTCATGCGCATGAGCAAGGTGCGCGCACCGAACTCCGGCCCGACGATCTGCGCGTTGCACGCTTCCCAGATCATCGGCGCGGTCTTCTCGGAGATCACTTCGCGAATTCCGAAATAGCGTTGCAGTTCGAGGTGTGCCCAGTGATAGAGTGGATTGCCGACAACGTAGGGAACGGTCTTCGCCCACGCCAGGAAGGTGCGGTAGTCGGGCTCGTGGCCGGTAACGTCGTCTTCGGCAACGCCGTTCGCCCGCATCACGCGCCACTTGTAATGGTCGCCGCCGAGCCAGGCCTGGGCGATATTCTTGAAGCGGCTGTCATCGGCGATGTCGGCCGGCGGCAGATGGCTGTGGTAATCGATGATCGGCATCTGCTCGGCATAGTCGTGATAAAGCCGGCGCGAACTTTCGTCGGGCAGCAGGAAATCGGCGTCCATAAAATTTTTCATCGCATCACTCCATATGTGTTGATTTAGCGTGCAAGCCAGCCGCCATCGATGGCCAGTGTGTATCCGTTTACGTAGTCGGACGCCTTCGAAGCCAGGAAGACGACCGCGCCGCCCAGATCTTCGGGTAGGCCCCAGCGGCCAGCGGGAATGCGCCCGAGGATTTCGGCGCTGCGCTTTTCGTCGGCGCGCAACTGCGTCGTGTTGTCGGTGGCCATGTAGCCCGGCGCGACGGCGTTGACGCAGATGCCGTGCTTGGCCCACTCGTTGGCCATCAGCATGGTGATCCCCTTGACGCCGCTCTTCGACGCGGTGTAAGACGGCACGCGAACGCCGCCCTGGAATGACAGCATCGAGGCAACGTTGACGATCTTGCCGCCCTTACCCTGCGCGATGAACTGGCGCGCCACGGCCTGGCAAAGGAAGAACATCGCCTTGAGGTTGACATTCATCACGTCGTCCCATTCCTTCTCGGTGAAATCGACGCTGTCGTTACGGATGATGATCCCGGCATTGTTCACCAGAATGTCGATGTGGCCGAAGGTTTTGAGCGCGGTGTCTACGATGCGCTCAACGGGTTCTATGGTCGACAGATTGGCCATCACGTGGACGTACTTTCGTCCCGCTGCCTCGACCGCCGCCTTGGTCTCCGGCGCGCTCTCGACGTAGGTCACGCCGACGATATCGGCGCCAGCCTGCGCCAGCGCAACAGCCATCCCCCGACCCAAGCCACGTTCCGAACCGGTGACGATGGCCACCTTGCCGTCCAGCTTGAATGCATCAAGTATTCCGCTCATTTTCTTTTCCCCTATTTGAGATCGTTCGGGCCGAGAGTGTCCATGTCGTCGAAGGTCTGGTTCTCGCCGGCCATGCCCCAGATGAAGGAGTAAGGACCGGTGGCGACGCCGGCGTGGATCGACCACGACGGCGAAATGACCGCCTGCTCGTTGGCCACGACGAGGTGCCGGGTCTCGGCAGGCTGCCCGTGCAGGTGGAAGATGCGTGTCGCTTCGGCCATGCCGAAGTAAAGATAAACTTCCATGCGCCGTTCGTGCGTGTGCGGCGGATAGGTGTTCCAGACGCTGCCCGGCTCGAGCACGGTGACGCCCATGACCAGTTGGCAACTCTTGCAGACCGCCGGGTGGACGTACTGGTAAATCGTGCGCACGTTGCAGGTCTCGGCGGCGCCGAGCTTCCTCGGATTGGCGTCAGCGCGTGTAATCTTCACCGTCGGATAGCTGGCATGCGCCGGGCTGCTCAACAGGTAGAACTTGGCCGGATGCGCCGCATCGTCGCTGGTGAAGGACACCGAAGCGTTGCCCATGCCGACGTAGAGACCATCGCCACTGGCCAGCGCATAGGTCTTCCCGTCGACGATCGCCTTGCCGGGGGCGCCGATGTTGACCACGCCGAGTTCGCGGCGATCGAGGAAATTCGGCGTGCCGAAAGCCTTCCCGCCCTCGAGTGCGATGGCTTGCGTCGTCGGACACGCGCCGCCGAACACGACCCGGTCGACATGGCTGTAGGTCAGCTTCAGTTCGCCGGTGACAAAGATCTGCTCGACGAGGAAATGGCGGCGCAGGGTTTCGGTGTCGTAGCCCTTGACGTCTTCCGGGTGGTGCGCGTAACGCGTTTCGAGATTCATGACTTCTCCTGATAAGCTGTGGCAAAGTCTTCGCGCTGCGGCGTGAAGATGTCGAGCAGGCGGCCGGCGGCGACACACTTCGCCCCATGCAGCACTGAAGACGGTACATAGACCGAATCGCCGGCGCGCAGGGTGCGGGTTTCGCCCTCGATGGTAAAAACGAATTCGCCGGCAAGGCAGTAGCAGACCTGTTCATGAACGTGCCGGTGCGCGGCACCGATCGCACCGGTCTTGAAGAATACTTCGACCATCATCAGGGTGCCGCCCTTGGCGCGTATCTTCCGGCTGACCTGATCGGCCTCGACGGCCTCCATGGCAAGTCCGGCATCGGGGAAGAATAAATCGCTCATCGTAGCTCCATTGAATATAGTGCGGATCACGCGCATCGCCCTGCACGTACACAGGATCCGCTGACGAAAATGATTGGGTAGGGCAGATAAAATAGATCGGGAAGCCAAATACGTCCAAGCTGACGACGCGAAACTCTACACCAAGCCGGAAGACTCTTCAAGATTTTTTTGAAACATGATTTCATTTTAATCACGCGCGGGCGGACAAGGTCCAGCCGCCGCTGGGGCGCACATGATGATCAGGCCGCAGCGTTGTAACCCAGAACCGCGGAGATGCGACTGGCGGCGTCCTTGATCGTGGCGATCCACTCGCTCTCCTGCCCACGCTCGTAGCGGAAACCCGGCCAGGAAACGGAAATCGCGGCGACGACGGCACCGCTGTGATCGAAGACCGGCGCGCCGATGCAGCGCAGGTCTTCTTCGCGTTCTTCATTGTCGCGGGCGAAGCCGACTTCGCGGACCTGCGCCAGTTCGGCGTCAAGCATCTTGCGCGAGGTCAGCGTATGTTTGGTGAAAGCCAACAGGCGCACACCCTCGAGCGCCGCTTGACGCTCGTCTTCCTTGGCAAAAGCCATCAGCACTTTGCCAATCGCGGTGCAGTAGAGTGGCATGCGCCGCCCGACACGGGAAATCATGCGAATGGTATAGCGCGATTCGATCTTCAGAACGTAAACCGCCGAGTCCCCGTCGAGAACGCCCATATGCACGGTCTCGCCGAGTTGTTCCGACATCTCCTCGGCGATTGGCCGCGCGGCAGCCACGAGGTCGAGGTGGTCAAGCGCCCGCGCACCCAGATTGAACATTCGTAGCGTCATCGTCCACGCATCGCCGTCGATGCGGCGCGCGTAGCCCAATTCCTGCAGGGTGAGCAGGAAGCGGTAAACCGTCGGCTTGGCCAGATTGGTCCTGCGCGAAATTTCCTCGAGTCCGATCGCGCGTTGCCGGGAAAGCTGCTCAAGCACAGCGAGAACGCGTACCGCGGCGCTGACCAGAGGAACGCCCGCGGCTTTGGCTCTGACCGCGGCCGGTCTCCTGGCTATGGGCTTGGCTATGGGCTTGGCCGCCGACTTGAGCTTATTGAGCTTAGGAATTTTCGGACTCCCGTCCCATTTTTCGAATCGCTATCATACGTCAATGATTTGCCGGAAGTACACCGGCCTTGGCAGTTGCGGCTTAGTCAATGCCTCAACTTCATCGCCTGCACGTAGCCCAGGCGCCTGGATATCGTTTCGCCCACGCTCCTGAGTTGCTCAACGACACTGTCCCTGTTCCTGTGCAGACGCTTGATCGGCCCCGACACGCTGATCGCGGCGATAACTGTGCCCGTGTAGTTATGGATGGGTACCGCCAGACAATAAAGACCGTATTCGATCCCCTCATCGTCGATGGCGTAGCCTCTGCTGCGGATGTGCGCAAACTCCTCATAAAGCTTGACGCGGTCGGTGACGGTCTTATCGGTGAATTTCGCCAGCTTTTTTTCGAACACGCGATCCGTTTCCTCGATCGCCAGATTGGCCAGGATGACCTTGCCCAGTGCCGTGCAGTAAGCGGGCCGCCGGCTGCCCAAACGCGCTATGGTCTGAATCGACGCGGTGCCTTCCGCCTTGTACAGATAGACGACATCGCCGTTATTGTAGACGGCCAGGAAGGACGTCTCGCCGACGGTCGCCGACAAGTTCTGCAAGTACGGAATTGAAACATCGACGATATCCTGCCCGATCAGGCCACTGATGCCGATCTCCAGCGCCTTGATTCCGATCGAGTACTTTTCGTTGTCCTTGTTCCAGCTCAGGTATTCGCGCGCCGTGAGGATTTCAAGAATGCGAAATGCACTGGTCTTGGGCAAGCCGACGGTTTTGACGATCTCCGCGAGCGACAGGCCGCCGGCATTCTGAGCGATGGCTTCAAGAATGTTCAGGGTCTTGTCGATATTGGAATTGAATTTTTCGCTCATCGCCCCCGTCCAGGCCAAACAACCGGCCACAGTGTAGCCGCCGCTGACACCAGCCCTATGGCCTGCATGGGCGCCGGGCGTCCATGCAGGCGCAACCCGCCGCAAGGCGGGCTCGAACACCAATTACTTCGCGTCGCGGACGGCGTCGATTTCTTTGATGTAGTTTTCGCCGCCGAACTTGTCGGTGAAGGTTTTACGGCCGGCCTTGGTGGCTTCGAGGAAGGGGCCCGGATCGACGTTTTCGACGACCTGCATGCCGGCTTTCTTGACA
>CAISOB010000004.1 GCA_903886975.1 uncultured beta proteobacterium
CGGCATGATCATGCAGCCGCTGGTGCTCACCGACGGAGACTATAGCGCCAGCTTGGATGGCATCACCTTGGAAGGCGATCTTCTTCTTGAGGTGAAATGCCCGTACAAGGGTCAATCCTCGGCGCTCTGGCAGGCCGTCTCGGTCGGTGAGGTGCCGGAGCGCTATCGCATACAGGTGCAGCATCAGCTGATGGTGGCTGGCGCGACGTTGGCGCACCTGTGGGTCTTCGACGGCACCGAGGGCATTTTGGTCGAGATCAAGCGTGATGAGGCCACGGTAACGGCCATCCGGGCGGCATGGGATGTGTTCCAGAAGTATCTCGATAGCGACACGCCACCGCCGCTCACCGAGCGCGACACGGTCGAGCGCACTGATCCAGTTTGGCAACTGGCCGCTGGGCTGTATGTCACCGCCAAGCGCAAGGCGGATGAGGCTACAGCCGAACTGGAGAAGGTGAAGGAGCGTCTGGTGACGCTGGCCAGCCATGTCAGCGAAACCGGGTTCGGTGTCTCTGTCACGCGTTACTTCAAGCAGGGCAATGTGGATTACAAGAAGGTGCCCGAGTTGAAGGGCGTTGATCTCAATCTCTTCCGTGGGGCTGGGCGGGAAGAGGTGAGGGTGACTGTTGTTAGATAACAACGTCGAGCCGCGCGATAACATTCGCCAAGTCAAATGATCTTCGGCAAGTGAGGCCGCGAGTGTCATTGCGGACGAGTTAGTGGTTCGCGTTGGCGGTACGGTAGCAAGTGCTAAACCGTACCGCCAACCGTACCGCAAAAAGAAAAAGCCAGCTTTTGGCTGGCTTTCAAATGCTCATAACTATTTGATTGTTAATGGTCGGGGCGAAAAGATTCGAACTTTCGACCCCTTGCACCCCATGCAAGTGCGCTACCAGGCTGCGCTACGCCCCGACGAGAGAATTATAACCCAATCTCTTCGAGTGGCCTAGACCCTGAGCATTTCCGCGATGCTCAACAACTCGGCGCGTAGCAGCGCCGGGGTGAGGAGCGTCGGTTTCGCACCGTCGACGGCGTCGTCGAGACGGTTGCGCGCGCCGTTGATGGTAAAACCCTGGTTGTAGAGCAGTTCGCGGATGCGACGCACCAGCAGGACTTCGTGGTGCTGGTAATAGCGGCGGTTGCCGCGGCGCTTGACCGGTTTGAGCTGGGTGAATTCCTGCTCCCAGTAACGCAGGACATGCGGCTTGACGCCGCAGAGTTCGCTGACTTCGCCGATCGTGAAGTAGCGCTTCGCCGGGATGGGCGGCAAGGGCTCCTTGCTGCTGTCTTTAGGACTGGGTTCCATTGTAGGAAATCTCGACCTCGCCCTTCAACTTCTGGCTGGCATGGAAAGTGACGACGCGCCGCGCGGTGATCGGAATTTCCTCGCCGGTCTTGGGATTGCGGCCCGGACGCTGCGGCTTGTCACGCAACTGGAAATTGCCGAAGCCGGAAAGCTTGACGCCGTCCCCGCGCTCGAGCGCGTTGCGGATCTCTTCGAAGAAAGCTTCGACCATGTCCTTGGCCTCACGCTTGTTGAGGCCGACTTTTTCGAACAGCAAATCGGCAAGTTCTGCTTTTGTGAGCGTCATGTTTTTTTCCTGTCAGACGCGAAGCTGTGCGGCAAACGCCTGCTCCAGATAGGCGACCAGTTGCTGCATCGCGGCGTCCACTTCCGCGTCTTGCAAAGTCCTTTGAGTATCTTGCATAACTATCCGAAACGCAAGGCTTTTCTTGCCGGGTGCGACGCCTTTTCCGGTGTACACGTCGAATAGGCGGATGTCCTGAATGATGGCGGGGCGATTGGCCGCCAAGCCGTCGATCAGTTGCTGCAGTTGAAGTTCGTTGCCGACGACGATGGCCAAATCGCGGATTGCCGGCGGCTGGCGCGAGACTTCGGCGTATTGCGGCAATTTGGCCGCCGTGAGCGCGGCAAGATCGAGTTCGAAGACCACCGGCGCAAGCGGCAGGCCGTATTCTTGCAGCCACTGCGGATGCACTTCGCCGACAAAGCCGATGGCTTGCCCGGCAACGATGACGCGCGCGCTGCGGCCCGGATGCAGGGCCGGGTGATCGCACTTTTCGAAGCGGGCGGCGAGCGGCGCGAGCAGCAATTCGACTTCGCCCTTGATGTCGTAAAAATCGGCGTTGCGCGGCGCGCTGCCCCATTGTTCCGGAGTGGCGCTACCGTAAGCGAGGCCGGCGATTTTCCAGGGTTGGCGGAAGCCGGCGACCGGCGTGCCGGCAGGATCGCGGAAGAAGCAGCGGCCGGTCTCGAAAACGCGTACGCGGTTCTGCTTGCGCTTGAGATTCGTGACGACGTTGGCGATCAGTCCGCCGATCAGCGTCGAGCGCATCACGCTCATCTGGCTGGCGATCGGGTTGGCCAGACGAATCGGTTCGCGGCTGCCGGCGAAGTCGGATTCCCACGCTTCTTCGACGAACGCGTAATTGACGACTTCCTGGAAGCCGCGATTGGCGAGGATCTGACGCACGCGGCTGACGGGGCGCGCGCTCTCGGATTGCGGCAGCATGGCCGCTCGGGCGCGCGGCGCACGCGCCGGAATGCTGTCATAGCCATGCAGGCGGACGATTTCTTCGATCAGGTCTTCTTCGATCTCGATATCGAAGCGATAGCTCGGCGGCGTGACGATGAAGTCCTCGCCGTCGCGCCGGAAAGTGAGGTCAAGGCGTGAAAAGATCGCGGTGATTTCTTCGGTGGAAAAGGAAACGCCCAAGACCTTGGTCACGCGTGCCGGGCGCAAGCGCACCGGCTGCCTTTGCGGCAGCGTTGCCGCGGCTTCGCAGACCGGGCCGGCCTGGCCGCCGCAGATGTCGAGGATGAGTTGCGTCGCGCGTTCGAGCGCACGCCGGGTGCCGCCGAAATCGACGCCGCGTTCGAAGCGGTGCGAGGCGTCGGAAACGAAACCGTAGCGGCGGGCGCGGCCGGCGATCGCGGTCGGCGCGAAGAAGGCCGCTTCGACGAACATTTCGCGGGTCTCAAGCGTGATGCCGCTGTCGGCGCCGCCCATGATCCCGGCCATGGCCACCGGGCGCTCATCGTCGGCGATCAGCAGCACATCGTCCTGCAGTTCGAGTACTTGCTCGTTGAGCAGTTCGATCTTTTCGCCGGCGCGCGCCAGGCGCGCGTGGACGGCGCCTTCGAGCTTGCTGTTGTCGAAAGCGTGCAGCGGTTGGCCGAGTTCGAGCATTACGTAATTGGTGATGTCGACCAGCGCCGAGATCGAACGCAAACCGCTGCGCTCAAGGCGGCGCTTCATCCAGTCGGGTGTCGCGGCCCGGCCATCGACCGCGCTGATGACGCGGCCGCAGTAGAGCGGGCAGGCCGCAGGCGCATCGAGAACGATTTCGCGCCTGGCGGCGATGCTGACCGGCGCGTCAAGAACTTCGGGAAAGCGCGCCGGCGTGCGGGTCAGCGCCGCGACTTCGCGCGCGATACCGGAGAGCGAGAGACAATCGGCGCGATTGGGCGTGAGTTTCAAGGTCAGCAGGCGATCATCGAGGTCGAGGTAGCTGCGCAGGTCGACGCCGATGGTCGCGTCGGCGGGCAACACCAGCAGCCCCGACGCGTCGTCGGAAACGCCGAGTTCCTTGGCCGAGCAGAGCATGCCCGAGGACTCGACGCCGCGCACCTTGGCGACCTTGATCGTGAAGTTGCCGGGCAGCGTGGCGCCGGGCAGGGCGCACGGCACCTTGAGGCCGGGCACCACATTGGGCGCGCCGCAGACGATCTGCAGCGGTGCGCCGCGGCCGATGTCGACGCGGCAGACGTTGAGGCGATCGGCGTCCGGGTGCTTGGACACTTCGAGCACGCAAGCGACGACGACTTTGTCGAAGGCGGGCGCGACACTTTCCTCTTCTTCGACTTCGAGACCGGCCATGGTCAAAAGGTGAGAGAGCTCGTCGCCCGAAACCGCCGGGTCGACGAAGGTGCGCAGCCAGGATTCAGAGAATTTCATGGGTGATCAATCAAACAAACTGGCGCAGAAAGCGCAGGTCGCCGTCGAAGAACAGGCGCAGGTCATTGACCCCGTAGCGCAGCATGGTCAGGCGATCCGGGCCCATGCCGAAGGCGAAGCCGATGTATTTCTCGGGATCGATGCCGACATGGCGCAGGACATTGGGATGAACCATGCCACAGCCGGCGATTTCGAGCCAGCGGCCCTTGAGTGCACCGCTCAGGAAAGCGACGTCAATTTCGGCCGACGGTTCGGTAAAGGGGAAGAAGGACGGACGGAAGCGCACCTGCAGGTCGTCGCTTTCGAAGAAGCGGCGCAGGAAATCGGCGAGCACGCCCTTGAGATCGGCGAAGCTCACGCTCTCGGCGATCCACAGGCCCTCGACCTGGTGAAACATCGGCGAGTGGGTGGCGTCGGAATCGACGCGATAGACGCGGCCCGGTGCGATGACGCGGATTTCCGGCATCGTCGGCAGGTGTGCGTATTTGGCGACGTGCGCCTCCATGTAGCGCACCTGGATCGGGCTGGTGTGCGTGCGCAGCAGGATGCCCTCGGCGGTTTTGCCGCTCTCTTCCTGCAGATAAAAGGTGTCGTGCATCGAACGCGCCGGGTGGTCGGCGGGCGTGTTGAGTGCGGTGAAATTGTGGAAGTCGTCCTCGATTTCCGGTCCGTCGGCGACGTCGAAACCGATCGAGGCAAAGAGCGCCTCGATGCGTTCGAGCGTGCGCGTCACCGGGTGCAGGCCGCCGCGCGTTTCGCCGCGGCCGGGCAGGGTGACATCGAGCGATTCCTCGGCCAGGCGCGCTGCGAGGGCCAGGCGGCGGATCGCCTCGCGCCGCGCGGCGAGCGAAGCTTCGATTGCTTCCTTGGCGCGATTGATGTTCGCCCCCGCCGTCTTGCGCTCTTCCGGCGTCATCTTGGCCATGCCCTTGAGCAGCATGCTGATCTGCCCGCTCTTGCCAAGGTAGAGCGCCTTGACCTGTTCAAGCGCGTCGGGATCGTCGGTCGCGGCAAAGGCGGCCGAGGCTTCTTGTGCTAGCTGATCTAGGGTGTCCATGATTCTCTGGCTTTAATGCTTCATCGAAAAAAAAGGAGGCGCAAGCCTCCCTTTTTCACCTGCGTGCGATCAAACGCCGAGCTGGGCTTTGGCCTGTTCAGCCAGAGCGGCGAATGCCGGCTTGTCGAACACCGCGAGATCGGCGAGGACCTTGCGGTCGACTTCGATCTGCGCTTTCTTCAAGCCGTTCATGAACGTGCTGTACTTCATGCCGGCATTGCGCGCCGCCGCGTTGATCCGCGCGATCCACAAGGTGCGGAACTGGCGTTTCCTTTGCCGACGGTCGCGATAAGCGTATTGGCCGGCTTTCATCACCGCCTGTTTGGCGATGCGGTAGACGCTCTTGCGGCGGCCGCGGTAACCCTTGGCCAGGGTGATGATCTTCTTGTGGCGCGCGCGCGCCGTTACTCCACGTTTAACTCGGGGCATCTTGGCTCTCCTTTAAGCGTAAGGCAGCATGGAGCGAACCATGGCCTTGTCGGAGTGATGCACTCCGGTCATCCCGCGCAACTGGCGCTTGGACTTGGTCGTTTTCTTGGTCAGGATGTGGCGCTTGAACGCCTGGCCGCGCTTGATGCGACCGCTCGCGCTGACCTTGAAGCGCTTTTTGGCGCCGCTCTTGGTCTTCATTTTGGGCATTTGAATGCTCCTATTTATAACATGGCGGCAGGTGTCTCCCGGCGGGAGCGCTTTTGACCTGAAACCACTTGGGGGTGCTGCTACTTCTTCTTGCTCGGCGTCAGAATCATCACCATCTGACGGCCTTCCATCTTGGGCATCTGCTCGACCGCGGCGACTTCCTGCAGATCGGTCTTGATCCGTTCGATCTGGCGCATGCCGATTTCCTGGTGCGCCATCTCACGTCCGCGAAAGCGCAATGTCACTTTGACCTTGTCTTCTTCCTGCAAAAAACGCGTCATGTTGCGCAGCTTGATCTGGTAGTCGTTCTCGTCGGTACCCGGGCGGAACTTGACTTCCTTGACCTGAACCTGCTTCTGCTTGAGCTTTTGTTCGTGCTGCCGTTTCTGTTCCTGGTACTTGAATTTGCCGTAATCCATGATCCGGCAAACCGGAGGTTGCGCCATCGGTGCAATCTCGACGAGATCGACGCCGGCCTCTTCGGCCAACTGCAGCGCTTCTCTGACGCTGGTGATCCCGAGCGCCTGACCTTCTTCACCTACGAGTCGAATCTCCGGTGCGTTGATCTCTTCGTTAACGCGTTGCGCCTTTTGCAGTGCGATGGTTCCACTCCTTATGAAGACAAAAAATTAAGCCGTGCCACTTCGCGCCGCGACTTCTGCGAGAAGTCGCCCGATCAGATCTTCGAGCGGCATTTGCCCCAGATCCTGACCGCCGC
Source organism: uncultured beta proteobacterium (assembly GCA_903886975.1). Taxonomy (GTDB): domain Bacteria; phylum Pseudomonadota; class Gammaproteobacteria; order Burkholderiales; family Rhodocyclaceae; genus Propionivibrio. Next base: position 6,395 of record CAISOB010000004.1, read on the forward strand.
GTGTACGCACGGCAACCCGACTGGCCGCCATTTCCTTGTCGCCGACGACGATTTGGTAAGGCAGCTTGTTCAAGCTATGTTCGCGTATTTTATAGTTAATTTTTTCGTTACGCAAATCGGACTCGGCGCGCAGACCGGCGTTGCGTAGCGTTTTCGCAACATGCTCGGCGTACTCGGATTGTTTTTCCGTAATGTTGAGGACAACCAATTGCACTGGCGACAGCCACAGGGGCAGGGCGCCGGCGCAGTTCTCGATGAGAATGCCGATGAAACGCTCGAGCGAGCCGAGGATGGCGCGATGCAGCATGACCGGCGTGTGGCGGGCATTGTCTTCGCCGACATATTCGGCGCCGAGGCGCTGCGGCATCGAGAAATCGACCTGCATCGTGCCGCATTGCCACGAGCGGCCGATCGCGTCTTTGATGTGGAATTCGATTTTCGGGCCATAGAAAGCGCCTTCGCCGGGCAGTTCTTCCCACTCCAGGCCGGAAGCCTTGAGGGCCTCGCGTAGCGCGCGTTCGGCTTTGTCCCAGACCTCGTCAGCGCCAACGCGTTTTTCCGGGCGCAGCGCGAGCTTGATGACGATGTCATGAAAGCCGAAATCGGCGTAGACCTGGCGGACAAGTTCATTGAAGTTCGTCACTTCGGACTGGATCTGATCCTCGGTGCAGAAGATATGGCCGTCGTCCTGGGTAAAGCCGCGCACGCGCATGATGCCGTGCAGCGCGCCCGAGGGCTCGTTGCGATGGCAGGAGCCGAACTCGCCGTAGCGCAGCGGCAGGTCGCGATAGCTGCGCAAGCCGGTGTTGAAAATCTGGATGTGGCCCGGGCAGTTCATCGGCTTGATCGCGTACTCGTGCTTCTCCGACTCGGTCGTGAACATGTTGTCCTTGAAGTTCGCCCAGTGGCCGGACTTCTCCCACAGCGTGCGCTCGAGGATCTGCGGACACTTCACTTCCAGATAGCCGTTCTCCTGATAGACGCGGCGCATGTATTGCTCGACCTGCTGCCACACCGTCCAGCCCTTGGGATGCCAGAAGACCATGCCCGGCGCTTCGTCCTGCAGGTGGAAGAAATCGAGGTGGCGGCCGAGGCGTCGATGGTCGCGCTTCTCGGCTTCCTCGAGCATGTTGAGGTAGGCATCCTGCTCCTCTTTCTTCGCCCAGGCGGTGCCGTAGATGCGCTGCAGCTGTTCGTTGTTCTGATCGCCGCGCCAGTAGGCGCCGGCGACTTTCATCAGCTTGAAGACCTTGAGCCGGCCGGTCGACGGGACGTGCGGGCCGCGGCAGAGATCGACGAAATCGCCTTCGCGATAGAGCGAGACTTCCTGGTCCTGCGGAATCGCGGCGATCAGCTCGGCCTTGTAATGTTCGCCGATCGATTTGAAGAAAGCCGTGGCGTCGTCGCGCGTCCAGACTTCGCGCGCCACCGGAATGTCGCGCCTGGCGAGCTCGCCCATGCGCTTTTCGATTTCCGCAAGGTCTTCCGGGGTAAACGGGCGCGAGTAGGCGAAGTCGTAATAGAAGCCGTTATCGACGACCGGCCCAATCGTCACCTGCGCCTCGGGAAAGAGTTCCTTCACCGCGTAGGCGAGCAGGTGGGCCGTCGAATGCCGGATGATTTCCAGGCCTTCGGCATCCTTGTCGGTGATGATGGCCAGCTGCGCGTCGCGATCGATGCGGAAGGAGGTGTCGACGATGCGGCCATCGACCTTGCCGGCGAGGGCCGCGCGCGCCAGGCCCGCGCCTATGCTCTGAGCCACTTCGGCGACCGTCAGCGGTTGCGCGAATTCCCTTTGACTACCATCAGGCAGTGTGATGACTGGCATTTTGCGACCCCAGAAATAATTAAAGCCAGAATCGCTCTGGCTTTAAGTGTTTGGTAGGCGCGATTGGACTCGAACCAACGACCCCCACGATGTCAACGTGGTGCTCTAACCAGCTGAGCTACGCGCCTTCTTTGCCGCACGAGCAACCTGCGGCATCGAAGAAGGCAGAATTATACGTATGCGCAGGGGCAAGTCAACAAATGCGACCATCAGCGACGCACTTGCCGATGTCTTGGACACTTGCTTTGCCCGGTGTTCGGGTGCTTGCCAACGGGGTCCGGCGCGAAAACTACTTCATCATTCGTTCATAGCTTGCTTTGTCGGCCGCATAGCACGAACATGAACTCTGTTCGAGGCGGTTGCGGTCGAGTATGGTGATGTCGCCGCGACTGTAGCGGATGAGCTTGTCATTTTGCAGTGTGATGGCGGCCTTGGTGACGCCGACGCGGCGTACGCCGAGCATGGCGGCAAGGAACTCCTGGGTGACGTGAAACGTGTTCGACTGCGCTCGGTCCTGGGTCATCAAGAGGCGCCGCGCGAGGCGCGCTTCGACCGCGTGGAAGCGGGTGCAGGCGGCGGTTTGCGCGAGTTGCGCAATGTGCACGTGCAGGTAGCGCTGCAGGACGCCGCGCAGCGCGGGATTGGCAGCGAGCTGACGGCAAAGCGCTTCCGCATCGACGCGTAGCGCGGTGCCTTGGCCCTGTACCACGGCGTGCAGCGGGGACACGGCGATGTCGAGAATGAGGGCGATGCCCAGCATGCCTTCGTTGCCGATCAGGCCGACCTCGAGGCCGGGGTGGCCATTGATCGTCGCGAGCAGGGAAATCGAACTTTGTGTCGGGAAGTAGGCGTAGTGAATGGGCTCTCCAGGTCTGGCGAGTATGTCGCCAAACGCCAGTTCGACGGGTTCGCAGAGCGCCAGAAGACCCTGCCGATCCTTGCCTGGCAAGGATGCAAGCAGACGATTCGCGGCAGCGACGGATTTGACTGGCGGCACTTTGATTCTCCCGTCCTGGCGGAAACCGGATTCGCGGCGTGCGGAGCGTTGCCGGCGCTGGCTGCGCAACTTCGTGCTGGACTCGAATAGTGTGGGTACGGAACGCACTTAATGCTGATTTCAATGGTCAAGGGTTGACAGAGTCACATCGATCATGGCCTCAGTCTGCGCGGTGACGCACATAGGTGGCTGTCGATAGATGCGCTCAGCTCAACTGGCTGATGGGCTTGCGGAAACGCGCCAGGGATGCGGAGAAAGATACGCGCGCCCGCGCGCCCTCACCGGCGGGCGCGCCATGCGGGAAAACGCCTGCAGGTAACTGCGCAGAGTGGCGGTGCGGCGTCAGAATACCGCGCCGAACAGCGCGCCAGCGCCGGCGGTAATGGCCATGGCCATGGCGCCCCAGAAGGTCACCCGCCAGGCGCCGATCAATGCGCCGGCGCCACCGACCTTCGCGGCGACCGCGCCGAGCAGGGCGAGAAATGCGAGTGACATTCCGGATACCCAGAAAATCAGCCCGTGCTCCGGCGCCAGTGCGGTAACCAGCAGCGGCAACAGCGCGCCGACCGCAAAGCTCGTGGCAGACGCCAGCGCAGCCTGGACCGGACGTGCCGACAGAATCTCGGAGATGCCGAGTTCGTCGCGCGCGTGCGCGCCGAGCGCGTCGTGCGCCATCAGTTGTTCGGCAACCTGCTGCGCCAGGCGGACTTCAAGTCCGCGCGCGACATAAATGCCGGTCAGTTCGCGCACTTCGGCCGCGGGATTGGTTTCGAGCTCGGTGCGTTCGCGCGCGAGATCGGCTTCCTCCGTGTCCGCTTGCGAATGGACAGAGACATATTCGCCGGCGGCCATCGACATGGCACCGGCGACCAATCCGGCGACGCCGGTCAGCAAGATATTTCCGAGGCTGGCGCTTGCGGCGGCAACGCCGACGACCAGGCTGGCCGTCGAAACGATGCCATCGTTAGCGCCAAGGACAGCGGCGCGCAGCCAGCCGATGCGTTGTGTCTTGTGGCGTTCGAGGTGTCGCATGGGACTCCAGTTTCTTTGAATGCGCGGGCAGGATGCCGGCGAAGCGGATTCTTATAGGGGCGCTCGCGTCCGGCCGAAGTCTTACGTCAGCGTGCAATTCTCCGCCGAGCCGCGTCGGCCTTTAACAAACACGTATGAGCAGCTTACCGAAATTCTTGCCTTGCAGCATCCCGATGAAAGCCGCCGGTGCATTTTCGAGGCCGTCGACGATATCTTCACGGAATTTGATCGTGCCATCCTTGAGCCAGGCGCTCATCGGGCCGAGAAACTCGCCGAAACGCTCGGCGTAATCCTCGAAGATGATGAAGCCCTGCATCTTGATGCGCTTGGTAAGCAGCGTTCGCGCCAAGCGCGGCAGGCGATCCGGGCCAGCGGGAGCGGCACTGTCGTTATAGTGAGCGATGAGCCCGCATACCGGGATCCGGGCGCGCGCGTTGAGCAGTCGCAAGACCGCGTCGAAAACCGCGCCGCCGACGTTCTCGAAGTAGACGTCGATGCCCTGCGGGCAGGCCGCCGCGAGTTGCGCCGGGAAATCGGCGCTGCGCCGGTCGATGCAAGCGTCAAATCCGAGTTCTTCGACGACAACGCGGCACTTGTCGGCGCCGCCGGCGATACCAACGGCGCGGCAGCCCTTGATCTTGGCGATCTGCCCGACGACCGATCCGACCGCACCGCTGGCCGCGGCGACCACGACTGTTTCGCCGGCTTGCGGCCGGCCGATATCGAGCAGACCCATGTAGGCCGTGAAGCCCGGCATGCCGAGCGCGCCCAGAGCCAATGTCGGGTTGATGAGAGAATCATCGAGTTTACGCAGCCCGCTGCCGTCGGACACCGCGTAATCCTGCCAGCCACTGTTGCCGAGCACCAGTTCGCCGGGGTGGAAATCGGGCTGCCGGCTGGCTTCGACGCGCGAAACGGTGCCGCCGACCATCACTGCGCCGACGGCCACCGGCGGCGCGTACGACGGCGCGTCGCTCATGCGTCCGCGCATATAGGGATCGAGCGAAAGGTATTCCGTGCGTAGCAGCAGTTGCCCGTCTGCCGGCAGCGGAACGGGTCCTTCTTCAAGGCGGAAGTTGCCGGCGGTCGGAGCACCGACCGGCCGGCTATGCAATACGATGCGGCGATTAACGACGTCGTTTCTGGGCAGAATGACTGAGCCGTCGGAAGCGGATAGCGTCTGTTCTTTCATCGTTCGTCTCCTGTCGACGCCATCAAGAAGTCGGGGTCAGGGCCTCGCGGCCCAACACGGCGCGAGCGCTTGACGCCCACGGCATGGCAGTCAAACACCGCTGTCAGCGGTTGAGCAGCAAGTCCGCGATGATACCCGTTGCGATGGCTACCAGCACGAAATCGCCGCCGGTCTGGACCCAATGATAACCGCGCGGCGGGGCGCTGAGGTGGTGGCCGCGCCAGTCATCGACAACGTAGTGGCTGCTGCGGTATTCCTTCGGCATGCGCCCGCCCTTGTAGTATTCATGGTTGGGGCCAGCGCCTCTTTCGTCATGACCGCGGTCTCCGCGCTGATCGGACTCGTGTCCGTTGTTATGTTCGACCCGCTCGTGGTTCCTGTCATTCTGATCGCCGCGGCCTTGCGCAAAAGCGATGCCGCTGGTGGCCAGCGATATCGCCACGAGGGCTGAAGCAAGTGTCTTGAGTTTCATCTAATACTCCGTGGAATTTGGAAGAGCCATCTTTGTCGCGCGCCGTCCTGCGCTGCGTGACAAATGAATGCTGGCGGAATTGGACGATAGGCTGATGCGCCGCAATGGTCCGTGCGCTAGCGTACCGAGAGCGGGGCGCCAGGCTGACGCCGATCCGGCTCAAGCGGCCTGCGCCGGCCGTTCGCCCTTGCTGCTGGCGTGCAGCGCCTGAGCTTGCGGAATCGGGAGCCGCCGCATGGTGTTGATCGGTGCCGCGGCATGACAGTCGCCGGTCAGCGCATCGTCTTCAATCGGCAGCGCCATGGCTGGGGTTCTGCCAGCCGCCGTCGGCGGCGATCAGCACGTCGGCCTGTGTCGGGCCCCAGCTGCCGCGCGCGTAGCATTGCACCGGCGGATAGTTGACGAGCACCGGCTCGACCGCGGCCCACGCGGCCTCGACGGCGTCCTCGCGGATGAACAGCGCGCCGTTGCCGGCCATTGCGTCGCCGAGCAGGCGCTCATAAGGCGTTTCCTCGCCCCGATGTTCATCGACGAGATAGAGTTCGCGCTGGTCGCCGATGAAATCCTTGCCCGTGCGCTTGACCCGCGCGGCAAGGGCGACCGCCGAAGTCGGCGCGAGGCGAAAGCGCAGATAGTTGGCCCGGCCGTCGACCGGCGCCGAATCGGCGAACAGGCGTTGCGGCGGCGGCTTGAGCTGGACGATGACCTCGGCTGCGGAGGCGCTGAGGAATTTCCCCGAACGCAAATACCACGGCACGCCTTCCCAGCGCCACGAATCGATGAACAGACGCAGGGCGCAAAAGGTCTCGACGTCGGAATCGGGCGCCACGCCGGTTTCCTGGCGGTAGCCGGCGTACTGACCGCGCACGATGTCGGCGGGCTTCAGAGGCCGCATCGCGCGGAAGATGTCGGCGGTTTCGCCATGCACGGCGCCGAAGCCGCGGTAGGACGGCGGTTCCATGGCCAGCAGCGCGGCGATCTGGAACAGATGGTTCTGGATCACGTCGCGCAGGCAGCCGGCGGTCTCGTAAAAGGCGCCGCGGCTGCCGACGCCGAAGTTCTCCGACAGGGTGATCTGCACGCTGGAGACGTAGTTGCGGTTCCAGATCGGCTCGAGAAAGGAATTGGCGAAGCGGAAATAGAGGATATTCATGATCGCTTCCTTGCCAAGAAAGTGATCGATGCGAAAGATCGAGTCTTCGGGGAATACCGAGAGCGTGATGCGATTGAGTTCGTGCGCCGAGGCGAGGTCGCGCCCAAAAGGCTTCTCGACAATGACGCGAGCATTCGCCGCGAGGCCGGCCGCGCCGAGGCCCTCGATGACCGGTGCGAAAAGCGCCGGCGGGATGGCGAGGTAGTAAGCGGGCCGCTGCGCGCCTCCCAGCGCGGTTCTCAGGGCTTCGAAGGTCGAGGCCTCCTTGTAGTTGCCGCTGACATAGCTCAGTTTGGCGAGAAATTGGACGAGCGCCTGCGTATCGTCGATGCCGCCGGCTTCCTTGATGCTGTCGGTGGCCCGCTCGCGCAGCTGGTCAAGGGTCCATTTAGACGACGCGACGCCGATCACCGGAACGTCGAGCGCGCCGCGCTTGGCCATGGCATAGAGCGCCGGAAAGATCTTCTTGTGCGCGAGATCGCCAGTGACCCCGAACAGCACCAGGGCGTCGGAGTGCGCTGCGCCAGTGTTAGTCCCGTTCATATTGTCCTCATCAAGTCGTGTTCGCGCTGCGCCTCAGGCAGCGGCAAAGTCGATGAATCCGCGCTGCACGTCGGTTCCCGCGAGGCGCACGCGCAGCCGGTGGCCGACGTCGAGGCCGGCAAAACCTTTGATCAACCGGCCTTCGACCGGCGGCTTGGCGATGCGCACCCAGGTCCCCTTTTCGGCAGCACCGGTGACGATGGCGTCGAACTCCTCGCCGATCCGGCCCGAGAGGAGCAGCGCCGCCGCCGATTTGCGCACGCGCCGCTCGACCTTGCTGGCGGCGTCCTCGCGTTCGGTGCAGTGGCGTGCGAGATCGGAGAGCTCGTCCGCGCCATAGGGTACCGGCGCGCCGGCCAGCGCGGCCTTGAGCAGGCGCTGCGTGATCAGGTCGGGATAGCGCCGGTTCGGCGCGGTCGAATGCGTGTAGTCCTTCACGGCGAGACCGAAGTGGCCGGGCGCATCGCCGCCCGGCAGGTCCACGACATACTCGCCGCGGCCGATGAGCTTGATGATGGTCAGCGACAGGTCGGGGAATTTGTCGGGGTCGGCGGCGCGGCGGCTGACCAGAAAAGCTTCGAGCGCGACGGCGTCCGGCGATTTGGGCAAGTGTTCCCCGAAACCGGCCGCGACCTGGACGATGCGCTCCCAGCGTTCCGGCGAGCGCAGCACGCGGCGCAGCGAAGGCGACTTTTTGCTGTCGAGGTAGCGGGTCGCGGCGCCGTTGGCGACGATCATGAAATTCTCGATCAATTGCGATGCGCGGTTCTTCTTGTCGAGTTCGAGGTCGGAGAGGACTTCGCCGGTAAACACCGGCCTGGCCTCGATGGTTTCGAGGCTTAGCGCCCCATGGGCATGGCGCTGCGCATCGAGCTGCTGGGCAACTTGGTCCTGGCTGCGCAGATTGTCAGCGAGATCCGACGAAGCGCCGATTCTCTGGGGCGCCGGGCCGGCGCCGGTGATCCACGCCGCGACGCTGTGGTAAGCGAGCTTCGCGTGGTTGCGCACGAGCGCGCGATAGATGTCCGATGCGACGAGTTTGCCATCGGCCGTGAACAGCATGTCGGCGATTACCGCGATCCTGTCCTGGTCTTCGTTCAATGAAGTGAAATCGGTCGACAGCGCCTCGGGCAGCATCGAAAAAATTGCCGCAGGCGTATAGACCGAGGTGGTGTTCGCCGCCGCGTGATTGTCGATCGCCGATCCCTTGCGCACCAGCGCATCGACGTCGGCGACGGCGACGAGAATCCGCGTCTGGCCGTCGGCCAGCGGCTCGGCGACGGTGAGCTGGTCGAGGTCGCGCGAGTCGTCATTGTCAATCGAAGCCCACAGCCGGTCGCGCAGGTCGCGCAGCCCGGGGATCGCCGGCGCCGGCCCGGTTATCGTCGCCAGTTGCTGGCGGGCCGCCGGCGGAAAGTCGGCCTCGAGGCCGCGCTCGAGCATGGCCTTGCGCGCGATCGCGGCGAGCGTGGCGTGCTGGTTGCCGTGGAAGGAGTCCGGCGCCACATGCTGCGCGCCGCTTGGGTTGGTGGTGCTATCCATGATGTTCAGTTTTCTCCCCGGGCGGCATGCGCCCCGCTGTTTGCCCTGCCGCTAGTCGGCCCGCCTTGTCCATTTCCAGTTGCGGATTTCGGGCATGTCTTCGCCATAGGTATCGATGTAGCGCTTGTGCTCGGTCAGCTTGTCCTGCAGCCGCGATTTCAGGGCGGCGCCCTTGTCGCCGGTCTGCGGCAGGCGGTCGATGACATCCATCACCAAATGGAAACGATCGAGATCATTCAGCACCGTCATATCGAAGGGCGTGGTGATCGTACCCTCTTCCTTGTAGCCGCGCACGTGGAAATTGTCGTGGTTGGTACGGCGATAGGTCAGGCGGTGGATCAGCCACGGGTAGGCGTGGAAGGCGAACACGACCGGTTTGTCGCGCGTGAACAGGGCGTCGAAATCGGGCTCGCTCAAGCCGTGCGGATGTTCGCTTTGCGGTTGCAGCTTCATCAGGTCGACGACGTTAACGACGCGGATTTTCAGCTCGGGCAGGTGCTCGCGCAGAATCGATACCGCGGCCAGGATTTCCAGCGTCGGCACGTCGCCGCAACAGGCCATCACCACATCCGGCTCGGAACCACTATCGTCGCTGGCCCATGGCCAGACGCCGATGCCCGCGGCGCAGTGCTTGACCGCGGCGTCCATCGTGAGCCATTGCGGCGCCGGGTGCTTGCCGGCAATGACGACATTGACATAATGCCGGCTGCGCAGGCAATGATCGACGACCGAGAGCAGGCAGTTGGCATCGGGCGGCAGGTAGACGCGCACGACTCCGGCCTTCTTGTTGACGACGTGGTCGATGAAACCCGGATCCTGATGCGTGAAGCCGTTGTGGTCCTGACGCCAGACATGCGAGGCGAGCAGGTAGTTCAGCGAAGCGATCTTGCGCCGCCAAGGCAGCTGCGCCGTGACCTTGAGCCATTTGGCATGCTGGTTGAACATCGAGTCGACGATGTGGATGAACGCCTCGTAGCAGTTGAACAGGCCGTGCCGGCCGGTGAGCAGATAGCCTTCGAGCCAGCCTTCGCACTGGTGCTCGCTGAGCATCGAATCGACGACGCGTCCCGAGGGGGCGAGGAATTCGTCGTTCGGCAGCCGTGCCGCGTCCCACTGGCGCGGGCTCGCTTCGAAGAGCGCGGTGAGGCCGTTGGACATCGTCTCGTCGGGTCCGAAGACGCGGAAGTTGCGCTGCTCCTGATTGAGTTTCGCAACGTCGCGCAGGAAAGGCCCGAGCACCCGCGTATCGCCGATGCCGGGCGCTCCGGGCGCCGGCACCGCCGCGGCGTAGGCGCGAAAATCGGGTAGCTGCAGGTCGCGCAAAAGCAGGCCGCCGTTGGCGTGCGGATTGGCGCCCATGCGCCGCTTGCCGGTCGGCGCGAGTTCGGCGAGTTCAGGGTTTAGCCGGCCTTGGGCGTCGAAGAGTTCCTGCGGCCGGTAACTCTGCAGCCAGTCTTCGAGCAGCTGCAGATGTTCGGGATGCGCGGCCGGATCGGAGAGCGGCACCTGGTGCGAACGGAAAGTGCCTTCGACCTGCAGGCCGTCGACCACCTTCGGTCCGGTCCAGCCTTTCGGCGAAGCGAGGACGATCATCGGCCAACGCGGGCGCGTGGCGTCGCTCTGCGCGCGAGCTTTGGCCTGGATGGCCTTGATCTGCGCTACGGCCAGGTCGAGCGCCGTGGCCATGGCCTCGTGCATCAGGACAGGGTCATCGCCTTCGACGAAGATCGGCATCCAGCCATAGCCGCGCAGCAGCTGTTCGAGCTCCTCATGCGTGATGCGGGCGAGCAGTGTCGGGTTGGAGATCTTGTAACCGTTAAGATGCAGAATCGGCAGGACCGCGCCGTCGCTGACCGGATCGAGAAACTTGTTCGAATGCCAGGCGGTGGCGAGCGGCCCGGTTTCGGCTTCGCCGTCGCCGACGACGCAGGCGACGATCAGCTCTGGATTGTCGAACACCGCGCCGAAGGAATGGCTGAGGGAATAGCCGAGCTCGCCGCCTTCGTGGATCGACCCCGGCGTCTCCGGCGCGGCGTGGCTGGGAATTCCACCGGGAAAGGAAAATTGCAAGAAGAGTTTGCGCAGGCCGGCTTCGTCCTGGCTGATGTCGGGATAGATCTCGCTATAGGTGCCTTCGAGATAGGTATTCGCGACCACCGCCGGGCCGCCGTGCCCCGGGCCCGAAACATAGATCATGTCAAGATCGTATTCTTTGATGACGCGGTTAAGGTGCGCGTAAATGAAGTTTTGCCCGGGCGTCGTTCCCCAGTGGCCGAGCAGCATGCGTTTGACGTCAGATAGCGCCAGCGGCCGCTTCAAGAGTGGATTGTCGTAGAGGTAGATCTGGCCGACCGAGAGATAGTTGGCGGCGCGCCAGTATGCGTCGATGCGTAGCAGGAGTTCGGCATTCAGCGTGTTGGTTTTCATGAGTTTCCAGGTTTAGGTCAAAGCTTCGCATCACCGTCATACCGGCGCACGCCGGTATCCAGCGCCACCATCTGGATTCGGGCTAGCGCCGGAATGACAAGTCCTCTAGGGGTCATCGCTGCCACAAGATATACGACGCCTCGAGCGGGACGGCCACGCCGTCGCGCTGCGGCAGCACGCGCGGCGTATAGTCGTTCGTCGAGCGCAGCGCCGGAACGCTGGCGCGATAGGCATAGGCGTTGATTGCGCCGCCGACAAGTTGCCGCGTGCGCTGCATCTCGACGCGTTCCGGCGCGCCGCCATTGATGCCGTCGGCATAAAGTTCGACGCGCACGGCCTGCGGATCGAGATCGCCGAAATAAAGCTGTGTCTCGAATATATGTTGGTCGCCGTCGGTCGTCGACGTCACGTCGCCGAAGCGCAGCGCCGCCCAGTGCTGTCCGAGCGCCTGCCGCCAATCGAGCAGATCGACGCCGGCGTGGCCCTTGTCGGCGGCCCGCTCGCGGTAGGCCGCAGCGGCCGGCAGGTAGAAACTTTCGCAGTATTCGCGTACCGCCCGATCGGCCGAATAGCGCGGCGTCAAGCGCGCCATGCTCTCGCGCATGCGCGCCACCCAGGCGGTCGGGATGCCCTGCGCATCGCGCGCATAGAACTCGGGGACCACCTCGTTCTCGAGCAATGCGTAGAGCGCTTCGGCGTCGGCTGCGTCAGTGGCCGGATCGTCGCCGTGCTCCTGTCCGTCGCCGAGCGCCCAGCCCAGTTCCGGGGCATAGGCTTCGGCCCACCAGCCATCGAGCACCGAGAGATTGATGCCGCCGTTGACCAGCATCTTCATGCCGCTCGTGCCGCAGGCTTCCCAGGGGCGGCGCGGCGTATTGAGCCAGACATCGACGCCCTGCACCAGATGCTCGGTCAGATGCATGTCGTAGTCAGCGAGGAAGATCACATGCGCGCGGGCTTCGGTGCGGCGAATGAAATTCGTCCATTGGCAGATCAGCGCCTGCCCGGCAAGGTCGGCGGGATGCGCCTTGCCGGCCATGATCAGCTGCACCGGCCGCTGCGGGTTGCTGAGCAGGCGCAGCAGCCGCTCGGGGTCGCGCAGCAGCAGGTTCGGCCGCTTGTAGGTGGCGAAGCGGCGGGCAAATCCCAGGGTCAGGGCGCCGGGGTCGAACATCTGTTGCGCCCTTTCGGCTTCGCTGCTTGAGCTGCCCGAGACGGCCAGTTGCCGCGACAACTGTGCTCGGACGAAGTCGACGAAGGCTTTGCTGGCGTCGGTGCGAAATTCCCAGAGCCGGGCATCGGAAATTTCGCGGATATCCTTCATCAGCGTTTCCGAAGTTCCGTGCCAGCGATTCTTGCCGCAGTTTTCCGTCCATAGCGCGTCGGCCGCCGCCGAATCCCAGGTCGGCATGTGCACGCCGTTGGTCACGTGGCCGATCGGGATTTCATTGCACGGCCAGTGCGGGAAGAGCGGCGCGAAGAGATTGCGGCTGACTTCGCCGTGCAGGCGGCTCACGCCATTGACTGCGCCGCTGCCGCGGATCGCCAGGTAGGCCATATTGAAGGGCTCGCTCGCATCGTCAGGATTCTGGCGGCCGAGCGCCAGCAGATCGTGCAGTGGAATACCCAGCCGCTTTTCGGCGTAGCGGCCGAGATAGGGTTCGACGAGCGCCGGCGTGAAGCGGTCAAAACCGGCGGCGACCGCGGTGTGCGTCGTGAATAGGTTGCCGGCGCGGGTGACGGCGAGCGCGGTGGCGAAGGGCTGGCCGTTCACCTGCATGAAGTCGCAGGCGCGTTCGAGCACCGCGAAGGCCGCGTGGCCTTCGTTCAGATGGCAGACTTCCGGCGCGATGCCCAAGAGCCGCAACAGGCGCCAGCCGCCGATGCCGAGCAGGAGTTCCTGCTTGAGGCGCAGCTCGCTGCCGCCGCCATAGAGTTCGCTGGTGATGCCGCGATGCACCGGGTAGTTGGCGGCGTCGTTGCTGTCGAGCAGATAGAGCCGCACACGGCCGACCTGGGCCTGCCAGGCGCGCAGCCAGACCGAATAGCCGGGCAGGGCGATTTCCAGGCGCAGCCATTCGCCATTTTGGTTGCGCAACGGTGTGATCGGCAACTGCCCCGGGTCGTTGTAGGGATAGAGCGCCAGCTGCGCGCCGTCCTTGTCGATTTCCTGGCGGAAGTATCCCTGCTGATAAAGCAGGCCGACCCCGACGACCGGGACGCCGAGGTCGTTGGCCGCCTTGAGCTGATCGCCGGCAACGTTGCCGAGGCCGCCCGAGTAAATCGGCAAGGCCTCGCTCAACATGAATTCCATGCTGAAATAAGCGACGCAAGTCAATGGCGATTGCGCATGGGTATTCTGAAACCATGCGGGCGATGCCGCGGCGTCGCGTCGCGCCTGTCGCAGATCGTCGACCACCTTGCGAAAATCCGGATCGGCAAGCGTCGCCTGCAGCTTGTCGCGCGCCACCGTCTGCAGGACGACCCAGGGATTGCGTGTCAGGTCCCAGAGCACCGGGTCGAGCCGGCGCCACAGGGGATCAGTCGCGTGGTTCCACGACGAATGCAGGTCGAGGGCGAGTTCGGAGAGCGCATCGAAACCCTCGACGTCGGTGGACATGAAATGCTCTTTCGGATGGCGGATCTGCGTTTTCTTTTTCATGGTGTCGTCGATTCTCCAGGGGTCGCCAGCGCCGCGCTGACGATGGCTTGCGCTTCTTCGAAGATGAGCTTCAAGTGATCGGTTCCGTGGAAACTTTCAGCGTAGATCTTGTAAATGTCTTCAGTGCCCGAGGGGCGTGCGGCAAACCAGCCGCCGCCGCTCACCACCTTGAGGCCGCCGATCGGCGCCTGGTTGCCGGGCGCGTGCGTGAGAATCCGCGTTATCTTTTCGCCGGCGAGCATCGCCGAGTGGACCTGCGCCGGCGCGAGTTGCGCCAGCCGGCGTTTTTCCTCGGGCGTCGCCGGCGCGTCGCGGCGTTCGAAAAGCGATTCGCCGAACTCGCGCGCGAGCTCAGCGTAAATGACGCCGGGATCGCGGCCGAGGCGTGCGGTGATTTCGGCGGCCAGAAGTGCGGGGACGATGCCGTCCTTGTCAGTGGTCCACACGCTGCCGTCGAGGCGCAGAAAGGAGGCCCCCGCGCTCTCCTCGCCACCGAAGCCGAGCGAGCCGTCGAGCAGGCCATTGACAAACCATTTGAAACCGACCGGCACCTCGTAAAGCTTGAGGCCGAGTTTGGCCGCAACACGATCGATGATCTGGCTGCTGACGACCGTCTTGCCGACCGCCGCGCGGCCCCAGCGGGGCCGTTGCTGGAACAGATAGAAAATGGCCACGGCCAGATAATGATTGGGCGGCAGCAGGCCGGCGCTGCGCGTGACGATGCCGTGCCGGTCGTGATCGGTATCGCAGGCAAAGGCGATATCGTAGTCGTCCTTCATGGCGATCAGCCTGTGCATGGCGTAGGTCGAAGAGGGATCCATGCGGATGCGACCGTCCCAATCGACGCTCATGAAACGGAAAGTCGGGTCGACGACCGCATTGACTACCGTCAGCGACAATCGGTAGCGCTCGGCAATGGCCGGCCAGTAATGCACGCCCGCCCCGCCGAGCGGATCGACGCCAATGCGCAGGCTGGCGCCGCGAATGACGTCCATGTCGATGACGCGGCCAAGATCGTTCACGTAGGCATTGAGGAAGTCGTAATGATGCGTGGTGCCGGCGACTAGCGCTTTGGCGTAAGGAATCCGCTGCACGCCCTCGAGGCCATTTTCGAGATAGGCATTGGCCTGTGTCGCGATCCATTCGGTGACATCGGTGTCGGCCGGGCCGCCGTTCGGCGGGTTGTACTTGAAGCCGCCATCGTCGGGTGGATTGTGCGACGGCGTAATGACGATGCCATCGGCAAGCCCGCTCGTGCGGCCGCGGTTGTGCGCGAGTATCGCGTGCGAAATGACCGGCGTCGGCGTGTATTCGTTGTATCCGTCGTTTTCGGCGAGCATCAGTTCGACGCCGTTGGCCGCCAGCACTTCGACCGCGCTGGCGCAGGCCGGCACCGACAGCGCGTGCGTATCGATGCCGAGGAAGAGCGGGCCGTCAATGCCCTGGCGCTTGCGGTAATCGCAAATCGCCTGGCTGATGGCCAGCACATGCCATTCGTTGAAGCTGTTGGTCAATGACGAACCGCGATGGCCCGAGGTGCCGAAAGCCACGCGCTGTTCCGCGACGGAAAAGTCGGGCAGGCCCGAGTAGTAGGCCGAGACCAGTCGCGGCACGTCGACCAGCATGGCTGGCGTCGCGGGCTGGCCGGCAAGCGGACTGATCCGATTCGGCGTGTCTTTATCCACTGGCGGCCTTTCCTCTTTCCTTGCCCAATGCTGCAGGTCGCGCTTTGAAGCCGTCGCGATAATCGTAGTTGCGCAGATCGCCGATACGGTCGATCGACAGGTCGGCCGGCGGATAGGCGGAAACGATTTGCGCGTCGAGCGCGTAATGCCCCTGGCGCGGGAATACCGTGGTCAACCTCTTCTTGAGGACCTTCTTCATCGCCGCCAGAATGCGCAGCTTGTCATCGACCATGACGTAATGGCGCGCCGGGTAGCGCTGCCGGACGTCATCCAGCATCTCTTCCTTGTGGATGTAGATCAGCACCCGGCCTTCGACCGCGCCCCACAGTCCCGAGCGCTGCACCTTGAGCGGCTGGAAGACGACGTCGCCGTCGGACAGGATCACCGTCGGGCCCCAGCGGCGAAGATGCGCAATGGTTTCGAGTGCGCCCGGATAGAGGCGATCGGTGAACGGGTAATCGACGAGGAATGACGACATCTGCAGCAGCGCGGGATCGTTGACCGCGCCCAGGCGGTAACGCTGCAAGGCGCCGAGATAATCCGCGTAGCCGAGTTCGTGGCGCAATGTTTCGAAGATGGCCCAGTAGCGGTCGCGCTCGGCGGCGCCGAATTCGCGGGCCAGATGCCGCATCAGATCGTTCTGCACGCAATCGTTGTCGAGCAGGGTGTTATCCACATCGAGCAGGAAGACAAGGTCGCTTGGAGGATTCATTTCAGCCCGCCTGCCGCGGTTTCGAGTATTTCTCGTCGTGCCCGCCAAACTGCTTGCGCATGGCCGACAGCACCCGGTTGGCGAAATCCGCTTCGCCGCGCGAGCTGAAACGTTCGTAAAGTGCGGCGCTCAGCACCGGCGCCGGTACGGCTTCGTCGATCGCCGCGGCGATTGTCCACCGTCCCTCGCCGGAATCCGAGACCAGGCCGGCGTAGTCCTTAAGCTCGGCGTCGCCGAGCAGCGAAGTCGCGGTCAGGTCGAGCAGCCATGAGGCGATCACGCTGCCGCGACGCCAGAGTTCGGCGATTTGCGGCAGGTCGAAGTCGTATTGATAGTACTGCGGTTCGCGCAGCGGCGTCGTTTCGGCATCCACCACCGCGGCCTGTTCGCCGGCGCCGGCATGGCGCAGGATGTTCAGGCCTTCGGCATAGGCGGCCATCAGGCCGTATTCGATGCCGTTGTGCACCATCTTGACGAAGTGGCCAGCGCCGTTCGCACCGCAATGCAGATAGCCGCTTTCCGCGGCGTCCGCAGCGCCTTCGCGGCCGGGCGTGCGCGACGCCGCGCCAACGCCGGGCGCGATGCTCTTGAAGATCGGTTCGAGCGTCTTCACGATTTCGGACTCGCCGCCGATCATCAGGCAATAGCCTCGCTCGAGCCCGAATACCCCGCCGCTGGTGCCGCAATCGACGTAATGGATTCCCTTCTGCTTGAGTACCTTGGCCCTTTCGATATCGTCGCGGTAGTAGCTATTGCCGCCGTCGATGATAACGTCATTATACTCGAGGCGTGCAGCGACCGCTTCGATCGCTTCGCCGGTGACCCCGGCCGGAACCATCAGCCAAACGGCGCGCGGCTTGGCCAGTTTGGCGACCAGGTCGTCTATCGACGTGCAGCCCGCGATTCCCGGGCCGGCGATCCTTTCCACGCTGGCCGCATTGACGTCGAACACCACGCATTCGTGGCCGGCCTTCGCCAGCCGCTGCGCGAGGCTCGCTCCCATGCGTCCCAGTCCGATCAGGCCGAGTTGCATCCGCGCTCTCCTCACTTCACCAATTGTTTGCGGATCGCCTGTAATTCGCGGTGGCGTTCCGTGGTCGTTTTCGGATAGGACATCTTGAGGTCCTTGAACAGGTCAAGGATGATCTGCGAAACGATCAGTCGGGCACTCTGCTTGTCATCGGCAGGGACGACATACCAGGGCGCGTCGGCCGTGCTCGTCGCGCTCAGGCAGGCTTCATAGGCTTGCATGTAAAGCGGCCAGCATTTGCGCTCAGCGATATCGGCGGCGCCGAATTTCCAGTTCTTGTCCGGTTCGTCGATGCGCTCGAGGAAGCGCTTGCGCTGTTCGTCGCGCGACAGGTGCAGAAAGAACTTGATGACGCGCGTGCCGTTGCGGTGCAGATGGGCTTCAAGATCCACGATCGAGCGATAGCGTTCTTCCCAGAACGTATTCTCCGCCGGCGCCTTCGCCACCAGCCCCTGGCTGACGAGAATCTCCGGATGCACGCGAACGACCAGCACATCCTCGTAGTAGGAGCGATTGAAGATGCCGATCCGCCCACGCTCGGGCAGCCGGCAGGTCGAGCGCCAGAGAAAATCGTGCTGCAGTTCTTCCGCGCTCGGCTGCTTGAAACTGAAGACCTCGCAGCCCTGCGGGTTGACGCCGGACATCACATGGCGGATGGCACCGTCTTTTCCGGCGGCGTCCATGCCCTGGAAGATGATCAGCACGGCCCGGCGGTCCGCCGCGTAATGCAGGGCTTGCAGCGAACTCAAGGCTTCGATATGCGTGGCCAGAAGCTTGCGATATTCCTTCTTCGACTTGTAGGCGGGCGGCACCCGTGTCGGCCACTTGCCGAGGCTCACTTGCGTGCCGGCGGGCACGCGGAAATCTTTCGAACTGATTTTCATAGTGATCCTCGCGGCCGAGCTGGCCATGCCGTCCGCCTGCGCCCGCAGGAGGACCATGGCGGGAGACTTCGGCGTGTCCGGCGTTCACGGGCGCCAGCCATGAGGCATTGGCTATCTGGCCGATGCCGCAAGCACGGCGCTCTTGTCGGCAATGCGCTGCAAGAGCTGCTGCCACGATTTGACGAAAGCCCTTGCGCCTTCCTGCTGCAGCTGCAGCGCGAGCGCATCGACGTCGATTCCGGCCTGCGCGAAATGCGCCAGCACCAACTCGGCATCGCCGCCATCGTCGGCCATCACGCCACCGATCCGGCCGTGCTCGGCGAGGGCGATCAGCGTCTTCTCCGGCATGGTGTTGATCGTGTCCGGCGCAGCCAGCGCTTCGACGTAGAGCGTGGCGGAAGCATCGGGGTCCTTGGTGCCGGTACTTGCCCAGAGCAGCCGTTGCGGGTAGGCGCCGGCGGCGACGAGTTTTTGCCAGCGCGGCGCGGCGAGGCGTTCGCGATAGGCGCGGTAGGTGCGCCGGCAGATCGCGATCCCTAGGGTGTTGCGCAATTCCGCCGGGACCTTGTCCTTGACCGCGACGTCCCAGCGGCTGACGAAGAGCGAGGCCACCGAATCGACGCGCGGGTCGAGTCCGGCGGCGATACGCCGCTCGATGCCGCGCAGATAGGCCTCGGCCGCGGCAACATACTGCTCGCGTGAGAAGAGCAGGGTGACGTTGATCGGAACGCCGGCGAAGATCAGCTCCTCGATCGCCGGTAGTCCGGCCGGCGTCCCCGGAATCTTCACGAACAGGTTGGGCCGCGCCGCTTGCTGATGGATTTGCATGCCGGCCTTGATGCTGCCGGCGGTGTCGCCGGCGAGGAGCGGCGAGACTTCCATCGATACCCAGCCGTCGGTGTGGTAACTGGCATTGAAGGCCGGGCGGAAGAGATCGGCGGCGCGCTGCAAATCCTCGAGCGCGAGCTCGACGAACAAGGCTTCACCGGACAGTCCCGCTCCCGCCTTGGCGACAATCCCCGCGTCGTAGGACGCGCCGCCGCCGATGGCGCCGTCGAATATAGTTGGATTGGACGTCAGCCCGGTGACCGAATAATTGTCGATGTACTTGAGCAGGGTTCCGCTGTCGAGCAGTTCGCGGCTGATATTGTCCAGCCACAGGCGCTGGCCGAGATCGTACAACTGGCGGGTCGGTTTCATGAGCACTCCTCGATATGTCCCAGGGATACTTGCGCGTCGGCATCGCAGGTGCGCTTAGCTGTTTTGTAGCATGAATCGCGAAAACTGCAAGTCGGCACGCGGTCCTCGGCGGTCGGGCATCGGCTTTCCCGGCAGGAAGGCAGTTTGCATGCTGATAGGGATACTCTCTGTGCGCTAACGCTCTTAAGCGGGCTTGGTGAAGATTCGCTTAGGATCGATTCAGTGCGCTGGCGCACAGAGTTCCCGCAATATCCCGCCCAATGTGAACATCAGGTTGTCACGCGGGTTACGTCGCGCCCCAGGCAGAAGTCGCAGCGAAATTTGCTGCCTGACTTGAACGAAGGAATGAATATGAAGAGCAGGACAGAAGCCGCGATCGGGACTGAAAGCAAGCCGGAAAACTCACAGGTCATCGCCGACGCTGCCGATTTCCACTCCACTCGAATCAAACGGGAGTCGAAGATCAAAAGCAAGAGAGCGTCTGCGAACAAGCCGGCTGGCGATGACGAATACGAACAAATGGTCGCCGAAGATGCCGATTTCAACACCGGCAAGCTCATCTCCGAAGCGGCTTATTTTATTGCCGAGCGGCGCGGATTCACGCCGGGCAGCGAGTTGTCCGATTGGCTGCGTGCCGAAACAGAAATAGAGGGTTTGCTGCGCAGCGCCGTCACGGAGCGCCGCAAGGTGGTCGCGGATGAGCGGCGTGGCAGATCGAATTTGAAGGCATAAGCATGGTCGTCACGGATGCCGATGGCTGCGGGATCGGCGCACTCGAGACCGGCCGAGCATGTCGGATGCAGATCAGAAGATGATTGGACGGAGTCGGCACACGCGATGAATATCAAACTTGCTGCATGCTGTTTCGTGATTGCGGCCATAGCGCTGCCGATTGCCGGCTTTGCCCTCGCCGGCGGTCCTCGCCTGCCGGTGAGTTTGTCCCGGGATTTCTTGATGACCGCCAGAATCAAGGCAGAGCTGGCCGGAGAAAATTTCTCGAGCCTGGTGCGCATCAAGGTCAGAACGAGCAGCAATGGCGTAGTGACTCTCGGCGGTTCGGCACGCAGCCGCAATGCGGCGTACAGAGCCGCTTCAATCGCACGCTCGGTGAATGGCGTCAGTGCGGTCGATAATCGCATCAAGATCGTAGTCCGCAATTAGGCGGCCGAATCAAAACCCATCGGGAGGTGACGTGCAGCCAGCGCGTTTGATCGGTCCCGCTCGCCCGGTCATCAATCTGCTTGGCCTTGTCAATGCGCGGCGGGCTGAGCGACCGGAACAGCCGTCGCGGTCGCAGCGCGTCATCTTTACGGCCATCGCCGGTGATCTTGCGGTGGCGACGGGCAAGTTTGTGGCCGCGGCGTTTACGGGCAGTTCGGTCATGCTGGTCGAGGGATTCCATTCGTTGGTCGACACCGGCAATGAGCTGCTCCTGCTGATCGGCCTCAAGCGCAGTCACCGTGCTGCCGACGACGCGCACGCGTTCGGCTATGGCAAGGTCAGCTACTTCTGGTCGCTGATCGTGGCGCTTTCGATCTTTTCCCTGGGCGGCGGAATTTCGGTGTATCAGGGAATCGTCAGCCTCCATCGTCCGCCTGTCCTGGAGAATTCCGCTTGGAATTACTTCGTGCTTGGCATCGCCGCCCTGTTCGAGAGTTACAGCTGGCGCGTATCGCATGCCGAACTGGCGCGCCGGCGAGGGCCTGGCGACAGCCTCTGGCAGACCGTGCATAAGAGCAAGGATGCGGCGGTATTCACTGTGTTCCTTGAAGATTCCGCATCCCTGATCGGCATCGTGATTGCCGCTCTCGGTGTGGGCTTGAGCCATGCGCTCGACAATCGGTATTTCGATCCCGCGGCATCGGTGCTGATCGGGCTGGTGCTGTTCGGAACCGCATTCCTGCTGGCCCGCGAAAGCGGCGCGCTGCTGGTCGGCGAGAGCATCGACGGCGAGCAGATCGAACAGCTGCGCAGGATCATCGCCTGCGACCCGGCCGTCGAAAGTGTCCGCCATCTGCTGACCATGCAACTCGGGCCCGAGAGCGTTTTGCTGACGGCCGCCGTGCGCTTCAAGCGCCGGCTCAGCCTCGATGAAGTGGAGCAGGCGATCGCGCGACTCGAGCGCTCGATCAAGGCGCCGTTTCCGGCGATTCAGCACCTCTTTCTCGAGTCGGGCGCGCTCAAATCGCTATCGCAATCCGCTCGCTACCAGGCTGCATCCGAACCACTCTAACGCTGAATTTGTAGGGGACATTTCAATGAACCATTGCCCGCCGCCATTCGCATTGCAAGCGACAAACGCCGCCGCCATGACCCCGCCCCGCGCCGTGACCGGCGATAACCGAATCGATCCTATTTCTGGAGACAAATCGTGACCTTCACCACCCTGCTGGTGCATCTTGAACTCGGTCGTGCGAACACCGGCCTGCTGCGCGTCGCCGGCGACCTGGCGCAGCGCTTTCACGCCGAAGTGATCGGCATCGCCGCCTGCCAGCCGATGCGCATCGATTTGGGCGACACCTATGTTTCCGGAGAGGTCTTCGAACAGGATCGCGAGGAAATCAAGACGAATATCGCGGCGGCCGAAGCGGAATTTCGCGGTGCCTTGCAGGCCCTTGGCAATAGGCTGGCGTGGCGCTCGGCGACAAGTTTCGAGGCGCTTGCCGATTATCTGGCGCGTGAAGCACGCGCTGCCGACCTCGTCGTCACCACTGTTCCCGCAAGCGATGTCGTTCTCGCGGCGAGGCGCGTCGATGTCGGCGACCTGGTCATGCAGGCGGGGCGTCCGGTATTCATCGTGCCAGCCGCCGCCGACGCGCTTCGACTCGAGCGCGTGGTGATCGCCTGGAAGGATAGCCGCGAAGCTCGCCGCGCAGTCCTTGATGCCTTGCCCCTGCTGCAAATAGCCGGCCACGTCGTGGTCGTGGAAATCGCCGCCACGGACGGTCTGGACGAGGCGCGCGCCCACACCGATGATGTCGTCAATTGGCTCAAACGGCACGCTGTCGTCGGCGAATCCCTGATACCCGGCGCAAGCGGGGACGAGGCCGCGCAACTTGGCGAGATCGCTCAGCGAGGCGACGTCATCGTCGCCGGCGCCTATGGGCACAGCCGCATGCGCGAATGGGCGTTCGGCGGGGTCACCCGTGATCTGCTGTTGCGCGGCGGGCATTGCGCCCTGGTATCTCATTGACCCGCGAAACAGTACCGATCCGGAACATTTGGGGCAGAAACGGGACAAAAACGAAATTGGAGAAACAGCCGATGAATACGCGAGCACTGATAAGCACGGCCAGCGCGCTGGTCGCCGACGGCAAGGGCCTGTTGGCCATGGACGAGAGCACCGGCACCTGCAACCGGCGCTTCGCCGATGCTGGAATTCCACAGACCGAGGAAACGCGGCGCGCCTATCGCGATCTCCTGGTGTCCACCCCGGGCCTCAACGAATACATCAGCGGTGCGATTCTCTATGACGAAACACTGAGGCAATCGAGAATCGACGGAACGTCGTTTGTGCGCACGCTCACCGATGCGAACATCGTTCCCGGCATCAAGGTCGATCTCGGGGCCAAAGAACTTGCGGCCTGTCCGGGCGAAAAGGTCAGCGAAGGCCTCGACGGTTTGCGCGTGCGCCTGAAGGCCTATGCCGACATGGGGGCCCGTTTCGCCAAGTGGCGTGCGGTGATCGGCATCGGCAACGCGCTGCCCACGCGCACCTGCATCGAGGTCAATGCCCACGCCCTGGCGCGCTATGCGGCCTTGTGCCAGGAAGCCGGCCTGTTGCCCATTGTCGAACCGGAAGTGCTGATGGACGGCGCGCACACCCTGGCGCGTTGCCGCGAGGTCACCGAGGAAATGCTGCACCAGGTCTTTGACGAACTCCACCGTCAGCGCGTGGTGCTCGAGGGGATGATTCTCAAACCGAATATGATTCTGCCGGGATTGGCCTGCATTACGCAGGAGAGCGTCAATGAAGTGGCCGACGCGACGGTGCGCACCTTGCTGCGCGTCGTGCCGGCCAGCGTGCCGGGCATCGCCTTCCTGTCGGGGGGGGGCAATCCGGCGAACTCGCATCGACACGCCTCAACGCCATGCATGCGCGCTTCGATTCCCCGCTGACCCGGCCGCCATGGGCCTTGACGTTCTCGTTTAGCCGCGCGCTGCAGCAAGAAGCCTTGCAAATCTGGGCCGGTGTTGACGCCAGCCGCGAAGCAGCGCAGCAGGCCCTGCTGCATCGCGCCCGCTGCAACAGCGCTGCGCTGCGCGGCGAATACAGCGCGGCGATGGAAGCACGATAGCAGCTCTCGCGGGCCGAGCCGCGATCGCAAGCGATGGGGTGAGCGTTGCCTTGAACGCCATCATGCAATCTTGAGGTGACGAAACAGGATTTCCTTCACCCCGTCCAGCACGAAGGCAAATGCGAGCGCGGCGGTAAAGACGCCAGCCAGTACCGCGAGCGGAAGGGCGGTCATCAACAATCCATCGACGGCCAGCAGGCTGATGATGGCCAGATCCACAACCGAGGAGATGAGCAGCCATCGACCGGGGCGCGAACTCCACAGGTGCTGCCGCTCGCGCGCGACGTAGAAGACGGCCTGGCCGCTGAAGACCAGCGTCACCACGGTCATGGTGCGCAGCGTCAAGATATCCAGGCCGAGAACGAATTTGCCGGTGGCCAGGCAGGCGACGCAAAAGAGCAAGTCGAACAGGCCCATGACGATGCCTGCCATGGTCAAGTTGCCGATCTTCCAGATACTTGGCTGGGGCGATGGCCTGACGTTGTCGGTCGATGAGGACATGGCCAGGAAATCGCCGACGACCATCATCAAGACCATCAGCATCGGCGTCAGGATGGCCTGGCCGGTCATGATCAGCCCCATGGCCAGGAAGAGCACTTGGACAACCTTGTGGATGATGGAGCGCAGCGTGTAAGTCAAGATACGCTGGAAGGTGGTGCGCCCCTCCTTGACCGAAGCGACGATTCCGCCGAGGCCGGGCTCGGTGAGCACGATGCCGGCAGCCGATTTGGCGACATCGGTAGCCGTGGATACGGCAATCCCCATCTGGGCCTGGCGCAGTGCCGGCGCGTCGTTGGCCCCGTCGCCGCACATGCCGACGATATGCCCGCTCTTCTGCAGCGCTTTGACGAGGCGATACTTGTCTTCCGGCAGGACGCCGGCAAAGATCGAGAATTTGTCCGCCGCGATATCCTCGGGCAGCGGCGTCGTCGCCCAGACCGACCCGGTGATTCCAATCGAGTGCGCCACAACTTCGGCCGTCGTTCGGGCATCTCCGGTCACCATGACCGTGCGTACCCCCAAGCCGGCCAACTCCGCGACAAGCGCCGCCGAGTCATCGCGCGGCGGATCGCTGAGCGCGATCAGCCCGGCCAACTGCAACTTGTCCGCCGCGCCCGTGGCCACGGCAAGCACCCGGTATCCCTTGGCCTGCAACGCATCGACGATGCCCGAAGCCGCGGGTGAAGCTTCAGACAGGCCCGTGACCACGTCGAACGCGCCCTTGACGACGCGAACGAGTTCGCCGCTCGCCAGCCGAAGCGTCGCTTCAGAACGCTTCACGGCCGGATCGAAGGGGATGAAGGTGACGAGTGCCGGTGCGTCGCTGACGGCCTGGCGCGTCGCTGCCGCGCGAATGGCGGAATCGACCGGATCCTGCCCGCCATCGGAACTCGTCAGGGCGGCCAGCGCCAACACGTGCCCTTCATCGAATCCGGGCATCGCGTGCACCGACATCACCGCAAGCTCGTTGCGCGTCAAGGTTCCCGTCTTGTCCGAGCAAAGAACGTCGATGCCCGCGGCTTCATCGACTGCCGAGAGGCTCGTCGGCAAGACCCCTTGCCGCGCCAACGCCCGCGCGCCGACGGCCGCAGCCAGCGTGAACATCGACGGCAAGGCAACCGGTATCGACGAGAGAATGGCGACGAGGACGAGCGGGATGATCTCGACGAGCGGCATCGGCAAGAGCAGCGCATAGACGGTCAGCAGGACGGTCACCGCGCCATTGAACAAGGCGAGATTGCGTACGACATGCAGAATGGTTTTCTGCTGCGAGCTTTCGACCTTTGCCGCGCGCACCAGCTCCGCCGTGCGGCCAAACTTCGTGCGTTCGCCGGTAGCGATGACCTGCGCCAGCGCTTCGCCACGCCGGACCAGCGCGCCCGCATACGCCTCAATTCCCGCGCCGGCTTCGACCGGAAGCGATTCGCCGGTCAGCATGGATTGGTCGATCAGGATCGAGCCTTCGATCAAACGCACATCCGCGGCGACGACCGATCCGAGCGACAGCTTGACCAGATCGCCGCAGACCAGTGTGGCCGCGGGAACCGTAGTCCAGCTCCCGTCACGCTTAACCGCTGCGACAAGCGCCAGCCGCGATTTGAGCGCATCCAGTGTTCCCTGTGCGCGGCCCTCCTGGAAGAAGCCCAAGGCCGAATTGAAAATCAGCAGCAGCGCGACGACGCCGGCTTCGACATAGTCGCCGAGGAAGAGCTGCAGAGCGACCGCCGCCTCGAGCATCCACGGCACCGGCGCCCACAATTTTTGCAGCGCGCGGCGTACCGGATGCTGCGCGACATCGACAATGGCGTTTAGGCCTTGTTGATCGAGAAGGCGCCGGGCTTCCTCGCGGGTCAGGCCGACGGATTCAAGCGGTACTGCGGGCTTTGCTACGGCAGGCACTCCGATCATGGCTGATCAATCCATCGCCGGGGAATGGACCGACCAGCAGGACCGGCCAGCACAAAATTTCCTCAGCGCGATCGTGAACCACCCGAACGTGATCGTGAAGGAATCGACGGCATCGCGCGGGAAGCGGGAGCGGCCCGGAAAGCATGCTGATGCGCAAAGCCTCCTGCACGTTCCGCACGATGATCGCCGCCGCGAAACGGCGCGACACGGTAGCCGGGACCCCAGCCGCCGTAATCGGCGCCGTAGGGTTCGTAGTAGTCGAATCCGATGCCAACGCCGCTGTCATAGCCGTAGCCGTATCCTTCGGGAACGACGGCGCAACCGGACGAGAGCGCGGCGAACAAACCGATGACAAGAGCGATTGCCGACCAGCGCAGGAATAGCGTTCTCACTTGCCCACCTCTTTGCTGTCAGCGTCGGTCCATTCAAGGAGTCCGAACGGTGCCCCGAGCGGATCGGCGACGACAGCGACCTGGCCGCCGTGGCGATCAACCCGTGGCTCGACCAGAACGCGTCCGCCGAGCGCGACGACCTTCGCTGTCATCTTCACCGCATCGTCGACACGAATGTAATTGAGCCAGTGGGGATGGGCGCCGGGCCTATTCGCAGGCAGCGTGTTGGCGCTCGCGCGGGCAAAGTCGTCAGCGGCCAGCATCAGATGCTGGCTCGCTTCGTCGGCGGTCAGATCGAATACTTCGTAGTCAAACAGCGTCTGGTAGAACGCCGCGTCGCTGTCCGGATCACGCGTAATCAGGGAACTCCAGATCCATTCTCCAGGCGCAGCCAGCGCGTCGGACGGATCACCGCTGCTCGAAGCCAGGACTGCGAAGACAGCGCCCTGCGGATCGGCGAACACCGCTTCGCGGCCGCGATCGGGGAGGGTGCGCGGCTCGAGCAGCACCTTCGCGCCATGTTGCAATGCGATCTTCTTTGCCGCGTCGACGTCGCGCACGGCAAGGAAGGTCAGCCACGCCGGCTGCCGATGTTCGCCGGCCGGCACCGCTTTATGAAACAGTCCGGCGACAAGATGACCGTCGAGATAGGCGCCTGCGTATTTGGACCCGCGGGCCTGGAAGTCGCGGAATGACCAGCCGAACAAATCTGCGTAGAAACGCTTGGCGGCATCGATGTCCGGTGTCACAAGTTCGACAAAGATTACTTTGCCGACGTGATGCTCCTGGCTGGCCGGTTCGACAAGCGCAGGCAAAGGCGGCGGTGCGGCCATGACCGAGGCCGTGCCCGCAAGACCGAGCAGACCGGCGAGAATCGCGCAGCAAAGGAACTTTCGTAGGGGCTCGGGCCGTATCGTCCGTAACGCGATCCCGTCTGGAGTAGTTAGGTGAATTGGGTTTGAACGTTGTTGCCGAGGCATTGCTGGCTCCGTTGTTTCGCTGACATGACGGTATGGCTGCATCGTTCGACCGTCCGTACGTCACCGCACAAAGATCGGAAAGAATTTGAGTGGTTTCGAATGGAAAGCGCCGGGCGGCAGGTTCAACAACCGCCCGGAGAAAATTGCGATCAGCGGCGCGAAATCAGGATTTGCCGACGCGCCGCCCGGGTCCGCTGGACCCCGACGGACGGCGTTGCTGGCGATAGTTCACAGTTTCTTGTGGCTGCCGTCGCACAAGGGCGCTTTGCCGCTATGCTTGCAGCCGCAGAAATAGGTTGTTCCGCTCGCTTCGGCCTTGTATTCGAGCGGCGTGAACGCGCTGCCCTTGTGACTGCCGTCGCAAAACGGTTGTCCGGCGCTTTTGCCGCATGCGCACCACCAGTAGCTCTTGCCCGCTTCGACTGCAGCGGCATAGGGTGCTTTCTGGGCGATCGTGGGAATCTTGTCGGTCATGATCTTCTTCCTTGTAGTAGAAATTGTCAGGCTGCCGCGAGCAGTTTTGTGCTGGCCAGTACCGCGCGCACTTTCGCTGCGTCTTCTTCGCTGCCGTGCACCATGAGAATGTACTTGTCGACTTTCAATGCGGTTTCGTACTTGATCACCTGATCCTTGGGCACGCCGATCTGGGTCAATGCCGCCCCCAACGCCGACAGACCGCCGACGACTACCGCGCCCTCGAGCGCACTGACCAGCGCGACCACCACCGGCCCGGCCATGGCCACGAGTCCCAGACCCGGCAGGAAGAACACCGCTGGCCCGAGCAGCAGGCCCCAGATACTGCCCCAGAACGCGCCGGCGCCGCCCCAGGTCTTGATCTTGTCGCCGGCGGTGTAGAAGCCCAGCGGGTGTTCCTCGGTGTGATAGCCCTTGCCGACCAGCGAAAGCTTCTTCATTTCGAAGCCCGAACGGCTCAGCGTCTGAATGGCATCTTCGGCTTCGACGTGGGTGTTGAAAACATAAAACGGTGAATTGTCCTTTTCCATGGTTCTTCCTTAGTTGGCGACGATGATGAAGTCATTAACGTTGCGCACACCGGCGGAGCCCCAGGCGCAATGCACCACGAGGTCATGTTCAGCACGGGTGCCCACGGTTCCGGTCAGCGTGACGTCGCCACCGACGATATCGATCACGATATTCTGTGCATCGGTCGTGGCATGCCGCTTCAAGGCGGCCTCGATGTCCGACTTGACGATGCTCATGGACACGCTGGGAGCGATGACGATTTCATTGCTGACGCCGGTGACGCCCATCAGATTGCGAACGGCGCCCGTCGCCGCATCACGCTGATAATGCCAATCGACTTTCCCGGAAAGCGTGACCCAGCCGTTTTCGACCAGGGCCTTGACGGAATCCCTGGGCAAAAAGGTCGACCATTCGAGAACGTTCTCCACTGCGTGGCCGATGTCCGCATCGCTGCGCTTGCCCAGGCCGAAGAGATTGACTTGCATCTCGACAGCGAGCGCCTTGACGCCGGATACGCGTTGAGCCGCATGCTCCGCGCCCCATTTTTCGGCATAGCTGCCGACGTGGCCGGCCAGGGTCACGATGCCGTCCTTGACCTCGACGCCGATGTCAGCCGCGTTGACCGAGGGTTCCCACTTCAATTCCGCGAGCACGTCCTGCTGCAGTTGAATATCCGTTTTCATATTGGTCTTTCAGTTTCATTAAGGGATGCCGAATATGCGCCGGAAATATCGCCGGTTCTGTTCGCTGGCGCTCGTACAGTGATTGCCAAAGATGTCCGGGTCCGAGCCCGTCCAAGCGACCGGGGTATATTCGATTCCTGTCGATCGGAATGGAATTCACCAGCGCGGAAGCCAACGTTCGCCAGCGAACAGACGGCGAGGCGCGGGCACGGCACCGTCGCGAGAATCGATGCCGACTCATCTCGCGGTGAGTCTGGCACGGCCCATTCAGAAAAGGTTCAGGTGACCGTGATGCCCAATGACAGCTGGTGGCTGACGCCGCTGACCGAACCGCAGGCCGATCTCGCGACCGATGCCGCGGGCTTGTCGAACACCGAAGCGAAAATCCGGCTCGCCCGGTTCGGGCCCAACCAGTTCCGCGAACGGCAGGAGAAATCGCTGCTCGTGCAGTTCCTGGCCCGCTTCAAGAATCCGCTGGTCATCATTCTCCTGGTGGCGAGCGGGATTTCGGCATTTTCCGGCGAAGTCGCCAACTTCGTTATCATCAGTTTCATCGTTCTGCTCAGCGTGATGCTCGATTTCGTGCAGGAGCACCGCGCCAATGCCGCGGCCGAAAAATTGCGCCAGTCGGTTTCGGTGCGAGCCACCGTCCTGCGCGACGGCAAGCCGATCGATATTGCGGTGACCGAGGTCGTTCCCGGCGACCTCGTCGCGCTCTCGGCGGGCGACATGGTTCCGGCCGACGGCATGCTGCTCGAAGCGAATGATTTCTTCGTCAAGCAGGCGCTGCTGACCGGCGAACCCTACCCGGTGGAAAAGCACCCGGGCGCGCTGGCCGCCACGGCAACGGAATTGCAGGCCGCGACCAATGCCGTCTTCATGGGCACCTCGGTGATCAGCGGCAGCGCCCGCATGCGGGTGGTCAAGACCGGCACAGCCACGGCGATAGGCGCAATCGCCGACAGCATTTCGCGACCGACCGAGCCGACCTCGTTCGAGATCGGCACCCGCCACTTCGGCATGCTGATCATGCGCTTGACCATCCTGATGGTGATGTTCGTGCTGCTGGTCAATGCCTATTTCCACAAGCCGTGGCTGGATTCCTTTCTGTTCGCGGTGGCCCTCGCCGTCGGGCTGACGCCGGAACTCCTGCCGATGGTCGTCTCGGTCACGCTATCGCGCGGTGCCATGCGCATGGCCAAGAAGCAGATGATCGTCAAGCGGCTGTCGGCCATCCAGGATCTGGGATCGATGGACGTGCTGTGCACCGACAAGACCGGAACGCTGACCGAGGCGAAAATACGTCTGGAGAAGCACGTTGACGCGCAGGGCCAACCGAGCGAGAAAGTGCTCGAGCTTGCCTATTTCAACAGCTTCTTCGAAACCGGCCTGAAGAGTCCGCTCGACGACGCCATTCTCGAACACGGCCACATCGAGACCGGCGCCTGGAAGAAGATCGACGAGTGTCCTTTCGATTTCGAGCGCCGCCGCGTTTCGGTCCTGATCGACAACGGGCAGACCCGCTGGCTGGTGGTCAAGGGCGCGCCCGACGAAATCGTCGGCTTGTGCGCGCAGTGCGAAGTGCTTAATGAGGCGCCGCGTTCCGTCGATGCGGCGGCGCTCGCCGCGATTCGCGACCAGTATCACGCGCTCGAGAAGGATGGTTACCGCGCGCTCGGGATCGCCTGGCGCGAAGTGCCGAGGGATCATTCGCATGCCGTAGTCGGTGACGAAAGCGCGCTGATCCTCGCGGGCTTCGCAGCGTTTCTCGATCCGCCCAAGGCAAGTGCCGGATCGGCGCTGGCTGCCCTGGCCCGCGTCGGCGTGGCGATCAAGATCGTTACCGGCGACAGCGACCTGGTGACCCGCCACGTCTGTACCGAATTGAAGATTCCCGTGGTCGGGCTCATGACCGGCAGCGACATCGCGCCGCTCGACGACCGGGCGCTGCAGGCCCGGGTCGAAACCGCGAACCTTTTCTGCCGCGTCAATCCGGCGCAGAAGGAGCGGATCATCCTGGCGCTCAGGGCGCGCGGCCACGTCGTCGGTTACCTCGGCGACGGCATCAACGACGCGCCCTCGCTGCACTCGGCGGACGTCGGCCTGTCGGTCGACTCGGCGGTCGATGTGGCCAAGGAAGCGGCCGACATGATTCTCCTCAGACCCGATCTGCACGTGCTGCACGCCGGCGTTCTCGAAGGACGGCGCACTTTCGGCAACATTATGAAGTACATCATGATGGGCACCAGTTCCAACTTCGGCAATATGTTCAGCATGGCCGGCGCGGCGCTCTTCCTGCCCTTCCTGCCGATGCTGCCGACGCAGATCCTGCTCAACAACATTCTTTACGACGTCTCCGAAATCGCCATTCCGCTCGACGAGGTCGATTCGGTCGACATGCGCTCGCCGCGCGTGCTCGACATGGCTTTCGTGCGCAATTTCATGCTCGTCATCGGGCCGATCAGTTCGGCTTTCGACTTCCTGACTTTCTACGTCATGCTGGCGATCCTGCACGCCGACGAGAAGCTGTTCCAGACCGGCTGGTTCGTCGAATCGCTGTGCACCCAGGTGCTCGTCATCTTCATCATCCGCACCCGCGGCAATCCGTTCAAGAGCCGCCCGCATCCTTGGCTGACCGCGAGTTCGCTGATTGTCGTCGCGTGCGCCGTGTTGCTGCCTTTCACGCCGATCGGCAGCTATTTCGGGTTTGTCCCGCCGCCGGCCAGGTTCTTTGTCATCCTCGGCGGCATGGTCGTGGTCTATCTGCTGCTCGTCGAACTGGCCAAGCGCGGCTTTTATCGCTGGGCAATGGCGCGGGCGCCGACACCCCAGGGCGTGCAACGCAATTTTCCGCGGTGAGCAAGAGCGCGCTCCACAAGAAAGTGTCCCTTTGGGCCCGCCTGGGCCCCGGCCTGATCACCGGCGCTGCGGACGATGACCCGAGCGGCATCGCCACCTATTCGCAAGTCGGCGCCGGATTCGGTTATCCCATTCTGTGGACCGCGCTGTTCACTTATCCGCTGATGGTCGGCATTCAGACCGTCAGTGCGCTCATCGGCCGGGTGACAGGTCAGGGACTCGCCGCCAACATCCGCCGCCACTATCCACCGTGGCTGCTCTACAGCATCGTCCTGTCGCTGCTGCTGGCGAATACGATCAACATTGCCGCCGATATCGGCGCAATGGGCGCAGCGCTCAAACTGCTGATCGGCGGACCGGCGCACTGGTACGCGATCGCTTTCGGTGTGGTCTCGCTGACCCTGCAGGTCTTCATTTCTTTCCCGCGCTACGCGCCGCTTCTGAAGGCGCTGACCATGGCGCTGCTCGCCTACGTGGCGACTCTCTTCATCGTCAAGGTGCCGTGGGGCGACGTCGTCCTGCAGACGCTGTGGCCGTCGCTGTCGCTCAGGCCCGCTTATCTGGTCGCAATTGTCGCGGTCTTCGGCACGACGATCAGCCCGTATCTCTTTTTCTGGCAGGCCTCGCAGGAAGTCGAAGATCAGCGCGCGGCGCCCGGCGCGGAGCCGCTGATCGCAGCGCCCGAGCAGGCGCGCGAAGAATTGCAGCGGATCAGGATCGATACCTATGTCGGCATGGGTCTTTCCAACCTGGTCGCGTTCTGCATCATGCTGACGGCCGTGGTCACCCTGCATCTCAATGGCACCACGGACATCCAGACTTCGGCGCAGGCCGCGCAGGCGCTGCGCCCGCTGGCCGGCGATTTCGCTTTCGTGCTGTTCGCCGCAGGCATCGTCGGCACCGGGCTGCTCGCCGTGCCGATTCTCGCCGGCTCGTCGGCCTATGCCGTCGCCGAAGCCTTCAAGTGGCGCACCGGACTCGGTCTCGAACTGTTGCAGGCGCGCGGCTTCTACGCCATCGTCAGCATCGCGACCGTGCTCGGCGTCGCGCTCAATTTCACACCGATCGATCCGATCAAGGCGCTCTTCTGGAGTGCGGTGATCAACGGCGTCATTTCGCTTCCGATCATGGTCGTGATGATGTTGATGGCGGTCCGTGCCGACATCATGGGCGACTTCGTCATCACCCGCCGGCTTGCGATTCTCGGCTGGTTGGCCACGGCAAGCATGACCGTCGTCGTAGCCGCGATGCTCGTCACCTGGGGGCGGTGAGGGCCGTCCCAAGGTGACGGGGGAACGAAGCAGCTTGTCTGCAGGTCGCGAACTTTCACTGCTCCGTTCGTTTGCGCACATAACTTTGCGCCAAGCGTCCGTATGCTGTGCAAGGCTTTCTTCATGAAGATCGATTCAAGATGCGCGTCGTAATGCAACCCGAAACCTCTTCGGCAAGGCCTGAACGAGCGCTCGAACTTGCAGGCGCAAGGCGATGACGCAGCGTTCATGCTTCGTGCTGGCCATCATCCTGAGTGTCGGCTTGCTCGGCGGCTGCGCGTCGCTGCCGCCGGGTTCGGATTTTCCCAAAACGGACTCCGCGGCGCTGGCGCACCCGGAGCAGACGCAACTGGGTCAGCAGTTCGACGCCAAGGCGCGCGAACACGACGGCAATTCGGGCTATCGTATCATTCCGGTCGGTGCCGACGGCTTTCTGATGCGCATGGAAATGATCAATGCCGCGCAACGCACCCTCGACCTGCAGTACTTCATCTTTCACGGTGACCAAACCGGCCGGCTGCTCAGCGACGCCGTACTGCATGCCGCCGATCGCGGGGTGCGCGTGCGGATTCTAGTCGACGACGGCGAAACGGAAGCCGGCGATGAACAGATCGTGGCGCTTGAAGCGCATCGCTCCATCGAGATCAGGATCTTCAACCCCTTCGCCTACCGCGGCCATCTAACGGCGTTGCGGGCGCTCGAATTCGCCTTCAATGCCTCGCGCCTCGACTACCGGATGCACAACAAACTACTGGTTGTCGACAATTCGATCGCGCTGATCGGCGGGCGCAATATCGGCGATCAATACTTCCAGATCGATCCCGAGTCGCAATTCGCCGACGACGATGTCTTCGCGGGTGGGCCGATCGCCCAGAAACTTTCGGCGACTTTCGACGAATTCTGGAGCAGCGCACTCGCCATCCCGGCGCAGGCGCTCTTCACCGGCAAGTCATCGTCCGCCGCCTTGCACGAACAGCGCGAGGTCTTGCATGAAGACACCCGGCAGGCCAAGGCTGACGGTGTCGATTATGTGAAGCGGATCGCCAGCGGCGAACCGTACAATGGAATCATCTCGGGCCGCTTGCCGCTGGTCTGGGCGCGTGCCCAGGTGGTCTGCGACAGCCCCGACAAGCGGAAGGTGGAGAAAGGCGAGATGGTCGGCCGCCTGATGCACCGCGCCGTCGCCAACGCGGCGCTGGCCACGCAGTCCGAACTGCTGATGATCACCCCTTATCTGGTTCCGGGCGACGAAGGCATGCAGCTATTCAAGGACCTGCGCCAGCGCGGCGTCCGCGTGCGCGTGCTGACCAGTTCGCTCGAATCCTCTACGGTGTCGGCGGCGCAAGCCGGCTACATGCATTACCGCGTGCCGCTGCTCCAAGACGGCGTCGAACTCTACGAGATCCGCTCGCTGCTGGGCAACACCCGCGGTAGCGGCCAGACGGCGGCCATCTCGCGCTTCGGCAATTATTCGCTGCACGCCAAACTCTTCGTTTTCGACCGGCGCAGATTGTTCATCGGTTCGATGAATTTCGATCAGCGCTCGATGCATCTGAATACCGAAATCGGCCTGATCATCGACAGCCCAGAACTTGCGCAGCAGGTCGCCGCGCGCTTCGAGGCCATGGTGCAGCCGGTCAATTCCTACCAGCTCCAGTTGCAGAGCAAGGCCGCGCGACGGCCGTCGAGCCTTGTGTGGCGGACCGTCGAAGATGGCCGCGCGGTCGAGTACGACGAGGAGCCGGCGCGCAGCGGCTGGCAGCGATTCAAGATCAATTTCCTGACCTTGCTGCCGTTCGACAGCGAGCTGTGAGCGCCGCTCGAGACTGTTGTCAGCGCAATCCTTGCCGGCAGTAGACAAGATTCGCCCCGCGCGAAGGCGGGGCGAATGTTCGGTCGGGGCGGCGGCGCTGGCGGCTTCTTGCGACCGGATTCTACTTGGCCTTCTTGACCTTGAGGTGGTTGGTTACCGCGACCACGCCCTCGGTGGCCTTGGCAATTGATACCGCCTTGTCGACGTCATCCTTCGACGCGACGGTGCCGCTCAGCACGACCATGCCATTGGCATCAGTATCGACTTTGACATGGGCCAGGCTGGACATCTTTTCCTCGGCCAGTTTGGCTTTGACCTTGGTCGTTATGACCGAATCCTTGACGAAGGCCTTCGGGTGCGTGCGGTCGGTATCGCCGTCAGTGGCCGAGTAGGCGGCGATAGGGGCCAGCAAGGCTCCGACGACGAGACAGAGGGTCGAGAGGGTGGCTAACTTGGTCTTCATGATCACTCCTTGGTTAAACGCAATTGGAGTGGTGATGCTAGAGGCCACGGACGCAGATATCTGTTCGCTGGCGCACATAAGCCGCCGCCCGAAGATACTCTGGAACAAACCGGCTGCGTGTGTCAGCGCACAGAAGTCCTCGGCGATCTCGCGCACCATGCTGTCGACGGGTCTGTGAAACCGGAGGGGTCCGAACAGACACGCAGGACACAGAAATGACAAGGCAGATCAATGCACTCCCGAATCCGCGGCTTCTGATCGTTGCCGTCGCCGTCGTCCTGTCCGGCATCTTTGGAGTTACCGCGGTAAAGGCCTGGGCACCCGGCTCGGCCGACGTCAAGGAAGGCAGTGCCGCTTCCGTCCCCGAGAACTCTCCGCCGCAGCCCGAAGCGAATTCCGAAGCGAACGGACCGCCGGGGAAGTGCATGGAGTGCGGCATCATCGAGTCGAAGCGCGAGGTATGGACGGACGGAGATCGCGCTGCGGAAATGACCGATGTCGTCGAACTTGCCCGGCCGGCGCATGGCAAGGCGCGCGATCACGATCACATGGTCCGCAGCTTCGTTGTTACCGTGCGCATGAAGGACGGCGCCCGCCGCCAGTTCGTCGATGCGACTTCGGCAAACTGGAGACCGGGCGAGCGAGTGATCGTCATCCGCAATCGGTCTGACGATTGACGTTCAATTGCCGTTGAATGTGTGCGCCAGCAGACAGACCGCGAGCGCCGTCTTCCGTATTCTGGCCTTGTCGGGTGAAAGACAGTTCCCGCGCCTTACTCCGTATCTCATCGTCCAAAGGAAGATCAATGAACACAGTCAACATCAAGGTCATAGCCATTGCGCTCAGCCTGGCTTGCAGTGCCGGCGCCATGGCGCAGGGCATGTCGAAAGCTGATTACCAGGCAGGCAAGGACAGGATTGCGGCCGACTACAAATCGGCGAGGGGAGCCTGCACTTCATTCTCCGGCAATGCCAAGGACATTTGCGTTGCTGATGCCGAGGGCAAGAAGAATATTGCGAAGGCGGAGCTCGAAGCGAGCTACAAACCCAGTGTCAAAACGAAATACGATGTGCGCATCGCCAGGGCTGAGGCCGATTATGGCGTGGCCATAGATAAATGCGACGACCTCGCCGGCAACCCGAAAGACGTTTGCGTGAAGGAAGCCAAGGCCGCGCAGGTCGCCGCCAAAGCCGATGCCAAGGCGCAGATGAAGACCACCGAAGCGAACGCCGCGGCCAGTGAGAAGGGCGCCGATGCGCGCAAGGACGCGCGGGCGGACAAGGCCGACGCCGATTATGCCGTGGCCAAGGAAAAGTGCGACTCCCTGGCCGGCGGCGCCAAGGACCAATGTCTGAACGACGCGAAAGCGCGTTTTGGCAAGTCGTAAGTTGTTCCGTACTGAAACTGTTGAAGAAAGGTAATGCCATGAAGACGAAGCAAAGTTTGACGCTTGGCGTAATTGCCGCGGCCCTGATGTTCGGTCTCAGTGCCTGTGCCGACATGTCCAGGCAGGACAGGGACACCGCGATAGGCGCCGGTGCCGGCGCCCTCGGCGGCGCCGTTCTTACCGGCGGTAGCGCGATCGGAACGGTCGGCGGCGCGGCGGTTGGCGGCGTCATCGGTCACGAAGTCGGCAAGTAGTCGACGGCGATCACGCGCGGCGCCTGGCCTGCCCGGCCGGCGCGTCGCGCCAGACACGGACTTGCAGCGAGCGTGTCCGCTATAGCCTCGCGTTCGCGCGGGGCAACCGGAGCCATCAATGACAATAACATACAGGCAGGCGCTCTATGCGGCGCTGACCGTCAGCGCGTTGCTGATCGCAGGGTGTCAGAAGGAAGGGCCGGCCGAGCGCGCCGGCAAGGAAGTTGACCACGCGGTAGACAAGGTAGGACAGCAGATCGAAAAGGCCGGCGACAGCCTTCAGGATGCTTCGAAGGGCAACAAGAAGTAAGCAGCACGTCATGCCGCGATGAGGCCTGAGCATTGGTCAGGGTCGTCGCGAGCGCGATGGGCGGCATACCACAAATCCGCGAACAAGCTATTCACTGAAGGCGAGTGGGCGAGGTGGGCCTTTGATTGGTGTGTGCCAGGACTCGAGCAAGAGAATTTCATGTTTCTTAACGCACCAATTGATGGAGTATCTGCAATGAACAAACTGTTAACAGTACTGATGGCCGCTGCCTTTGCGGCAACGATGAGCCTCAATGCCGCAGCCGCTGACACCAAGGCTGAGGTGAAGGCCGATGTGAAAACCGAGAAGGCCGCGGCGACCGAAATGAAGAAGGATGCCAAGGCTGACTCGACTGAAACCAAGAAAACGGCTGGAGCGACCCTGAAGACGACCGACGCCAAGGCCGACTACAAGCTCGCCGAGAAGAATGCCAAGGCGGACTTCAAGACAGCGAGCGCCGATTGCAAGAAGAAGCCGTCGGCCGAACAGAAGGCTTGTTTGAAGGATGCCAAGGCCGTCAGCGACAAGACGACCGCCGATGCGAAAGCGACGATGGTCAAATCCGTGGCCGATGCCAAAGCCGCGAAGAAGGCCGCATCGTCCGACGCCGATGTGAGCAAGGACAAGGCGGGTGCGCAAGCCCTGGTCTCGAAGGACAAGGCCAAGGCTGAAGAAAAGGCCGCCAAGTAAGGCAGCGGGCAACGCGCTGGCAAAGCGCTTTGCCGAGTCGATTAAAGCGAAGGGGTCGATGCGCAGGCATCGGCCCCTTCGCTCGCTGTATTGAAGGAGAGATCCCAGAACCCGATTCCCCCGACGGGTCGAACCTGAGGTTCGTCGCGTAGTTACGTCTGCTGGCGCACAGACTGGTCAGCGAGCTAACGGCCAAAATACATAACTGGCACGGACATCACCGTGCAAACGAAATACCAAGGAATCCATCATGAAAGCATCATCGGCTTTGGCTGTGCTCGCGTTTGCGGTCACTTTATCCTCGCCTGTCTACGCCCAACATGGTCATGGTGGCGGTCACGGCGGCGGCTGGGGCTTGGGAGGCTTGGTGGTCGGCGCCGCGATATTCGGCTTGGCAGCGCAATCGGCTTATCAATCTTCGTATGCGTATTCATACCCCTATCAGAATCCATACCCGTATCCGTATGAATCGCCGATGCCGATTTACGTGCAACCCACTTACGTGCAAGCTCCGCAGCAGGCCATGGCGGTTCCGGCGATGGCGTCGTGGTATTTCTGCCGTGATAGCCAGGCCTACTACCCCTACGTGCAAAGCTGCGCTGCTGGATGGGAGCGCGTTCCCGCGACCCCACCGGGCCAATAGCCGCGGCCAAAGAACAGGCCGATGACTGCGCGGCGTAGGCCTTGCGCGCCTCTTGGAGTTGCAAAGTTCAATCGCGGATCAGAGTACTCAGGAGATTAAGATGACGACAGGATTTCCAATTTTCGTTCGTATCGAGGTGCTGCTCCGGTATTTGATCAATACCCGTCCAATTGCTGAAAACCGGGTACAGAAACAACTCGCCGAACGATCGGGGCCGCCGATCGGGGACGGGATGCAAGGGGGTGCCTTATCAAGTGCAGATGTCGTCAGCTCAGCTGCCGCAGTTTCCGCCTCGGCTGCGTCGGCGAGATTGAGTCGTCCGAGTTACGGAAGTCGGAGAACCAATTGCTCCGTCGAATATACCCGCTCGAATTTGGGGTAATCGCCGGAGTTCGCGAGCGGTGAGCTTGGCGGCGTCGGGTGGCGTCGGCGTCTCAAAGCAGGCAGTGAAGATTCCGACGCAATTCCGCCACTGAGGTAACACTGCGCATATTCTTGATTCGAGGGCGTATGACAATTTCATCGTCGGTGGGATATGCGTGCTATTGCCCCGCGGTGCCGCTGCCGCCTCAGGAATGAGCCCATGAACCCGAACCGACTTCCCTTCCCGAAATTGAGGGATGCCGCTGTTGCGCGATTGCTGAGCGCTCCGCCTGCGGTAACGCGCCCGGTCGCCGAAACGCTGTATGAACTCCAGGTCCATCAGATCGAACTGGAGATGCAAAACGAGGCTTTGCGGGAGGCGCAGGCTGCCCAAGTCGAACTTCTGAAGCGCTACGAGGAACTCTACGAGTTCGCGCCCGTCGGCTACCTCACCCTTACTGAAGAAGCGCTGATTGCCAATAGCAACCTGCGCGCCTCGACCTTGATCGGCGTCGGCCGTTCGCAACTTCTGCAACAGCCTTTTTCGCGTTTCCTGTCCCTCGAGGACGCTGATCGTTGGCACCTGTCATTCGCCAGTGCATTGAAGGGAGAACGCCAACTGGATTGTGAGCTGGCCATCCGGGGCAAGGATGGCGCGCTGGTCCACGTCAGGTTGAACAGCCTGATGTTGACCAAGGATGATCTCTCGGCGACGATCAATGTGGTCCTGACCGAAATCAACGAGAGCAAGCAGGCGGAATTGATCCTCGCCACCAAGGAACTCGTTTTTCAGAACCGGGAAAAGGAACATCGAGCCGCTGAACTTGTTATTGCCAACAAGGAGCTTATTTTTCAGAACCAGGAGAAAGAAGATCGGGCCGCTGAACTGGGCGTTGCCAACAAGGAGCTCGTCTTTCAAAACGAAGAGAAGGAACAGCGGGCCGCCGAGCTCGTCATTGCCAACGAGGAGCTCGTCTTTCAGAACCGGGAAAAAGAAGACCGGGCCGCTGAGCTCGATGTTGCCAACAAGGAACTCGCCTTCCAAAACGAAGAGAAGGAACACCGGGCCGCCGAGCTGATCGTTGCCAACAAGGAACTCGTCTTTCAGAATCAGGAAAAAGAAAACCGAGCCGCTGAGCTCGGCGTTGCCAACATGGAGCTCGTCTTTCAGAACGAAGAGAAAGAACACCGGGCGACCGAGCTTGGCATCGCAAATGACTCTTTGCGCGAGAGTGAAAGACGGGTGCTCAGGCGCACCGCCGAACTCGAGGATGCGAACAACTCGCTCATCCTTGCCCGATGCCAGGCCGAATCCGCCAACTCCGCCAAGAGCGATTTTCTCGCCAACATGAGCCACGAAATTAGAACGCCGATGAATGGCATTTTGGGCATGGCGTACATTCTGCGACGTGGCGGCGTAACACTGCTTCAGTCCGATTATCTCGACAAGATCGACACTGCCGCACAACACCTTCTCGGGATCATCAACGACATCCTCGACATTTCGAAGATCGAGGCCGGAAAATTCGTCCTCGAGGAAGCGCCGGTTTCCTTCCCGAGCTTGCTGTCCAATGTCGTTTCCATCGTCTCGGAGGGTGTCAAGAGCAAAGGCATTGAATTGCGCGTCCGGACCGAGGCTTTGCCTTCCAACCTGCTGGGCGACCCCACGCGGCTGCAACAATCTTTGCTCAACTATGCGACCAACGCGCTGAAATTCACCGAAGCGGGTTCGATTACGCTACGCACCGTCAAGTTGAAGGAGACCGCCGAGTCGGTGTGGGTGCGTTTCGAAGTGCAGGATACCGGCATCGGCATTCCACCCGAAGCGGTGACGCGAATCTTTCGCGCCTTCGAGCAAGCCGACAATTCGACCACGCGCAAGTACGGCGGCACCGGCCTTGGACTGGCCATTACGCGCCGTCTGGTCGAGCAGATGGGAGGCGGCGTTGGCGTTGAAAGTCTGCAGGGCGTCGGCAGCACGTTCTGGCTCACCGTGAAACTGAAGAAAGGCATTGAAACGGGCCCGCGGGAGCCGGCCGCGGCTATTGATGCCGAGTTGCTTCTGCGGTTGCGCCATTCAGGAAAGCGCATTCTGGTCGCGGACGATGAACCGGTGAACCAGGAAGTGACGAGGTTTCTGCTCGAGGACATCGGTCTGAAGGCCGATTCGGCGGAAGATGGTGTAGAGGCCGTCGCCTTGGCCCGGAAGACGGTCTATGCGGCCATCCTCATGGACATGCAGATGCCCAGGCTGAATGGGCTGGAGGCGACGCGGCAGATACGCCAGATCCCTGGCTACCGGCAGATTCCGATCATTGCCATGACGGCCAACGCCTTCGTCGAGGATACCTCGCGGTGCCTGGAAGCCGGGATGGACGACTTCATGATCAAGCCCTTCGACCCGGACAAGCTCTACTCGATGTTGATTGCTCATCTGGATCTGCGCTCCGCATCATAGCGGCGTGCCGCAGGTCCGCTGGCCGGCGATCGACGGGATGTCGCCACAAATATGCATAGGGCATGTTACGGCCATGGCGGCCGCCGGCATTCGAATTGCGAATCGTCGAAGCATCTCTGTACGGGGCCGCACAGAGCGCGTTGCAGAATTCTGCCAAATTGGGCGCTTGCTGCGAATCGGCAATGCACGGGTGCGAAGGCTTGTTCAATATCCTGCGGACCTTGAGTAAACCCCGTGTGAGCACCAAGTTGCGTCAGCTGTTTGAACCAAACAACGCGGTTCGGCATTCGCTGTGTAACTTCTTACAGGAACGATCAGATGAATTCAATGTTGAGAACCGCTTTGTCCATGACCGCTGTCGCGATTTCCGCGCAGGCGGCAGCGGCGGGGCTTACTTTTTACGAACGCGACAACTTTCAAGGCCGGTCCTTCACCACCGAGCAACCGGTCCGCAACTTCCGGCGCACGGATTTCGACGACCGTGCTTCGTCGGTCGTCGTTTTCGGCGATCGCTGGGAAGTTTGCGAAGACGCCGGCTTCAGAGGCCGGTGTGTGGTCTTGCGTCCGGGCCAGTATCCGTCGTTGGCGGCGATGGGCCTGAACGATCGCATCTCGTCGGTGCGCGATGTCGGCCGCGATGCGCAAGTCGATGAGCTTCGTTATGCTCCCGCGCCGCCGCCGCCACCCGCCGCGGTCTATGACAATCACCGCCGCAATGACGAACGGCTTTACGACGCCAAGGTGATCGCAGTGCGCGCAGTAGCCGGAACGCCCGAGCAGCGCTGCTGGGTCGATCAGGAACAGGTCGTTCAGGAGCGCAGCCGAGTCAACGTTCCGGGAGCGATCGTCGGTGCCGTGCTCGGCGGCGTCCTCGGGCATCAAATCGGCAATGGGCGCGGCAACGATCTTGCCACGGTGGGCGGCGCCGTCGCCGGCGGCGCGGTCGGGGCCAACGTCGGTCGCGGCCAGCAGACGGAAACCCGGGACGTGAAGCATTGCGAAAACGTCGCCGGCCAGGTCCGGCCCGAATACTGGGATGTCACCTATAACTTCCGGGGTGAGGACCATCGCATGCAGATGACCACGCCGCCCGGACCCACCGTCATCGTCAACGAGCGGGGCGAGCCACGCTCATGAAACCGCAAATGAAAATTCGCGTCGGTTTCGAAATGGTCTATGACTGCCCGCAGCCCACGCCGATAATCTTCACCCTGAACGTTCACTTCACGCGCGTATCCGATCTCGTCGGCCGCGATGACCTGAGCTTCGATCCGCCGGTTCCGATATCGGCCTATCGCGACAGCTTTGGCAACTGGTGCACCCGCATCGTCGCACCGACGGGACGTCTGCGCGTTTCCGCCGATGCCGTCGTGCGGGATAGCGGGGTTCCCGATGTGGTCGTCCCACAGGCGCAGCAGCTTCCGGTGCCGGACCTGCCCGACGAAACCTTGCTCTTCCTGCTCGGCAGCCGCTATTGCGAGACCGACAAGCTATCCGAGATCGCCTGGAATCTCTTCGGGCAGGCGCCGACCGGCTGGGGCCGCGTCCAGGCCATCTGCGATTATGTCAATGGCCATATCACATTCGGCTATGAAAACGCCCGCATGACGCGTTCGGCGTTGGAAGCCTATTACGACAGGACGGGCGTCTGTCGTGACTTTACCCACCTGGCCATCGCCTTTTGCCGCTGCATGAACATCCCGGCGCGATACTGTACCGGTTACCTTGGCGACATCGGAATGCCGCCGCCCTACGGCACGATGGATTTCGCCGCGTGGTTCGAGGTCTTTCTCGGCGGGCATTGGTATACCTTCGATGCGCGCAACAACACGCCGCGCATCGGCCGGGTGTTGATCGCGCGCGGTCGCGACGCCTCCGACGTTGCGCTGAGCAGCACATTCGGTCCGAACACGCTGGAAAGCTTCAAGGTGTGGACCGATGAAGTCGGCGTCAGCTAGCCCGTTCGGCTTTGCTGCGCCTGGGCCAGTGCCAGGTCGAGCGCAACCATGAACTCGTTGATCTTGACCGGTTTGGTCAGGTAGCGGAAGAAGCCGGCCTGCAGGCCCTTCTCGATATCGTGCGGCATCGCGTTGGCGGAAAGGGCGACGACCGGGATGCGCGCGGTTGCAGGGTCCTCGGCCAGGATTTTCAAAGCGTCAATGCCGCTGATGCCCGGCAGGTTGATGTCCATCAGAATGACATCGGGCTGCGCGCTGCGGGCCAGGTTGATGCCGCTGATGCCGTCGCGCGCGCTGATCAGGCGCAGTTCGGGCCGGCGCGCGATGATGTCCTCGACCAGCATCAGATTGGCGGGGTTATCCTCAACATAGAGCAGGGTGCGCAGCGGCGCATCGCCGGTCGCCTGCGCGGTGACGCAGTCCGCGGCTAGCGGTGCCGGCGAAGCGAGTTCCGCATCGCCCGCGAGCTTAAGCTCGATCCAGAATTCGCTGCCTTCGCCGACCGTGCTCTCGACGCCGATGATCCCGCCCATCAGGGCCACGAGTTGCTTGCAAACGACAAGGCCGATGCCGGTGCCCTGTTCGGCGCTGGCCTCTTGGCCCAGTCGATTGAAGGGTTGGAAGAGCTGCGCCAGCTGTTCCGGCAGGAGGCCCGCGCCAGTGTCGCGCACGCTGATGCGAATTCTTTCCGGGCCGGGAATGATGCACGCCACCAGCACGGTTCCGTGCTTCCGGTTGTACTTGATCGCGTTCGACAGCAGGTTGATCAGCACCTGCTTGACGCGGATCCGGTCGGCTCTGATGTAGTGGGTGCGTTCGAAGCGCGGGAAAGTGACGCTGATGCCGCGGCTTTGCGCCTGGGGCTCGATCATGCTCTGGCATTCGAGCATGATTTCGGAAAGCGACACCGGCTCGACCGACAGCGAAAGCTTGCCCGATTCGATCAGCGCGAGGTCGAGTATTTCGTTGATCAGCTCGAGCAGGTACCAGCCGGCCTTGAGGAT
Organism: uncultured beta proteobacterium; assembly: GCA_903886975.1. Taxonomy (GTDB): domain Bacteria; phylum Pseudomonadota; class Gammaproteobacteria; order Burkholderiales; family Rhodocyclaceae; genus Propionivibrio. Next base: position 50,973 of record CAISOB010000004.1, read on the forward strand.
CTGCCCGATGTTGCGTTGCTGGCCCGGCGTCAGCGGCGGATTTCCCGATTCCATGAGCTGGGCAAAGCCGAGAATCGCGCTGAGCGGCGTGCGCAGTTCATGGCTCATGCCCGACAGGAAATTCGATTTGGCGAGGTTGGCCCTGTCGGCGACGAGCCGGGCGTTTTCCAGCTCGGTGTTGCGCTCCTGCAAGACCTGATCGAGCAGCAGGCGCTCGACTTCGATCTGTTTGCGCTCGGTGATGTCGATCACCATGATGCGCGTCACCGCCGTGCCATCGGCCTCGCTTGCCGCGGTTACGCGCAGGCGTGCCCAGAACGGCGTCCGGTCGTCTTTGAGCATGTGCAGATCGCACCACTGCGCTGCGGAAGTGGCGATCTGCTTGCGATAGCGGTAATAGCTGTCCTGATCTTCACTGACGATGAAGCGGGTCATCGGCTTGCCAACCAGATCGGCGCGCGACAGACCGAGCAGGGTCGCGCCGGCGAGATTGGCTTCGAGCAGCAGCCCGGTCGCCTCGCTGACCGTGTAGTAACTGACCGGCGCCAGGTCGTAGAGATCGAAATAGCGGGCGCGCGAGACATCGAGTTCGACCTGCGTGCGGCGCAGTTCCTCGTTCTGCATCTCGAGTTCGATCTGGTGCACGCGCAGTTCGTGCAGCATCTGCCGGGTCTGTTCGGGGGACAGGGCTGCCGCGTCATCCGCGCCGGCGAGGGAATTGTCCGCCGCGATCGCCAGAGCTCGCCGGCGAAGTTCGGCAGCGTGATCGCTCTTTTCGTGGCTGGTCATTTATCGCGGGCTCCGATGGTTCGTTCGGTCGTGGCGATCGCATACCTCTGCCCGGCCTCGTCGAGCAGCGCGGTGGCCGTCACCCAGACCTCGAGTACGGTGCCGTCCCGGGCAATCCGGCGGGTGCGATACGGCGCCAGCGTGTCGGCGCCGCCTTGCTGCTGCATCTTGACCAGAGCTTCTTCATGCCCGCCGGGCGGCATCCGCTCGCGCAGATTGAGCAGCAGGGCTTCGGCTTCGCTCCAGCCGTAGAGGCGCGCGGCACCCGGGTTCCAGGCCAGGGTGCGGCCCTCGAGATCGTGCACGGTGATGGCGTCGTGTGCGTCGCGCACGACCACGGCCAGGCGCAACTGCTTGTTGGCGTTGTCGAGGGCGGCGCGGGTGCGCACGATCTCGGTGATGTTGACGAAGGAGATCACCGCGCCCTCGATAACGTTGTCGAGCGTGCGGTAGGGCTGGATGCGCATCGTGTACCACGCGTCCTCGACGGTCTGTACGTCGCGCTCGCTGGGGATCAGGGTATCGAGCACGGTCTTCACGTCGGCGACCAGGCTGTCGTAGCCGACGAGGTTGGAGGCGATGTGCGCGACCGGCCGGCCGACGTCGCTCAGGATCAGGTTGATGACCGCGCTGGCGGCCGGCGTGAAGCGCAGGATGCGCAGCTGATGATCGACAAAGACCGTGCCGATGCCGGTGCCGGCGAGCAGGTTGTTCATGTCGTTGTTGGCGCGCGACAGATCGACGACCTTGGTTTGCAGCTCGGCGTTAACCGTCGCCAGTTCCTCGTTGACCGACTGCAATTCTTCTTTCGAGGTTTCGAGCTCCTCGTTCGTCGATTGCAGCTCTTCATTGACCGACTGCATTTCCTCGTTCGAGGATTTCAACTCTTCGTTCGAACTCTCGAGTTCCTCGTGCGTGCTGTGCAGGTATTCGTCCTTGGCCCGCAGTTCCTCGGTCAGCGCCAGGATGCGCGCGTCGACGGCGGCCCCGGCCTTGCCCGCCGCCGTGGCCGGACGGGCGCCGGATTTGCCCGATGCCGGTTCGGCGGCCGGCGTGTCTTCGAGGACGACCAGATACAGCGCCGACTGTGCCGGCTCCAACATCGATGCGCTGTCGGCGGGCAGCGGATGGACGCTCAGCTTGACCCGGGTGTAGTGGCCGTTGGTCTTGACGTTCAAAGCCGGGCAGCGAACGACCTCTTTACGCTCGGCCGCTTTGTGCAGTGCGATGGCAAGCTCGGGCCGCAGCCCTTCGCGGGCCATCTTCAGGATATTGCTGACGCCCGTCTCGCCGGGCGCCGGTTCGAGGTACATGCCGGTGCGGCCGTGCAGGTAAAAAATGTCGCCCTGCGCGTTGACCAGCGCGGCGGCCGGGGCGATCTCCTGCAGCAGGGCGCGCTCGGTCAATTCGCGCAGTGGCCGCTTGGCGCGCTGGCCGGCCTTGACGGTGTCCGCAGCGTCGCTCGCCTGCGCCGTGTCTCTGGCCGCCGTCACCGGCGGAAGAAGATGTCCAGGCGCGGCGCGCCGCGCATCCGGATCGTCGCCGCTGCGTCGATACAGCTTGGCCTTGCGGTCGAGTACGGCAAACAGCTCGACGGACTCGCCGACGCCTTCGGAGGTGCCGAGGAATAGTATGCCATTAGGTTTCAGCGCATAGTGGAACAGCGGGATGAGTTTTTTCTGCAGGTCGGCGCCCAGGTAGATCAGCAGGTTGCGGCAACTGATCAGGTCGAGCCTGGAAAACGGTGGATCCTTGATCAGGTCCTGCTCGGAAAACACCAGCATGTCGCGCAGGCCCTTGTTGATGCGGTAGGCGCTGCCGTCGGGCACGGCGGTAAAGAAACGCCCCAGGCGTTCCGGCGAAATATCGGCGGCGATGCTGGCCGGATACAGACCGGTGCGCGCCGCGGCGATCGCGCGGCTGTCGATGTCGGTGGCGAAGACCTGCACCGAATAGTTCTGCCTGAGCGCCTCCATGCGTTCCTGCAGGAGAATGGCGAGCGAATACGCTTCTTCGCCGGTCGAGCAGCCGGTCGACCAGACCCGCACCGCGCTGCCGGCCGGCTTGTCGGCGAACAGTCGGGGGATGACTTCATCCTCGAGAATCTGGAAGGCTTCGGGATCGCGGAAAAAATTGGTTACGCCGATCAGCAGGTCGCGAAACAGGGCATCCACTTCGGCTGTTGTTTCCTGCAGATACTTGAGATAGCTGGCGATCGAGTCGATCTGGTGCACGGCCATGCGCCGCTCGATGCGGCGGTGTATGGTACTCGGCTTGTATTGCGAGAAATCGTGTCCGGTCTGGGCGCGCAGCAGGATGAAGATCTTCTTGATCGCGCTCTCGTTCCTCGGCGTCGGCGCGGTGTCTGCGCGCGGCAGCTTGCCGAACGCGTGCGCGGTGTAGGCGATCAGCTGGGCGGGCATTTCGGCCGGCGGCAGTTCAAAGTCGACGAGGCCGGTGGCCAGGGCATTGCACGGCATCCCGTCGAATTCGCAGGAGGCCGGGTTCTGCACCATGACCATGCCGCCCTGGCCCTTGATCTCGCGCAGTCCGAGCGTACCGTCGCTGCCGGTGCCGGAGAGCACGATGCCGATGGCCCGCTCGCGCTGATCCTGCGCCAGCGAGCGGAAGAAGAAATCGATCGGCAGGCGATGGCCGCGCGGCGCCGTCGGTTCGAGCAGGTGCAGCGCGCCGTTGAGAAAAGCCATGTCATAGTTGGGCGGGATGATGTAGGCGCAGTTGACCTGCACCACCATGCCGTCGCCGACCTCGAAGACCTGCATGCGGGTGTAGCGCTGGATGAGCTCGGTGAGCAGGCTCTTGTGGTCCGGCGCGAGGTGCTGCACCAGGACGAAGGCCATGCCGGGTTCGGCGTCGGCGGGCATGCCCGCGAAGAAGGCCTCGAAGGCAGCCAGGCCGCCGGCCGAGGCGCCGATGCCGACGATCGGGAAGGTGCGGTCGGCCGACGCTACGCAAGGCACATCAGGGGTGATCGGCGAAGCGAGAAGGTGCGGCTTGGCCGCTCTCGAAACTTTCTTGGCAGGCATCGAGTATCCAGAATGCCCATACGAGGCACATGGAATGGATGGTACGCGCAATGACGAGATTCGTCTGTTTATTGATTAAAGCGAGGCTCCCGATGTCGCGCCCGGAAGGCCTGTTGCCGGGGCCGGCAGGGGCCATTGCGCCAGGCCTGCGCCAGGCCGGCGTGCGGCCTTACGCCTTACACCGAGCTTCGCCCGCCGATGGCTCGCAGCAGCGCAACGGAAATGGCGATCACGATCACGACATGGATGAGACCAACCATCGTGTAGGAGGTGACCATGCCAAATAGCCACAAGGCGAAAAGAACGACAGCGATCGTATAGAGCATGTTCAGTTTCCTCAACGGTATGTGGCGCAGCCGGTTGGCCGCGCGGGCTCGAGTTAATTGCGTATTCGACTTCTTCAACTCGCGGCCATGGGTTCATTTATACCGCCGTTTGGCAAAGCGTTCCGTTCGACCACGCACACAGTGATAGTGATTCACTGTAGATTGATCGGCACCAGCTTTATCCCGCTCGTCGATAGCGTGACGAAGATGACCTGATCCGGCGTCACAAAAGCGCCGGACGTACCGGTGTAGTCCCAGGCATACGGGTGATCGATGAGCTTCAGCAATTCAATTGCGCCGGGTTTCAGGCGGACCACCGCGACCCCACGCGGCCGGACCGGATAAACGCCGATGCACTGCGCCTCATCGCAATGCGCGAGGATGCGGCTTTCACTGGCCATCGGCGGCAAGCCGTACTGGATTTTTTCGACCTCGCCGGCCAGGCTGAGCAGGGCAATGAACCCGCCTTGACCCGACGAACCCGCCACCACGTACGATGCCAGCGCTGGAAGATACTCGACATCGTAGGCGTATCTGACTGGCATGTGCTCGCTGATCTGCAACTGCCGAGTCACTTTGCCGGTCGCGGCGATCAGTGCGCTGTGCAAGCTCATCTCGGGATAGCGTTGCCACACGACCAGCCAGTTTCGCTCGGAGCCGGCGACCAGAGGCCAGCCGTCGCGGTGACCGGCGGCGATCTTCGTTTCCCTGCGCCGGGCGCCGTCGTTCTCGACGATGCGGACATAAATGTCTTTCCCGGTGCCACGGTCGAGAAAGCCGCCGCGCTCCACCCAGCCTTCGCCGTAGGCCACCAGAAACCGGTCAGCCATCGCCGCGACGTGGCCCGAATGGCCGCCGCGCTTGATCGTGAACGGGTACTTGCGCAGCACCCGCAAGCCGCTGTCCCACAGACCCGCGCGCTGATTGATTCCATTCTCGCCGTCTTCGCTGGTCATCAGCAGCGTTCCGGCGGCATTGATCGCGATGCTCGGCGGTTCCTGCGCTTCCGGGCGGGACACGAGGATTTGCGGCGCGCCGAGTGCGGCTTCTTCGCCGGCGCCGGCCTTCAGCCACGCATAGAACACATCGTGCTGCCAGTCGCCACCCGGATTGGCCCGCGGCGGATTGCCGGGGCTGCCCCACACGACCAGAAGCTTTTCGCCGATGCGGATCACGTCGATGCCGTGCTGCCACGCGCGGTGATCCTCCTCCGGCTCCGCGCCGGCATTGCCGGCGACCAGCAGCACAAAAAGGCAAACGGGAAATAACTTGCGCAATCGCGCCCCGGTGCTAAGCGGCAATCGTTGGCGCGGTTGTGAGAATTTCGACCTGCGCGATTCGACCTTTGGCATCGTGACTGATGCACAGCCGTTTCTCGCCTTGCCAGAGCGCCACCGAGCGCGGATCCTGACCGAAATCGCGCCCGATCTGGGCCGGCGTAACCGGCAAAGACCCGGTGCGCCGTTCGACCCCACGAAAGCGGAAGATGTTGTAGGCCGCCCACACGACCAGTCCGCCGCCGAGCAGCAGCACGATCAGGCTATACATGCCGATCACCCTGATCACGTCGTGATACCCCCCGAGCACGACCATGTACTTGAAGGCCTGCTGGACACCGAGCGACCACGCCAGCAAGGCGAGCAGCGGCACCCACAGGTAGACCCAGAAAGCCCAGAAGACGAGGGTCAGTGCGCCGTACAGTTTCCGCTGTCGCGGCGACTGCAAATCGGGGCGCTCGATGAGCGGGGATTTCAGGGCAATATGCCGCGGTCCGGACTGATCCATCGTGCCCTCTTCTTGGTGTTTCGCAGCAGTGCGCGCGGCGCCGCCACAATTGTGGTGATCATGTTGAGAATCCAGTACGCCAGCGGGTACCAGATCATCCAGTAGAAACTCCTGAGCGCGCCTTTGTCATAACGCGCATCGAGCGCGAGGCTGACGCCGATCTGCATCAGACAGGTGGTGCCGACCATGACCCCGTTCCAGCCCGAAAGAAAAGTCGGCACGCTGTATTCCGGCGGCAGTTCGACGACAAAGCCGACCAGCCACAACGTCGCGATGATCAGGATCGAGTAGGCCCACAAGACGCTCAGCACGAACTCGAGCAGCACCGGCCACATCCGGCGCGCTTCCCAGAGGTGCTCGATACGCCAGTTCTTCATCATCACCTGGATGCCGCCGGTCGCCCAGCGCAGCCGCTGCTGCCAGAGTCCGCGCAGGGTTTCGGGCGCGAGAATCCAGCACTGCGCTTTCGGTTCGAAGCGCACGTCCCAGTGCCGGAGCTGGAGCTTCCAGCTGACATCGATGTCTTCCGTCAGCATGTCCGAGCTCCAGTAGCCGACGTCGTGCAGGGCCTCCTTGCGAAAACACGCGACGACACCCGAGACGGTGAAGATGCGCCCGTAGGTTCGCTGCGCGCGCTTGATCAGTCCGACGATCGACGAATACTCGCCGACCTGCAGTTTGCCGAGCAGCGTCGAGCGGTTACGTACGCGCGGATTGCCGGTGACCGCGCCGACGCGCGGATTGACGAAGTGCGTCATCATCCATGACAGCGCCTGTGGATCGAGCAGCGCGTCGGCGTCGATGCAGCACAGATATTGCGCCGGCGTCATCAGCGACGCCGTGGTCAGCGCCACGGCCTTGCCCTGATTTCGCGCGCAGTGAATGACCCGCACTTGCGGATACCGCGCTGCGAGTGCGTCGAGGATGTTTCGCGTCTCGTCGGCGCTGCCGTCGTTGACCAGCAGGATGTCGAAATCGGGGTAGGTCGAAGCGAGCAGGTACTCGACCGTATCTTCGATATCGCGGCCTTCGTTGTGACAGGGCACAATGACGGTTACCGGCGGATACTCGGGCAGCGCCGGCGGCGGTTCAGGTTCGCCGTGCGACAGATCGCGAAATTCCTTTGACGGCCGCTCATAGCGGAAATAGTAGAACACGGCACCGATCATCCACAGATGCGCCATGAACAGCGGATAGTAGTAGGAGTACGCCGAGAAGAACTCGACCGGCGACGTTCCGGGATCCGGCATCATTCTTCCTTCTCTTTCAACCGTGGTGGATAAACGCGCAGGGACATGGCCGGCGCCAGAGCTTCGAGGGGAGCGCTGTCGCCCAGAAAATCGGCCGACTGGTAGCCGAAGTTGAGCGCGCCTTCCAGCTGCAGCGCTCGCATCTGCCGGGCAATCGTGGCGGGGTGCGCGCGATCCGCCGGCCATGATTCGCCGGGCAGCATGAAAATGACTTTGTTCCAGATGTCAGGAAGGCCGCCGGCCTGACCGAGGGAACTGCCCAGAGCCGCCAGCGATGCAGCGTCGACTGCCGCTTCAGGCCGGATCATCAGAGCGACGTAGTCGTATTCCCCGATGGCATCCGCAATGCCTGGTACCGCGCCTGGCAACCGGTCTGTTCTCTGCGCAGACGGGTCGAAATTCAGGACGCGTCCGGCCGCCATAGGCATGCGGAAGGCGCGCATGCGCGCCGCGAGCCGGCGCGTCAATTCCAGGCTGGCGGCATCAAGGGCTTCGCCGGAATCGGGCCTCGCGTCGAAGACCACGCCATCAAAATTCGCGTGGCGTGCCAGATCCTCGTAGATTTCGCCGATGCGCTCTTGCGTCACGCCGAGACCGGCGAGCGGCATCACCGCGAACACCTTGACATCGGTGCGCGAAGCCAGTTGCCATGCGGTTCGATTGAACAGGTCGCCGCGCATCGGCAAGTAGCGGTTCGGGAAATAGGCGGCGGCGTTGTTGTCAACGCGGATGCCGGTCGTCGCCCGCAGGAAGACGTGCGTCGGCTTGAGCACTTCGATGCGATCGAGCAGGGCCGACAGATTGCTTTCCTGACGCAGCGGATCGGCGCTGTAGATTTCATCGAGATCGACCTGCACGACGCGCACCGGTTCGCGCGTGCGCGGTCCGCGCACCTCGACGGCGAACTCGGCCAACGAGGGGTCATGTTCGATCAGCACGCGTCGCACGGCGGTGAGCGGAACGTCGGGCGTGTTGGGGCCATCGTCGAGCGTCAGCGCCATCGGCATGCCCGACTCGCGGGCGATGCGCAGCAGCTTGCCGTTGTAACTGCCATAGGGCCAGACGATGACGCGCGGGCGCCGCCCCGTTTCGCGTGCAATGACTTCGGAATTGCGCGCGAGGTCGGCGCCGACCCGCGCTCGCCAGCTGGCATCGCTCTCGTAGCTGCCGTTTGCGGCATCGTACTTGCGAGCCGTTGCCGCCGGCTGCAGATTGCCCTGCGGATTGGCGAGGATGCCATGGTGCAGGTCAAAGGTATGCGAAGCGATTTCGACGAGACCCGAGTCGGCCATCTCGCGCAGCTCGCGCCAGCTCGGGAAGTCGGCGTCCGGGACCGTGCCTTTTTCGCCATACGGCGTCGCTGCGCCGTGCGGCGCGTCGATCCATCGACCGACCACGGCCAGCACGGCCGGGAAGCCGAACTCGCGCAGCAGCGGGTAGACGCGGGTGTAGAACGACAGATAGGCGTCATCGAAACTGAGGAGGACCGCGTGTGGCGGCAACGGCTTCCCGCCGGCACGCGCGCTGATGATCGCGTCGATGCTGACCGGCGTGTAGCCGTTTCCGCGCAACCACGCGAACTGTTGAACGAGCGCCGCACTGTCGACGGCGTAGGGATCCGGGTAGTCGCGCACGTCGTCGCGCGCTTCGTGATAGGAGAGCACGACAAAGCTGCCCGGCTCGGCGTACGGGTCGGCCAGCGCCGAATCGCGCCCGGCGGCCACCGCCTGCGCCATGCACGCGGCCAGAAGAAAGGTCATCAAAGCGAGTCGGCGCATCTTTAGAATTTCCAGTCGAGATAGAAATACGCGAAATTGCGCGTCGTCTGCACGCCGTCGTACGGATGCTCGCCACGGCCGATTCCGTAACGCAAGGTCAGGCGGTCGTCGGCAGCCCATTCCTGCTCGTAACGCACGCCGAAGACCGGTTTCGTCGCAAATCCTTGCTGCGCATAATCGCCGCCGGTGACCACCACGCGGTGGACAAACGAACGGGTATAGCGCCGCCACTGCAACCATTCGTTGGCAATCTCGAGCGTCGGCGAGAAGTCACGCGTCGGGTTGAAATACGACGTGGTGGCCTGCGAATTGCGCGAGGCGTACAAGCCGCCGGTGATGTCGAGCTTGTACACCGGGCCGGTGACGACGCGCTCGGTCCAGCGCGCGGATGCGCTGTCGCGGCGATTGCCGTCGCTGAAATCCATCGTATCAATGGCGACCGAAGCGCTGCGCGATTCACTCCCGCGCCAGACCACCTCGCCGGCAAGCCGGTGCGCGTCGATGCCGGCAAGGGTCGCGTCGAGCGGCGTCTGATTGGCCGATTGATCGTATTCGCCGCGGAAGGTCCAGAAGTCGTCGGGCGTGACGGCGAACGAAAGCGCGCCGGCGGTCTTGCTTTCGTTGATGTCGTGGGAAATCTCCGCGCGCGCACTGATCAGCGGCGAGCGGTATTCCAGTCCGACGCCGCCGCGCTCGCGTTTGCCGGTGCCGTTGTCGTATTTGGCTTGTGCGTCGAAGGCATGGGCGTAGGCTCGGTAGTTATCGGCGAGGGGGCTGGAGAAAAGCCAGCTCTCCACCGCGTAATCGCGCGTGCCGCTCGGACCGCCGGTCGATCGGCCGTAGCTGCCATCGACAATCAACTCGCGCATCTTGCTGACCTCCGCCAGGCGGGCGGCGCGCACCACGCGTCCGTCTTCGGCGGCCACCGATTGCGCCAGGGCCAGCGCTGCATCGGCGGCGCGGTAGTCGCGCATCTCCAGCAGCGCGCCGGCGCGCTCGCCGAGCGCGCCGCTGTTGCCCGGATCGACGGCCAGTATCCACCGCAATTCCTGCTCGGCGAGGCGCGGCCAGCCGCGAGCGCGCATCGAGCTCGCCCAGTCGGTGCGCACCTCCGTGTTGTAGGGTATCTGGACTGACAGATCGTGCAGCCGCTGCTCGGCTTCGCCGGGGCGATCCGCAAACAGCGGCGCCATCGCGCGCGCGGCCAGGACGCGCGCGTAAGCTGGGTTGTCGCGCACGGTAACCGGGCTCCAGGCGGCTATCCATTGCGGTGTGGTCGCCAGCGTGCCCTCGATCTGCGCCAGCGCCGCATCGTGTTCTTCGCACTCGGCGAGCGCATAGAAAAGCCCGATCTGCGATTCGAGATTGGTCGGGTCGGTAAGCAAGGCCTGGCGGTACAGGTCACGCGCCCTTTCGGGCCGCTCGAGGTAGAGGTAAGCGGATGCCGCTGCGGACTGCGCATAAGCGGGGATCGGTTCGGCACGCAAGGCAAGCGCCTCGTAAAGTTCGATCGCCTCCTGCATTCGATAGCGCTCGCGCAATGCGCTGATGCGATCGAGCGCGAGCTGGCGCTCGGCGGCGCTCAAGCTGGTCGGAGGGTCGAGCGCGCGTGCACCGGCGACGGCGCTCGACTCAAGCGCGCGATCGATTGTCGCGAAGCGCGCCGTTCCACGCCCGGTGTCGGCGGCAATCGCACCCCAGCGTATCTGGTGTGCGGTTACGTCGGCAGCGATGACTTCACGCTCCTCGGGCGTCATCACGCCGGGATTGCGATCGGCGAGTTCGATGGCCAGTTGCGGGGTGCCGAGGCGCGCAAGCGTCCGGATCTTCCCGCGCAGGGCCTCGTGATTTGTCGCCTGCTTGGCGAGCAGCGATTGATACGCGGCCAGCGCTGCGAAGTACTCGTGTCTCGCGGAAGCAAGCTCGGCAAACACGATCAGCACCGCCGCGTCGTCCGGAAACCGCGAGCGCAGGTCGGCGACCAGCACTGCGGCCGCATCGAAGTTCTGCGTGTCGAGCAGGGTGTAGGCCAACCCGATTTGCAGTTCGCGGCGGCCCGGAAAGCGCACCAGAGCGTTGCGATAGAGCGACTCCGCCAAATCGTAGCGGTGCAGATGGCGCGCCGAATTCGCCAGTCCCTCGACGACGTACGAGGGCGCCGCCGGGAGCGCGATCCGGTCGAGCAAGGCGAGCGCCGCCAGATCGTTCCCGGCCCAGCCCAGAACGACGGCCAGGTCGCCGAGCATATCCTGACGTTCGGGATACCGCGCGCTCAAGGAGCGCAACCCGGCGAGGCCCTGTTCAAGCCGGCCGGCCCGCGCCTCGTCGATTGCCGAACGGTAAGCGGCATCGACGGTGTGTGTCATGTCAACGGGATAATTTGCGGAATACGCGGGGATTGCGGCGAACGCCATGAAGGCTAAAATCGGTAACAGCGTGTGTCGCATTGCCAGGCCACCTCCATTGACGGAACAAATCCGCCGGAAGCGAGCAGAAAGGCTCAGGCTACCCGAAGGAGTTTTCAGACTGATCGACGTCTCGAGCCGGCGAGGACAGGCCCAAGACCGAGTTGATGCGCATATTGTTCTTGCTAGGCTGCGATTGTTGCCTCATTTTCCAAGCCACTCTGTGCGCTAGCGAACGAACGTCCGAGAGTCAGCGGGGCTGGGCCTCCGTTCGCAAATTTCTTCTGGCTGACTTGAATACTCTGTTGTAATCTTTGAGATGTCCGTTGGGAGGCTTTGGATCGCGATGAAAAATACGCTGAAGATTGCTCTGTTGATTTTGGTATCGGGATCGGCTGCTGCCCAATATCCGGTAGCGCCGCCCCAGGCCTACCCGCCTCCCGGCTACCAGCCACCGCCTCCGGTACCGGTCAATTCGGTGCCCAAATTTACCATTCCGGTCCTGTCCGCCACGCCAGCGTACCAAACTGAAATGAGAGAGCGCCAGGTATGCGACAGACAGCCTCCATCCCAGGGAGCGAGTGTTGCCGGCACGATTATTGGCGGGGTCGCTGGCGGCCTGCTTGGCAACCAGATTGGGCGAGGAAAAGGCAAGACGGTGGCCACGGCAGCTGGCGCTGTAGGCGGCGCTCTGGCCGGGAATGCGATTGCCAATAGTTCGCAGAACACCCCGGTCTGTCAGGTGATTTCCGAACCACAACAAGTATTCGTCGGGTATGACGTGGTCTATGAATTTTCCGGACAAAGAGGGCTGGTTCGTATGTCACAGCAACCGGGCTCGACCATCGTGGTGGAAGTTCGTCCTGCGACATGGTAGATGGTAATCAACGCCTTATTCAAAATCAGGCAACAACCGAACCGTTGCGGCCATAGGGGATAGCAAGAGGCGGTCGTTCAGTAACGCCGAGTCATCTTCTCAACGTGCCGGGTCAATGTGCTGCCAGGCGCGGAATAGCGCTTCCCGGCGAGTGTTCGAATGCTCACTTTCCGATTTTCGGAATCCGTAATTTCCGCATAGGACCACGGAAATTACGGAGTTCAGTGACTCGAGGATGGCGGGTAATCACGCAAGGCGACCACCCAGCGAGGCAAGCATGGCCGAACCGACAAGCCTACTGAGTGACGGCTTTATGCATCGCGGCGAAGAATTCTGCACCGTTCTGGAGAACCTGTTCATCACAATCGAAGGTTGTGCTATGGTGCCCTCCGCCAACAGGCGTGCCAAACAGCACGTACATGGCTTTGCCGCCCTTGGCCTGCACGCGTTCCATCATAAGCGTCGCATCTTCGGAAGCATTGAAAGCGGTCTCTGCGATGACCTCGGTCACTGAAGGCAGGGTCCGCGCAACACGCATCCCGATCTCTATCAGTTCAGGAGAACTTCGCCCGGTCAGGGAGGTTGCAGCAGGCTTGATTTCGACCTCGAGGTCATACATCGTTGCAGCGCCTTGCAACACCTCCATGGATTTTTTCACCATGTAGTCATTGATCTCGTTGGTGACTCCGCGTGTCTCCATGCGGAAATACGCTTTGTCGGGAATGATGTTCCAGGTGGTGCCAGCCTGCATGATCCCGACGTTGACGCGTGAGGCGCCCAGACCGTGCCGGGCAATGGCATAAAGGTTCGTAATTGCCGCGCAAGCGCCCAAAAGGGCATTCTTTCCCTCATTCGGGCGCAAGGCGGCGTGAGTTGAACGCCCCTTGTAGGTCACCTCAAACCGGGACATGGCCATGAAGCTGTGCACATCGATGGCGATCTGTCCGGTTTCCTTGGCATTGATCCCCACATGAGCGCTGAAGAAATACGCGAGATCGTCAACAAGCCCCTTTTCCACCATCGTCGAGGCGCCGCTCAAGTTCTCTTCGTTCGGCTGGAACAGGAACTTGACCGTGCCCTTCAGTTGATCCCTGTTCTCGGCGAAATACCTGGCCAGCAGCAGTCCTGTCGCCATATGGCAGTCATGTCCGCACATGTGCCCATAGCCCGGCGCCTGTGAAACGAATCCGGCCTTTGCGGGGCGATGCGACGGGTCGTTCGACTCGACGACATCCAGGGCATCCATGTCGAAACGGAAACCGACTGTCGGGCCGGGAAGTCCGCCCTTCAGCACGCCGACAACGCCCGTGAATCCGCCTTTGGACGGCGCAAGGAATTCTTCCTTTACGCCGGCCTTCAGCGCCCGATCGTATTCAGCCTGGAGGAGTTCCGGATCGGGTACGAGCAAGCGCTTGTCCGTGGCGATGATGTCTTTGCCCAACAGGAGGTCGTAGCCCCACGCATCCAGCTTCTCCGCCACAAATGCCGTGGCGAAGAATTCAAGCCAGGCTGGCTGTGGATTCCGATGCAATTGACGCCGCCACTCAACAGCCTCCGCAAAATGGGCGGCGATGCTCTCTTCAGGCTTGTGGTTTGTGCAGGGCTTCATTTGGCCGCCACCACTTCTGCATCATCGTCAAATGGGTTCGCGCGCATGGGCGTAAGCAGACTCAGCACGACCGTGATTGCCATGTTCACGCACAATGCAAAGAAGCCGGCATTCAGCCCGAGGAAAGGATCCATCTTGTTGAGCGAGAGGAATGCAACCGTCGCAACACCGACAATCATGCCCGTGAAAACACCGGCCAACGTAACTCGCCGCCAGTAGAGTCCGAATATCACGCCGGGGAAGAATTGCGTCACGCCAGCATAGCCGAGCAGAAGAAGGCTCACGAGCGTCGTGGAACTGTAGATGGCGAAATAAAGGGTGATGGCGCTTATCACGACCACGAGAATCTTGGCCATTTTTGCTACCTGGTCATCGGTCATGGACGGCGCGAAAACAGGACGATAGAAATTCTTGACAAACAAGGTTGACGCAGTAAGCGTAAGGATGGCGGCGGGGACCATTGCGGTGATTGCGCCGGCTCCGCCGATCAACCCCAGAAACCATGCAGGATAAGTCTTCTGCACCACCGTAAGCAGAGACATGTCGCCGTTGCTCAAGCCGGGGATAACCATAATCGAGGCAAACCCGACGAAGAAAATCAAAGGCAGTGAAATCGTGTAAAGCGGCATGATGACTGAATTACGGCGCAAGGTGTTTCCGCTCTTCGCGGTAAACGTGGCGCCAAACAGGTGCGGCCACATATAGAAGCCGAAAGAGGTCAGGAGAACGGTGGAAATGTACCAGGAATGGCCCATATTCTTTGTCGATCCCGGCATCACCAGATGGCTGGGATTGAGATTGGCCAGCGCCGTAAACATCTCGCCGATCCCTCCGAAGTACGCATAGGGAATGCCGATGCCGAGGAATATCGCGGCAAACAACATCAGAACATCTTTGAGCGCACTGACCCATGCCACGCCGCGCACACCGCTGGAAAATACGAAACCTGCCACCAGCGCCATGCCGATGGCCATTGCCGTGCTGCGATCGATGCCGTTGAAACTCGCCACATTGACGATGAGCCCCAGGCCAGTCACCTGGAGTTGCAGGTAGGGGATGATGAAGATGACGCCGACCAGCGCCACGAAAGCGCCCATAAGCTTGCTGCCGTAGCGCTTCTCAAAATAATCCGACTCGGTCTGCATGCTGAATTTCTTGCCCACTTCCCAAATGTTGGGCAGGAAATAGAATGAGCCTGCGTAGGCGAGAACCAGATAGGCAATGATATAGAGCGTGGGGCCGCCCCGGGAATAGGCCCAGCCGCTGGCGCCAAGGAAGGCGAAGGTTGTGTACACTTCGCCGGCCATGAGCAGCCAAACCAGGACCAAGCCAAAGCCTCGACCCCCCACGGTCCATTGTTCCAGGTTCATCTTATGGCGAGTACCGGCAATGAACCCGGCAGTTGAACCCACTAAAACAATACCAAAGATGACAGACAGGGCAATCGCGCTCGGGCTCATTTTGTTACCTCTTTTGCGTTGACGAGCGTCTCGGGGTTACGGGCCACTTCAATGTTATATGCCCACCACATACAAAGTGGCGTCAGCAGAATCCATGAAATCAACCAGAAGAGATTGAAGGGCAGGCCCAGGACCATGGGATAGAGGCGATCCCAAAGCGGCACGGAAAAGCAGACTGCAACGAACGGAATCAAGCCCACAGCAAGTGAGCCCAGACTTGGCTTCTTCATAGCGATACCCCCTGTTTTAGATTCGACGTGATCTCTACGGTGGAGAAGATGGCGACAAGAACTTGTTTCTTCGGGATCCCTGCAAAAGGTCTTGTCCCCGAAGAGCCGTCTTATTCGATACGCAAATCTACCCGTTCGAGACGGCTTTCGCAATCAATATGATAATGAAACCAATCACTGGCATGGGACCAAGCTTTCGCGGCGAACCGTGGAGAAAGGAGTTGGTCGATCACGGCGGCAGATGGCGGCTTGCCGGCGGGAATTCAAGTTCCTGGCCTACGAACGTGCATCACTCTTGCTTAAAGCTGTCGGCATCTGCTGGCGCCAAAGAAGAGGGGCTTGACGCGCAGACGTCAGCCCCTTTGTCTAGCGGCCTTTGAGCGACGCGGCGCTACTTCTCCGGCTTGCGGTTCTCTTCCTCGCGTTTCTGCCTGTCTCCGCCGTGTTCATTCGGCCGTCCCGCCTCAGGCCTTGGCTCCTGGACATGCGGTGCGGCTTGCGGCGGGCGTGCAGGTGGCGCTGCAACAGGCGGACGCGGTTCGGCTTGCCTCACCGGCGGTGCGGGTCTCGTCGGCGCTGCGATCGGCGCCGGAGGAGCGGCATGCGCCGGTGACGCTTCCCTGGGCGGCACGGGCCGCGCCTCGTGCGCGGGAGCAAGCCGCGGTTCGGCCGGGTGCTGCGCTGGCGGTGACGGCGCGGCGGCTGGTGGGTGCGGCGCCTGTCTGGCGCGGGGTTCCGGCGGCGCCGCCGGTACGGGCGAGAGCGCTGGCGGGGCGATTCTTGGTTCGGGCGTGCGCTGCTCCGGCCTGCCACGCGCTTCGGCGGCCGCTGGTGGGGCAGCTTGCGCGTTTTGCGGTGACGTCGGCACGGGGGGCGGCACAGCGACCGGTCGGCCGCGTTGCTCGGGCACTGCCGGCGCGGGTACGGGCAACGGTTGCGGCGGGCTGGGGCGCAGCGGCGCCGCAGGCATCGGTGGCGCTGTTGCCTGGCCGCGCGGTGCCGCATTGCCGCGCTGATCGGAGCGTCCGCGCGCGGATTCTGCTATCGCAGCAGAGGGTGTTGCCGGCGCTGCCGGACGCGCCGTGGGGCGCCCTTCCTGCGACGGCGTGAGCACCTTGACGATCGGCGCGGGTCCGGCGGCTGCCGGTTTCAATTCCTTGCGTGCGGCTTCGTCGAGCGGTTTGCCGGGCTGCGCAGCCAGTAGTTGCTGTTGCGCCACGAAACCGGGGTGAGCTGCCGGCGGCGCGGAACGGGCGATGACCTGCCGCTCGAAAACGCGCGCCGGTGGTTTGCCGCCCGCTTCGGCGTTGCCGCGAATGCTTTTCTCGGTCGGCGCCACTGCGGGTGAGGTTGCCACCGGACCACTGGCGATCCGATCGCGTGGAATCCGCTGCGCGGCCCTGCCCACGGGTTGGGACTGTACGAATGTCGTTGTTGGCACCGCGACAATCGCACCGGGGACCTGGCGGTTGGCGTAAACGATGTTGGTGGTCTTGTTGATGTAGGTATTGTTGATGACGATGTTGCTGATCACGGTGTTGCTGCGGTTGACGTTTTGGTAGTAGCCGCGGCTGACGGGATACGCCGGCCGATAGACTTCGCGCGGTGCCAGCGGGAACCAGGCAATACCGCCGACCCGGCCGCCGGATAGGCTCAACTCGAAGTTGCTGCCGCCGACAAAAGCGACGAGTGCCGGCGCATAGTAGGCGCGGCCACGCACCGGGCCCGGAACCCAGCCCCACCTGTCGCGCAGGTGTGCCCAGCGGCCGTAATGCGAGACGGCGAAGCCCCACGGGGCATCATCGATCCATGTCCAGCCCCACGGGTCGACCCAGGCCCAATGTCCGTCGCGGTAGGGCGCCCAGTCGGCGGCCACATGACTCGGAACCCAGGCCTTTCCATAGCGCGCGTCGTCGAGCCAGCTTCCGTTCGCATCGAGGTCCTGATAACCGACAACGTCCGGCGATACATAGCGGGCTGCGCTCGGACGATCGTAAGGGCCGTCGCGCGCGCTGGCCCAGCGATCGAATTCATCGGGGCGCGGCGCGGCGATCAACTGGTAGTCGCGCAGACCGGTCCCGGTAAAGCGATAGGCCTGCCGCGAATCGATCGTATATGCCGCGCCTTCGCCATTAATTTCACCCTGGCCCTGACGCACGAAAATGCTCGTGGCGTTGCCATCGGGATCGACGGTAATCCGATATTCGCCCGGTTTTCTGAGGGTAAAGGCGAGATTCGGCGTGTCCACTTCGAATGCCTGATCGGGGTCGAGACGGCGCACGCGGACATTCAACATGCCTTGGGTCAATTGCAATTGGGCGATCCGATCGTCGAGGTTGAGAATCGATGTGCTGGTAGCGGCGTTCATGCGTACCGTCGCGCCCCCGATCTGGATTTCAGCGCGCGCGCCGGCGTCCGTCCACAGACGGTCGCCGCTGGTGAGCGGACGGTTGATCGTCGCCTGGTCCCAATCGTTCTCGCCGGCAGGCGAGAGACTGACTCCGCCGTTCACATAGCCGAGACGCGCGACACGCGCCGGTGGATCGGCGCCGGCCCAGCCGCTGAAGGCCAGGATCGCGATGCCGGCGATCAGTGAGACGACACAACGCGCTTTTATCTGCATAAGCATTCCTGACGAGTGAGCCGAACTGATCGCACGACCAGTTCGGCCAGGAGCAATCGATTGATCCTATTTACTTGGCTTGACGACGAGCTGGTTCTTGACCTCTTTGACTCCCGCCACGGCGCCGGCGATAGATTTCGCCACGTCGCTGTTCATCGTGGTGTCGACCGATCCGGTCAAGGTCACGACGCCAGCGACCGTATCGACGCCGATCTGCAGGGTCTTCAAACCCGGTTCGGCGAAGATGGCGGCCTTGATCTTGGCCGTAATCTCGGCATCATCGATCGCCGCGCCGGTCTTGGCGCTTTGCTCCTTGAGTTTTTCACCGACCTTTTCCGCCGTTTCATTGATCTTCTTGCCAGCGTCATTAGCTGTCTGGTCGATCTTCTTCCCGGCGCTCTCTGCCGGTTTCTGGTTGTCGCAGGCAACAAGTCCAAAAAGCAGAAGCAGCGAAATAGCGGTCAATTTGTATTTGTCTGACATTGTGTTTCCCTTTCCGAATTCACTCATGCGCGGTTGCGCGCTTTCGCCCTGCCTGCAAAAGGCAGGGCTCCGATTCGTGCTTTATGGCGATCAAACTATCCCATGCCAAGCCGATGGATCTCGGTGCGCTAACGAACATACAAAGGGCATGCCTGGCCAGTCAGAGCGGGTCATTGGAGCCAGTGTCGGAAGCAGCGGGTCTGTGCGCTGGAGGACAGACGACAACCCGCGCGGGGATTGATCATCGCTGCACGATCAGGGGGTTTGGCAAGTTGCCGGACTGGCGCATGCGAAGGCGGCGCCGACTCATGGTTGATCTTTCAGGAGCAAGCCATGAGTCAGACCTTTGTTCGTTGCGTTCGCCTGTCGGCGCTCTCTGATTGCCGTTGGTGATCCGCTTCAATGTTCGCCTGTGGCAGCGCTTCCGGGCCATCGCCGCACCCTATTGGCTGCGCGACGAGAAGTGGCCAGCTACCGGACTGCTGGTTCTATTGGTCTTGTTGCTGCTCGGGCAGACCGGATTCTCGGTGCTGTTCAACCAGCTGAGCGGGGAATTCACGTCGGCGCTCGCCGCCAAGGACGCTGACCGTTTCTGGAAGTCGATCGCCGAGTGCCTGGCAATCCTCGTCTTTGCCGTTCCGATATACGCGTTCTATTACTATGTGCGCGACAAGCTCGGTCTGAATTGGCGGCGCTGGCTGACGCGCAGTTTCCTTGGCAGCTATTTCAGCCATCGCGCCTATTACGAACTCAATTCCAGCGTCGAGATCGACAACCCGGATCAGCGCGTCGCCGAGGATATCAATACCTTTACGCAGAAATCCTTGCAGTTTCTGCTCGTGCTGGTCGGCGCGCTGCTGCAGCTCATCGCGTTCTGCGGCGTGTTGTGGACGATTTCGACGCAGCTTGTCTTCTTTCTGGTCGTCTATGCCTTTGCCGGAACGGCGGTGACCATTCTGGTGTTCGGCAAGGTCCTGATCGGGCTCAATTTCTACCAGCTCAAACGTGAAGCCGATTTCCGCTTCAGCCTGGTGCGCATCCGGGAAAATGCCGAAGCCATAGCGTTCTACCGTGGCGAGGCCCAGGAATCATCGCAGGTTGGCACCTTCTTCGAGGAGGTCTTCAAGAACTGTAGCAAGCTGATCCGGGCGCAATTGAACCTCAACTTGTTCCAATACGGATTCAGCCTGATGACCATCGTCCTGCCGAGCGCGATCATCGCCGGCCGGGTGCTCTCCGGCGAACTCGAAGTCGGGCGGGCGATTCAGGCGGCCGGTGCATTTGCGGCGATATTGAGCGCGCTGACGGTGATCATCGACAACTTCGAAAGCTTCAGCAAATTTGCCGCCGGCATAGATCGTCTCGACAGCTTTGCCAAATTCCTCGCCCGCAAGGATGGTGGGGTGCGCAAACCCGGTGATGGCATTGTCTTCGTCAGCAACTCGCACCTGGCGATCGAAGACCTGACGCTGCAGACACCGAACCACGCGCGAACCCTGGTCGAGAAGCTCTCGCTGGCAATTGATCCGGGACACGGGGTAATGATCGTCGGTGCCAGCGGCTGCGGGAAAAGTTCCTTGTTGCGCGCCATGGCCGGCCTGTGGCGTTCCGGTCGCGGCCGCATCATCCGGCCCGATGCCGGCGAAATGCTCTTCCTGCCGCAGCGGCCTTATATGCTGCTGGCCAGTCTGCGCGAGCAGCTGCTCTATCCGCAGCCGGAGAGAAAGATTAGCGATGACGAATTGCAGGGCGTTCTCGAACGCGTCAATCTCCCCGATCTCGTCACGCGGTTTGGCGGCTTCGATGCGCAGCTCGACTGGGCCAAGGTGCTCTCGGTCGGCGAGCAGCAACGCGTCGCTTTCGCCCGCGTCCTGCTTGTTGCGCCGCGCTACGCAATTCTCGACGAGGCGACCAGCGCCCTCGATATCGCCAACGAGGACAGCTTGTATCAGCAGCTGACCGGCGGCGCCACGACACTGATCAGCGTCGGCCATCGCCCATCGATTCTCAAGTATCACCCGCAGGTACTCGAACTGCTGGGCGATGGCGAGTGGCGGCTCTATGCGGCCGACGATTACCGCTGGAGCGCCGGCCAGCCGGCGCCAAAGCGTGCTGACGCACAGACCGCGCAACGGCCCTTGCTACAAGCTAAATGCTTATACCCCTAAGGAGTGAAAGATGATCAGGAAGATGATTCTGGCGGCTGTCATTGCCGTGTCACTTACTGCGGTTGCGGTACCGGCCGCTGCCCAGGCGTATGTGCGCATCGCGCCGCCTCCGCCGCGCGAGGAAATGGTTCCGGGGCATCGCCCGGGTTACGTCTGGGCACCGGGCCACTGGGAGTGGCGGCACCGCCATTACTACTGGGTCAACGGATACTGGCTGCGCGAACGTCATGGCTACCACTACAACCCGCACACTTGGGTCGAGCGCAACGGGCAATGGTATCTGGAGCGGGGCCACTGGCAACACGGTGATCGCGACCATGACGGCGTTCCCGATCGATATGACAGGGCGCCGAACAATCCCAATCGCTATTGAATCAGGAAGTCAGTTCCGGGGCGCTCGGCGCCGCACATGCAGTCGCGGCCTTTGGCGGTCAACCCCGTGATGCAATTACTTTGATCTGGAGAAAACATGAAAAAGCTCGCCTTGTTGCTCGGCGTCGTTGTCGGCCTGTTATCCGGCTGCATTGCCTACGACGCTCCTTATCGTGATCGCGGCGATTATCGAAGTGACTACCGCGACGAACATCGCGGTGATCGCGACCGCGATCATGACCGCGACCGCGATGGCGTTCGCGACCGTGACGACCGGCATCCTGACGATTCCCGCCGCTAGGCTGCGTTCTCATTCGACGGACGGTCACGCAAGCGCAGGCCTGGCGGGCGGGAAATCCCGTCCGTGACCGGAAATAACCAAATCGAGGCAACGTTTGGCGCGAATGATTGACTAAGTCCGAATGAACACAAAGCGGCGGCGTCATGCTGCCGCGTTTATTCGAAAGGGGCGATCGTGAATGATGCAAGTCTTTATTCGCTGCTGGCCACCCGCGAACGACCGAGCGACCGCTCACCGAATGATGAAGAAATCATCGCTGGCCTGTGTGCGGCGCAGGCCGAAATCTCACCGAAGTATTTCTACGATTTGCAGGGATCCGCGCTGTTTGAGCGCATTACCGGCCTGCCCGAGTATTATCCGACGCGGACCGAAATGGCGATCATGTCCGAGTATGCCGGCGATATCGCCGGAAGCATCGGCGACGGGGCGACGCTGATCGAGTTCGGCGCGGGCAACTGCGAGAAAGCGCGGGCGCTTTGCGCGCTCATTGAGCCCAAGTGCTTCGTCGCGGTCGATATCGCGTCCGACTTCGTGCGCGATGCCGCGAATGGTCTGCGCTGCACGTATCCGGCGCTCGACATTCACGTTGTCAGCGCGGATCTCGAAGATGAAATTGAGTTGCCCGCCGATGTGCCGCGAGGGCAGCGCCTGGGTTTCTACCCGGGATCGTCGATCGGCAATTTCGAGCCGGAGCAGGCACTGCGCCTCTTGCGCCGAATTCGCGGACTACTCGGTGAGGGCGGCGCACTGCTGATCGGTGTCGATCTCGTCAAGGACGAGGCTGTTCTGGAGGCGGCTTACAACGATGCCGCCGGTGTGACGGCGGCATTCAACTTGAATGTGCTAAGGCACCTCAACCGTCTGATCGGCAGCGATTTCGACCTGCGCGACTGGCGTCACCGAGCGTTCTTCAACCGCGCGAAATCGCGCATCGAGATGCATCTTGATGCGGCCGTCGATGCGCGCGTCGGCTGGCTGGGCGGAAAGCGCTTCTTCCGCCGCGGCGAAGACATCCACACCGAGAACAGCTACAAGTATGCGCTCGGCGATTTCGCCCGCATGCTCGAGCTGGCCGGATTCGCGCAGCAGTTCTGCTGGACCGACCCCAAGCAGTGGTTCGCCGTTTTCCTCGCTCGCGTTTGAGTACAGCCGTGAGTCCCCGGCAAGAGGATACGGGTGCGCTGCGTGCCGATTACCTGAGCATACGGGAATGCACAGTGAACCTTGCCGCGCCGCTCTCGGCCGAGGATTGCTGCGTGCAGTCGATGCCCGATGCGAGCCCGGTCAAATGGCATTTGGCGCATACGAGCTGGTTCTTCGAGACCTTCATCCTGGAACGTTGGGAGCCCGATTTCCAGCCTTTCGACGCGTCATTCCGCGTGCTCTTCAATTCCTATTACAACGCCGTCGGGGCCAAGCATCCACGGCCACAGCGCGGCTTGCTGACGCGTCCCTCGTTGACCGCCGTGCTCGCTTACCGCGCCGATGTCGATCATCGCATGCTGGCGCTGCTCGCCGGCGTGCAGACGATGGACGTCGCGGAACTTGCTGCGCTCGTCACGCTCGGGCTGCACCATGAACAGCAACACCAGGAACTGCTGCTGACCGACATCAAGCATCTCTTTTCGCACAATCCGCTGGCCCCGGCGTACGGGTTTGCGCCGGAGATCGGCCGGACGCTTCCCGAACTCAGCTGGCATGACTATCCCGGCGGCCTGGTCGAGATCGGACACGCCGGCGACGGTTTCTGCTTCGACAACGAAACGCCGCGCCATCGCGTCTTTCTCGACGCTTACCGGCTAGCTTCGCGCCTGGTCAGCAACGGCGAGTATCTTGAGTTCCTCGAAGCCGGGGGCTACGACGATCCGCGCTACTGGTTGGCCGAGGGCTGGGACTGGCGGATCGCCGAGCGGCGCGAACATCCGCTCTATTGGCGGCGCAGCGAAAAATGGCAGGAATTCACGCTCGGCGGTCTCGTCCGGCTCAATACCTTATTGCCGGTCGTGCATGTTTCCTACTACGAGGCCGATGCTTACGCACGCTGGGCCGACGCGCGTTTGCCGAGTGAAGGCGAATGGGAAGTAGCCGCGGAGGGTGTTCCCGTGAGCGGGCATTTCGCCGCTGATCGCGACCGCCATCCGCGCGCGGCGGCGAGGCCGGGAATGGCGCAGTTCTTCGGCGATGCCTGGGAATGGACGAGTTCGAGCTACGCCCCCTATCCGGGGTTCCGTACCAAGCCTGGCGCCGTCGGCGAGTACAACGGCAAGTTCATGGTGAATCAGTACGTCTTGCGCGGCGGTTCGTGCGCGACCCCGGAAGGGCACGTGCGCGCGACCTATCGTAACTTCTTCCCGGCTTCGGCGTGCTGGCAGTTTTCGGGTATCCGCTTGGCCAGGGATTTCGATCGGCGGCCAAGTCGCGCGATTTGATGACGGCATTTCGAAACGCATAGAATTCGCTCTGGGTGCGCTGGCAAACATAAGTATTGCCCCCGAGTTCTTACCATGTAAGCGACCTGCAACCTTGGGATTCCAGACACGACGCGAATTGCGTCTGGCCGTCCTGATCATTACTTGCTCGCTTATCGCCATGATCATGCCACGCTTGCTCAAATGGATTGCCGGCGTCTTGCTGACGCTGCTCGTGCTGCTCGCGCTGTTCATCCATTTCTTTGACTGGAATGTCTTGCGCGAGCCCATCGCGCGCCGGGTCACCGAGTCGACCGGCAGAACGTTCGCCATCAACGGCGATCTGAAGGCCTCTCTTTCCTTGCACCCGCGCGTCGTCGTCAATGACATCGTGCTCGGGAATGCGGCGTGGGGCCGCGAACCGCACATGGCCGAGATCAAGCACCTCGATTTCCGCATTGATCTTCTGAAGCTGCTGGCCGGCCGAGTGGAATTCCCGGAAATCGCCCTTTCGGAGCCGCGCCTCGTCCTCGAAGTAAACCGGGACGGCACGCCCAACTGGGTCTTCAACGAAAAGGACAAGAACAAACCCTTTGAATTTCCGAACATCGGTTCGCTGGCTATAGATCACGGCAGCGCGACCTATCGCGATCCGAATGCCGATACCGATCTGGCATTGGAAATCAGGACACCGGCCGGCGCGTCCGGCGATTCGCAGTTCGGCCTCGAGCTCGCCGGCAAAGGCCGCTTCAAGGGCATGCCGACGACGCTCAGCGGACAAGGCGGGGCGCTGCTGGGTCTGCGCAACGCTGACCCTTCCTATCCGATCAAGGCGAGCGGAGCGCTGGGGGCCACCAAGGCGAACATCGAGGGGCGTTTGCTCGATCCCCTGCACCTCAAGGGCGAAGCACTGAGCTTCAGGCTCGAGGGCAGCGACCTGGCCTTGCTCTTTACGATCATCGGCGTGCCGATCCCACCGACGCCGGCCTACCAACTCGCCGGATTTCTTGAACATACGGGCGACGTGTGGACGTTTCGCCGCTTCAAAGGGACGGTCGGTCAAAGCGATCTGGCCGGTGACTTTTCGGTCGATCGCGGTCGGCAACCGCAAATGATCAGCGCCGACCTGGTGTCCAAGCAGTTGCTCATGCAGGATCTGGGTGGGTTCATCGGTGCCGATCGCGGCACGCAGGCGAGCCGCTCGCCGCCGCCCAGCGGCCGGGTCCTGCCGAGCGAACCGTTCAGCCTGGAGAAACTGAAAGCGGCCAACGCCGACGTGCGATTCCGTGGCGAGAATATCGTTACCACGACGATGCCGCTGACTCAGATGAACGCCCATCTCCTCGTCAGCGACGGCGTGCTCAAGCTCGCTCCCGTGGACTTTGGCGTCGCCGGCGGAAATCTTGTGGCGCAAATCGAGATGGACGGACGCCATCCGCGTATCGCGACGCATGCGGAAATCGTCGCCAAAGGCTTGCACCTCGACAAGCTCTTCCCAGCTTCAAGACTCGCCGATGCCAATACCGGCCTCATGGGTGGCCGCGCAAAACTGGCCGGCACCGGCAATTCGATCGCGCACATGCTGGCTTCGGCGAACGGCGAAGCAGCGCTGATCATGGACGGCGGATCGGTCGGCGAACTGACGCTCAGGCTGGCCAATCTCGACATCGCCAATTCACTGCGGCTGCTCGTCGGCGGCGACAAGCAGGTGCCGATACGCTGCCTGGTCGGCAATTTCAACGCGACCGACGGGCAGTTCGCGGTACAGGATTTGGTGCTCGATACGCCCAAGGTCAACGTCACCGGCAGCGGCAGTGTCGACTTCGGCGACGAATCGCTGCACCTGCGACTGGCGCCGCAATCGAAGAGTTTCAGCCTCGCGTCGCTGCGCGGCCCCATCGCGATCGGCGGAACGTTCAAGAACCCGGTCGTCCGGCCGGAAATGGGTGCGGTTATCGCGCGTGGCAGTCTGGCTGTGGCCTTGGGGGCGGTGACCGCGGGATTGGGTACGCTGATTCCGCTGCTCGACTTTGGCAAGGGCCAGGACAGCAACTGCGGCGCACTGATCGCCCAGGCCAAGTCGGACGTCGGCGTGAAAAGGAGCGATTTGGTGCCGCGTCACGGCAAATGACGGCGGGCTGCCTATGGCCCTGCGCTGACGCGCCAGATCATATTGCCGACATCATCGGCGACGAGCAGGGCGCCGCGTTTGTCGAGCGCGACGCCAACCGGCCGGCCCAGGGCCTTGCCCTCCTCGCTGAGAAAACCGGTGAGTACATCGACTGGCGCGCCGGCCGGTTTGCCGTTTTCGAAGGGCACGAAAATGACCTTGTAGCCGCTGTGCGGCCGGCGGTTCCACGAGCCGTGCTGGCCGATGAACATGCCGTTGGCAAAGACCGCGGGCAGCGTCGTTCCGACGGAAGAAGCGAGGCCCAGCGAAGCGGTGTGCGGCCCGAGGGCGTAATCGGGAGCGAGCGCGCTGGCAACGAGGTCGGGGCGCTGCGGCGTCACGCGCTCATCGACATGCTGGCCGTAATAGCTGTAGGGCCAGCCGTAAAACCCGCCGTCGCGCACCGAGGTCATGTAGTCCGGGACGAGGTCGCTGCCGAGTTCGTCGCGCTCATTGACTGCCGTCCATAAGGCGCCGCTGTCGGGCTCCCAGGCCAGGCCATTGGGGTTGCGCAAGCCGGAGGCGAAGACGCGGTGCGCGCCGCTGCGGATATCGACTTCCCAAATCGCGGCGCGTTCGCTTTCGGCTTCGATGCCGCGTTCGCCGACATTGCTGTTTGAGCCGACGGTCACGTAAAGCTTGCTGCCGTCGCGGCTGGCGATCAGGTTCTTGGTCCAGTGGTGGTTGATAGTGCCGGCCGGCAAGTCGAGCAGCTTGATCCCGGCGGCCCTGATCTGCGTGTCACCGGCAGCATAAGGAAAACGCAGCACGGCGTCGGTATCGGCGACGTAGAGATCATTGCCGACCAGGGCCATCCCGAAAGGCGAATTCAGCCCTTCGAGCGGCACCGAGCGCTGATCCGCGACGCCATCGCCGTCGCTGTCGCGCAAGAGCGTGATGCGATTGGCGCTGGGCACCGCCGCGCCGGCGCTCTTCATCATCAGTCCCATGATCCAGCCCTTGATGCCCTTGCCGTCATCAGGCATGGGCGGGGCGTTGGTCTCGGCGACGAGCACGTCGCCGTTGGGCAGCACATAAAGCCAGCGTGGATGGTCAAGGCTGCCGGCGAAGGCGGTGACGCGCGTTCCCGGCGCCGCTTGCGGCGCGCCGCCGGACGGCCAGCCGATCGCCGGCGCGATATTGACGGTCGGGATCAGCGTCGCTCGCGGCGCGGGCAGCGTCGGCTGCGGCCCGGTGCCGGCGGCGACCGGCAGCGTCGCCATTTCATTGCAGCCGGCCAGCGTCAGCACGAGGCCAATGACCGGTGCGATGCGTGCGAGCAGCTTCATGAATAAGCAAGATAGTTTGGGCATGGTTGTCATTGAAAAGTGGAAGTGAACTTCACTGACACATGCGCACCCGGCGCGCCGAAGGAAATTAATATGCGCCGCGAATACTTGATCTTCCGTACGGTGGCGCACAGAGCGCGCAGGCGCAGGAGGGCAAGCTCTGGCGATCAAAACAGGGAGACAAAAAGATGCACAAATTCGAAATCCTCGGCATCGTCGGCAGTCTGCGCAAAGCGTCATACAACCATCTGGCGCTCAAGGCCGCGCAGGAACTGGTCCCCGCCGGCGTCGTGCTCAACCTCATCGAACTGCACGGCATCCCGGTCTTCGACCAGGATACGGAAATGGCGCCGCCTGAGGCGGTGCTCGAATTCAAGCGGCGAATCGTCGCCGCGGACGCCATCCTGTTTGCGACGCCGGAATACAACTACTCGATTTCCGGTGCGCTCAAGAACGCCATCGACTGGGCGTCGAGGCCTTACGGGACGAGCGCCTGGCTCGGCAAGCCGGCGGCCATCATGGGCGCTTCGGTCGGGGGCTTTGGCACGGCGCGCGCGCAATACCACCTGCGCCAGATTCTCGTCGCGCTGAACATGCCCGTCGTCATCCAGCCCGAGGTGATGATCGGCAATGCCGCGCAGCGCTTCGACCAAAATGGCAAGCTGATCGATGAGCCGACCCGGCAGTTCATCGCCAAGCTCCTCGCGGCGTTGCAGCAACTGGCCGGCAGTAGCCCGGCGAACAAGAAGGCGGCCGTGCGCGAATTAGTAAGCTGAGAGGAAGAAGTCATGAACGAAGAAGACCGACTGCGCAAAATGTGCGCGGCAAGAGCGCTAGCGTGCAGCCAGTGGAAACCGATCATTTCTCTGCCGGACACCGTTGTCGATAGCGAAGACTCGGACACGTCCGTTCCGCGCGCCGCCGCGGCCGAAGGCGAAACCGCTCTGCTGGAAGATCCGGAAGGAATCGAAGCCCGGCTGGCGGCGGCGTTATAGATGGAGTTCAAGGACTATTACAAGATCATGGGCGTCGCGCGCGACGCCAGCCAGGACGAAATCAGGCGCGTCTATCGCCAGCTGGCGCGCAAGTATCATCCCGATGTCAGCAAGGCGCCCGACGCCGAGGTCCGCTTCAAGGAACTCGGCGAAGCCTACGCAGTGCTCAAGGATCTTGAAAAGCGCGCTGCTTACGATCAACTCGGCAGCGACTGGAAAGCCGGCCAGGATTTCCACCCGCCGCCAGACTGGAATGCCGGATTCGAATTCTCTGGCGATGGCTCGAACGGCATCGACCCGGATGCGTTCAGCGATTTCTTTTCCGCGCTCTACGGTCGTGGTTTCGCTGGCGCATCGCCTGGCCGCGGCGCGTTCAATTCGCGCGGCGAGGATCACCACGCCAAAGTGGCGATCGATCTCGAAGATGCCTACAGCGGGGCGACCCGCAGCATCACCCTGCAGCGCGCCGAAGCCGACGCCGAAGGGCGGGTCGCCATGCGCGCGCGCAAGCTCAATGTGACGATACCGCGCGGCGTGCATGCCGGGCAGCATATCCGCCTGGTCGGGCAGGGCGCGCCGGGCGCAGGGCAAGGCAAGCCCGGCGACCTGTATCTCGAAGTCGAGTTTCATCCGCACACGCATTACCGCGTCGAGCAGCGCGACGTTTATCTCGACCTGCCGCTCGCGCCCTGGGAAGCGGCGCTTGGCGCAACCGTGCAAGTGCCGACCCCGAGCGGCAAGATCGAACTCAAGATTCCCGCGGGCTCGATCGCGGGCAGCAAGCTGCGGCTCAAAGGCCGCGGCATCCCGGGCAATACGCCGGGCGATTTCTATGCCGCACTGAACATCGCCCTGCCGCCGGCCGACAGTGAAACGGCGAACGCCTTCTATCACTACATGACCGAGCAATTCAAAACCTTCAACCCGCGCGCCGGACTGGGAGTCTAGAGATGGAAAGCGAAAAGAAGAACCTGCCGCAAGTGTGCGGAATCGTACTCGAAGAGATGACCGAACTGACGCTGATCGAGGTCAGTCGCGCTTGTGCAGTGCATGCGGAGTGCATTGTCGAACTGGTTGATGAAGGCGTCATTACGCCATTCGGGCGGGAGCCGCATCACTGGCGTTTCAGCGGTATCCACATGCGCCGGGCCGGCGTTGCCTTGCGCTTGCAGCGCGATCTCGGCGTCAATCTCGCCGGCGCGGCGTTGGCGCTGCAACTGCTCGACGAAGTGAACGCCCTGCGCGCGCGGCTCAAAGTGCTCGGCAGCCGGCACTGAGCGCCGCCTCGGTGGCGGCGCCCGGTATTTCCCTGCCTTACAGCCTGCCCATCATGAGCAGAATGATCAGAATCAACAGCACCAGTCCAAGACCGCCGCTCGGACCATAGCCCCAGCCGCGACTGTGCGGCCAAGTAGGAATTGCACCGAGCAGCATCAACACCACAAGAATCAACAGAATCGTTCCGACTGACATTTTATTTCTCCTCACCGGGCATCCCGGCTCGAGAATCGTCTCGCCGCCATGCCGCTGTGCTAGTGTAGTGCGTCATAAATAACGGAACTTAAATAACAATTGGCCCTCCAAGTAAGCAGGAGGTCACTGCCATGCGCGTAGCAAAGCCCATTGAATTGAATGCTGACGATGATCGACGGCTTCGGATTCTCTCCAAG
>CAISOB010000005.1 GCA_903886975.1 uncultured beta proteobacterium
ATCCTGGGCGTGCGCCATCGGCTCGACGCCGGTGGTGTCGACGGCCTGCATCTGTTCGATCAGGGCAAATATTCCATTTAACTGGACGAGGGTGCTTTGCGCCTCGGCGTCGCTGACGTCGAGGCGGGCCAGGTGGGCGATACGCCGAACCTGTTCTAGGGTAAGCGACATGGGCGTGAAATCAGTAAGATGACGATACGGAGGGCCATATAAGGTATCATAAATGCTTTACTTGCCGCAGTCCCTGCGGAGCTTTCACGGATAAACAGTATGTTCAGCTTTTTGCGCAGTTATTTTTCCAACGATCTGGCGATCGATCTCGGCACCGCCAACACGCTGATCTACGTGCGTGGCAAGGGCATCGTCCTTGACGAGCCGTCGGTCGTCGCCATTCGCATGCAGGGCGGCCCGAACGCCAAGAAGACCATCCAGGCCGTCGGGCAGAGCGCCAAGGACATGCTCGGCAAGGCACCCGGAGCGATCACGGTGATCCGCCCGATGAAGGACGGTGTGATCGCCGACTTCACCGTCACCGAGCAGATGCTCAAGCAGTTCATCCGCAAGGTGCACGATTCGCGCCTGCTCTCGCCGAGCCCGCGCATCATCATCTGCGTGCCGTCGGGCTCGACCCAGGTCGAGCGCCGCGCCATTCGCGAGTCGGCGATCGGCGCCGGCGCAAGCCAGGTGTTCCTGATCGAAGAGCCGATGGCCGCGGCGATCGGCGCCGACCTGCCGGTCTCCGAGCCGACCGGATCGATGGTCGTCGACATCGGCGGCGGCACCACCGAAGTCGGCGTCATCTCGCTCGGCGGCATGGTCTATGCGGGGTCGGTACGCGTCGGCGGCGACAAGCTCGACGAAGCGATCATCAAGTACATCAGCCGCAACTACGGCATGCTGATCGGCGAGAACACCGCCGAGAACATCAAGAAGACCATCGGCTCGGCTTTCCCCGGCGCCGAGGTGCGCGAGATGGAAGTGTCCGGCATCAACAAGGCCGAAGGCATTCCGCGCAAGTTCACCATCTCCTCGAACGAGATTCTCGAAGCGCTCACCGAGCCGCTCAACGCCATCGTTTCGGCGGTGAAGTCGGCGCTCGAAAAGACGCCGCCCGAACTCGGCGCGGACATCGCCGACAAGGGCATGGTGCTGACCGGCGGCGGCGCGCTGCTGCGTGATCTCGACCGCTTGCTGATGGAAGAGACCGGCTTGCCGGTGATCGTCGCGGAAGAACCGCTGACCTGCGTTGCGCGCGGCTGCGGCCTGGCGCTCGAGCGCATGGACAAGCTGGGCAGCATCTTTGCCTCGGACTAAGGACGTGATCAGGAGTCAAGAGTGAAGCGTGAGGCGTAGGACCATTCGCTCCGCGGCGCGGCCGGACGGCCGCAGTATGCGCAGTTCTCGAGCAGCTTCTTTCTGACCTGGCAATGGATCATCAACCGCCACCGTTCTTCAAACGCGGACCGGCGCCGCTGGCCCGGCTGTCGTTCTATTCCGCGCTTTCGCTGGCGCTGATTTTTTTCGATGCGCGCTTTCAGACGCTCGAACTGCTCAGGCAGGGCGTTTCGCTGCTCACCCATCCGATACAGCAAGCGGCACATGCGCCGATGGTCCTGCTCGACAACGCCAGCGATTATTTCTTCAGCATCACCCGCTTTCAGGAAGAAAACGCCCGGCTGAAGCGCGAGCGGCTGGTGAGCGCCGAGACGCAATTGCGCACGCGCCAGCTCGAAGCGGAAAACGAGCGCCTGCGCAAACTGCTCGACGTCAAGGCGCGGCAACAGGTGAACGGGCAGGTGACGCAGATTCTCTATGCCGCACGCGACCCCTTCTCGCGCCGCGTCATCGTCGACAAGGGCGAGCAGAACAACATCGTCGCCGGCCAACCGGTGATCGACGACAGCGGGGTCGTCGGCCAGGTGACGCGGGTCTTTCCCTTCGTCTCTGAAATTACCCTGATTACCGACAAGGACCAGGCCGTGCCGGTGCAGATCGTGCGCAACGGACTGCGTTCGGTGGTCTTCGGGCTCGGCAACGGCCAGCTTGAACTGCGCTTCATGCCGGCCAACGCCGACGTGCAGAACGGCGACCTGCTGGTCACTTCGGGCCTCGACGGTGTCTTCCTGCCGGGTTTTCCTGTGGCCAAGGTGGTGCTCATCGAGCGCGATACCTCGTATTCTTTCGCCCGCATCTACTGTGTGCCGGTCGCCGGCGTCGAAAACTTCGGCGAAGTCATGGTCCTCGATCCGCGTCCGCCGGTCACCCTGCCGCCGGTCCTGACCAGCGAAGCGGCGAGCGGCGTCGCCAAGCCGCTTGTCAAGCCGGGGGCGAAGAAGAAACACCTGAAGAGGGATTAAGGAATAGCGCCTATGCAACCGACATTCTCTTCGTCACGCATTCTGCAACCGGTCCGTCCGTGGTTCATCGTGCTCAGTCTGCTTGCCGCGCTGCTGCTCAATTATCTGCCGACCTCGGCATGGATGTGGATGCCCGACTGGGTGGCGCTGCTTCTGGTCTTCTGGAGCATTCGTGAACCGCGCCGCGTCGGCATGGGTTCGGGCTTCATTCTCGGCCTGGCGATGGACGTTGCCGATGCCAGCCTGCTCGGGCAGCATGCCCTGGCTTACGTGCTGCTGACCTACGTGGCCTCGTCGCTGTCGCGCCGTATCCTGTGGTTTCCGGTCGGTCAGCAGGCCCTGCACGTTCTGCCCCTGCTGCTCATGGTACAAATCGTGCAACTGGGCGTGCGCGCGATGCCCGGTGTCGAGTTCCCCGGCTTGAACTACTTCATTGGCCCATTTGTCGCAACTGCGCTATGGTTGCCATTGACCGTCGTTCTGCTTCTGCCCCAGTATCAACCGGTCGAACGCGACGCCAACCGCCCAATCTGAAGACCATCCGCCTTGCCGATTCACGACTCGCCGCTCAACACCCAGGATAGCGACCTCGATCGCTTCCGCTTCCGCATTGCCTTCGCGGCTAGCGCTGTGGTGCTGGCCTTTGCCATTCTGATCGGCCGCTTTGTCTACCTGCAAGTCGTTCAGCGCGACTACTACACGACACGCGCCGAAGATAACCGCATCTCGCTGGTGCCGATCACGCCCAACCGCGGTGTCATTCTCGACCGCAACGGCACGATCATGGCGCGCAATTACTCGGCGTTCACACTCGAAATTACACCGTCCAAGGTCGACAATCTCGACGCTACGATCGATGCGCTGGCCAAGGTCATCGAGGTCCTGCCCAAGGACAGGCGGCGTTTTCGCAAGCTGCTCGAAGAGAGCAAGTCGTTTGAAAGTCTGCCGATCCGTACCCGGCTTTCCGACGAGGAAGTCGCACGCTTTGCCGTCAACCGCTATCGCTTTCCGGGCATTGAAGTCAAGGCGCGCCTGTTCCGTCAGTATCCGCTCGGCGCAGTCGCCTCGCATGCCCTCGGCTATATCAATCGCATCAACAAGGCCGATCTCGATACCATAGAAGACAACGAGCAGGAAGCCAATTACAAAGGCACCGACCACATCGGCAAGACCGGCCTCGAGCAGAAATACGAGTTTCAGTTGCACGGCGAAACCGGTTACGAGGAAGTCGAGATCGACGCCGGCGGCCGTGCCGTGCGCAGCCTGTCGCGTACCGCGCCGGTATCGGGCAACAACCTGACGCTGACCCTCGACGCGCGCCTGCAGGAGATGACCGAAAAGGCCTTCGGCGACCGGCGCGGGGCGCTCGTGGCCATCGAACCGTCAACCGGCGGCATCCTCGCGCTGGTGTCGACGCCGACCTTCGACCCGAATCTTTTCGTCGACGGCATCCGCAGCGAGGATTGGGATCAACTCAACAACTCGCCCGACCGGCCGATGGTCAATCGCGCACTGAACGGCGCCTATCCGCCGGGCTCGACTTTCAAGCCCTTCATGGCGCTGGCCGCGCTCGAAATCGGCAAGCGCACGGCCAACCAAACGATTTTCGATCCGGGCTTTTTCAACTTCGGCGGCCACACCTTCCGCGACGACAAAAAGGGCGGACACGGGGTCGTCGACATGTACAAGTCGATCGTTCAGTCGTGCGACACCTATTACTACATGCTGGCCAACGACATGGGCATCGACAATATCGCCCGCTTCATGGCCAGTGTCGGCCTTGGTCAGTTCACCGGCGTGGACATCGAAGGCGAATCGAAAGGCGTGCTGCCCTCACCCGAGTGGAAGAAGGCCCACTTCAAGCGCCCCGAGCAGCAGAAATGGTTCGCCGGCGAAACGATCTCGATCGGCATCGGCCAGGGCTACAACGCCTACACGCCGATCCAGATGGCACAGGCGATCGCGACGATCGCCAACGACGGCGTAATGTACCGTCCGCATCTGGTCAATTACATTACCGACAGCAAGACCGGCGAGAAGACTCTGATCGAAACGCAACCCCTGCGCACGCTGCCGTGGAAGCCGCAGAACATCGAATTCATCAAAAAAGCGATGATCGGCGTCAACAAGGAAGGCACCGGCGCCCGCGCTTTCGCGGGCGCCGAATACGAATCGGGCGGCAAGACCGGAACGGCGCAGCTATTCAGCCTGAAAGGCGCGGATTACAGAGGCGGCAAGCTCAAGCAGGAGTTGCGCGACCACGCGCTGTTCATCGCTTTTGCGCCGGCCGACCATCCCAAGATCGCCCTCGCCGTGCTCGTCGAGAACGGCGGTTTCGGCGCACAGTCGGCGGCGCCGATCGCGCGTATGGTGATCGACTATTACCTGCTCGGCAAGCAGCCCAAGGGTCCGGCGCAAGACGACGCCACGGCGCCGGACGAGGAGGAATAGCGCATGTTCCAGCAATTGCTCTATCGCCTGCGCGCGCGCCTCGTCGATCACATCGACGGTCCCTTGTTGACGATCGCACTGGCCCTGATGGCCTTCGGCCTGGCCACCGTCTATAGCGCGACTTACGACGCCAACAACCGGGCGCTGAGCCAGTTGCTCAACATGTGCGTCGGCCTTGCCGCGATGTGGGCGGTCGCCCAGCTGCCGCCGCAGAAGCTGATGCGCTTCGCCGTTCCACTCTATGCCATTGGCGTCGTTTTGCTGGTGCTGGTGTACATCGTCGGAGTCAAGGTCAATGGCGCGCGGCGCTGGCTGCCGCTCGGGTTCACGCGCATCCAGCCGGCCGAGATTCTGAAGATTGCCATGCCGCTGATGCTGGCCTGGTATTTCCACAAGAACGAGGCCGCCCTGCGCGCCCGCCATTATCTGATTGCCTGCCTGCTGCTGCTCGTGCCCATCGCCCTGATCGCCCGGCAGCCCGACCTCGGCACGGCGATTCTGGTCGGCGCGGCCGGCTTCTACGTCATCTTCTTTGCCGGTCTGCCGTGGAAGGTCATCGTCAGTATGATCCTCGCCTGCGCCGGCGCTGCGCCTTTTGTGTGGACTGTGCTGCATGATTACCAGCGCAAGCGAATTCTGACCCTGATCGATCCGACAACCGATCCGCTCGGTGCGGGCTATCACATCATCCAGTCGACGATCGCCATAGGCTCGGGCGGCGGCTTCGGCAAAGGCTGGCTCGAAGGCACGCAAACGCACCTTGAATTCATCCCGGAGCGGCACACCGATTTCATCTTTGCCGTGTTCTCGGAAGAGCATGGTCTGCTCGGCAACAGCATACTGGTCTTCCTCTACCTGCTGCTCATCGCCCGGGGACTGATGATCACGGCCAACGCGTCCACGCTTTTTGCGCGCGTCCTTGGCGGTTCGATCACGCTAACGTTCTTCACTTACGCCTTCGTCAACATGGGAATGGTCAGCGGGATTCTGCCGGTCGTCGGCGTGCCGTTGCCGTTCATGAGCTACGGGGGAACGGCTTTGGTGACCTTGTTCCTCGGTCTGGGCATTCTGATGAGCATTCATTCGCACCGCATGCTGGTCAAGAAATAGGGGGAGAGCCCAGCTTGAAAAGCGGGAAACGCCTGTGGTCGGCAGCCTTGATCATGCTCCTCGCGGCCTGCGCCGGGCAGGCGCCGCGTGTCGCCGAGAGCACGGCGCCGGTCGCCGAAACGCTCAAACCCGTCCCGGCAACACCGACCAACCCGCCGCGCCCGCCCACCGTGACGCAAAAGCGTGGGGGCGCCTATTACAAGGATGACGGACCCGGCGAGGATATCCCCGACAACCTCGACAGCATTCCCGATGCCGAGCCGCGCAGCGAAGCCCTGAATCGTTTTGCCAACAAGCCCTACGTCGTGCTCGGCAAACTGTTTGTTCCCGAGACCAGCGTCAGGCCTTTCCAGCAGCGCGGCATCGCGAGCTGGTATGGAAAGAAGTTTCACGGCCAGAAGACCTCGATCGGCGAGCCGTACAACATGTTTGCAATGACCGCCGCGCACCCGACGCTGGCCATCCCGTCATACGCGCGCGTGACCAACCTCGGCAACGGTCGTGCGGTCGTCGTTCGCATCACCGATCGCGGCCCCTTTCACGCCGACCGCATCATCGATCTCTCGTATGCCGCCGCTTACCGTCTCGGCTATGTCAACAATGGCAGCACGTTCGTCGAAGTGGAGGCGATCTTGCCCGGCGAGCCGACCCTGCTGGCCGCGACGGCCAGAAGCAAGGCGCCGGCCGTACCGAGCAAAGTCGCCACGGCCGACGCCGACGTTGACGCAATGGACGCCCTTGTCGCACGGCTTGTAGCGACCGAAACCACCCCGCCCGCAGCCAAGCCGCCGGCCGTGCCGCCGCTGCGCGGCGAAGTCTTTCTGCAGCTCGGCGCTTTTTCGAATGCTGAGAATGCAGAGAGTCTGCGCTCACATTTGTCGCGCGAACTGGACTGGCTCGATGAAGCGATTCAGGTCAGTTCCGCTGCCGGCCTGTTCCGCGTCCAGATCGGGCCTTATGCCAAACGCCCTGACGCCGAAAGAGTCGCTGAACGAATCCGCCTCGCGCTCGGCAGCAAACCGGCTTTCGTGACACGCCAGTAATGCCTGTTGCCTCTCGCGCTTAGCCGAGCAGATATTGCTGCGCGACCCAGGCCTGGCCGAGCGACAGGCCGCCGTCGTTGCTCGGCAGCCGACGCGCTTCGATGAGGTGCAGGCCCCGGTCGGCAAGCCGTGCTCGCAGCCCGCGCGCGAGAACCAGATTGAGGAGGCAGGCGCCGCTGCCGACGATCGAGCTGCCAGCCGGTGCGACGGCGGCAACCCACTCGGCGAGCGCGGCGACCAGCGTTGCGTGAAAGAGCGCAGCGCCGCGTTCGGCGTTCTTTTCGTCGGCAAGGGCCGCAAGCAGAGGCAGGAGATCAAGGCGGCCGTCGGCGATCGACCAGCCGTCGTCTAGCGGCGCCGTGTCGCCATGGTGTTCGGCCATTCCCTCGAGCAGCATCGCCGCCCGGCCGTCGAAGGCCAGCGTCGCTCCGACGCCGAGCAGAGCGGCGGCGGCGTTGACATAA
This sequence comes from uncultured beta proteobacterium, assembly GCA_903886975.1. GTDB lineage: Bacteria > Pseudomonadota > Gammaproteobacteria > Burkholderiales > Rhodocyclaceae > Propionivibrio. The sequence goes on from CAISOB010000005.1 coordinate 7,426, forward strand.
GCGGCGAGGCTCGTGGTGTGCGCGGCAGAAGCGGAGGCTCCACCCGGCAATTCGCCGGCAGCTTGTTCGCCGAAGCGTCGTTCGCTCTCGGCACCGCGCCCCAATTGTTGCAATACCGAGGCGGCAAGGCGCCAGGGCTCGCGCGCCGCCGGCTCGCCGGAGACCGCGAGCGGCCGCAGACTACCGAGACGTTCGAGACGGACGCCGTCAACGCGCAGCAGTTCGCCGCCCCAGGCGCTGCCGTCGGTCCCGAGGCCCATGCCGTCGAGGGCCAATGCGATGAGGGGCGAATCGATCTGGTGTTCGGCCAGCACTGCGGCAACGTGCGCGTGATGATGCTGCACGGCAAATGCCGGCACGCCGCGCTGGTGCGCAAAGCCGGTGGCATAGCGCGTCGAGTGAAAGGCGGGATCGAGGTCGTGTGCGACGAGCGCCGGCTTGACCTCGAGGAACCTGAGAAAATGCGCGATCGTCTCGTCGAAGAAGGCGCACGCCGCGGCGTTATCGAGATCGCCGATATGCTGCGAAACAAAGGCCTCGTCGCCGCGCGTTACACAAACCGTGTTCTTGAATCGGCCTCCGACGGCCAGTATCGGCGGTCCCGAACGCGGCAACTTGATGGGGCGCGGCGTATAACCGCGCGCGCGGCGAACCAGCTGCAGCCCGCCCGGGCCGGAGCGGGCGACGCTGTCATCGCATGGCGCGACAATGTCGCGATCATGCAATAGAAACGCGTCGGCGACCCCCGCGAGCTGCTGCACGGCTTCGTCGTTGCCGATCAGCTGCGGTTCGCCCTCGCGCGCGGCACTGCTCATCACGAGTACCAGTTCCTGCGGCAGGTCGAGCCAGGCCAAGCCTTCCGGCCGTCCCGCCGCCTCATGGAAAAGCAGGTACTGCAAGGCGGTACACGGCAACATCACGCCGAGCCAGCCGAGGCCCGTCGTCACACCTGGAAGCGCCGTGTCGCAGTTACCGCGTTTCTTGAGCAGGATGACCGGCCGCTCGGGCATGGCGAGCAGACCCGGCTCGCCGACGCCGAGCTGGACGAAAGCTGCGGCCGAGGTGGCGTTGGCGAGCATCACGGCGAACGGGTTCTCGTCACCCTGTTTGCGCTCGCGCAGCAAGGCCACAGCTGCCGGATTGCGCGCATCGCAAGCCAGATGAAAGCCGCCTGGCCCTTTGATCGCGACGATTTTTCCCTGTTGCAGGAGGGAGAGCGTCTGCGCAATCGGATCATCGAATACGGCGATGCCCTGCGCATCAAGCAATTCCACTTGCGGACCGCACTTCGAACAGCAATTGACTTCGCTCTGGTAGTGCCGGTCGTCGGGCCGCCGGATTTCGTACTCGCACCTGGTGCACGGCACAAAAGGTTTGAGGCTGGTGCGCTCGCGTGCCCATGGCAAGCTGCGGCAAATCGTGTAGCGCGGGCCGCAGCACGCGCAATTGGCAAAAGCGTAGCGCCAGCGCCGATTGGAAGGATCGAACATCTCGGCCAGGCAATCGCGGCAGATTGCCGTATCGCGCTCGATGACGGTCACGGTCCGGCTGCCCCGGCTGTTGAGGATATAGAAGTCTTCGGCGAGGCATTCCACCGGGGCGGCACGCGCTGTCACTGAATCGACGCGCGCCAGTTCCGGTGCGTCGTTTTGCAGCCGCACAATGAGCTGGTCGATCAGTTGCTGTTCGCCGCAGGCTTCGATTTCGACGCCGTGCGCGTCGCTTCTTACCCAGCCGGCGAGCTTGAGTTCCTTGGCCAGGCGCCAGACAAAAGGCCGATAGCCGACACCGTGAACAACGCCGCTGACACGGATGCGTTGAAATATCATGCGCTGCGCCTCAAGGCACTCCCTCTTCGCAATACCGGGGAGCAATCTCCCGTAACGACTTTACGGACGCTCAATGCGCCACGCGGCGCTATTCTATCGCAATCGGATGGGGAAGATTTGCCGGGCGCGACAACGTCACGAGGCGAGGCTCCGCTCCGCACTTCTTGTGCGGAGCGCCTCACGGGCGGGATTTGAATTGGCCCGGATCGGCAGATCGGGCCGCTGGCTGCTTACTTGCCGAGCGAAAGTATCCAGCCGATCAGATTGTTCAGTTCGCCCTTGTCTTTGGTCTTGATAATCTTGTGCTCTTCTTCGGTGCCGTCCGCGAGTTTCACCTTATCGCCGGAAGTGATCTGGTGCATGATTTTCTCTTCGCCATCGGCCTTGCCTTTGTACTTGGCGGCGATCTCCTTAAGCGCCGGTCCCTCCTTCTTCTTGTCGATGGCGTGGCATTTCAGACAGCCTTCCTTCTTGGCCAGGGCTTGCGCCGCATCGGCGTCCATCGCTGCGGCCACTGGCGAGAACAACACGGCGCCGGCCAGGCTCAGGATTCCGCTGATCGTCTTGATTTTCATTGCAAACTCTCCGATGGTGGTTGGGCCGCGAACGACGACGGCCGGATTCAGTGCTCGTGCCAGCCGGTGATCATCATTTTAAACAACTGTCCGATGGTCTTGCCAGTGGTGCCGAGGTAGATGTGCGACAGCAGGAACAGCAGGATCGCCGTCGCCGAAAGATAATGCAGCATGGCCACGGGCAGCAGTCCGTCAAACCCGAATAGGGTATCGGGTGCGAACTCGGGGTAAAGATAAACGAGTCCGCTGACCAGGATGACCGGCATCAGCAGGTACATGATATTCCAGTACGTCACCGCCTGCAGGACGTTGAAGTTTTGTTCCTTCGACGGCGTGTGCGGATGCGGCTCTCCAACGAACATTCCATAAGCATACCATCTGGTCTGTTCGATCATGCGTTGCATGATGCCCGGCGGCTTCGGCACGAACTGCCACCAGTTACCGGTCACGATGTTGCCGATGACGAAGAAAGAATAGGCGACTATCAGGCACACGCCGGCAATGTTGTGGATGCGCACGGCGAGCGAGAATTCGACGAGCGGCAGGTTAGGATCGGCGAAGTGCACGCTCATGCCGGTGACGCCCAGGGTGATGATCAGCACCGCGTTGGTCCAGTGCCAGATGCGGATCCACGGCGACAGCAGGTATTCGCGATCAGCCATGGTTCTTTCTCCGACGAATGTAGTGGGCGATGATACGGCCCAAACCGTGCGCTAGGAGCCCGAAGAAAGTGGCGCCGAAGGCAATCAGGATCAAGGCGTCGAGCAGCGGGTGCCGGGTCACGCCGGGCATATAGGAACTCGCGAGGATAATGCTGTTGGCAAATCCCAGCCGGTGTTCTTCTTCCTTGACCAGGTGGCGGTATAGCCGGGTCTTCAGCGCGCTGTTGGCGCTGTGGCAAGTCACGCAGTTCTTCTCGGCCTTCTCCTTGTTGAAGATTTCGTGCGAGATCGGCTCGCCGGCCGCGACGGCGGGCGTATGGCACTCGACGCAGCGCACATGCTTCCAGTGCAGACGGGTATTGGGCAACCAGCTGTGGATGTCGTCGATCAGCGGCCGCGATTTCTTTTCGGGCGCGAACTTGGCGAATTGCTCGTCAGAATCATGGCAGCCAAGACACACCCGATTGTCCTGCGCGACGATCTTCTGCGGGTCGCCAAGCTTGGCCGCGAGGCGCATCAAATGCGGGTTGTGGCAGGTCGTGCAGGTGAACTTGTCGGAGAGGTTCTTGGCGTGCACCGAGTTGGCAAATTGCTTGTCGACGATCGCCGCGCTCTTGGAGTGGCAATCGGAACAGGTCGTCGTGTTGTCCTTGGCGTCGGCGGCGTGCGGGAAATCGTCGTAGCCCTCGTTATGGCACTTGGTGCACGACAGCCGCTGGTGGTCCGAAGCATAGAAGGCATCGGCATCCCGGATCAGCGTACGTAATTTCTTGAGGTCCATCCCGGCCAGCGGCGGATGTTCGACCCCAGCCTGGCTGTGGCAAGCCAGGCACTTGTCGTTGCCGGCGTGGATTTTGGCCAGCTGCTCGGGCGAGATCACGGCGGTCGCGTTCTGCGCCTGCGCAGGCATCGGCGGCAAGGCCAGCAGCGCGAAGCTCCCGACGATCGCGAGCAGTTTATTGAATAGCGACCGCATCAGCTCTCCCGTTCAGATTTTCCGCCGAACAATATTCTGACGATCACGTTGTACCGGTTCTACGTAAACCGCAAGGGTAGCCGTTATTCACTCTATCGCATGTCGAATGATCGCTCGCACTTTTCAGTGGAACTTGTAAATGTAGCGGACGCCAATGAAATTGGCTATCTGCTTCTGGTTGGCGGTGACCGTCGTACCATCCGTCGTCGCGCCGTAGGCAAACGGAGTTGTCGTATCCGCAAACATCCACGTCCAGTCATTCGTTTTCCAGCGCTCGTGGATTAGATCAAAGCGCACATCGGAGTTCTTATCGATGGCGTACTGGGAAAAGAACTTCAACCTGAGCAGCGTACTCTTGATGTCTGGGAGATTACCCGAGAAATTCGCCGTCTGGGGAAAGTTGATCGCTTGTTGATACCTGCTAACATTCTGCGTCCATTGCACATCGGCGCCGAGCTTCACGCGCGCGGAAACGTCACCGCGCACGCCAATGCCGAGAGAGTTATCGGTATTTTCCAGATTGTCATCTTTGGTTAGCGTGGGATACGTCAGGGTATTTAACTGTTTCGCCTGGTTGTGGTCGAACGAATACCACGCGTCCAGCTTCCATTTGTCATTGAGCGTGTAGCTCGCATCCACGCTGTAGAGTTGGGCATTGCCGTTGCGCACGCCATAGGGGTTGTCGTGGGCATAGTTGTCACGCGAATCTTCGATAGCGAACTGTATGGAAAGATTCTCCGCGGGACTCCAGTCAATGCCCATTCGCGCCTTGTTCCGCGTGCGATCTGCGATATTGATCGGATTGATGTAAGTGCTGGCGACGCCGCCCAAACTTCCTGCAGACGAGCCATAGGTCCCTCCCGTCCGATCACCGAGCATATATGTGAGCGAACCATTGACGGTGTCCGAGAGCGAGCGGCGCAGTGCGAGCCGATAGGTGTTTTCGTTCAAATGGTAGCGAAAGGGAACGAGCCGTTGGGTATCGGTTCCACCGGGACCAGCAGCGTTCGATACCGGAATGTCGCGATCCTGATTGCTCAGGTCCATGCCAGCGGTCAGACTGTATCCGTCGGGTAGCCGATAGGTGCCTTCCATCTTGCCACTGAGCGTCTTGTATGAAAGCGGCGTGTTGTCTACGCAATTACCGGCCGTGCTGCATGGTCCGTTTGTATAGATACGGTTGACCGGCGTCGCATCATGTACGTCGTAGTAGCGCAGATTGGCAAGAAGCGACAGCTCTTTGAGCGGTCGTGAAGTTATGCCAGCCTGCATGAGCGTCGTGTTGACCTCGCCATTGAGATGCTGGGGCGATCCGGCTTGCGATAGACCGGGAACATCCTGGGTCGGCAAGTGCTCGTCCTGCGTGGCGCGGGTGTAGGCCAGTTTGAATGTTCCGCGCGTGCTGGGCGTGAAGGAGTAGCCCCCGTTCAGGAAAAGCTGATGCGCCTGGTTATCAAGCGGAAGAGAGATATACGATGGTCCTGATGCCGGAGCCGTGTAGATAGTCGCCAAGGTATTCTGGGTGTCATACCAGCTACCGTAGTAGCCACCGGAGAGCTGGAGCTTCGGTGTCGTGTAGTTCAGAGTGGCTTCGAGTTGACGTATTGTGCTATTGATCGGATCGGTGGCAAACGAGGGCACCTGCGTAGGTGCCGCTGTCCTAAGCCCCCAAGCCCGGTCCCCATTTTTGTCCTCATTCTTGAAGCTGACATTGAAGTCCAGGCCAGGCAACAGGTTCTTGTAGACTCCAAGATTGGTCATATCACGCTTGGTCCCCAGATTGACCTCGCGCAAGGGCCCCGGCGTCGCATTCGTACTCACCGTCTGGGTCGTCGAGCCGATGCCCAGTAATCGGGTAGTAAATGTATTCGGATTGTCAAATGGCGTACGGCTGTATTCCAGCGAAACGCCCATATCGCCTTGCCGCAGGTACTCGCCTTTGATTGATCTATCGTCAAGACCCAAATCGGAAGCCTTGAGCTTCAGCCATGTGCCTGTAGCATCATCGCGTCTAGTGATATCCGCGTCCAGCAGGCCATACGCGCCTTTATCACGCATGCCGTCGTAGATACCCTGCTGGTGGCGATCGGCGGTCCAGTTGCCGACGCCCACAGAGACCGTACTATCAGGCTGGGTGAGTTCGGTGACACTATTGTCCTGAGCAAGTGCCGATCCGAAAAGCGCCAAGAGGGCGGCCGAAACCGCACTTAGTTTGCAGGCTGGCCGTAGTGTCGTCATTCTCCCCCCTTCCATCACCTTACGAAGCGATCGCCCGCCGTCTTTTCAGTACTGTTGCTGCCGTGGATGTTGGTGTGGCAGTTCACGCAACCCCGACCGACGGTAGCCAGTGTCGAAAATCCGGAGCCGTTACTGGCGCGGTTTCTTGGCAAGCCGAACGGCTGGCCTTGGTGAGTAGTATTCATGTTATGGCATTCCTGACACAGGAATGGAGGCCGTGACTTCAGCAAGTTGTCAATCGTCGTTCCGTGCGGCTGATGGCAGATACCACAGTCCTCGGTCACCGGTTGATGGTTGTGCACGAAGGGGCCGCGTTTCTCCATGTGGCAGGTGTAGCAAGTCTCGTTGGTGCTGGCCTTGATCAGTTGTTTCGGGTTGTCGCCGTGGACGTTATGACAAGAGGAACAGGTCATCTTGCCTTCGACGATCGGATGGTGCGCTGGCTTGTTGATCTGCGCACGCTGCTCCTTGTGGCAGGTGAAGCAGACCTCGGTTTGGGTTAGCTTGTCCCGCACCTTGTCATTTCTTGCATGGACCTGATGGCATGAGGTGCATGCAACATCCTGAGAGCCGTGCGCGCTCATTTGCCAGCCGATGCGGTTGCCGCCTTGGTGGCATGTCAGGCACGCTTCATTACGATCCTCAACGGACGTCTTGGTATTCTTGCGGAAATTGCGATCGGTCATCGGCTGGTCGCCGCTACCGCGGAAGGTACGATGCGTCACGCTCTCGCCGTGGCAATCGGTACAGGTCGGCGTGCGGCCGTCGGCCTGGGTGCCGTGCTTTGTCTTGCCGATCGACAAGACCGATGGATGCAACTCAAGCATCGTCGGCTTGGCATCGTCGGTTTCGTCGTGGCAGCCGGTGCACTTGGCATCGCCCTTGAGAACAAGATCCTTGGGCTGATCCGCGGCTTGGGCCGGCTCCGCTGCAAATGCGATGTTTGCCGCCAAACCAATCATACCGAGAACAGCGGACACCATGAACAACTGCCGTGACAGCTTCATTGTACTTCCCCCGCCAGCTTGCGCGTCCCTTCCAAGACACCTTGGCAAGGTCCCGCGCACCTACCCTGTGTGGCACGAAGCGCAGGCATTACGCCGCACTCGCGCCGTCTTGAAAATCTATTCTCTGGGCACGAAGTGTAGAGCGTTGAGGATTTCCCCAACATCAGCATGGGGATTAAAAACCCTATAGGAAATATCCTACAGGGCGCGATCTGAGGTCTCAGAAATCCGCGGGCCCGGCCAGGCCGTGCGCCAGCGCATAGCGAACGAGGTCGGCCGCGCTGGTCAGGTTCATTTTTTGCAGAATGTGCGTCTTGTGCGTGCTGATGGTCTTGACGCTCAGCGAAAGCTCGGCGCCGATCTCGGTCAATCCTCTGCCGAGAACGAGCCTGTTGAAGACCTCGTACTCGCGATCCGAAAGCAGATTATGCGGCAGGAGTTCATTGCTCGGCCGGCTGCCGCGCACCATCAGCTCCGCGACCTTGTCGCTGATATAGACACCGCCGCGGGCTACGCGCCGGATGGCCGTCACCAGCAGTTCGCCGTCGCTCTCCTTGGTCACGTAACCCGAAGCGCCCGCTTTGAGCGCACGCACGGCGTATTGCTCTTCGTGGTGCATGCTGAGCACGAGGATCGGCAACTCAGGCTTCTCGTCCTTGAGCATGTGGAGCAGTTCGAGGCCGCTGCGGCCCGGCATCGAAATGTCGAGAACCAGCACGTCCCAATTCCTGTCGCGCACCTGCTGCATGAGTTCAACACCGTTGGCGGCTTCGCCGGCGACGACGAGGTCTTCGGTATCGGCGAGGATCTGCTTCAATCCGTCGCGAATGATCGCGTGGTCATCAGCCAGCAGCACTTTCAGTTTTTCTGTCATTGAACCATTTCCACGGGAATGAACACCTCGATCACGGTGCCCGCGCCTGGCGCCGTTTCGATTGAGAATCTGCCGCCGAGCATCTGGGCCCGCTCGCGCATTCCAACGAGACCCATGTCACCAAGCTTTCCCGCATCGTGCACGAAGCCGACGCCGTTGTCTCTGACGGTTAGCGCCCACTCGCCGTCGCGAAAATCAAGCCGTACCTCAACTAACGTCGCGCGGGAATGGCGCGCGACGTTAGTGAGCGATTCCTGCAGCACACGAAACAGTGCCGTGGCGATCGCATCGCCACGCTCGGGATCCTGGTCCGGAAGAACGAGTTCCACGGGCAGGCCGGTGCGTGCCGAAAACTGATCGACATACCAGCCCGCAGCCGCGGCGAAACCGAGATCGTCGAGAACCAGCGGCCGCAACTCGGAAGAAATCCGCCGCACCGAGGCAATGGTTTGGTCGATCTGCCCCTTGACCGAAACCACCTTGTCAAGCAAGGGCCGTTGCTCGGGAAGCAGGCGCCCGCCGAGCCATGACACTTCCATGCGGATGCCGGTGAGCAATTGACCGAGTTCGTCGTGCAGCTCGCGCGCGATCCGCGCCCGCGCTTCTTCGCGAACATTTTGCAGTGAAGCCGAGAGCTCTTTCAATTGCCGGTTGGTTTCGAGCAGATGATGCCGCAGTTGTTCGTCACTTTCCTTCAGCGCCGACTCGAGGACGCTTCTGCGCAACAGGCTCTTCACCACCAGCCACGTCGTCGCCAGTACGAACAGCAGCACCATGCCCAGGCCAGCGACCAGCGGTCGCATGACGTTGCGCCAGGGCGTCAGTGCGTCTTCCTCGTCGATCGCCGCGCTCACCATCAGCGGGTAGTTGGCTATCCGCCGATAGGCCACGAAGCGTCGCCCGTCACCCAGGTCCTCGCTGGTCTCAAGCGCATCGCCTACGGGAATGCCCTGAAGTTGCGCCAGGAGCGCGGCATCGGCGAGCGTCTCACCGACCATCGCCTCATCGTGAGGATGGCCGGCGAGCAAGATGCCCTCGCCGTTGAGCAGCTGGATCTGGCGGATGAAATCGAGGCCGATGCTGTCGTAGAGCGACTCGAAATACTCGATGCTGATCGCCGCCGCGAGCACGCCGCGGAACCTGCCGGCCGCATCGATAAGACGTATGCTGACGTAATAAGTCCAGAATCCGTCGACGTGCGCTTTTTCCGGGCGACTGATGTAAATCTCGTCGTCGCCGCCAACGCTGAAGTGGCGGAAGAACTCGCGATCGCGCATCGACAGCCGTTCGATGAAATCAAGACGAGACGAGTTGACGCCGAATCCTTGCCGGTCGGCCACAAAGATCGACTTGACCTGCGGCAGCCCCGCGCTGCGCGCCTGCAACAGCAGGTGAACGAGCTCGCTGTCGAGCTCGAGTCCGAGGCCGCGCTCGTCGGTCAGCCGCTCACGAACGCCGCGCATCATCAGGGCGACGCCCTCGAAAGTGCGCGTCGTCTGTTCTGCGAGGATGCGCGTCAGGCTGACGATTTCACGCTTGGCGTGAGCCACTTCTTTCTGGCGCAGATCAACCAGTAGGGCGGCCGCCGTCAACACCGTCGCGCCTATCATCACCAGCGAGAGCAGGAGCACCGCCCGCACCGACGGGATCTGCCGCCGTAGGCCGTCTAGACCAATCGACCGTATCGCCAAATCGCCCCCCCACGCTTTCTTGACCGCCGGACAATCCCTCGGCATCCGATTCCGGTCAAAAATGACTTTATCCTTATTTTATTTGACTCTCCGCTGGCCACAGCTAAACTCGCCACTGCACAATACTACACTGCTCTCCTTGGGAAATTCCTGCATGCTTGAAGCCACCGGCCTAGAATGCGTTCGTGGAGAGTGTCGCCTGTTCGCTGGCATCGGATTCCGGCTGGGCGGCAGCGAGATGCTCTTCGTGCAGGGCCACAACGGCTCGGGCAAGACCAGCCTGCTGCGCATGCTCTGCGGCCTGGCGCCGGCGGCCGCGGGCGAGATCCGCTGGCGCGGCGAGTTGATCGGCAAGCTTGGCGAAGATTATCGCCGTGAGCTGTGCTATCTCGGGCATCAAAATGCCATTAAGGAAGAGCTGACGCCGCTCGAGAATCTGCTCGCTTCGGCCAGGCTCGCCGACGAGGCGCTCGCCGAGGCGGCAGCGCTCGCCGCGCTCGAGGCTTTCGGCCTCGCCGGCCGCGAGCACCTGCCCTGCCGTTACCTGTCGCAGGGCCAGAAGCGGCGGGTCGCGCTCTCGCGCCTGGTGCACGAACGGCGCGCCCTGTGGGTCCTCGATGAGCCTTACGTGGCGCTCGACCCGGCGGCGATCGAACTTGTCGCGCGCCTGATCGGCGCGCATCTGCAGCGCGGTGGATTGGTGGCCTTGACCACCCACCAGGCGGTCGATGTCGATGCCCGCGTTGTGCGCGAGTTGCGGCTCGAAGCCACGGCTTCCTGGCGTGCGAGCTGAAGCGATGCTGAAGCTGATTTGCGCCATCATCGCCCGCGACCTGCGCCTTGCCATGCGGCGCCGCTCCGACCTCGTTTCAGCGCTGTTCTTCTTCATCATCGTCGTCAGCCTGTTTCCGCTCGGCGTCGGCCCCGAACCCGAACTCTTGCGCAAGCTCGCGCCGGGCGTGCTGTGGGTCGCCGCGCTGCTGGCGACGATGCTCTCGCTGCCGCGCCTGTTCGCCGACGACCACCGCGACGGCACGCTCGAACAGCTGGCGCTGGCGCCGCAACCGCTCGGCCTGATCGTCCTCGGCAAGGTTCTCGCGCACTGGCTCATTTCGGGTCTGCCGCTGGCACTGTTGGCGCCGCTCCTGGGGCTGCAGTTCGACCTGCCGACCGACGCGCTGCTCATGCTCAGCGTCTCGCTGCTGATCGGCACGCCGGCGCTGTCCGGGATAGGCGCGATCGGCGCCGCGCTGACGCTCGGCGTGCGTGGCGGCGGTGTGCTACTCTCGCTGCTCGTGCTGCCGCTATACATTCCGGTTTTGATCTTCGGCGCCGGTGCGGTCGACGCGACGCTGACCGGCCTTGGCGCGCAAGCGCACCTTTCGCTGCTCGGCGCGCTGACGCTGGCCGGCGTATTTTTCGCGCCATGGCCAACGGCGGCGGCATTGCGGATCGCTTTGGAGTAAACGCTCATTTTTATGCCGGGCACATCGATCAACTGGTACCGCTTCGCCAGCCCGCAGGCCTTTTACCCGCTCGCCGGGCGGATGATCCCGTGGTTCTGGGCGCTGGCCGCGGTGTTCGGTGTGGCCGGGCTGTACCTCGGCTTTCTCGTCGCGCCGACCGACGCGCAGCAGGGCGAGGGTTACCGCATCATCTTCCTGCACGTGCCGGCTTCCTGGATGTCGATGTTCATCTACCTGGTGATGGCTTTCTGGGCCGGACTCGGGCTCGCTTTTAACTTCCGCCTGTCGGCGATGATGGCCACCGCGCTGGCACCGACCGGTGCGCTCTTCGCATTTCTTTCGCTGTGGACCGGCGCGCTATGGGGCAAACCGATGTGGGGCACCTGGTGGGTGTGGGACGCGCGCCTGACCTCGGAACTGATTCTGCTTTTCCTGTACGTGGGATTCATCGCGCTGCAGTCGGCGATCGACGATCCGCGGCGCGCCGACAAGGCCGGCGCGATTCTCGCGCTGGTCGGCGTGGTCAACATCCCGATCATCTATTTCTCGGTCAAGTGGTGGAATACCCTGCATCAGGGCTCTTCGGTCAGCCTGACCAAGTCGCCGTCGATGGCCACGACGATGCTCTGGGGCATGCTGCTGTGCGCGCTGGCCTGCTGGATGTACGCGATCGCGGTGGCGCTGATGCGCGTGCGCATGATCGTGCTCGAACGCGAGCGGCAAACCGAATGGGTGCGTGAGGTTTTGCGCGGCGGAGAGTCGGCATGATGGGCATTTATTGGAACAGCTTTGCCGAATTCCTGGCGATGGGCCACCATGGCATTTATGTCTGGGGCGCGGTCGGCGTCATGGCGCTGGCAATGATTCTGGAACCGCTGCTGCTGGTTCGCGGTCAGAAGGCTTTAGTTGCCCGCCTGCAAAGTCAATTCCGCGCCGAGAGCCGTGACAACAGCGGCGATCGCCGCGCGGATCGTCCATTCCATTCCGAAGGTCAGCATTGAAAGCACGTCATAAGCGGATCGCCTTGATCGGCGGCGGCCTCGCAGTTCTCGGCCTCGTCGCCGCGCTGGTGCTCAACGCCTTCCAGAGCAATCTGGTGTTCTTCTTCTCGCCGACGCAAGTCGCCGCAGGCGAAGCGCCGATCGGCAAGTCGTTTCGTATCGGCGGCATGGTCAAGGACGGTTCGATCAAGCGTGAACCCGATGGCGTGACCTTGCGCTTCGTGGTGACCGACACCGAAAAGGACATGGTCGTCGCCTACAAGGGCATCCTGCCCGACCTCTTCCGCGAAGGCAAAGGCGCCGTCGCGCAGGGCAAACTCGGCGGCGACGGTATTTTCGTGGCCAGCGAGGTGCTCGCCAAACACGACGAGAACTATATGCCGCCCGAAGCCGCTAAAGCCGTCGGCGATGCGCACGCACGCGCCGCGGCCAACAAGGCGATCGTCGAAGCGACGGCGAAGACGATCAGGCAATGAGCGGACGTTAAACCAATGAGGCCTAAATTTTCATGATCCCTGAACTCGGACACTTCGCCCTCATCGTCGCGCTCTGCGTGGCGCTCGTTCAGGGCGTCCTGTCGCTCGCCGGCGCGCACTTGCGACGGCCCAGCTGGATCGCCGTCGCGCGACCGGCAGCCAAGGCCCAGGCGGTGCTGATCGTCACCGCATTCGTCTGCCTGTCGACAGCTTTTGTCCAGAACGATTTCTCGGTGCTCTATGTGACGCAGCATTCGAACAGCCTGCTGCCGCTGCAGTATCGCCTCGCCGCGGTGTGGGGCGGACATGAAGGCTCGCTGCTTTTGTGGGTCCTAATGCTGGCTCTGTGGACGCTGGCGGTGGCGGTATTTTCGAAACAGCTGCCCGAAGCCATGGTCGCCCGCGTGCTCGGCGTGCTGGGATTGGTCGCCGCCGGTTTCCTGCTGTTCATCCTGCTCACCTCCAATCCTTTCGAGCGCCTGCTGCCGGGCGCCGAGGACGGCAGCGACCTCAATCCGCTCTTGCAGGACCCGGGCCTGATCATTCACCCGCCGATGCTCTACATGGGTTACGTTGGATTTTCGGTGGCTTACGCTTTCGCCGTTTCGGCGCTGCTCTCCGGTCAGCTCGACGCCGCCTGGGCGCGCTGGTCGCGGCCGTGGACCACGGCAGCATGGTGCTTCCTGACGCTCGGCATCGCCCTCGGTTCCGGCTGGGCATACTACACGCTAGGCTGGGGCGGCTGGTGGTTCTGGGATCCGGTCGAGAACGCGTCTTTCATGCCCTGGCTGGTTGGCACGGCGCTCTTGCATTCGCTGGCGGTCACCGAAAAGCGCGGCAGCTTCAAGAACTGGACGGTGCTGCTCGCCATCGCCGCGTTCTCGCTCTCCTTGCTCGGCACCTTTCTCGTCCGCTCGGGCGTGCTGACTTCGGTGCACGCCTTCGCTACCGACCCGAAGCGTGGCATCTTCATCCTGCTCTTCCTCGTCGTCGTGATCGGCACCTCGCTCGCCCTCTTTGCCTGGCGCGCGCCGAAAGTCGGCCTCGGCGGGCGGTTTGGACTGCTCTCGCGCGAATCGCTGCTGCTCACCAACAATGTGCTGCTGGTCGTCGCCTGCGCTTCGGTGCTGCTCGGCACGCTTTATCCGATGGTCATCGACGCGCTGGGCGCCGGCAAGCTCTCGGTCGGCCCGCCTTACTTCAATTCGGTCTTCGCGCCGCTGATGATCCCGGCTCTGTTCCTGATGGGCGTCGCGCCGTTCGCGCGCTGGAAACAGGCGAGCGTCGCCGAACTCGCGCGCACGCTGCGCTGGGCTTTTCTCGCCGCGGCGACGGTCGGCGTCATCGCGCCCTTCTTTTTCGGAACCTGGAAGCCGCTCGTCGCGCTGAGCCTGCTGCTGGTCGCATGGATCGTGCTGGCCACGCTGCTCAATTTCGTCGGCCGCGTGCAAGCGACGCGCGCCGGCGGGTCCTTCGTCGGTGCAGCGATCAAACAGCCGCGCAGCTTTTTCGCGATGCATGTGGCGCACCTCGGGATCGCCGTTTTCGTCGTCGGCGTGACCATGGTCAATGGCTACCAGGCCGAAAAAGACGTGAAGATGGAAGTCGGCGACAGCGTGACGGTCGGCGGCTACACCCTGCGCTTTAACGGCGTGCATACGCAGCAGGGGCCGAACTACATGGCCGTGGTCGGCGACCTAGACCTGCTCAAGGACGACCGATTGCTGCGGGCGATGAATCCCGAGAAACGCAACTATGTCTCGTCCGGCTCGCCGATGACGGAGGCATCGATCGACACCGGCCTGTTCCGCGACGTCTACGTGTCGCTCGGCGAGCCGATCGACAAGGCGAGGCCCGAGGACGCCTGGGCCGTGCGCGTCTATTACAAGCCCTTCGTCGACTGGATCTGGGGCGGCTGCGTGCTGATGGCCTTCGGCGGCCTGCTGGCGATCACCGACCGGCGCTATCGAAGACATGCCGCGCCGGTCGAAGTGGCGGCCCTGGCGCAGAAAGCGTGAGGCGCGCATGAACCGCTTTCTCTGGCCGCTGATCGGTTTTGTCGTTCTCGTTGTCCTGCTCGCCATCGGGCTCAGGCTCGATCCGCACGACGTGCCGTCGCCGCTGGTCGGCAAGCAGGCGCCGATGTTCTCGCTGGAAAAAGTGGGTGCTCCCGCGCAGAACTTCTCGCCGCAGGAGATGCGCGGCAAGGTGTGGCTTCTCAACGTCTGGTCGACCTGGTGCGTGTCCTGCCGGCAGGAGCATCCGGTACTCGTCGAGATGGCGAAGAACAAGGCGTTGACCCTGGTCGGGCTTAACTACAAAGAAGTGCGCGGCGACGGCGCGTTCGACATGGACAAGATCGCGCCTGACGCGGAGCGCGAGCTCGCACTCAAGCGCGCCCAGGCTTGGCTAAAGACGCACGGCGATCCCTACACGCTGTCGGCGCTCGACCTCGACGGACGCGTCGGCATCGACTACGGCGTCTATGGCGTTCCCGAAACCTATGTTATCGACAAGGCCGGTCTGATCCGCTTCAAGCAGACCGGCCCGATCACGCCCGACGTCTTCTCCGGCAAGATCCTGCCGCTCGTTGCGGAGCTTTCGAAATGACGCGCCGTATCCTGGCCTCTCTGATCCTGGTCCTGGCGCTTCTCGCTGGCGCTGCGTTGGCCAAGGAAGCCGCGCCGCTGGCGCCGGACGAAGCGACGGAACAGCGTCTGATCGCCATTTCGTCCGAGCTGCGCTGCCTCGTTTGCCAGAACGAATCGCTGGCCGGATCGAACGCCGAACTCGCCTACGATCTGCGGCGCGAGATTCGCGAGATGATCAAGGACGGCAAGAGCGACGCCGAAATCAGGGACTTCCTGGTCAGGCGCTATGGCGACTTCGTTCTTTACCGGCCACCGCTTAAAGGCGTCACGCTGGCGCTGTGGTTTGGTCCCGCGCTGCTCCTGCTCGGCGGCCTGGCAGGTTTGATCCTCTACCTGCGCCGTCGCGACAAGGTGGTCAAGGACGTGCCGCTGAGCGTCGGCGAACAGCGCGAGGCCGACCGTCTGCTCAAGATCCAGGGGCCGCAACAATGACCCCGCAGACGACTTTCATACTCGCCGCGGCGCTGCTGCTGCTCGTCGTGTTGGCGATACTCGTGCTGCCGCTATGGCGCGCGCCGAAGCCAAAGAGCGCCGTCGACCGGCAGCAGGCCAACCTCGAAATCTTCCGCACCCAGCTTGACGAACTCGATCGCGACCGCAGCCAGGGACTGCTCGGCGAAGGCGATTTCGAACAGGCCAGGAACGAACTGCAGCGCCGCCTGCTCGCCGAAGTGCAGCCGCAGCCGGAAACTCCCCCGCCGCGTGAAATCCGCAGCGGGCGCAAGACGGCGCTGGCGCTGCTCGTCGCCATCCCGCTCGCGGCCGCCTCGGGCTACGCCGTGCTCGGCCAGCCGCAAGGGTTGGACGCGCTACAAACGAAAGCGCGGGTCACGCCGCAAGAGATCGAAGTGATGCTCGCCCGACTGGTCGACAAGCTCAACAAGAATCCCGGCGACACCCAGGGCTGGGCGATGCTCGCGCGCTCGTACAAGGCGCTCGGCCGTTATGCCGAGTCGGCCGAAGCCTACAGCCACACCGGCGTGCTGCTCGACAGCGATGCCGTGCTGCTCGCCGACTATGCCGAAGTGCTCGGCCAGGTGCATGGCGGCAGTCTTGCCGGCAAACCGTCCGAGTTGATCGCGCGGGCGCTGATGATCGATCCGAACGAACCGCAGGCCCTGTTCCTGGCGGGTGCCGCAGCAACCGACCGGCAAGACTTTCCCGACGTGATCGATTACTGGGGACGCCTGTTGCTGCAGCTCGAACCGGGCTCCGAAGATGCCCGCTCGCTCGAAGCGGCGGTGAGCAAGGCGCGCGAAATCGTCGCCCAAATGGACACCGTCGCCAAGGGCAGGAAAGCCGGCGGCAAGGCGCCGACGAAAGTCGCCGCCGCCGAGCCGCCAATCAAGGCCGCGAGCGCTGCCGCGGTCAGTACCGAACGCATCGACGGCGAGGTCGTGCTGAGCGGCAAGATCGCCGCGCAGGCCAGCCCCGACGACGTGCTCTTCGTCTTCGCCCGCGCCGAAGAAGGCTCGCGCATGCCGCTGGCCGTGATCCGCACCAGCGTCGCCGCGCTGCCGCTCGCATTTCATCTCGACGATGCGATGGCCCTGCCCGGCGGCCAGAAGATTTCCGCGTTCAAGGCGGTCAACCTCGAAGCGCGGGTGGCCAAAGCCGGCAGGGCGCAAAGCTCGAGCGGCGATCTTTTCGGCATGGTCAAGGGCGTCAAGCCGGGCAGCAAAGGACTCAAGATCGTGATCGATCAGGTCCAGCCCTGAGAAGATCCGGACCTGCATGACGATTGACCGCGGCCGGCAAGCTCGACGATACTCTGAGTCCCGACCTATAAACCTCGCCGATCCGGCTAAATACAAGAAGTCCTATCGAATGACCCACCGCCGCGCGGTCGCCCTGATGATCCTTGCCACGCTGATGTGGAGCATTGCCGGCGTCGTCACGCGCCATCTCGAGGCCGCGCGCGGTTTCGAGATGACCTTCTGGCGCAGCGTGTTCACCGCATTGAGCCTGGTTCTGGCCCTGTCGGTCATGCGCGGCGCTGCGCTGTGGCATGGCCTGGCGCGCGCCGGCTGGCCGCTGTGGGTTTCGGGCGCGTGCTGGGCGGTGATGTACATCGCCTTCATGATCGCGCTGTCGCTGACCACGGTCGCCAACGTGCTCGTCACCCTGGCCCTCGGGCCGCTGATCACCGCTCTCTTCGCGCGCCTGTTCTTAGGCCACGTGCTGGCGCCGCGGACCTGGCTGGCAATCGCCGTGGCGAGCAGCGGAATTGCCTGGATGTTCGGCCGTGATGCGGTTGCCGGCGCATCGCCGGCCGGGACGCTGGTGGCCTTCATGGTGCCGCTCGCGGCGGCCATCAACTGGACGGTGCTGCAGTTTGTCGCCAACCGGAAGATCATGTTTGCCGCGCGCGTGGACATGTTGCCGGCGGTGCTGATCGGCGCCGTGCTTTCGGCACTGGCGATGCTGCCGCTCGCTTATCCGCCGCAGGTCTCGGCGCACGATCTCGGGCTGCTCGCCTTGCTCGGCATCGTGCAACTGGCGATCCCTTGCCTGCTCGTGGTGCGCCTCTCACGCGAATTGCCGGCAGCCGAAATCTCGCTGCTCGGTTTGCTCGAAGTCATTTTTGGGGTGACCTGGGCCTGGCTCGGCGCCGGCGAAGAGCCATCGAGCGCGACCTTGGTCGGCGGCGCGCTCGTCGTTGCGGCGCTGGTCGGCAACGAATTGCTCGCGCTCACGCAGGAGCGCGATGCGCGGGCGCCGGCCTGACCGCGTAAGACACAAGACATGAAATCGCTGACCGAGCTCTACCGCATCGGCCTTGGCCCCTCGAGCAGCCATACCATGGGGCCGCGTTTTGCGGCGCAGGCATTCCAGGCGGCACTACCGCCGACGGCGGCCATCGCCGGTATCCGCGTCACGCTCTTTGGCAGCCTAGCCGCGACGGGACGCGGCCACCTGACCGGGCGCGCAGTCAGCGAACCGTTTGCGCCGCTTCCGGTCGAGCTCGTCTGGGCGCCCGAACGGCTGCTGCCGCGCCATCCCAATGGAATGAAATTCGAAGCGCTCGACGCTACCGGGCAGGTGGCCGCCGCGCGCATCATGTATTCGGTCGGCGGCGGCGCCCTGCTTAATGAAACCGGCGTGCCGGATGGCGGCCCCGACGTATTCCCTTACACCTGCATGCGCGAAATCCTCGAAGAGACCGAGCGCGACGGCTTGCTGCTCTGGGAACTCGCCGGCAAGCACGAAGGCGCGGCGATCTGGCCGTATCTCGACGGCATCTGGTCGGCGATGCGGCGCGCCATCGCGCGCGGACTCGAAGCCGAAGGCAAGCTGCCCGGCGCGCTCAACGTTGCGCGCAAGGCCAGCGCTTACCACGCTCGTGCGCGAAGCATGGCCGGCTACTTCGGCCAGACCGCGCTGCTCTTTGCCTATGCGCTCGCCGTGTCGGAAGAAAACGCCGCCGGCGGTGAGGTCGTCACCGCGCCGACCTGCGGCGCTTGCGGCGTCCTGCCGGCGGTTCTCTTCTTCCTGCAGCAGCAGTCGCAACTCTCCGACGAGAAGATATGCCGCGCGCTGGCGACGGCCGGAATAATCGGCAACCTGATCAAGCGCAACGCGTCGATCTCGGGCGCCGAAGTTGGCTGCCAGGGCGAAGTCGGTACCGCCTGCGCGATGGCCGCCGGCGCCGCCGCCCAGCTCCTCGGCGGCTCGGTGCGCCAGATCGAATATGCCGCGGAGATGGGGCTCGAACATCACCTCGGGCTGACCTGCGATCCGATTGGCGGCTATGTGCAGATTCCCTGCATCGAACGCAACGCCGTCGCCGCCGTGCGTGCCGTCGACTGCGCGGCCTATGCGCTGCTCTCCGACGGCCAGCACATCGTGTCCTTTGACGAAGTCGTGCGCACCATGTGGGAAACCGGCCGCGACATGAATTCGAGTTACCGCGAAACGGCGCAGGGCGGGCTTGCCAAGATCCACCTGCAGCGCCTCAAAGGCGCCAACAGCTTTCCGCGAATGGGCAGCTGATTCTCGAACCGCGCGAGACGGATGAGAACAAGCGAAAGAGCGCAGCCAGCCGCTTGGACTGGGGTATGACCGCTGCCCCTATCCTGGCCAAAACGACGTCATCACTATGCGAACTGCGTTTTTCCTGTAAAGTACGAAGAGATAATCTTGCCCAGTGCATGAGGGCCCGCTGGAACTGGAGCGACTAGGGGACACGCCGGCCCGCAAGAAAATTGGCCCAGGGTCATCGCTTCAATGGCAACCGAGCTTATGAATCGTCCTTCTTCCGTGCTGATGGTTGGGTGCGGCACCATCGGGCAGGGATTAATCTTCCTGCTGCTGAAGCATTTCGAGCTTCAGCCCGATCAGGTTTCGGCAATTGCCGCGGATGAAGCCGGGCGGCCGATTGCCGAAAGCTATGGTGTTCAGTACGCCAACATCCCGCTCACCGCGGCCAACTACAAGGCAGTTCTGGCGGGGCGGTTAAAGTGTGGCGATTGGCTGATCAACCTTTCCGTTGAGGTTTCATCGCTTTCCCTTATCGAGTGGTGCCGTGACAACGGCGTACTCTATTTGGACACCTGCATCGAGCCGTGGTCAGGGGGGTATAGGTCCCGCGACAATGTCGAAGCCACGACCAACTACGTCTTGCGGGATAAGGCGCTGGGATTGCATGTGGACGGCGCCCCGACGGCCGTCGTTGCCCACGGCGCAAATCCCGGACTGGTGTCGCACTTCGTCAAAGCCGCACTGAACGAGTTGGCTGCTATTAACGGCATTCCCGCATGGGAGTCCTGGGGACACCTGGCCAATCGTCTTGATATCAAATCGCTTCAGGTTTCCGAACGGGACACGCAGGATGGGCCGGTAGCGATTGCGCGCCGTGAGTTTGCTAACACATGGTCCGTTGATGGCTTCATTGCCGAGTGTTCTCAGTGCCAGGAGATGGGTTGGGGCTCGCACGAACGGCTACTCCCACCCGCCGGCCGCAGCCACGCGTGCGGTGACCAGTCGGGAATCTACCTTGAACGCCAGGGACGCGAACTCTGGGTGAAGTCGTGGGTGCCTTCCACCGGCGAGCAAGCCGCCCTGCTGATTGCGCATCACGAAGCTCTCTCCATCGCCAAGCTCCTCACTATCCCCGGCAGATCGTCCCAGACCCCGATTTACAGGCCAACGGTGTATTACGCCTACCATCCCTCGCGTTTAACGCAGGCTTCGCTCAAACAATGGCAATTGTGCAACTATTGCCCACCCGAGAAGAAGACCATCCTGCGCGACCAGCTTGAGAGCGGCAGTGACGAGTTGGGCGTGCTGTCCGTATTCCCTGGTGGCGCCTACTGGTATGGCTCGACGCTTGGCTTGGCCGACGCCCGCGAGTTGGCGCCCCACAACAACGCGACTTCATTGCAAGTGGTCGCGGGTATCCTGGGCGGGTTGGAATGGATGCGGCAAAACCCGGCGCGAGGCGTCGTTGAAGCCGAATCCATGGATGCTGAGGTCGTACTGGAGGTCGCCTTCCCCTTGTTGGGCAAAGTCGCCGGCGTCATGTCCGACTGGCAGCCCGGCAATCAAGGAAGGCTCGAGTTCCCCGCATTTCAATGGAATCATTGCCCGAAGCCGGCTTCTGAGGAATCACCGCAAAGGAGAGTGCAACTTGAAACGATCTAAGCTTGTACCCCTCATAGTTATCGGTTCTCTCACGACACTGGCTGGGTGTGGCAGGGACGACCCGCTGGAAGTAAAACAGCAGAGTTACCGTTCCCTTGACGACTGCAAGAAGGGCTGGGGCGACGAAAGGAACTGTTCAACTTCTTCGTCTGCTCGTTCCGGAGGCGGATATGGCGGCGGCTATTGGGGACCTCGCTATTACTGGGACCGTGACCTTGGCCGCCCCGTTGCCGTTGGACCGAACGGAGAAACCCGGGTCATAACGAATGCGCGGATCAGCAGTGGTGGCTCCATGTCCGGATTCACGTCCCGCGCGGGAACCATATCGCGCGGCGGTTTCGGCAGCTTTGCCCACGGTTTCTCGATGGGTGGATGATGCAACGGTTAAAGATCGCGCCGCGCGAGGACTACGGGAAAAAGCTCGAAGCGCAGGGCCTCTCTTTCCACGGATGGGACGATTACTGGAAAGAGGACGTCTGCTATCAGTTCAGTCTAAAACAGGTCGAGGAAATCGAGGCGGCAGCTGAAGAACTGCATGCGATGTACATCAACGCCATGAAGGTCGCCGTTAATGGCAAGCGCCTGGGAGAGCTCGGAATACCGCAGCAATTCTGGCCCGGGATCGAAGCATCGATGCTAAGGGACGAGTTTTCTTTGTACGGGCGATTTGATCTCGCCTACGATGGCCAGTCGCCACCCAAATTGCTCGAATACAACGCCGACACCCCGACCTCCCTGCTCGAGTCGGCGGTATGTCAATGGTATTGGATGGAGGATGTCTATCCCCAATATGATCAGTTCAATTCTCTCCATGAACGCCTGGTCGAGCGATGGAAGGATCTTCCCGGCAATGGAACGGTGCATGTAGCCAGTATCGAAGACAACGAAGAGGACTGGGTGTGCACCACCTATTTGGTGGACACCCTCGCCCAGGCCGGGCGGGAGGCCAAGCACATCTGCATCGGCGATCTGGGGTGGGATTCTGCGAGTCGTCGATTCGTCGATCTGGACAATCGGCCGATCGAGACCCTGTTCAAGCTCTATCCTTGGGAATGGCTTATGCGGGAAGAGTTTGGCGCGCACATACTGGAGAGTCCGACCCGGTTTGTCGAACCGCTGTGGAAGGCATTGCTCTCGTGCAAAGGCTTGCTGCCAATCCTGTGGGAAATTTACCCGGACCATCCCAATTTATTGTCGGCTCACTTTCAACCGAACGGCCTCACTTCGTATGCCAGGAAGCCTCTATATTCACGCGAGGGGGCCAATGTGGAGCTGGTGCTGAACGGCGATGTCATTGCCAAGGCAGAGGGCGGTTACGGGGAAGAAGGCTTCATTTATCAGGCACTCCATTCCCTGCCCAAGTTTGACGACAGGTATCCGGTCATCGGCGCCTGGATTGTCAATGGCAAAGCCGCAGGTATGTGCATACGCGAGGACGTCTCGCCGATCACGACCAACATGAGCAATTTCGTGCCGCATTTCTTCATCGAATAAGGGGATTATCTTGACAGACGCAATTCTCGCCTTCGTCACCTATTTGGCAACCGCTGTTGCCTTGCTCCTGGCATTTGTACTGATTTATGTCTGGTTCACCCCGTATAAGGAATTCGAACTGATCGCCCACGACAATAATGCCGTTGCCATAACATTGGCCGGCGCTGTTCTGGGCTTTACCTTCCCGCTGGTCTCTTCGATCTATTACACGCAGTCCTTGCCGGAAATGGCGCTTTGGGCATCGATCACCTGCGTTGTGCAGCTTGCCGTCTTCCTGGTCCTGCGAAGACAGGCGAAACGGATTGAGGAGGGCCATATTTCCTCCGCCATCATGGTGGCCACGTTTTCGATTGCAGTCGGGCTGCTAAGTGCCGTCAGCATCAGCCACTGATAAGCACATGCCAGCAGAACAAACGCCGGATTCCGTGCTCGATTTCTGGTTCGAGGAAATTACGCCGGAGCGATGGTGGGAGGCAACGGATAGCTTCGACCGGCAGATTGAATCGCGCTTCGGCGCTTTGCACCGCGCCGCCGCGCGCTGCGAACTTTATGGCTGGCGCGGGGCGCCCCGAGGCCGGCTGGCCGAAATCATCGTGCTCGACCAATTCTCGCGCAACATACATCGCGGCCACGCGGAAGCTTTTGCATTCGACGCGCTGGCGCTGGCGCTAGCGCAAACGGCAGTGGCCGCCAGGGCCGACCGCGAGCTGCCTGCCATCCAACGCGCCTTTCTCTACATGCCTTATATGCACAGCGAGTCGTTGATCGTTCACCAGGAGGCGATCGCTCTTTTCAGCGAACCGGGCTTGGAGAAGAATCTAAAATCCGAACGCCAACATAAGGAAATCCTTGAGCGTTTCGGTCGCTATCCGCACCGCAATGCGATTCTCGGTCGCCCGTCGACACCCGAAGAAACTGATTTTCTGACTATGCCCGGATCATCGTTCTGAGGGCGACGGACGCCAACAACATATGCTCATGTTTTGGATCTTGAGGGCAGCTTTTGGCGGCGCAATCTACACAAGGGGAGCTTCTTTGCTGACAGGTCAAAACATTCCACCGCAATTCGAGGCGGTGCGGGATCAAGACGAAAGCATGCTTTGGATTGGGAAGCCTGCTTTCGTCCCCTTCTTATGCACAGGAATTCCGTTTCTGGCCATCGGATTGGCATGGGGCGCGATCGACTATTTCGGATTCATCCGCCACATGCCTTCGGGCATGTCGGGATTTGCCATTCCTTTTTTTGCGCTGCACTTGTTTCCGTTCTGGGGCAGCATTCTGAACATGGTTCGGCTGTATCTCGTGTTCAACAACACCAGCTACGCAATCACCAACAGACGGCTGATGATGCGCAGCGGCTTTTTCGGAATCGATTTCAAGGCAATCGACTACGACAAGATTGTCGATCTTGAAGTCGACATCGGTCCAATTGAAAACCTCTACGGCGTCGGAACAATACGAGCGTTTACGGGAAGTCTAGGTGACAGCCGAAGGGGTGCTTCCGATCGGTTTGTGGCGATCGCGAGCCCTTACGAGGTGTTTAAGCAAATCAAGAAGGTCTCGGTCGATATTAAAACGGATTGGAATTACCCGAACGCCCTGCGGCCAGCGGAAAATCCGGGTTATCAAACCAAGTATGATTCAACTCGGTAGAGGCAACGACAAACCCAATCGCGCCGTCACTTCAACACCGAATACCGCTTTAGATTCCCGTTTTCCATGAACACCAAGGCCGGCTTGAGTCGATCTCAGCTGCTCAAGGCGTCCGAAGTACCCGGCAAGCGGACGCGTCTTGTATGAACCCCTCGAGCCCGCTAAGGCCGATTGGCAGTTGACATGAGATTCGACTGCTTCGCAGCCTGATCGCCGGTCGCCAATTGGTCACAATAGATTCGTCGGGTGCGCACAAGAAGTCGCGTGAAATCATTCAGTCCGATTTCTTTGAGTTCGCGCCCATCGAGGCGCAATTGTCCGGCTACGATGCCTGCTTCTTTTGCCTGGGCGTATCGTCGGTCGGCATGGCAGCGAATGAATACCGGCGCATTACCTACGACCTCACGCTGAACTTTGCGCGGCATCTGGCAAGGCGAGACCCCGCAATGACTTTCTGCTACATCACGGGAGCGGGAACCGATAGCAGCGAACATGGACGCGTCGCTTGGGCACGTGTCAAGGGTGCGACCGAAAATGCCTTGATGCGCTTATTCAAACATTCGTACATGCTCCGGCCCGGCTTCATGAAACCGACGCGCGGGCAGAAGAATGCCAAGGGTTATTACAAAATTGTCGCCTGGCTCTATCCGATCGGCCGGCGCTTTATCCGGACGGCTTCTGCACCTTGGAAGAGGTGGGGCGCGCCATGATCAATGCTGCGGCCAAGGGCTGTCCCAAACGGATTTTGGACGTGCGGGACATAGTCCAGCTGGCAAAGGCCTGATGATGGCTGGACACCGGCCTTCACCCGTGTGACCGCTTGTCAAGCGGCTTCCCGCGCCTGGCATCCTGACGCCGCGCCGGCGGCGATCAGTGTGGCGGCGGGCGGTGTTTCTTGATCGTCTGCAGCTGGGCGATGGCCTGCGCCAACTCGGCTTCGGCGGTGGCGTAGCTAACGTCGGCGCTGCGCGTCTTCAGCGCTTCCTCGGCGCGCCGCTTGGCTTCGATGGCCTTGGCTTCGTCGAGATCGTGGGCGCGTATCGCCGTGTCGGCGAGCAGGGTGATCAGCGTCGGCTGCACTTCGAGGATTCCGCCTGAGACATAGATCAGCTCGTATTCCTCACGGCCCGGAATCTTCAGGCGCACGGTTCCCGGCTTGATACGGGTGAGCAGCGGCGTATGACGCGGATATATCCCGAGCTCGCCGGCCTCACCCGGAAACACCGCAAAATCGGTCTCGCCGGAGAAGATCAGCTCTTCGGCGCTGACCAGATCGACATGAACTCTGAGTGCCATGGTTTCTTTCGTTCGCGCCTAAAGGGTCTTGGCTTTCTCGAACACTTCCTCGATATTGCCGACCATGTAGAAGGCCTGCTCGGGGATACTGTCGC
Source organism: uncultured beta proteobacterium (assembly GCA_903886975.1). Taxonomy (GTDB): domain Bacteria; phylum Pseudomonadota; class Gammaproteobacteria; order Burkholderiales; family Rhodocyclaceae; genus Propionivibrio. Next base: position 33,053 of record CAISOB010000005.1, read on the forward strand.
ATTCGCCGTCGCAAATCATCTTGAACCCGCGGATGGTGTCCTTGAGCGGAACGTACTTGCCCGGCGTGCCGGTGAACACCTCGGCGACGTTGAACGGCTGCGACAGGAAGCGCTGGATCTTGCGCGCGCGATAAACGGCGAGCTTGTCTTCGGGCGACAGTTCGTCCATGCCGAGAATGGCGATGATGTCGCGCAGCTCCTTGTACTTTTGCAGCGTCATCTGCACGGCGCGCGCGACCTTGTAGTGTTCTTCGCCGACCACCTGCGGGTCGAGCTGGCGCGAGGTCGAATCGAGCGGATCGACCGCCGGGTAGATGCCCAGCGACGCGATGTCGCGCGACAGAACGACGGTCGAATCGAGGTGCAGGAAAGTCGTCGCCGGCGACGGGTCGGTCAAGTCGTCGGCCGGTACATAGACCGCCTGGATCGAAGTGATCGAGCCGACCTTGGTCGAGGTGATGCGCTCCTGCAGGCGGCCCATTTCTTCGGCCAGCGTCGGCTGGTAGCCGACGGCTGACGGCATGCGGCCGAGCAGCGCCGACACTTCGCAGCCGGCCAGCGTGTAGCGGTAAATGTTATCGACGAAGAACAGGATGTCGCGACCGTCGTCGCGGAAGCGCTCGGCCATGGTCAGCCCGGTCAGCGCGACGCGCAGTCGGTTGCCCGGCGGCTCGTTCATCTGCCCGAAAACCATCGCCACCTTGTCGAGAACGTTCGATTCCTTCATCTCGTGATAAAAGTCGTTGCCCTCGCGGGTGCGCTCGCCGACCCCGGCGAAAACCGAAAGCCCGGCGTGCTGCTTGGCGATGTTGTTGATGAGTTCCATCATGTTGACCGTCTTGCCGACACCGGCGCCCCCGAACAGTCCGACCTTGCCGCCCTTGGCGAACGGGCAGACGAGGTCGATGACCTTGATTCCGGTTTCGAGCAGATCGACCGACGGCGAGAGCTCGTCGAACTTCGGCGCGTTCTGATGGATTGCGCGGCGCTCGTCGGTGGGTATCGGACCGGCTTCATCGATCGGCCGGCCGAGCACGTTCATGATCCGGCCGATGGTCGCGTCGCCGACCGGCACCGAGATCGCCGCGCCGGTGTTATTGACCTTCATGCCGCGCCGCAGGCCGTCGGAAGAGCCCATGGCGATCGTGCGCACGACGCCGTCGCCGAGCTGCTGCTGGACTTCGAAGGTCAGATCGGCTTCGCAGCCGCCGTGCTCGTCAGCCTTGTCGAGCAGCAGCGCGTCGTAGATCTTGGGCATCGCCTCGCGCGGGAACTGGATATCCACCACGGCGCCGATACACTGAACAATGTTTCCTTGACTCATCGTCATATCCTCAATCAATAGATTCGCACGCTCATCGCACGCTTACACAGCCGCTGCGCCGCCGACAATTTCCGAAAGCTCTTTGGTGATCGCCGCCTGGCGAGCCTTGTTGTAGACCAGCCTGAGCTCGCCGATCACGTTCTTCGCGTTGTCCGAAGCCGACTTCATCGCAACCATGCGCGCGCTCTGCTCGGACGCCATGTTTTCGGCAACGGCCTGGTAGAGCATCGCTTCGACATAGCGCAACAACAGCGTGTCGATGACCGACTTGGCGTCGGGTTCGTAAAGGTAATCCCAGTGGTTGCACGTGCTGCTGCCGACCAGTTCCCCCGCAAGCGGCAGCAGCTGTTCGATGACCGGCTCCTGTTTCATCGTATTGATGAAGCGCGTGTAGGCGAGATAAAGCACATCGATCTCGCCGTTCATGTAGGCGTCGAGCTGCACCTTGGCCGGCCCGATCAGTTTTTCCAGATGCGGCGTATCGCCGATCGCGACGACGTGCGAAACGATGCGCGCGCCGGTTCGCTGCATGAAGCCGAAACCCTTGTTGCCGACGGCGGTCACCTGCAGCGTCTTGCCTTCGGCGTCCCACTCTTTCATTCGTCCGAGCGCGAGACGCAGGATGTTGGTGTTGAGACCACCGCACAGGCCCTTGTCGGAGGTGATCGTGATCAGGCCGACCGCTTTTATTTCATCGCGCTTCTCGAGGAAGGGATGGCTGTAGTCGGTCAGCGCGTGCGACAGATTGCCGGCAACGCGCCTGATCTTTTCGCCATAGGGGCGCGCGGCGCGCATCCGGTCCTGCGCCTTGCGCATCTTTGACGCGGCCACCATTTCCATGGCCTTGGTGATCTTGCGCGTGCTTTCGACGCTCTTGATCTTGTTGCGGATTTCCTTGCCGCTGGCCATCGCTTTTCTCCGGTTCAGCCCAGCGAAGCCTTGAACGCCTCGATCGCCGAGGTGAGCTCCTTCTCACTATCGGCATCGAGCTCTTTGCTCGTTTCGATCTTGGTAACGAGCGCGGCATATTTCTCCTTGACGAAGGCATGCAGCTGCTTCTCGATGCTCAGCGCATTCTTCACTTCGACGTCGTCGAAGTAGCCCTTGTTCACCGCGTGCAGCGTGATGGCCATCGTCGAAATCGCCATCGGCGCGTACTGCGGCTGCTTCATCAGTTCGGTGACCAGGCGGCCGCGGTCGAGCTGCTTGCGCGTCGCTTCGTCGAGGTCGGAAGCGAACTGCGCGAAGGCCGCGAGTTCGCGATACTGGGCAAGGGCCAGGCGCACGCCGCCACCGAGCTTCTTGATGACCTTGGTCTGCGCCGCGCCGCCGACCCGCGATACCGAAATGCCGGCGTCGATCGCCGGGCGGACGCCGGCGTTGAAGAGATCGGTGTCGAGAAAGATCTGACCGTCGGTGATCGAGATGACGTTGGTCGGAACGAATGCCGATACATCGCCGGCCTGCGTCTCGATGACGGGCAGTGCGGTCAGCGAACCGGTCTTACCCTTGACCTCGCCGTTGGTGAATTTCTCGACCCAGGCTTCGGATACGCGCGCGGCGCGTTCAAGCAGGCGCGAGTGCAGATAGAAGACATCGCCCGGATAGGCTTCGCGGCCGGGCGGCCGGCGCAACAGCAGCGAAACCTGACGGTAAGCCCAGGCCTGCTTGGTCAGATCGTCATAAATGATCAGCGCATCCTGACCGCGGTCGCGGAAGTATTCGCCCATGGTGCACCCCGAATAGGGCGCGATGAACTGCAAGGCCGCGGATTCGGCGGCGGTCGCGGCAACGATGATGGTGTACTCGAGGGCGCCGTGTTCTTCTAGCTTGCGCACGACGTTGACCACCGTCGAGGCTTTCTGCCCGATCGCCACGTAGATGCAGATCAGGTCCTTGCCCTTCTGGTTGATGATAGTGTCTACGGCCACCGCGGTCTTGCCGGTCTGCCGGTCGCCGATGATCAACTCGCGCTGGCCGCGGCCGATCGGGACCATCGAGTCGATCGATTTGAGGCCGGTCTGCACCGGCTGCGAGACCGATTTTCGCCAGATCACGCCCGGCGCAACTTTTTCGATCTTGTCGGAGAGCTTGGCGTTGACCGGACCCTTGCCGTCGATCGACTGGCCCAGGGAATTGACGACGCGGCCGAGCAGTTCCGGGCCGACCGGAACTTCAAGGATGCGGCCGGTGGTCTTGACGATATCGCCTTCGGTGATCTGCTCGTACTCGCCGAGAACCACGGCGCCGACCGAGTCGCGCTCGAGATTGAGCGCCATGCCGAAGGTGCCGCCGGGAAACTCGAGCATCTCGCCCTGCATCACGTCGGCCAGGCCGTGAATCCGGCAAATGCCGTCGGTCACCGAAACGACGGTCCCCTGCGTCCGGGTTTGCGCGCCGATATCAAGGCTCTGAATCTTGTTCCTGATCAGTTCACTGATCTCGGAGGGGTTCAATTGCATTGTGTTTCTCCTAGTTCTTTAGCGCTGCAGCCATTGCTTCGAGCTTGCCGCGCACCGACGCGTCAAGCACCTGATCACCGACCACCACCTTGATTCCGCCGATCAGCGCCGGGTCGACCTCGACCCTGACCTGCAGCTTGCTGCCAAAATGCGGCTCGAGCTCGCTGATCAAGGCATTCAGTTGCGCGTCATCGAGCGCGTAGGCGCTGGTCACCATGGCATCGCGGGCGCCCGCATCGGCGCTCTTCAACTGCTCGTAGAGTTCATGGATTTGCGGCAGCACCGTCAGGCGCTCGTTTTCCGCGAGTGTGCCGACAAAGGCGCAGAGCTCACGATCGGCGGATTCACCAGAATCGCCGCACAGCGAAATGACGAGATCGGCGACCTGCCCGGCGGAAAATTTCGGATTGCCGAACACCGCGCTCATTGCCGCATCGCCGGCGATGGCGGCGAGCCGCTCCAGGCGATCGGACCACAGCGGCAACTGCCGGTTTTCGCGCGCCAGACGAAAAATCGCCAGGGCGTAAGGGCGAGCAATGGTGACGGACTCGGCCATGAGCGTTATAGATCCTGCTTTATCGCGGCCAGGATATCGGCATGCGCCTTGGCGTCGACCTCGCGGCGCAAGATCTTCTCGGCGCCGGCAACGGCCAGTTCGGCGACGCGTTCGCGCAGCGACTCCTTGACCCTTACCGCTTCCTGCTCGATTTCAGCCTTGGCGCCGGCGACGACCAGTTCGGCTTCGCGCCGGGCTTGCGCCTTGGCCTCTTCGATCATCTGCAGAGCGCGTTGCTCGGCATGGGCGATGATCTCGGCCCCCTTGTCCTTGCCCTCGCGAACGACCTCTGCCGAGTGCTTGGCGGCCAGATCGAGGCTTTGCCGTCCGCGTTCGGCGGCGGCAAGACCATCGGCGATTTTGCTTGCGCGTTCGTCGAGCGCCTTCATCACCGGCGGCCACACGAACTTCATCGTGAACCACGCCAGTATGAAGAACACCGCGATTTGGGCGAACAGCGTTGCATTCAGATTCACGGTTGTCTTCCCCCGGAAAGCATGCTGCGAGAATTTCGCTTACTTGAGGATGAACGGGTTGGCGAACGCGAACATCATCGCGATACCGACGCCAATCAAGAAGGCGGCATCGATCAGACCCGCCAGCAGGAACATCTTGGTCTGCAGTTCGTTCATCAGTTCAGGCTGGCGCGAAGCGGCTTCGATATATTTGCCGCCCATCAGGCCGATGCCGATACAAGCCCCGATAGCGCCCAGGCCGATGATCAGACCGCAGGCCAGCGCCACAAAGCCAAGTACATGTTCCATGACCACTCCTTCAAATTGAAAACCGCGTTAACAAGCAGAACAACGACTCAATGACTTTCGTGCGCCTGACCGATATACACCAGCGCCAGCATCATGAAGATGAAGGCTTGCAGCAAGACGATCAGGATGTGGAAAATGGCCCACGCCGTGCCGGCGATGACATGGCCGATCCACAGTACCGGTCCGGTCGCTCCGACCGAGGTGCCATAGGCCGCGCCCATCAGCGCGATCAGCATGAACAGCAGCTCGCCGGCGTACATGTTGCCGAACAGCCGCATACCGTGCGAAACCGTCTTGGCCAGAAACTCGATCATCTGCATCAGAAAATTGGGCAGGTAGAGCAGCGGATGATTGCCGAAGGGCGCCGTAAACAGCTCATGCAGCCAGCCGCCAAGTCCTTTGATCTTGATGTTGTACCAGATGCACAAGAGCAGGACGCTGATCGACATCCCGAGCGTGCCGTTCAGGTCGGCGGTCGGCACCACGCGCAAGAAGGCGTGCGGATTGCCGGTTGCCCACTGCCAAACCGAGGGCAGCAAATCGACCGGCAGGAAGTCCATCGAATTCATCAGGAAGATCCAGACGAAGACGGTCAGCCCCAGCGGCGCGACGAAGCGGCGCGATTCCTTGCTGTGGATGATCGAATTGGCCTGGTTGGCGACAAATTCGATGAGAATCTCAAGCGCCGCCTGGCCTCGGCCGGGAACGCCGGCAGTCACGCGCCGGGCGACCCACAGCATCAGGAAAAGGCCAAGTAGACCCATCGCCACCGAGAAGAAAATCGTATCGAGATTGATGACCGAAAAATCGACGATCGAAGTCTGCGCATGACCGGTCGTATTCAACTGGGTCAAATGGTGAACGACGTATTCACCGGCGCTCGGCGCATTCGCAGCCGCTTCGTGAGCAATCGCCATGGTCAGGACTTTTTCCAGAAAGCCAAAAAACCCGCTTGCAAAGCAAGCCCCAGTCCGATCAGCAGCGAAGGCCAGTGCAGATCGGCATAAACGCTTACAACGAGCAGCAGCAGACCTATCGTCGCGGCGATCTTGACGAATTCGCCAAGAAAGAAATTAACGGGGAATGAAGCGGCCGAACCCCCGGCCGCCAACTTCAGGCGCAGAGCGAACAGCAGATTCGGCAGCGCGATTACCGCTCCGCCCAAAGCCGCCGATACCGCCCCCCGCATTCCCGCAAAAAGACCCGCCACCAAAGCCACGATGATTGTTATCCCTGCCTGCAGGAGGATAGCTCTGAACATTCTTACAATGCAAAAAGTTAGCTTTCCGCTGCAGCTCGCCGTACTACCCGCATTCAAAAAAAATTGCGTCCAGACGCACTGACGCTAGCTATTAATGTACCACGCCAAGCGCCCGATGGCAGCAGCGTCGCGAACCATTGCCAAAAGATCGCTTCAGCGCAACCGCTGCAGTATGCCTTCGAGCTGTTCAAGGTCGCCGAACTCGATGTGGATCTTGCCCGCACCGTGCCGGTTGGCGCGGATCACCACTTGCGCGCCAAGCGAGTCGGACAATTCTTCCTGCAAGCGCAGCACGTCGCGGTCCTCTTTTTTCGGCTCGACTTCCTTCGGCGGCTTCAGCGCATGTTGCGCCAAACGCTCGGCTTCGCGCACCGACAAGCCTTTCTGCACGATGCGCTGGCCGAGCTGAATCTGCAGCGCGCCGGGCAGGGGCAGCAGGGCGCGCGCATGGCCCATGTCGAGTTCGCCGCGCATCAGTAAATCCTGCACCGGCGCGACGAGCTGCAGCAAGCGCAGCAGATTCGAGGCCGCCGAGCGCGAGCGGCCGACGGCATCGGCCGCCTGCTGATGCGTCATGGCGAACTCGTCGATCAGCCGCTGCAAGCCTTGCGCTTCTTCAAGCGGATTGAGATTCTCGCGCTGGATGTTCTCGATCAGCGCCATCGCCAGCGCCGATTCGTCCGGAATCTCCCGGATCAGCGCCGCGACTTCGGTGAGGCCGGCCATCTGGGCGGCGCGCCAGCGACGCTCGCCGGCGACGATCTCGAATCGCTCTTCGCCGAAATTGCCGGCCACCGGTCGCACCAGGATCGGCTGCATCAGGCCCTGCGCGCGAATCGATGCCGCCAGTTCTTCCAGCGAACCGCTGTCCATCTGCGTGCGCGGCTGATACTTGCCCGGCTGCAGTTGCCCGACCGGCAAGGCACGCTGCTGTTCGCGTCCCGCCGCTTCGTTGCCGGCGAGCAGCGCGTCGAGGCCGCGACCGAGTCCCTTGAGTTTCATGCCGCTTCTCCTTCTACTGCTCCTTGTGCCGCTGCTTCCTTCGCCACACCGTCACGCCGCTCCAGGACTTCCTGAGCCAGCGCCATATAGGCCTGCGCACCCTTCGATTGCCGGTCGAAAGCCGTCACCGGCTTGCCGTAGGATGGCGCTTCGGCCAGGCGCACATTGCGCGGAATGATGGTGCGGTAGACTTTCGTGCCGAAGTGATCAACGAGTTCGCCGGACACCTGCTGGGTCAACGTCGAGCGCGGGTCGAACAGGGTGCGCAGCAGGCCTTCGATTTCGAGCTTCGAATTGAGGTTGGCGCGCACCTTCTTGAGCGTCGCCACGAGATCGGTCAGGCCCTCGAGCGCGTAGTACTCGCACTGCATCGGGATCATCACCGCGTCGGCGGCGACCAGGCCATTGACCGTCAGCATATTGAGCGCCGGCGGGCAATCCATCAGGATGAAATCGTATTCGGCTAGGACCGGCGCCAGGGCATCGCGCAAGCGATATTCGCGGCCGTCCATTTCGATCAGATCGACTTCGGCGCCGGCGAGTTCGCGGTTGGCCGGCAGGATGTCGAAGCCGAAATCGGTGCGCAGACGCGCCTCGGCAAGCGTCGCCCGGCCGATCAAGATCTGATAGACGGTGGGCAGCGCCTCGCGCTTGACGATGCCGGAACCGGTGGTCGCGTTGCCCTGCGGATCGAGGTCGATCATCAGCACGCGCTGACCGAGATCGGCAAGGCACGCCGACAGATTAACCGCCGTCGTCGTCTTGCCGACGCCGCCCTTCTGGTTGGTCACTGCCAGTATCTTTGCCAACTAACTCTCCCCAAGACCTTACGCGCCAGTCATTTTCATGATCACCAGATGCCGTTCGCCGTCTACGCCCGGAACGACCAGCCGATGTATCGCTTCGACCGCTATTTCCGGCGGCAGACGCTCGATTTCCGCGTCCGGCCGGACGCCTTTCATGGCCAGCCAGCGTCCATCCGCGGCAAGCAAATGCCGTGACAAATGCACAAAATCAGCCAGCTCCGAGAAAGCGCGCGAGATAATCGCCGAAAAGCCAACCGACGGATGATACTGTTCGACGCGCCCGCCGTGTACTGAAATATTGGCTAATGCCAGTTCAATCGCCGCCTGTTGCAGAAATGCGGATTTCTTCGAGTTGCTGTCGAGCACGGTCACCATCAATTCCGGCCGGGCGATGGCCAGCGAAATTCCGGGCATGCCGCCGCCGCTGCCGACATCGAGCAGCATGCCGGCCGGGACGAAAGGCAAAACGGCCAGGGAATCGAGCAGATGATGGCTCACCGCCTGACCGGGATCGCGCAGCGCCGTCAGGTTATAGGTCCGGTTCCACTTGTAGAGCAGCGCCGCGTAAGCGCGGAGCTTGTCCCTGGCGACCGCCGGCAGATCGATGCCGAGCGCAACCAGCCCCTGTTCAAGCTGTTCCTCCTGCGCTATTGCCGCGCTCACCTCAGGCGATCCGGCGTGCGGCATCGAATGCTCCGCGCTTCAAATGCACCAGCAGGATCGAAATCGCCGCCGGCGTCATACCCTGGATGCGCGAGGCCTGCGCGATGGTCTCCGGCCGGTGGCGTATCAGCTTTTGCCGGATCTCGTTCGACAGACCGCCCATGCTGGCGTAATCGATGTTCTCGGGCAGGCGCGTCTCTTCATTGACCAGGCTGCGCGCAACTTCATCGACCTGACGATCAATGTAGCCTTGGTACTTGGCCTGGATTTCGACCTGCTCGATGACCGGCGCTGCAAGCGCAGGGCGTGCCTCGGCATCTTCCGGCAGATGCAGGCTGGCGAGCGCGGCATAACTTACATCGGGCCGGCGCAAGAGATCGTAGAGCGTGTAGTCGCGCTCGATCGGTTTACCCAGCACGCGAATCGCCTCGTCGGCGGCCAGCGTTGCCGGATGCACCCAGGTCGATTTGAGCCACTCCTGTTCGCGGGCGATGGCCTCGCGCTTTTCGCAAAAGAATTCCCAACGCTCGTCTCCCACCAGGCCCAGGCGGCGCCCGTGCTCGGTCAGGCGCAGGTCGGCGTTGTCCTCACGCAGCGAAAGGCGGTATTCGGCGCGGCTGGTGAACATGCGGTAGGGTTCCGAGACGCCGCGCGTGATCAGATCATCGACCAGAACGCCGAGGTAGGCTTCGTCGCGGCGCGGCGTCCATGCGTCCTTGCCCTGCGCCTGCAGGGCGGCGTTGGCGCCGGCCAGGAGACCCTGCGCGGCGGCCTCCTCGTAGCCCGTCGTGCCGTTGATCTGGCCGGCGAAGAAGAGGCCGCCTATGGCTTTCGTTTCGAGCGAGGCGCGCAGCCCGGTAGGATCGAAGTAATCGTATTCGATGGCGTAGCCGGGCCGCAGGATATGGCAATTCTCGAGGCCGCGCATGCTGCGCACCAGTGCGAGCTGCACATCGAAAGGCAGGCTCGTCGAAATCCCGTTCGGATAGATTTCGTTGGTCGTCAGCCCTTCAGGTTCGAGGAAGACGTTATGGCTGTCCTTGCCGGCGAAACGATGGATCTTGTCCTCGATCGACGGACAGTAGCGCGGGCCGACGCCCTCGATGACGCCGGTATACATCGGCGAGCGGTCGAGGTTGGCGCGGATGATCGCGTGCGTTCGCTCGTTGGTACTCGTCACCCAGCATGGCAGCTGGCGCGGATGCTGGCCGGCATCGCCGAGGAAGGAGAAGACCGGCAGTGGATCGTCGGAATGCTGCTCGGGCAGGCGCGAGAAATCGATGGTCTTGCCGTCGAGACGCGGCGGCGTACCGGTCTTCAGGCGCCCGGCCGGCAGCTGCACTTCGCGCAGGCGCGCCGCGAGCGAAATCGACGGACTGTCGCCCATGCGGCCGCCCGTGGTGTTGGACAGACCGACGTGGATCAGGCCGTTGAGAAAGGTTCCCGCGGTCAGGACCACGGTGCGCGCGGCGAAGCGCACGCCAAGCTGGGTCACCGCGCCGGCGACGCGATCGCCCTCGATGATCAGGTCGTCGCAGGCCTGGGCGAACAGCGTCAGGTTCGGCTGATTCTCGAGGCGATGGCGGATGGCCTGGCGGTAGAGAACGCGATCGGCCTGCGCGCGCGTCGCGCGCACCGCCGGGCCCTTGCTTGAATTGAGGATGCGAAACTGGATGCCGGCCTCGTCGGTCGCCGCGGCCATCGCCCCATCGAGCGCATCGACTTCCTTGACGAGGTGCCCCTTGCCGATGCCGCCGATCGAGGGATTGCAGCTCATTGCGCCGAGCGTGTCGAGGTTGTGCGTGAGCAGCAGCGTCTTCGCGCCCATGCGCGCGCTGGCGAGCGCCGCCTCGGTGCCGGCGTGGCCGCCACCGACCACGATCACATCGAAACGGTCAGGAAACTGCATGGGGAATCACTGTCTTCCGGGAACGCTGAAAGGATGCGGATTCTACGCCAATTCGCTGAAAGATAACAGGTTTCCGGAGGCGTCCGGCAAACGACGAGGTCGCCGCAGCGGCATGGCGGCGGAGTGCAAGTCAAAATGGCTGCGCGCGTTTTCCAACCCTGTGTGTTCTTCGCTTCCTTCGGGGCCAATGCTTGCCGGCAGGCGCACAGTCGCGTAAGGTTCCCGCATGAGCCCGCCCGAGAGGAATAATACCGCCGAGCTGCTGCAAAAGCTCGGCAGCGATCTCAAGCGCATGCGCGTGCTGCTGGTCGACCGGCACACCAGCGCACGCAATTCGCTGCGCATCATCCTGTCGACGCTCGGCGTCAGCGCCGTGCATAGCGCGGCCACTTCCGCGGAGGTCCTGCGCCAGGTCCGGGCGTATCCCTTCGACATCATCCTCGCCGATTACCAACTCGACGATGGCCGCGACGGCCAGCAGTTGCTCGAAGAGCTGCGCCAAAAGCACCTGATTTCGCTGTCCACCGTGTACATGGTCATCACCGCCGAGCGCGCTTATCACAACGTCGTATCGGTCGCCGAACTCGCGCCCGACGATTACCTGATCAAGCCGTTCACGTCCGAGCAACTGCAGGGACGCCTGGCTAAGGCGCTCTACAAGAAGCAGTTTTTCGAAGCCGTTTTCGCCCGCCTCGACAACGGCGCCTTTGCCGACGCGCTGGGCATCTGCGAAGAGCTGATCGGCAAGGAAGACCTGTTCCTTTACGACACCCTGCGCTTCAAGGGTGAAATTCTCAACGTGCTCGGCCGCCACGAAGAAGCCAGGGAGGTATACGAGCGGGTTCTCGACGACGCCATCGTGCCCTGGGCGCGCATGGGACTGGCGATTGCGCTGCGCGGTCTCGACGAACTGCCGCAAGCGGAAGTCCTGGCAAGCTCGGTGATCGCCGACTTTCCGGAGTACCTCGCGGCTTATGATTTCCTCGCCGCCGTGCGTGAGGAAATGGGCAAGCTGCAGGAGGCGCAGGAGGTTCTGGTCAGGGCCGCAGCGATCTCGCCAAATAATTCCGTGCGCCAGCGTCTGGTCGGCGATGTGGCGGTACGCAACGAGGACCTCGATGTGGCCGAGCGGGCCTATGGCAAAGTCCTCGAACGCCATCGCGGTTCCTCGCTCAAGGTCATCGACGACTACGCCAACCTGAGCCGCGTCATGCTCGGCAAAGGCCACACCGACGCGGCCAAGGCGATCGCCCAGGACCTTCGCCGCGATTGGCGGGGCAGCATGCAAGGCGAACTCGCGGCGCTGGTCATGGATAGCCTCTGTGCCGAGCAGGAAGGCGAGCCGGCGAAAGCCAAGCAAGCACTGGAGAAAGCGCTGGCCCTGCACGGTGCCTTGCAAAGCGATACCGGGCAGAACGACTTTTCACAGAAGATCGCGGTCGACCTGGCGCACGCCTGCCTGGCCGCCGGCGACGAAGCGAAGGCACAGGAAATTCTCGGCAAGGTCGCCGCCGAGAACCATGAAGACCGGGGCATGATCGCCCAGATCCAGGGCGTCTACCTGAAAGCCGGCAAAGCCGAAGCAGGTCAGTCGCTGCTTGCCAAAGTCGGCAAGGAAATCATCGAACTCAATAACCGCGGCGTGCTGGCCGCGCGCGGTGGCGATCTCAAAGCCTCGGTGCAGCTGCTGATCGAGGCGGCCGAGCGCGTTCCCAATTTGCAATTCCTGGTCAATGCCAGCAAGGCGATTTTCACTCTGCTCGATCGCCAGGGCTGGGACGCCGAACTCGGGCAGCGTGCGCTGCATTACCTGCAGCTCGCTCAGGCCCGGGACATGCGTAATGCCAAAGTCATTTCAGCGCGTGAACTCTACCAGCAGGTGGCGCGCAAATACGGCATCGAGGTCATCCCGCTCGGCAGCAACCGCTAGCCGCCGGGTCCCGATGCGATTGTTACGCCATCCCTGAGCAAGCGCCTGATCGGTGTGGGCAGCGCGGCGGTCTCGATTTCGGCGCATGCCAACCACTGCCAACCCGCTTCGGCCACCACGCTGGGCGACACGGCGACCGTGCACAGCAGGGTCTGGATTTGCAGGCGAAAATGCGTGAAGCTGCGCTTGACGGCGGGCATCGGCCGCATGCCGAGCAGCCGAAAACCGTGCCGGCGGGCGTAGGCGCGCGCCTCCGCCACGCCGCCTTCGGGCAGGGTCAGCAACCCACCCCAAATGCCTGCCGGCGGCCGGCGCTCAAGCAGAACGCGTTTCCCATCGGTGAGCAGCAACAGCTCCGTTTCACGCTCGGGCAAGGTCTTCGTCGTTTTGGCGGTCGGCAGCTCGGCCTGCCGCCCCTGGCGGCGAGCGATGCACAGATCATGCATCGGACAAGCCGTGCAGAGCGGCGCGCGGCGCACGCACAGCGTAGCCCCGAGGTCCATCAGACCTTGCGAGTACGCGGCAATGCCGGTGGCTGGAAGCAGCGCCTCGGCGAGCGACCACAGCACTTTTTGCGTCGCCGCCGTCGCCGGAGAACCCTCGATGCCGAAACAGCGCGCCAGGACGCGCTTGACATTGCCGTCGAGGATCGCGCTGCGCGCGCCGAAGGCGAAAGCGCTGATCGCTGCCGCTGTCGATCGCCCGATACCCGGCAGCGCTGCGATGCGCGACGCATCTTGCGGGAATCGGCCACCGTAATCGCTGACGATCATCTGCGCGCAGCGGTGCAGATTGCGTGCTCGCGCGTAATAGCCGAGCCCGGCCCAGAGTTCAAGCACCGAGTCGAGCGGTGCGAGCGCCAAAGTCTCTATGGTCGGGAAACGTTCGAGGAAACGTGCATAGTAGGAAATCACAGTGCGCACCTGCGTTTGCTGCAACATGATCTCGGCCAGCCAGACGCGATAGGCGTCTTGGGTCTGCTGCCAGGGCAGGTCGTGGCGGCCCCACTGCTCCTGCCAGGCGATCAGCCGACCGGAAAAAGCCTTGACGCAGGCAGCCTCAGACATTGGCGTCCCGGGCCCGTACCGCATGCCCTGCACAAGCTTCTCGACACCCGGTCGCGGCGAGGCGATAATCGCGCTGGTCAACGGCTGCTTGCCCCGGCTTGCGTCGCAGCCCGGAAGGCAGGCGCGGCGTCAGCATCCGTCGGCGTCCGTCGGCATTACGAAACTCCTGTACTTCGCTAGAGAGGCTTGATCTTAGCATGCCCCAACAACTCATCCGGACCGAGTGATGGCCTCGACTACTTCATCCGCACACGATGCCGCCGACTTGCCCCGCCCGAATGGCGACGGCGAGCCGGGATCAGCCGATCCGGCACTGTCCTATCGGGATTTCCGCACCACCCTCGGCCGCTTCGCCACCGGTGTAACCGTCGTCACGGCCCTGGATCTTGACGGCAAACCGATCGGGTTGACGGTGAGCTCATTCAATTCGGTGTCGCTGGCGCCGCCGCTGATCCTGTGGAGCCTGTCGCTGGTATCGCCGCACTTCGAGTCCTTCCGCAAGGCGAGGCGCTATGCGGTGAACGTCCTTTCGGCCGAGCAGCAGAAGTTCTCCGACCGCTTTGCCACACGCAACGATGACCATTTCGCCGACCTGCCCCAACACGTCGGCCTGGGTGGCGTGCCACTGATCGACGGCTGCTGCGCCTGGTTCGAGTGCGTCGGCGAGGCGCAGTACCCGGGTGGCGATCACATTATCTTCGTCGGGCGCGTCGAACGCTATGCGCCGGGTGCAGCGGACCTGCCGCTGATCTTTCACAACGGGCGTTACTGCGCGCTTGATCCGCGCTAAGGACAGCCGCGAATAACCGAGGATGGAACATGGCTGACAAAGAATACTCTTCGCGGACGATCATGACGATTACGATCGTCGTTCTCGTCGTTCTCATCGCTTTGATCTGGCCGCTCTCGAGGATGGGCAAGGGTAGCGTGACGGCGGGCAGCGCCGACGAAGTCGAATTGCGCATCCAGCCCCTGGCACGCGTTGAAATGCAGAGCTTGCCCGCTGCCAAATCTGACGGCAAGGCACGCGATGGCATCACGGTGTACAAGACAGTGTGTTTCGCCTGCCATGGCGCCGGCGTCGCCGGCGCGCCGAAGATCGGCGACAAGGCCGCATGGGCGCCGCGAATTGCGACCGGGATGGCAGCGCTGCTCAAGAGCGCGACCAACGGCAAGGGCGCGATGCCGCCGCGCGGCGGGGCAGCCGATTTGACCGACGCCGAACTCAAGGCTGCCGTCGACTATCTGACCAGCCAGGCCAAGTAAGCGCCCGGTTTCGAAATAAGAAGAGGGGAGGCCATTGGCCTCCCCTCTTTTCGATTGCCTGGCGACGCCAGTGCGTCGATTATTTCTTGACTTCGGGAGCCGGCGCGGCAGCGGCCGGCGCAGCAGCGGCCGGCGCAGCTTCGGTCTTCTTGGTGGTTTTCTTCTTGGCCTTGGCCTTGACGGGTTTCATCGCGGGCTTGGCGGCCGGGGTCGCAGCCGGAGCGGCGGTAGCGGCGGGAGCCGGAGCGGGAGTGGGAGCAGCCGCAGGAGCCTGCGCAAAAGCGGCAGTGGCGAAGGCGGCAGCGATAGCAATTGCGATGATCTTCTTAAGCATTTCAAGTCTCCTAGGGTGTGGGGTTCGCGCTCGTCCGCTTTCTTTGCGGCCTTGTACCCATTAACGTGACCCATCTCAATAACGATGGCAGCAATTCGGTAACGTTGCGTGACGCTTTGTAACGGCGCTTAAAAGCACGTCCTAAGCCGGCTTGCCGGCCAGCATTGCTTTCATCGCCGACAGGCGCGCCGCGCCGTCGGCCTTGTCGGGCGTGCTGTCGGCTTTGCCGCCTGAGAAGCGCAAGTCGTCCTTGCCCATTTCGCCGATAAAGCGCGACGCTTCGCAAGGAATCAGTTCGCGACCCTGTTTGCGCTTTTCGCAGTAGCTCAAATGCAAAGAGCGTTGCGCACGGGTAATGCCGACGTACATCAGGCGACGCTCTTCGGCGATTTTGTCCTCGCTCTGCGATTCGCGATGCGGCAGGATTCCCTCCTCGACGCCGATGATGAAGACGTGCTTGAATTCGAGGCCCTTGGCCGCGTGCAGCGTCGACAGCGCAACCGCGTCGGGCCCGCTGCCGTCGTCCTGTTTGTCGAGCAGATTGATCAGCGCGATCATCTGCGTGAGCTCGATCAGCGTTTTGCCCTCGTCCTCGCCTTTTTTGGTCAGCCAATTGACGAGTTCCTGCACGCTGTCCCAGCGCGCCATCGCGACGCGCTTGTCGTCCTCGTCGTGCAGCCAGGCTTCGTAGCCGATGGCGATCAGGAGATCCCCCATCACCGCCGCGACGGACTCGCGCGCGGCGCGATATTCGAGGCGATTGATGAATTCGCAGAACTCGAGCAGCGGCGCGAGCTGGCGCGGCTGCACCCGAGGCACGAAGCCTTCCTCGAATGCCGCGGCGAACAGCGAAAGGTGACGCTCGCCGGCGTAAGTGCCGAGCGCTTCGAGGGTCGCGCCGCCGACGCCGCGCCGCGGCGTCGTCACGGCGCGAATGAAGGCCGGATCGTCGTCGTTGTTGGCGAGGAGGCGCAGATAGGAAGTGATGTCCTTGATTTCGGCCTTGTCGAAAAACGATTGCCCGCCCGACAGCATGTAGGGGACGCGCTGGTCGCGCAATAGCTTCTCGAGCGCGCGCGCCTGGAAGTTGCCGCGATAAAGGATCGCGTAGTCGCGAAATTCGCTGCGCCGCTCGAACTTGTGCGCCTGCAATTGCATCACCACCGCTTCGGCTTCCTTGTCGTTGTCCTTGCACACCGTCACGCTGATCGCGTCGCCGTGGCCGAGGTCCGACCACAGCTTCTTGTCGAAGATTTTTTCGTTGTGCGCGATCAGCGCGTTGGCCGCCTTGAGGATGCGCACCGTCGAGCGGTAGTTCTGTTCGAGCTTGATCACCTTGAGCGCCGGGTAATCGCGCGGCAGGCCGCGCAAATTTTCGATATCGGCGCCGCGCCAGCCGTAGATCGCCTGATCGTCGTCGCCGACCGCGGTGAAGGCCGCGCGCGGCCCGGCCAGCTGTTTGAGCAAACGGTATTGGCAGGCGTTGGTATCCTGGTATTCGTCTATCAGCAGGTAGCGCAGACGGTTCTGCCATTTCGCGAGCGTCTCGGGATGCTGCGCGAAGAGCTCGACCGGCAAGGCGATGAGGTCGTCGAAATCGACCGCCTGATAGGCTTTGAGCGTCGCCGAGTAGCTCGCGTAAGCGCGCGCGGCGAGCTTCTCGGTTTCGTTCTGCGCATCCTTCCTGGCCTGGTCCGGCGAAACAAGCGCATTCTTCCAGTTGGAAATCAGCGTCTGCAGACGGCGCACGGTCGCCTTGTCTACACTCGCCGCAAGATCGGCGACGATCGCGTAGCAGTCGTTGGCATCGAAGATCGAGAAGCGCGGCTTGTAGCCGAGGAGCTTGGCTTCCTCGCGCAGGATGCGCACGCCGAGCGCGTGGAAAGTCGAGACCGTCAGTCCGACCGGCTTGTTTTTGAGCAGCTTGCCGACGCGCTCCTGCATTTCGCGCGCCGCCTTGTTGGTGAAAGTGATGGCGGCGATGTTGCCGGGGGAAAAGCCGCACTCCTCGATCAGATACGCGATCTTCTGCGTGATCACCCGTGTCTTGCCCGAACCGGCGCCGGCCAGGACCAGCAAAGGACCGTCAAGATAGCGTATGGCTTCGCGTTGCGGGGGATTGGGCAGGGAAGACATCGATCAGAAAAAAATGTGAAACAGAACGGGCACGCAGCGTTCTTGATCTATCGTCATCCCGGCGCAAGCCGGGATCCAGATCGTGCCCAAGAATCCTGGATTCCGGCTTACGCCGGAATGACATTATGGGGGATCAACCGCCCTTGAGAGGACTCACACGGGCATGACAAGAACTTTCACGCGCTCGCCGCGCATTTTGACTTTCTTGCCGTGCGCCATGTTCGTCGCGGTCAATAAATTGAGTGGTACTGGAAAGCCAGCAGCGCCGCAAGTAGCGCTGCGATCAGAGCGAGCAGGTGGTTATGCCTGCGCTGCGCTGCGGCCAGCTCGGCGAGCAGCGGCGCAAGCGCAGCGGGTTTCTCGCGCGCCAGCGCCTGATGCACGAGGCGTGGCAGTTGCGGCAGGGTGCGCGCCCAGTTCGGCGCTTCATCTTTAAGGCTGCGCGCTAGTGCGCGCCAGCCGACACGCTCGCTCATCCAGCGTTCGAGGAAGGGTTTGGCGGTAGTCCACAAATCGAGGTTGGGATCGAGCTCGCGGCCCAGGCCCTCGATGTTGAGCAGCGTCTTTTGCAGCATTACGAGTTGCGGCTGGATTTCGACATTGAAGCGGCGCGAAGTCTGGAACAGGCGCAGCAGCACGCGACCGAACGAGATCTCATGCAGCGGCCGGTCGAAAATCGGTTCGCAAACCGCGCGGATCGCCGCTTCGAACTCGTCGACGCGGGTATCGGCCGGCGCCCAGCCGGCTTCGATGTGCGCCGTCGCGACGCGCTTGTAGTCGCGCTTGAAGAACGCCAGGAAATTCTGCGCGAGGTAATTCTGGTCGGTGTCGGTCAGCGTCCCGACGATACCAAAATCAAGCGCGATGTATTTGCCGTGATGCACCTCGTCGGTAGCGACGAAGATATTGCCTGGGTGCATGTCGGAGTGGAAGAAGCCGTCGCGGAAAACCTGCGTGAAAAAGATTTCGACGCCGGCCTTCGACAGCGCCGAAAGATCGATGCCGGCGGCGATCAGCGTGTCGTTCTGGCTTATCGGAACGCCGTGCATGCGCTCCATCACCATCACCGTCGTCGTGCAGTAATCCCAATAGACTTCCGGGACGAGGAGCAGCTTCGAATCGGCGAAATTGCGCCGCAACTGCGAACAGTTGCCGGCCTCGACCATCAGGTCGAGTTCGTCGTAGAGGTGCCTGGCGAACTCGGCGACGACTTCGCGCGGTTTGAGGCGCTTGCCGTCCGCCCAGACTTTTTCGAGCAGGCCGGCCAGGGTATCGAGCAGCGCGATGTCATTGGCGATGACGCCGTGCATGTTCGGGCGCAGCACTTTGACCGCAACTTCATGGCCGCCGTCCTCGGCACGCAGTGTGGCGAAATGCACCTGCGCGACCGAAGCGCTGGCCACCGGCGTCGGGTCGAATTGCGCGAATACCGTGGCGGCCGGCCGGCCGTACGCGGCCTCGATCTGCGCCAGCACCAGTTCGGCGGCGAAAGGCGGGACGCGGTCCTGCAACTTGGCGAGTTCGTCGGCGATGTCGAGCGGCAGCAGGTCGCGGCGCGTCGACAGCACCTGCCCGAACTTGACGAAAATCGGCCCGAGCGCCTCGAGCGCGAGGCGCAGGCGCACGGCGCGCTGCGTTTCGAAGCGCCGCCAGAAATGGAAGACGCGCGACAGGGCCACCAGGCGGCCGCGGGTTTCGTGTTCGAAAATGATCTCGTCGATGCCGTAACGGCTGGCGACGCTGAGAATCTTGGCGAAGCGGAAAAGACGCATTGAAGAGCGCGGGGCGAAGAAAACGAGAGTTTACCCCGAATCGCCGGGCACGCCGCGCGCAAATGCCAAATGACAGGCCTGTGCCGGCGCTAGCCTGGCAAAGCAGGGATTGAGGCACGGCGACCGCGGATAGCCTCCGCAGGTATCCGCCTCCGTAGTTCCCGCCGTTTTTTGCAGAAACTACGGATGCACGAGCCGATTCGATTTTGAGAATATGCCCCTATGCGAACAGCGACAAAGCGTAGCCGGTCATTCTTCACGAACGTCAGCAAAGGGACGGCATGAATTTCAAAACCGTGTCCGGACTGGGATCTTTGCGGGCTCGCCTGCTCCTGGCTCCCGTTTTGTCGCTGCTGTGCTTTGTCCTGCTGGGCTTCATCGCCTTGCAGATCGTCGACAGCAGCATGCGCCGCGACAAGGAGCGGCAATTGATCGCCGTCGTCGAAGTCGCAAGCGGCGTCTTGCAACACTACCGGGAACTCGAGGTCGCCGGCACCCTCTCGGCGGAGGCCGCGCGCAAGGACGCGCTGCTGACCTTGAAGACCATGCGCTATTTCGGATCCGAATACCTGTGGGTCAACGATCTCGCGCAGCCGATACCGAAAATGATCATGCATCCGACCGTCCCGGCGCTCGACGGACAGGTGCTCGACAAAGCCGCCTTCAACAAGGCCACCGCCCTCTATTCGGTCGACGGCAGCGAGCGCGAGGCGCTGGACAACGCCAATCTGTTCCAGTCGTTTGCCCGCGTGGTCGGCAAATACGGCGAGGGCTTTGTCGCCTACCAGTGGCCCAAGCCCAAAGCCGGCGGCGTCACCGAAGAACTTTATCCCAAGCTTTCCTATGGCAAGCGCTTCGAACCCTGGGGCTGGATGGTCGGCAGCGGCGTGTATATCGATGACCTCAATGCCGCTTACTGGCGCTTCGTCTGGATCGTCTGGGGCTTGACGATTGCCGTCTCCGTCCTGACGCTGGCCGTGGCCCTGATCGCCCGCCGGCGGATTCTGAACGAACTCGGCGGAGAAGTCAGCGCCGCAGTGCTTGCCGCCCAGCGCATCACTTCCGGAGACCTGGTAACTATCGTAGGCGATGGCAGCGCGCCGCCCGATAGCATGCTCGCGGCACTTGAAATCATGCGCTCGCAACTCGACACACTGGCCAGCGCCATCGTCGGCAATTCACGCAGCTTGTCCGCCGACATGGCGACGCTGACCGCCGATGCTTCCACTATGAACAGCCGGCTTTCGCTGCAGAAGGATTCCTTCGATGAAGTGCACGCCGTCGTCGAAAGGATGCAGGCCCAGATGTCCGTGCTCGCCGACATGGCGTCCGCGACCGAAGCGAGCACGCGCTCCATCGCCCAACGCACGGTCGAAGGCGAGGCGATGATGGGCGAAACGATGCAGGACATGCGTCGCATCGCCAGCATCATCGACGCCTCCACGCAGGACGTCGAGGCGCTGTCCGAACAGGCGCGCAGCGTGAACAAGATCGTCAGCCTGATTCGCGAGATCGCCGACCAGACCAACCTTCTTGCGCTCAATGCGGCGATCGAGGCAGCGCGGGCCGGCGAGAGCGGGCGCGGCTTCGCGGTCGTCGCCGACGAAGTGCGCAAACTGGCCGAGCGAACCGCCGGCGCAACGCATGAAATCACGGTCACGATCGGCGACATACAGAGCAAGATCCTCGACGTCGTCAAGCAGATGGATTCGGTCACTCCGGTCGTCCACTCCGGCGTCGAAACCGCCGACAAGACCGTCGTCATGCTCACGAATTTCCGCAGCGAGGCCAACGTGGCCTTCAGCAAGATGGAGCAATTCAGTCACGTCGTCAGCGAAGAAGTGGCGAACGCGCGCAACATCGTCGACCTCGTGAATCAATCCATCGAAATTACCGACCAGGCCGCGCAAATGATCGGCGGCGCTTCGCGTATCGCCGCCAAGGCCGACCACACGGCCGAGGAACTCAAACGCCATGCATCGCGTTTTCGCGTCAGTTCGGACGAATAAGAGCGGAATGCCGGCTCGGCGATGCGCTCGCTCCAATAGGCGGGCGCCTTATGGTCGGCAAGCGCAGCGTTAAGCGGGTGAGGCCATCGGCGCGATCTGATCGAACTCGTTCGCGAGTGGCTAACGAAGGTCCTCGCCGATCTCAACCGAAGTGAGATTCCGCGAAGCGGGCAGTAATGGAGTGCGGCCGCAGATCGGCCAATGCGGCCATTGGCGACTCGCGGGAAGGGCGTCCGCTGTGCGCCGATGACCGGCCGCTCAACGTTGAGGGTCCGCTGACGGGACACTGCAGACCTCCTGACCGGGTGAAATCGACCCGTTGCCGACGGTCACCTTTCCCCAGAGCGGTCATACCGCCAAACCCAACATTCGCGATTTGGAATTCTACGAAGCGGCCATTGGCGACCTCACCCAACCGGCCAGGTGCGGACATAGCCGCTCCAAAAAATCGAGTTGCTCGAACGGCCGGTAACTCATCGGATACCTGTCGCTGAGCCCCAAGTCGTCCTGAACGACAGGTGTTCAATTCCGCGAATACGTGCTCCTGACCCACGTCCGTCATCCGTCTCTTCAACGCCTTAACGGCAGGTATTTGATCGCGGAGCAGCCCCCCAGTGACACCGCCTACTCGCTGGCTCTTATTTGCCTTCCAGTTCACCGATGGGAGCTGTGAAGCGCTCAGAGCCGAAGGGCAACTCCAACGTTACCAACAACCCTCCTTCCGGTCGGTTCGCAGCGAAGACTGTTCCGCCATGCGCTTCAGCAACGCGGCGGGTGATGGCAAGCCCAAGGCCGTAACCGCTTGGTGATCTTTCAAGGCCACTGCGGACGAACGGTTCGAAAATTGCGGCGAGATCATCTGCGGACACGCCCGGTCCCCGGTCAGCAACCACGACCCTCAGCGATTCGCCGACCCTGCACGTCGATATCTCGATGGTTTGTCCTTGCGGCGAATGGCGCACGGCGTTACGCACTACGTTCTCGATGGCGCGGTACAGAAGCTCGCGGTTACCGCGCACGATTGCCAAATCCTCCATTTTGGCAAGGAGAGAGCAACCCTTGCTGTCGACCTCGATGCGGGCATCGTCAGCGACGTCGGTGACGATTTCTTGCAAGTCAACTTCATTGTCGAGGTTTCCGGTCATCCCAGCATCGAGCCGAGCCAGTGCAAGGAGCTCGCCAACAAGCGTATCCATGCGCGCCGTGTCGCGCTGAATTCGTTCCGCAAACTCGGCACCGCGATCCGGCTGCTGCTGCATAAGGTCGGCCGCCGCCTGCAGCCTTGCCAACGGCGAACGCAATTCGTGGGAAACATCGTGAAGCAGGCGGCGTTGCGTTTCAATAAGATTCTGAAGACGTCCAGCCATGTGATCGAAATATTTTCCCAGATCAGCAAGCTCGTCGTTGCGCCACCCCATGGAGGAACCGATACGGGTCTCCAGTCGGCCGGCGGCTACCGATTTGAAGGCATCGCGAAGATTACGGATCGGCCTGGCGAAATACCATGCCATGATCGCCGCGAATATCAGGCTTACCAATGAGCCTGCGAGTATAGGTACCAACGGTGCTGGCACATGATGTGGGATCATTTCGCCTGGATTCGGCGGAGGTCGATGCGCCCCTAGAAAGTCGGGCGGAGGCGGCGGTCCGCCATAGACAAAACCAGGCCCCGGTATGTGCGCAGAATGCTCCAGCCATATAGTGATACCAACACCGGCTGCAGTGACAAATTGCGCCAGCCAGAATATGAGAAAAAACTTCCAGAATAAACGGCCCATTATTCGACGCTCAGTTGATAACCCTTGCGGATCACGGTTTGAATTAGGGAGCGACTATCGGCGAGTTTGCCGAGCTTGTGGCGGATGCTGCTCATGTGCACGTCGATACTTCTGTCAAATCGATTCAATGGCCTCCCCAGCGCTTCTTGCGACAAATCCGACTTGGTCACTGGGCGTCCGGCATTTCGTACCAGTATCTCGACAAGATTGAACTCGGTGCTCGTAAGGTCGATTATCCTCCCGGATCGCTCGGCGCGGCGCTGTGCCGGCCAGATGGTCAGCGTACCAACGACGATCGGGTTCATCGTCGCGGCAGTTTCGGGAGTTCCGGAACGCTTGAGAATAGCGCGGATGCGCGCAGTCAGTTCTCGCGGCGTACACGGCTTGGGTACATAATCGTCTGCGCCCAATTCAAGTCCGACGATGCGATCTGCGTCGTTACCCCGAGCCGTCAGCATGATGACGGGCATCGAACTCTTCGCACGAATCTGCGTCAGCACCTGGATGCCACTCATGACGGGCATCATCACGTCGAGCACGGCGATGCCAAATTCACCAGACAAAGCCGCTGCCATGCCTGCCTTGCCGTCATGCGCGACGGCGACCTGGAAACCTTCGCGCTCGAGGTAGTCTCGTAGCAGGTCGACAAGCTCGACGTCGTCATCGACTAGAAGCACCTTGTGACTCATGTTCCCATCCGTGCTTTTCAGAGGGGGCAATCATAGGCCATTGCACCCCCATACAACGCTTTTTTACCCGCTTTTACAGGCGCGCTAGCGGCGCTTTACAAGCAGGTGACCGACAATGCGACTCTTGCGCAGGCTGAATACCCTGAAAGGTCCGCGATACCAGGAGACACCATGATAGTCATTCAAAGATGGGTTAAACATATCGCCGCAAGCGTTGCGGTAATCGCCTTGCCACTAACCGTCATGGCGCAGGATGCCGCAAGTGGCGCCCCCGAAAGTTGCCCGCCGATTCCTCATGCGAGAAGCCCGATGGCATTGCCACCGTTCTTTATGCTCCCGGAGGCGTCAATAGTAGGCGTGATGCCACCCTTCCCGCGCGACCTTAAATTGACGGAAGCGCAACAGGATGAACTGTTCACACTAATGCACGAGCAGATACCGAAAGTGCGCGAGCAGATGAAGGCGGCCTCTAAACCGGTGGAAGAACTGCGCCGTCAAACCAGCACGGGCCAATTCGATGCCGACAAGGCTCGCGTACTCGCCGACGCTCACGGTCGCGCCGTGGCACAAATGACCCTGATCCATGCCGAACTCGACGCCAAGCTGTATGCGCTCCTGACCCCCCAACAGCGAAAGCAATTCGACGACTCCCGCACGATGGCCGAGTCGTGCCGCGGCGTGCTGCGCCGATGAATGCGGCCCGGCAATGACAGCAGAATGGCAGAGCCGACTTCGACGGTCGCCGCCGTATGCTCGCCATGGTATTCGGCGGCGCCGCTTAGCTTTTGGCCGGTGGCGACCAAGCTGCCACCCGTGGCAAGGAAGGAGAGACAGAGTTCTCGTCTTCCGCGAACAGCCGCTACGCCGCCACCTCTACTTTCGCTTACCTGTCGCAATCCTTGATGTCTCCGTCGAGAACGGTCCGGTCGCCGGTGACTGGCTAGAGCGCGGCGCGATTCGTTGGAGCGTCCCAATTGCGCGGCTGGAGATCAAATAACGGCAATTCTTGCCGGCGCGCCCGCTGGCTCGCGCCGCGAGTGATCCGAACTGCCTGACACCAAACGTCTTTAACGAAATTTAACGCATACCCAAATTGCCGGTATGCAGTAACTTCAGGCGATGAATGTAAGTCCTGTCGTACATTGGTCTTCGCAGCGGCCGAGTGCCGCAATCTTCTTAACCGGGGTTTACTCCGTTTTGCAGAAAACCCCGTGAATTGTCGTACGTTCCGGCCGATGTCTTACTTAGACACCCTAGTGTCCATGGCGTGGCACATCTGATCAATTACCAGGAAAGGAGCGCGTTATGAGCAGCATTAGCGGTATCGGCGGTAACTATGGGATGACGAAGCAATGGCCTACAAGGAAAAGTCGGCTTCTACCGATACGGATTCTTCATACTCACCGACTTCGGCGACGTATTCCGCTTCGAGCAACGATCTCAATGCCCAGATACTCGCGCAAATCACAAAGCTGATGCAGGCTTACGGCATCGGTAACGATCAGGCCAGTCAGTCTGGCATTTGCAGTCTGCTATCGACGATTTCGGCTTCTGTGTAAGAACTGAAGTGGATTACGTGGCTCAGCGCCTCGTATTCCACCGTCATCGATGTCACACAATCTGCGTGGATGGGCCGTTTGCTAACGTTTCTTTACACGTTCTTGATTTCAGATGCGGTCCAGATTCTAGTCCTCGGACCGATATAAATCTCCCTGCGCTTACCAGCCCCGATGCTTCTCATCCAATCCAATTTAATCCGCTAAAGTGTCGGCAAGGCCAATCGGATTTACACCGTTTTACTTCTGAGATCCTTGATGTGGGGTACCACACTGCCGTTAATGGTGGCAGGGACCCCAGTGTTTGGGCCTCTCAACTATCCAAGGAGTTAAACATGACCATTTCAATTAGTGCCGTTGGAAGCGGCGGTTCAGGCGGTTTTGACACATCCAAGATGGCCTCGATGATGGCCTCCAAGATGATGAGCGACCTTGATCCCAACAGCACCGGCAAAGTTACCAAAGACCAATTTGTGTCGGCACTGGAGTCAAAGGGCGTTTCGGAGGCTGACGCCACTAAGATGTACAGCTCGATCGATACCAAAAATACCGGTAGCATTACCAAATCGGATATTGAAACCGCCATTAAGAATGGCAACCTGAAACCGCCGTCAGGCGGCCCGCGAGGAGGTCCTGGTGGCGCGGGCGCTTCGGGTGGCGCGAGTCAGAGTGGAAGCGCAGCAACAACCAGCACCAAGACTTACGATAAAGAGGATCTTAATCAAGACGGGACTGTCACGTCTCTGGAAGCGCTGGTATACGAACTCAAGCATCCTGCTGAGGCTTCTTCGGACAGCAAGACGTCGACGGAAAAATCAGGCAGCAACGTCGATGTGAAGGCATGAGGTCATGAGAGATTGGCCGGAGGTATCCCGCCGGCCAGTCACTCAAGAGGTATGACATGCCGAACGGAAAGATTCATGTTGGCCTTTTCCCAAGCAGCCTCGCACGACCGTCCACTCAGATCAATTGCCGGCGTTTTTGGGCCGGATGATGAATAGAGGCAATAGTTGAACAGCGCTCATTGGTATTCACAGCGGCCGAGTGCCGCAATGTTCTTAACGGGGTTTTACTCCGTTTTACAGAAAACGTTGTGAATTGATCAAATGTGCCACGCCATGGACACGAGGGTATCTAAGCAAGACATCGGCCGGAACGCACGACAGCAGCGGCGAGGACGAGGTCGATGACCTGCCGCCGACGCAGCTTATCACCGCCCTGGGTCATGAAATTCTTGATTTTGCCGACACGGCGGCGATCATTTCCTTACTGGATCCCGTGATTTGCGTCGATACCGTCGTTGCCCACATTGCGGGTGCTCCGCGCAAAGCGTGCTGGGTGCTGCCGCCGCAGATCGGAACTGACTGGCGCTGGTTATTGAAATAAAGTGACTCGCCGTGGTATCCGCACGTAATGCGCCTGTTCCAGAAAGGGCAACCGGGCACCCGGGAAGATGCGATTGACGACGGCGCGGCTGCACTGAGACTACGTCGGTAAATCGGTGAAATCGCCTATGTTATTGCCGGCGACGGATCATCTCATTCCCATGCCGGAAGCACTTATTCTCGGGCATAGTCCCTGACAGGCGGATGTGGTTTCCCGAAGCCCCCCACGATCGCGATCAGCGATCCTTCACGCATTCAGTTTGAGCACACTCTAACGCTACCTATCCCCTCGACATTTTCCGGTGCTGATTTTACCTAGCTTTACCTTATATCGCTTGAAATCCGACACCATTTAGAAACAATGATCGCTTTCAACAACAAACTCTTATGCAATCTTGGAAGCGACTAAACCAGCAGGCGACGAATTTAACGCAAGCGTAGATACGTTGTTGCGATGCGTGAAGCTGCGATGCGAAGGCCGAGGATTAGAAGCCCTTCGTGTGATGGAGAACGATTCGCCAAAACTAATGCGGTTTCCTCCTCTGATGATGGAACGCGCGTTTCTTCTTGCAGAGCTAGGGTCTGTTCACAATCAAGCTACGGTGTAAATGCCATATGCAAGTCTGTCCGGATAAATCGTTTACGTTCAATGACATAGCAAGGGGCTGTTCACAGCGGCCTGAATATGGTCATATCCTGACTTTTCGGCGGAGTC
>CAISOB010000006.1 GCA_903886975.1 uncultured beta proteobacterium
CCCTGAACGTCCCGCTGCCGCTCACCGCCAACATCATGGAAACGATGCAGGCCTTGAAGACCGACGGCATGGCGGTCAATGACCACAGCGCCATCGTCCGCTACTACGAGAAACTCGCCAAGGTCGAAGTGCGCAAGTAAGTCGCGCGCACCTTGAATCGGAGCCCCGCCCAGCGGGGCTTCTTTCGTTTAAGGCAAGCAATTGCACCGCGGGAAATTGATTCGCCTACAGGGCGGATGGAATCTCATCCTGTAGTGGCGGCTGCATCGTAATCAACCAAGCTGCGCGGGTCGAAGAAGCCGGCGCCCATTATGGAGCGCCGACTGCACACGCACGAGTGCAGTCTGCGCAGAGGCTTCGTCGTCGATGACAGCCAATGCCTGCTCGCGCAAGGCATCGAAGAAGTAATCTTTCAGAGCTCCGGCACCGCAATTCGCCGGCTTTGACTGCCGGCATACAAGGATCTGACGTGACCAGCCCAAATCGCGGTCAAACGCTCTCAAGAATCCTCCAGCCAGCAGCAAAGGGATTTCGAGCGCCAGCCAGTCGATCGCACCGGACGCGACACACTGCCTTGCTGCGTCGGTCAAAATCCCAAAGTCCGTGCAACACAGGCAAGCCGATACCGGGCAATGCTCCACCTCGTGTCCGGCCGCCTGCGCCGCAGGATTGAGCCGTGTATTGCCTTCTTCGGTGATCAAAACCGAGCAGCGAGCGTCCGGCGTGCTACGGGCCATATTGTCCAGCCAACGTTGCAGCCAAAGCGTTTTGCCAGAACCGGGCAGCCCGGTGACGATCAAACAGCGCGGCGGGACAACCGCACCGGACATCTTCAAATGCCGTATTCCGAAGGCAGATACTTGGACGGATCGACAATCGCCTTCTGCTGCTCGATGAAATCGCCCTCGTTATCCGGGAGGTCGTCGAGTTGTTCGCTCATGCGATCAAGGAAGCTGATTTCACGCGGCGGAATTTGCAGGTTGCCCGTGGCCAGACCTGAGCGCAGGCCGGCAATAGCCGTGCGTGCCGCCGCAATACCGGCAAGATAGTGGTTGGGCTCGGCCACGATCGCGCGGGAAATCGCGATCACATTCTCCGGTGTAAGGACCCAAGCCTGCGGGTCGAGCGTGGCATCCGAGTCGACCAGCCAGCGGCGAAGCGTCAGTGCCGACTCCCGGCCTTCGGCGAGCGCACGATTCATCAACCGGCAGTCATAAATCAATTGTTCCATGTACACGGTCGGCGCCGGACCGCCGAGCAGGCGCACGTTCTGCACCGACTCGTTGGACCAGAGATCCGCATAGGCGGACGCGATGTTGCCGAGCGGACTCAAATGCGCGCATGCCGAGGTCTTGCCTTCCATCGACATCGGATAGCCGGTGATCGCCTTGAGGAAGGGATTCTCGTAGCCGCAATCCTTGCCTGGACCGATCGCGCCATATTCATAGGCGACCAGGGTGCGCACGACCGATATCGCGCGTACGACGGCGGCAAAGACGCGCGGGATCATCTTCTGCTCGGCCAGGACCATCGCGGTGTTACCGAAGCCGCAGGCGGTGTCGCCGGCGCAGATGACGCCGTGTTTCTTGGCGATCCCGTCGAGAGTTTTCCAGAGGAATTCCATGTCGCGCACGCCGAGTGTGCACAGCGAGAAGATGACCTGGCCCAGATCGCACTGCATCAGCGCCTCATCGTGCAATTCCTTGCCGCCGACGGACTCGATGCTCAGCAGTTCGGCCCCCGCCGCAGCCGACAAATTGAATAATTCGAGCATGCGCTCCCAGTGCTCTCCCGAGCGCATCACGGGCGGACGGGCAAACTCGCGATTGTCATTGGGCGTCATGCGCAGTACCGACTTCAAACCATGCTGCCGGTGAGCCTCCTCCATGCCATCGAGCAGAATCTGCACGATCTCCAGGCCAAACGAAGGCGTCGCAGTCATCGGCGGCACCGTCTCGAACTCGATGACCACACCCGGTGCCTGCAACTCGGCGGCACGTTTCAGCGCATCGGCGATGATGTCGCGATAATGCTGCGCAACAACGCGCATCGTCGAGGCCTTGACTTCCAGCGGCGGTAGCGTGAAGTTGAGTTCAGGATAAACGAGACCCCCGCCAATGGACATGCCGCTTCGTGTCAGAAGAGGCTTTGGCGCGATGCCGAAAAGAAGATCGTCGGGATTGTTGATGGTGAGTTGATTGTATTTCATGGTCAACCTGTCTTTAGAGGCGCGCGGAGAGCTTCCAAGCACCTTTTGGTAAAGGACTTGTGCAGAACCTGCGCAGGGAATGTATGAGCTAAATCGCGCCGAGCAATGTGAGAATCTTGTCCACTGCGGTACCTGCATCGGGCGCGTAGCCGTCGGCTCCGATCTCGTCCGCGTAATGCTGGTTGATCGGCGCGCCGCCGATCATGATTTTGACGGGCGGAGCGTCACTGGCGCGGATCACGCGCACGGTCTCGCCGAGAGCCGGCATGGTCGTCGTCAGCAGCGCCGACAAGCCGACGACTTGCGGCTTGTGTTCCCTGATGGCTTCGACGAATTTCGCCGAGGAGACGTTGGTGCCGAGGTCGATCACCTGCACGTTGGCGCCCTTCCACATCACGGAAACGAGATTCTTGCCGATATCATGCAAATCCCCCTCGACCGTTCCGATGACAGCGGTATATTTCGGGGTGATGCCGGCGGCCAGGAGTCTCGGCTCGAGAACGGTCATGGATTCTTTCATGGCCCGGGCCGCGATCAGCATTTCTGGTACGAAGATTTCGTTGTTCTTGAATCGCTCACCGACCGCGGCCATTGCCGGCACCAGCGAAAGATCAACGAGGTCACCGGGGCTCACGCCTTCGTCAAGTGCCTGGATGGTCAGCGCCTTCGCCGCTTTCCGGTTCCCGGAAGAAACAGCCATGGCGAGTTCTTGTAGTGTGGTCATGATATCTTTCGAGTGGATAGAGAACAGTTTTCATCCTACCCAATGGCGCTGTCGCTTTGCTAGGACTCCTGTACTTTTTTTTGGGATTTTTGTGCGCTTGCCGAGACTGATTCCATCAGACGTCTTTTCCGATAATCTCCCGGCGTCTCTCCCATCTGCTTGCGGAATACCCGCGAAAAGTAACTCTGATCGCCAAAACCACAAGCCAGCGCCACTTCGGCCAGACTTGCCTGAGTGTGAACCAGCGATTGGCAGGCATGTTCGACGCGTACGCGGGCCAGGCACTCGGTGAAAGACCATCCGGTCTTGAGCCGTATCAGGCGTGAGAAATGACTTGACGACAGTCCGGCAGCGCGCGCCACTTCCTCGCGGCTGACGTCCTTGGAGAAATGCTCTTCCATGTACTGCAGCGCCCGTACCAATTGCACGGAGTTCGGATTCTTCGTGTTCGCGCCGATCGCATCGATCAACTGTTCGAGCATCTCGCAGAGCCAGGCTGCCAGCGCCTCGTGATCGTTGATCTTGGCCAGTTCGGTAAGTGAGCGGTAGTTAAGGCCAAGGATGTTTTCGGGCTCACCACCGGCTTGGACGGCGGCCCGCGCCATGATCACCACCAACTCAAGTGACAAGCTCTTCAACAACTCGGTGCGCGACTGGCCGAGCATGTAGATCGCGGTCAGCACGCGGTTGATGACTTTGCGCGCCTCGGCTTTTTCGCCGCGCCGAATCGCCGCAAGAAGTGCCGGTTCCTCCATGAGATAAATGCTGCGAATATCGTCGAGCAGGCCATCTTTGAGCGAATGCAGCGCCTCTGCCTTCTCCCGTTCGCGGCGGGCGAGCGCGCGCTGTTGGGCAAGCAAGGTCGCGTTTGTGAGGTTATGATCGATCGCAAGTTGCAGCAGTTCACGGCAGGCAGTTCCGATACGCAGGTCAAGGCTGCCAGCCACGAGCGGACGGCGAAGTTCGCCGCCGAGAACCAGCAGGCCGCCGAGCACGTCCTGGTTACGCATGACGGGCACCGCCCACAAGACGTGCCCCTGAATGTCGCAGACCACGCTGGGCTCGCCCCAACGCAGAGCTTCGCTCAGCGCCTGGGCACGTTCACCTTGCTTTGCCGCCTCGTGCACCGACGAGCGCGTTTTCCGGCCGATCCATTTCCCGGCCGTATCGATCGCCGCAAGCGGGAAGCCGGTTCGTCGACGATATTCCAAGGCCAGATTGGCAAAATCCGCTTCGCCGAGCACACGAAGTAACTCTTCATGATCGGGCGCAGGACAATCAGCGGACAGAGGGGACATGACTTAGGTGCAAAAGCCTTGCAGTACGCAATGAAAGGGGTTCAGCGGCAAATGCATTCTGAACTCGAGAACTCATCCATTATCGTTTTGATCGGGATTCTTTCTCAGCGGACAGACAATCCGCTCGTCCCAGCTGGCATCGATCCGCTCGCCGGGAGGCAGCACCAGAAAATCTTCCTCCGGCCAGTCTCCCGACAGCAGTCCTTCAATCAAAGCGAGACTCCCGGAAACCCGTTCCATTTCCCACCCCTTGTCACGGGCGAAGCTCGTGGAAAAGTCGAGGTAACCGGCCGTATCGCCGACACCGGTGTCGATGAAGGCCAGCTTGCGATAGTTCTGCAGCCAGTTGCCCATCGTCTCCATGAGAAAATCGGCATTGTCCTCGCCATACTGCGCGGCCAGTGCCGCCCGGTCGCGCAGCAGACCAAGCCGCGCAGGGATGCTGGCCGGGCTGTCATTGGGATCGGTATTGCGCTCGATCCAGCCGGGCGACTTGTAGTAGGTTCCGGGGTTGGCCGCAAAGTATTCGGCGTAGCGTTGGCGCGAACCCAGGAGCAGCGTGATGCAGTCGTGAGCGCGCGGTAGGACCAGTGGCCGCATGGCGTGCAGCCCGCGTACGCCATTGTTGCAGAGGCCGTACGCCAGCAGGATAGCGTCATAGGTCGCCGGGTCCGTGGCATCGATGGCCGACTGGATGCGGCTGGACATGCCCGCCTCGCCGATATCATGCAGGCCTTTCGGCAGGAATTCGGGATCGACGATCGCCTTGCAGTTGGCCATGGCCGCAGCGCACTCGCGGAACATCACTTCGCAGGCGATAAGTCGGTAACGTGGCAGAGGCTGAGTCATGCTGGGTCCGATCGGAGATCAAAGGCTCACATGCAATAGTGCCACGACTCAATTCGAAAGAAGCGCCAATTCTTCATCTGCGGGGAACAGCATGCAGTCTGCGAAAACATCTTGAAACGCTTGGTCTGTGGCCAGGTCTACAGTTTCTATGGCTGCGGCAATAGCGGTACATTGACTGATCCCTTCGGCACAGGCAATCGTCAATAGAGCCCCTTTTAGAGCAGTGTTCCCCACGGCTCTTACCTTCCCGTGCAAATCAGGCGGCAAAAGGCCGATGTCCAGAGCTGAATCCGGTCTCATGAAGTAGCCAAATCCACCCGCAAGGTGAACTCGCGTGATGTCACCCATCGCGATACCCGCATGCTTGCACAGCACGGTGATGCCGGCAGCGATTGCCCCTTTGGCCAATTGCAACTGGCGGATATCCCGCTGATCCAGTCCGATCGGAAGATCCGGATCGGGACGAAAGACTTTCTCGCCGTCGGGAAGGTCCAGATAGCCTGTTTCATTCATCAAGCCGCGGCGACGCAGCCAGGCGATCAGGTCAAGCAGACCGGAGCCGCAGATGCCTCTGAGCGGTGCGTCCTTGATCGTGGTGTACCAAAAACCTTCTGCTCCCGAACCGGCGTGGTCGAGGGCTCCGGCGATACCCGGGCAGCCATGGGTGATTTGCGCGCCTTCGAAAGCGGGGCCTGCCGCCGTCGCGGTGGCAAACATCGCTTGTGCATTGCCCAACACCATTTCGCCGTTGGTCCCGATGTCAAGCAGGAGTTCCATGCCTTCGGAACGATGCAGTCCGGTCGCCAGAACACCGGCCGAAATGTCTGCTCCGATGAAGGACGAGACGGCGGGCAAGAGAACGAGCTGGCACGCCGAAGGAAGTTTGAAACCGTACTCGCATATCTGTAGACAGCGTGATTCGAGAAAAACGGGTCGAAACGGGAGGCAAGCCATTCCCGAAGGATCGGCACCCACCAGCAAATGCAGCATGGTGGTATTCCCGGCCACTGCCACTTGGCTGAGTTCATCGGCTCTGCGCCCGTGCAGTTTCAATTGTTCATGAATCAAACGGTCAAGCTGATGCACGATGGTTCTTTGCATGGCGGCGAGGGCGCCTGCGTCGTCTCTGACCGACTGAATTCTGGACACTACGTCAGACCCCCAGCTTTTCTGGGCATTGGCCTCGGTTCGGACGGACAGAACGGCGTTGGCGCGTATATCGACGAGACAGACCGCCAGTGTCGTCGTGCCGATATCGATGGCGATGCTCAGCGGATGACCGGATTCAATCGCGGCATATTGGACGGCCAGGTCGACGCTGACGGAAAGTTGTTCAATTGGAATGGCGATACCGTCATCGCCCAGTTCGACAGCGACTTCGCCGGTCGCCTGGAAGCGCGCCAGGCAGGCCAGACGGACGCCGCGTGATGCCTCGCCCGATGTGAGCTGTTCCAGTTCGATCGACGAAGGGCTCTCGAGGAACGCGCTATCGGACGCGGCATGGACCAGGACACGACATTTGCCGCAGGTACCACGCCCTGCGCAGGGCGCACGCAATTCATGGCTTGAACGACGAATAGCTTCAAGCAGCGTCTGTCCGGCAAGACCATACAATTGGCTAATCATCCATCCATGCTTTCAATTTACTGGCGGAAAGTCGATGACACTTCCAACGGTGTTTGGCGTGATCTTTAACAAAAAGTCGACGTGTTACAGAGTCCGCGCGTGCGCATTTACAGATCTTCTCGTTCTTTCGCCAATCGTTCCGTCAAGTATTTGATCCGGTGAAAGGGTGCCTGAGGCGGGCAGGTGTCTGCAACGCTAAAAATGAGATTGTTGAAAGGCCGTGCCTCCTCGATAGTCAATTCGACAAAGCTCCTGAAGGAATTCTCGTCCATCGTGCTTTCCAGCATGGCGATCGAGGGAATGCCGCCCCAAATGGTGACTTTGTCACCGAACTGCTTCCGGTACTCGGCGAGCGACAATTTTGTCATCGGCGCCGGGGTGATCGAGTCGGCAACGTCGAAACGGGCGTCCGTGTAGAGCTTCATGAGCAGGGCATTTTCACCGTCCGTATGGGTCAATACGAATTTCCCCTTTGCGTGCATCGCGTCGCCGACCTTCTGCAACCATGGCAGAAAATGTTCTCTGAATAAAGGGGGCACGGTAATCATGTCGTCGTAGTTGGCGCCGAAGATGACCGTTTCTGCCGCCGTCATCAGGGCAGCAGCGATCATCTGGTCGTACAGGCCGCCGAGAACGTCGGCGAGCATGGCCACCGTTTCGGGGAAATCGTTCATATCGAAAAAGAATTCGTCCATGCGCCGTAAGTCTCGCTGAATGTGGCAGACGGGACCGCAGGCGAGCGAGATGAAGCAGATGGCAAGACCGGATTCGCCGACTCGATCGCGGTAAGCGTTGTATCGCTCCGGTCGCGGGATGATCTTGATCTTTGAATAGATTTCGGCCAAGCGGGCGTAATCCTCTTCCGTCTTCGCGGCATGCTCGAGAATGCCGGGAATCGACATGCCGGAGCGCGCAAAAACGGCTCCGTATTCCATGCGCGTCGTGACATCGCCCAGAGACGTACGATAGGTGACCTTAAAATCCGAATCGCTTCTTTCGACAAGGTAATCGACTGCGCTGAAATCGACATGGTAGGGGAAGTCCGGGTTGTTATAGAACCCGAGGCCGCGGTGGAAGATATCTTCCTCGTTGCCAGTACGCACGAAATCCGGAATGACGGAATGGAAGCCGACGCCGAGATGTCGGGTCAGCTCGAGGAGCGACAGCTTGCTTATTTCTTCGGGAAGTGTCTGCTGCGCCTTGTTGGCGTTGTACCAGATGTCGAGTCGCGGGATAAACAGCGCCTTCCCATCATTTTCGCCCTTGATCTTGGCGAGCATTTGAGCCCGATAATTAGTATCGACCGAATCGCTATTTGACATTTGAGCATGCCCTTCTTTGAAAATCGCGCCGCTTACTCGACGTTGCGCCGATAGGGCTGGACATCACGTTCAACGTCCAGCGGAAGACCGATGGATTTCCAGGATCAACTATCGGAATATTCGTCTTTCCGATCCCCGCGTGGGGATCGGAAAGGCTTCACGCCGCAACCGATAAAACCACCAGCGGCGACTAAACTCGCGCAGCCGCATCATCCAGAATGATAGCCTGTGGTCGATCGGCAATCGATCCGTTTTCTGACGTGGATTCAATATCCCGGTGCGCCGTTTCTGGCCCAAGCTTCAACGCAATGAGCGTAATGATTCCAAGTATGCCCATATAGACGACAATCGGCCACCAATGACCAGCATAGCTATAAAGCGCAGTGGCGATGAAGGGCGCGATGCCGCCGGCGAAAAGCGAACCTAATTCACGGGAGAAAGCAAAACCCGAAAGGCGAAACTCAGTGTCGAAGAGTTCCGCGTACCACGACGCCTGTGGCGCGAGCATTGCAGGATAAGCAACGCCGAGGCCGACGACAAAACCGAAAATAATGGCTGCAATCGAGCCGGTGCCGAGAAGCAGGAAGAAAGGAACAAGCCAGAATACGGAAAGTAGCGCTCCGCCGATAAACACCGGTTTGCGCCCGACGCGG
This sequence comes from uncultured beta proteobacterium, assembly GCA_903886975.1. Taxonomy (GTDB): domain Bacteria; phylum Pseudomonadota; class Gammaproteobacteria; order Burkholderiales; family Rhodocyclaceae; genus Propionivibrio. The sequence goes on from CAISOB010000006.1 coordinate 8,682, forward strand.
TCGGAGAGGCCGCCAAAAATCGGCATGGCCACCAGTTGCACGGCCGACGCGATGATGACGGCCCACAGCGCCGTGGATTTGGGGATTCCCAGCGTCGTGACGACGTAAGAAACGCAAAAGACCGGGTACAGATAAGCGAATCCGTTTTCACCCATGCGCGTGCCGATGACGATGAAGAAACTTCTTGGATGCCGCTTCAGCGCCGAGAAAAGTCCGATCTTTTGGACTTGCACCTGCTTTTGGGCCTTTTCAAATGTTTCCGGCTCGGCAACATGTCGGCGAATGAGATATGCGACTAACATGCACGCTGCCCCGAGGAGGAAGGGAATACGCCAACCCCATGCCAGGAATTCTTTTTCCGACATGATGGAGAGAAAGAAGAAGAACACCCCATTGGCCATTAAAGTGGCGAGAGCAAAACCCATCGGCGCCCAAGCACCCGCTGCCCCGCGCTTGCCATTTACGGCGCTTTCGACGGAGAGCACGACTGCCCCGGCATATTCGCCCCCGGCGCCAAAACCCTGAATCAGTCGGAGCGTCACCAAGGCGATTGGAGCCCAAATCCCAATCGACTCATACGTGGGCAGGCAGCCGATCAGTGTCGTTGCTCCGCCCATGAGGAACAAGGTCACGATCAATACGACTTTTCGCCCCTTTCTGTCACCCAAATACCCCAATAGCAAACCACCCAAGGGGCGAGCCAGAAACCCCACCGCATAGGTCGCAAAAACAGCGAGCGTTCCCATCAGCGGATCTATTGATGGGAAGAAGACCTTGTTTAGGACGATCGCAGCTGCGGTTCCATAAATAATGAAGTCATACCACTCCAGAACGGTCCCAACCAATGCGGCTAGGGCTGCCCGTTTTGCTCTTTCTTTTTGTTCCATAGTGCCCCCTGTATATTGATGATGATTTTCGAGTGGACTAGTAACAGATTGATGCTACTCAACGGCGCGGTCGATATGCTAGGGTCTGTTCACAATCAAGCTACGGTGTAAATGCCATATGCAAGTCTGTCCGGATAAATCGTTTACGTTCAATGACATAGCAAGGGGCTGTTCACAGCGGCCTGAATATGGTCATATCCTGACTTTTCGGCGGAGTC
>CAISOB010000007.1 GCA_903886975.1 uncultured beta proteobacterium
CGGCCCGCCTCACTTTGGCGTATAGGTCCACTTTGTACATCCTCTCTGCCTTCCTCGATCCATCACAGATCAAAGATTAGGCATCAGGACTGGCTCCCACTACACCGCCACGTGGCTACCTTTCATTCCGGCATTCACATGTGCGGCATCCCGGTCATCGGTACCATCACCGATCATCATCATCTCCCCCGGATTCAGGGATTCTGTGGCAAGGATCGCTTTCAGGTTCTCGACTTTGGAGCCATATCCGCCCATCACGCCATCAAACAGGTCGGCGGCGTAACGCCGTTTGATCACGGCACGCAGCGCTTCCTCTGGAGTTGCGCTATTCGCATAGATCTTTACAGCCCGCTGACGCAAAGTTTCCAAAACCGCACTCGCCCCCACCCGTTCCGGACACGACGCAATGCGTTCTTCACACCACACGGTATAGCGAGCCGTGAGTGCGCCGGCATCCGCATCGAAAAGCGTAGCGAAATTGCGAAAGATGGCGAATCGGTCACCCGGTGATTCCTTCAGGAGTACTGACATCGCGTCGATGCCACCGGGAAAGCCTTTGGCTATGGCAAAGAAACCATCACGCTTGATTTCGTTTGACAACACCAAGGTGCCGTCAAAGTCGAAGACGACACAACGAATCATTCAGTCAGGCTTCTGCTGCCTTCGCGCCGAGTTGCCAACGACCCCAATGGTTAACCTTGGTTTTGCGCTGATGAGGCTTGAGATCGTTGATCGCTTTATCCTTGTAGACCGAGTCGTTGCTGTAATGTGTGGTTGAAATTTCTTCGATGACACAACCGGTCTCAGTCCGAAAACTATGCCACACGCCGGGCAGAACCAAATAGGTGTCCCCTGCCAACAAGGTACGTTCCCTCCCTTCGACAGTGATGTGCAATTCACCGTGGAGAACCTGGAAGGTTTCCTCCTTCAACTTGTGGTAATGCGCCGGGTGTCTCTGACCAGGTAGCTGCACGAGGATCTTCTTGCAGTACTCGCGATTGATGACGTTGATCATGACCACGCCGTATTCGCGGAACTTTGGAATGCCATAGTGGTGGGAGTATTCCACGTCAAACTCGCTGTTGAGTGCGATACGTGCCTCGTTCAGCAAGGCTTTGACTTCGTGGACAGCGTCCTTGATGACCTTAAAGTCGGGGGCGCTGGGCATGCGCACGCCGTCAAGTAGCAGTGGATTATTGGTCTTGACATCAGCCTCCGCCAGAATTCCGTCGCGCCAATGACCGGAGTCGAGTTGCCCGTCCTGATAGGGCATCGCGAAATAGACCATGTCGCGGGTAATCGACTGACCTTTCTTGACCGCCTTTTTGGCGAAGACGCCGCGCCGGAGCGAATCGAGAGACGCAATCTCTGCGTTGTCAATTTGCCGTTCCGTCGAGCCGCATAGGACCTTGGCAAAAAGCGCAGCAGCGATCCATACATCGACCTGATCCGGCGTCGATGAATAGGCATTCAAGGTTACGGAGTCGCTAGCCATTCCGACATGGCGTTCGAACATCTGCGCGCCCTTCGCCAGGGCTATCATCACCGGCGCAATCGCATCGGGGTCTTCATGCGTTGACCAACCGATGACACGGTCGCGATAACGATTCTTTAACACGTCGATCTGATTCAGGTGGCATTTGTCGGGAGGAATCGGGTAGAGCGACACGCAATGCATGATCGCGTAATCGCAGCCACGATGATCGAAGAAGCTGACCAGGTCATCGATATTGGCGAGTTGCAATCCGCCCGTCGAAAAGATGATCGGCAGGTTGGCCCCAGCAATTTTTTCCAGCAACGGCCAGTCCTTGGCAGAACAACTCGCCACCTTGATCAGATCAAGGCCCATTGCGCTAATTACGTCTACCGACTCCTCATCGAAGGGGGTGCACATGGCCAGCATGCCCTCGGCCCGCACACCATCGAGGAGCACTTGAAAGTCGTTTGGCTCGAGCCGGGTACTCAGGAAACGCGGGATATGCTTGTTATCACTCTGTTTCTGATGCGCAGGGTGGACAAAAGTGTCAAGCTGCCGGAACTGGAATTTGAAAACCCCACGCACCCTATGTTTGCGGACTACGGCGCCCACTCCGCGAATAATACTTAGGGCATGCTCGACATCGCCTTGGTGGTTGTTGGCCAAGTCGAAAACAAAGAGGTCGCGAAAATCAAAAGTTTCGTTCATTTGAATGCTATCCCAGTCAGGATCGATCGAAGGTGGCTCTAACGAGCTTTCCCAATATCATAATTAAGGCCGGCAATGGCATAGTAGCCGTGGGGCTGCTCAATCTCGGGCCGTTTAGCGATGAACGCGGCGCGATCTCGCCCCAAGCCTCGCATTACCTTGAGATGGCAATCCGATTGCTGCGCATCGACAAATCCAACCATTTCCAGCCAGGCCTGGATTGCTCGGCAGCTCGGCAGATGGGTAATATTCGTACTGACGTGATGGCGCTGCATGGTTGCTTTGTCAATGCCTTGCCAAATCTCCACACAGGCTTCGTCGCGCAAACCACGCCGCCGCGCCGTTGCTGACTCTATAACCAGAAGCCCCCCGGTTTGACGAAGTCATAAAGCTGCCGGATCATCCGCAACTGCTCCGGGTTGTGGTAAAGAACGCCTGTGCACCACACGACATCAAATGGCTCGAGATTCCGAGCCTGATCGTCGTACATGATGTTCCCGATAATCAGATCCACCTTGTCTGCGGGCAACTGCCCGATCCAGCTCTGGATGCGCTCTTGTTTATCGGGCAGGTCAACCAGAACAAGTCGTTCCGGGTTTAATGCCAAAAGACGATTACTGTCTATGCCATCCCGCGGGCCAATCTCAAGAACCCGTGGCTTGGCGCGATCGCCAAGCCGAAGTACGAGATCCTTGAACAGGAACTCGCGATAATCCGGAGCCCCGCCCTGCAACCGATAGCGCAGTCGCGCAGGAATATCCAGCAGCGTGTTGAACATCAGATACCCTTCAGCGCTGCTTCGGTGTACCCCGCCGAATAATCAATACGCACTGTTCGATTCTCCCGAGCTGACTTGTGAGCCGCAGCCACCACCAGCATGGTGTCCAGACCACGCTCAATAGACAAACCCGATTTCGTCGGATCCGTACTCAGTGCGGTTTCGATATGGCGCAACTCCATTACGAAGTCATCCGGCCGGGTCTTTGAGAAAAGATTTTCACCAATTTGACCCTTAGCGCCACCCTCAAGAACTGCGTCGACACCGGGTTTGAAGCCACACTGCCATTCGGCATATCCGTCCTGGCCTTGGATGCGCGCCCACTTCCGCGGCGGATTGGTCACCACGTCCTGGACGACGCGACCGATCAGGCCGGATTCGCTCTTGACGTTGAGCAGGCAAAGCTTGTCATAGCTAACGGCACCGTTGGTCACGAAATTCATTGTGGCCTGCACTTCGATTATGCGGCCTGCACCAACCGCATGAGCGAAATGTTGCCACAGGTTGGCCGCGTGGGAATGCTCACCGGAAGCGCCGCCACCCCGCTTCCAAAAGCCAAGATAGCTGTCGCTGGGCCCGGATAGCCATGGATGCGCGGCAAAAATTCCACCCCAAAATTCGCGGAATTCGACGTCGATCGTTTCGATCGCACCCAGCCGGCCGGAAGCGGCAACTTCAACCACTGCTTCTGCCGCCTTCCCAACCACATGATCATAGCCGGTGAAAACGGCGACTCCTGCCACCTTCGCCGCGTCGAACAGGTCTTGCGCATCCTTCATGTCCGGGGTGCAGAACGGCTTTTCAACCAGGATGGCGCGCGGCCTTTCCTTCACGGCCTGAAGTGCCAATGACACATGCGAATCGGGCGGCGTACCAATGAAAATAAGGTCGTAGACCCCCTTCGGCGCATCCTTGCTTTCGAACAGTCGGATGCCCTCATCCCACTTGCCGTATCGGCCGGGATAGATCTGGGTACGCGTCCGCTCCAATGCAGCGGCATCAATATCGCAAAGGTCGACTTGCCAACCTAAAGAACGTGAAGCGTTGGATAGATGGTTACCGATCGAGCCGGCACCATAGATCTTTACCTTAAACATGCGAAAATCTCCAAGATTGTTCTACACTCAATTGGGCAAACGCTCGACATCGCCGGACGAGGCAGAGAGGGCGTCATCATACCGTGCTGCCAGTTCGCGAAAGAGAGGGCTCGTCGCAAGAAGGGAATCATAGTCGCCATGGGCGACCAGACTGCCTTTGTGGAATAGCAGAATCTCATCACAATCGCGTATGGCCGTAAGCCGATGAGCTACAGTTACAACAGTGATATGGCCATGCAGTTCGGTAATGGCCGCCTGAATAGCACGTTCGCTTATGCCGTCCAGCGCACTGGTCGCTTCGTCCAGGATCAGTAGTTGCGGACGTCGATAGAGCGCGCGTGCAATCGCAATGCGCTGACGCTGACCTCCGGATAGCATCAGGCCGCGATCGCCTAAGCGAGTATCGAGGCCACGCTCAAGCGCCAGGGTGACATCCTCCAAATGAGCCTGCCGCAGGCACTCCCAAATCAAATCGTCCCTAATGCCACTAGCATCTACACCAAATGCCACATTAGCGCGCAATGAATCATCAAGGATAAAGGGAGCCTGAGAGACATAGCCAATCTGATCGCGCCACGAAGTAGATGTCAGTTCTTGCAGTGATACCCCCTCCACGGAAACTTGCCCTTTCTCCGGGCTAAGCAACCCCGCCAACAGATCGACGACGGTACTTTTTCCCGCGCCAGAGGGGCCTACGATGCCGTACGCCTTGCCCCGTTCCAGCGCAAAGCTGACTTGGTCGATTGCGGGCTCGGTCGCTGACGGGTAGCGATAGCTCACGTTTTCGAAAGCAATGCGATTCCAGTCGACAAACACCGGGTTTTTATTCACAGCAATATTGACTGTCTGTGCCGCTTCGATCTCCGCTTTGAGCGCTACGATGCCATGCATATAGGGCAATGCATCCCAAAGCACTCCTGCACCGCCCGACACGCGATTCATGGCGGGGATCATCCTTGACGACGCCAAGGCAAGTAGCGCGGCCTGAGAGGCGATTTCTCCGGTACTCGTACCGGACCACCAAAGGATCAGCGTAACGACGATCAATGCTGCCTGGCCAAGAAACATGATCATAGCGCTGGGCAGTTGCCGCAGGTTATTGTTAGCCGCCACGGCCCGGCCAAACTTAATTACGGCGCCGTTGAACAAGCGAAGCATCATCGGCGCCGAATTGGTCATTTTCACATCTTTAAGACCACTTAGCGCCTGATGTGATACCACTGCGATGCTTTCGGATGCCGTGCGATGCACCAAGGCAAGCCGCCCCATTAAAGGTTTGGAAAGATAGAGACTGCCCCAAGACACAAGGCCAACTATCGTCAAGACTACCAATATCGGACCTGGCGACAGCACGACCACCAAGCCGATTGCAACGACACCAGTCACCCAGGCATTGGCAATCGTACCGACGCGGCGGACAAAACTATTTGCCCACAAAGTAACATCGTTCTGTACCAAGCGTGCTAGCTTGGTAGGACTCTGCCGCACGCCCCAATCATAGGGAGCATTCAATGCCCCGGCCAACAGTTCACCGGCGAGCCGGGCCTGGCAAGAAGCTGACAGTCGGTAAGTGACGTATTCCGAAGCAAGGCGTAACAGACTGCTCAAGAACAAAAGCAATATCGACACTCCCGCCAATAACGGGAAAAGCTGGGTAATTGGTGGCTCGCCGAAAAACCGGTGCAACTCGCCAAGGGTTCGATTGCGCTCCAGGGCGGCAGGGTCGGTAATCAGGTGTACAACAGGCAACACACTTGTCAGAGCCAGCGCGTCAACTAGACCAACTCCGACAATGCCGATCGCCAACAGTATGGCGCGTCGCTTCTCCTGCGACGACATAAGGTTCCATCCTTCGCGGAAGGCGTTGCCGGTACTCACTGGTTCTGGTGAGAGTGCAATCATCGGATGTATGGCTCTTGTGGGGTGAAACAAGAATAAGGGTACATGGCGGTCTAACTTAAAGCATTTGATAGAGAATAACCTTTGGCCTGTCGCATCTTGAATGTGTGGTAACCACATTCATGTGAGGCCATCCACTCCCTTATCAAGGAGATTTCATGACGAACGCATGAGCCACTTTCTTCCAAATATTTCATTAGATATTCTTTCTGTTGCGTCCGATCAGAGTCATCCAGCAGCGTTAAATTAGCCTGCCATTCCGGGATACAGAAATACCATCCAGCAAAAATCTCCGCTCGGCGTCTTGCGCTGTATACATCAACGCTATTGAACCAATCAGATCCCAGTAATGATAAATAATGTTCACGTGAGTCTGGGTAAAGTGCGAATCCACAGTCGTGATACCAGCCACGATCCGGGATGAGTACAGGCTTGCCCCGCGACGCGTACTCGATTGCTGCGGTACCGTGATACGTTACGACGCTATCGACCATATCCATTACCAAGCTGCCCGGACATTGATCCGGAACAAGCATAACGTGTTCAGGTAACTGTTCGGGCATGATATCTTTGAGCGTTATACCGCCATACCATTTATCACAGGGATGAGCACGAAACAGCCAGCGTACCGATGGAGTGTTCAAAGCCACTTGCAAGGTGGCCTCAGTCCAGTCCAAAAAATCCCGGAACCGGCTCATCCCCAGAGCATGAGGGAAGTCAAACCAATTACTCGCGTAAACCGCGATTGTCGGACGATCGTCACCACTTTTCTTGCGAAAGCCAATATCGGCGTCGCCAGCAAATGCCATCCGTCCGCCTAAATCATTGGTCAGCCCATTTAGCCGCAGGGCGAGATAGCTTCTGCCAATTTCTCCCAAGGCATCGGCCTGGGAAGTGCTCAAAGTATCCAAGTCCTGGTTCTCCGGACGATCCATGCCGAAGCATATATCTTCGGGGCGATTCATTCGCCAAAACCGGGGTACCCCATAGTTACCAAAGAGTGTAACGACAGGGATACTCCGCCGCGCCCCCAACCAAGATAGTGGTGCGCATTGCGTTGAGACAACGTGGCTCATTGCGATGAGATCCGGGTTGTAGCCATCAAGTAGATCCTCTGCGGCCTTGATCGATGACAAGAACTCCCACACGTACCGTTCGACCAAGGGATCAGAAACATCCACCGTGGCCGCACGTTGGCGCTTGAGGATGTCGTCGTAAAGAAATGTCGCGGGCACATCATTGGGGAATCGAGTCTCGAGCAAATCATCCGCAAAGCGAAGCTTCCTGGCGATACGATGCGCCTCATGTCGCAAGTTAGCATTTCGATGCGGGAAAAATTTCGTCACCCTCTGGACACCAAGCGTAGAAAGAATTCGAGAGCAGTAGGCGGAATTGTGTCGCCAAACAAAGCCTAGTTCGTCACCTTGGTTGGAACCGACAGCTGCGCGCAATAACTGTAGCCGATAATAATAGCCGGGGTTTAGAAAATGACCATCCAGTAGCAAACGCTTGGCTAGCGGTTTGGAGGGGCCACATTCTACGGGAATATTGCCCAACATTTCGTAAACACACTTATCGCGCCCCCAATCAAAATGGTATTGGAAAGATTCAGCAACCCTATTGTGAATGGAGGCAGCGAATTCGCTGAAGTCAATTGACATATTGTCCGATCAACATTCTTGGCTGCACAAGCGCCGGCAAGAAGCATCTTCTGGAAACCTAGCAACGGATATCGCACATGCTTGAAATGCGACCATCAGTCTCTTTTTGATAACGTGATCGGCGAGAAACTCGAAGCGATGATCAAATCGACCTCTCTCCCCTCAAAAAGAAAATGACGTGTCTGTTTACACTCGATTCTCATGCCTGACCGTGAAAATACCCGGAGCATTGGAGTGTTTTCTGCCATCGTGCCGGCAAATACCTTTCGCATCTCCGCAACTTGAAGGGTGTAGTTAAGTGCTGCTATCCATGCCTTAGTGCCCAACCCGCGCCCCCTTCCGACGGCCTCACCAATGAGAATCGATAGTTCCGCTAACCGGTTATGAGGATCAATGTAAGCTACTAGATTCCCGATATGGATTGAGGCAGTGGTATTGGCAATAATTGCCCAAAAGTAGTTGGGTGATTCCGAGAAACTTCGTGCAAAAGCCCCGCATGAATCCAGTGTATGTCGACGGTGTCTCTGTTCGCTATACCGAACAACAGTAGGGTCATTCAGCCACGAAACATACCGATCAGTTAAGTGTTTGCCTATATCAAATGGTTCCAAACGGATGTCTTCTAATTCGACAACAGGGGTTTTGGTGTTCATGTGCATGAGGAAGACCTCGTTTCTTGAGGAAGAACAAGCCAGAGGGCATTCCAAATCAATTCGTTTGCCAGCCCAAAATTTAAATCACGGAGACCGCGAAGCAATAACGATGCAAGCATTTCAACACAACTCACGAAATTCAACGCACAAATTCATCGTGATGTTCTTTCTGATTGTCGAAAACTCGTATTACCAATTGCAATACGCGTTTCGTTGCTCCTGTCGGCAGAGCGATATCAACATCCGCAGAGTCGTTAGCTCCAGTAGCTAGTAATCGTTTTATGCCATCGCATGTCGTGGCAAACGGGGTCAATCCCAGAACAAGCGTGGGTAGCCAGGCAGTTTCCATAGGGCGAGGAATGATTGAAAAGTGCGGGCGGTGAAGCAGTAGTGTTTCTAATAACAGCATGGTAGTCATGCCAATAACAAGGTCTGCAGCCCATACGGCTTCCAGAGGATCTCCGCCACGGTTGACCCCTCCCAATTCCATCTCGATGGGCGCGAAATCGGCAAGATCACTTTTCGGGTGTGGCCGTAATACGACCCACGGGCGAGGTGCAATATTCGCCGCGGCGTCCAGAAGTTCCTCGAGAACTATGCATGCGCGGAAGTCGCTGTCGCCACGACCATTCAGCGTGTATTCGGCGCTACGATAGGATAGATGTGGATTGAGACGATCCACCCCTTCTGCAAGAAACAGCCAGATAGGCCGAGCGGGCGGCGCATCAGGAAAAATCTTCTGCCGAAGCGCGTCGCGGTCCTGTCCCAGAAGGGATTTTCGACGTGCCCGTACCGCGTCGTAATGCGGATGCCCGCACACCGCGATGCGGTCACTGGGCACACCGAGAGCGACATACGCATCGCGGCATGTGGCATCCGGCACCGCCAGCCAACTTGGAAGAAAACGCAATGGACTATCAGTTCTCCCCCGGAATCGACAAGCGGCATTGACCGTCATATCCACCAGGCCGATTGATGGTAAGTCGAGACGCCTTGCCACATCGGTCAGCTGGTGAGCAAAGCAGTCGCGATCCTCCGATGTCCCCACCAGCAAAATATCCGCTCCCGCAAGCAGGGTCTCTGGGGTGTCGTCCGGATTGCGCACCTCTGCCGCGAAGCCACGGTCATGCACGGAAGCCTTCAGTTCCGGGGCAACCATGAATCGGACGCGAATCCCTATGTCGGACAATGCTGACGTCAGGGGCGCGAGATAATTGGCGCCGCCCGGATCGTCCGCATAAAGAATGGCTATCCTTGTCATTGATTGCATGTGATGGCAATGCCACCTGCTTCCGAGGATCGGTGGACTGCGTCGACAATCCGCATCGCCGCCAAGGCATCGGCACCCGGGCAAAACGAAGATTCGCCTCGCATGATGCCAGCCAGATTATCGTATACCGCGTAAAGAGCACGGCCCACAGTCAAGGTTTCAACATTTGGACTGTCGTGAAGGATTTCCGCCGCATCCGTCAAAATGCGGCTGCGTCCGCGAGGCGTGAAGATCAGTCTCAAGCTCTCATTGAGAATCTGCAGCCGCCCGATTTGACCCCAGATATCTAGGCTCACTTCGCGGTAACAAGAGAACCGCAGGGGGTGAACCATAACCCCGATCCGGGATTCCAAAGTACAAACGAAAGGCAGATTAACATCACCGGGAATCGGCCCTTCAACAAAAGAAGTGCTCCCGGCTACTGCCTGTACGCTGACAATTTCGCCGAGCAGCAAGCGAACAAGGTCGATCAGGTGTGTCCCATTATTGGACAGCCCATTGCCGTAGGTCGCGAACACGGCCATCGGCTGCCCGATGCGGCGCATCAGTCCGCCATTGGCAAGCTCTCGCAGCGAGGTATCGTAACGGCGCGGCAGCGATACGGCGACGGCAACGTCGCGTGCAGCACAATGATTCAAGAAATCTTCTGCCGCGCCCATGGTCTCGGCCAGAGGTTTTTCTACAAGTACTGCCTTCAGATTGGGCATAGCGTCGACAATAGCCAAGCGGCTATCGGGTGGTGTCGCGATCACCGCCACATCGATCGATGCGAGAGAGGGTAACTCGCGAACGGTACCAACAATTTCCGGCACTCCCCATCCATCGCTTGCGAGTCTGCGGGCATTAGGGTCGGGGTCAATGACCCCCACCCAATCAAACGAAGGGTGGTCACGCAACACTTGGGCATGCGTCGCATACGGATAAGCGAGCCCATGCACCGGGTCCTCGGCAAGACCCGCACCAATCTTTCCAAAACCGAAGAGGGCGGCTTTCCAGCGACTCATCGAGCCAACTTTTCCTCGCAGGCAATGTTCAAGGCGACGATTTCGGGACGCTTGCGCAGAAATGCGACTGTTTGCTCGGTACCGAAATGAGGGCCATGTAGTGGCTCCAGCGCCTCATAGACTGCATTCTGAAAGGCCAGGTCCTCTGAATAATCGAGTTGAAAACGCCACGTCGGCTCTTGCCACCGACGCGGGGAGATTAATTCGAGCAAGCGGTAACGCTCGGGATGCTCATAGAAATACAGAGAAACATGCTCATGCACGGCCAAATCATTGATGGTTCGATCAACCTCCTCCAGGAGTGCCAAAGGGAAGACCTGAACATACTGACCCATTGGCCAAGTCAAGTTATGGCCACAGTTGCTGACTACGTCGACGTCATGCGCAAGGAAAGTCTCCACACCGAGATCAACGACCTCCGGGTCGGTCAATGGACAGTCGCCAGTAATTTCGACAACGATGTCCGATTTCATGAACTTCTGCGCTTCAACGACACGATGCAGGACGTCGTCTTCAGACCCTCGGAAACATGAAACACCGCGATCCGCACACCAAGCGGCCAGCACATCGTCCGCCGGCGCGACAGAAGTGGCAACCACGACATCATCAACATTACGACATTGACGCAAACGATCTACCAGACGCCACAAGGCTGGCTGTCCGTGAATATCCATAAGCACTTTTCCCGGCAGGCGGGAAGAACCCATGCGGGCTTCAACGCTTGCGACGATTCGGGGCTTCTTCATTTCGGGGACTGCCTCACAGGTCACGCAGAACATCCAGATTGGAGAAGACCTTCTCGAAAGCTCTAATCACGTCATTCAGTTCCGATTCATCAAGGCGATAGGAACAAACGCAGAATTCGAGCAGTTCTTTATCATGCAACCGTTCCGCCTCAGGACAGAGCCCTCGATCGTAGCGTCGTTCTGTGAGCGTGAAGGGCCAACCTTCACGGCCAATCGCCATGCGGCGCTGGAAAACAGGCAATAGATAAAGGGGGGCGACATAGCCTTCGGTAATCGGCACGCCTTCAGCATTCAGCGCCTTGGCCAACCGCTGTCGTGACACGCCGGTGGACGCGGCATCGTAGCGGGCCATCCAGACATAATAAACGTGCCGACAGTCATTCCGCACAACAGGGGGTAACAACCCAGGGAAGCCTCTCATAGCGTCGCTCAGACGTTTTGCAATCAATTCGCGTTCATCCACCAGCCGATCAATCTTCTTCAACTGCTCTGTTCCAATGGCCGCCTGCAGTTCGGTCAGGCGGAAATTGAAACCCACCAGGTTAGTCGCATCGGCTATCGCCAAAGGTTCCACGACGTTCTCGCCGTGATTTCGAATGACTCGCAAACGTAGAGCCAGTCCATCGTCGTCAGTGCAGCACACACCACCTTCTCCGGTATGAACGTGCTTGTGATAGTTCAGGCTGAAGATGCCAATATGTCCGATGGTTCCAGCGTAACGACCATTTTCCATGGCCAACGGACATTGCGCCGCGTCCTCGATCAGATAGATGCCCTTTTCGTCGGCCAGCGCCCGCAGTTCGTGTAGCGCTGCCGGATGCCCAAACATGTTGACCGCGAAGATGGCGCGCGTCTTAGGGGTGATTGCAGCACGCGCCTTGGCAGGATCAAGACAGAATGTTTCCATCTCCAGATCAACGAACACCGGGATTCCGCCATAGATCAAGGGCGCCATCGCGGTGGCCGACATGCTGAAAGGCGGCATGATAACTTCGTCACCTGGACTGATCCCGATGGCCCCCATCGCCGCGATCAATCCCGAGGTGTTCGAATTGACGGTTATCGCGTGCTTGCAGTTGAAGCGTGTCGCCCAGGCGTGTTCGAAGGCCAGAATTTCCGGTCCGCCATCGAAATCATTACACAAGGCACCGATGAAGCAAGACAGGCGTCCCGATTTCATGACACGCTGCACGGCCTCTGCCTCCTCAGAGCCGGTAGAACAGTAAGGGACGAGTGGTTGCGCCAGAGCAGGCGAACCTCCAAGCAAGGCAAGGGTGGCCATGGGTTTAATCTCTTTCTTCATCAATATTTCGAACCATATCGATTCTTAATGCAGTACCCCGCAGAATGGAGCATACAGCACGCTGTCCCAAAATTGCCGGCAGCAGTTTAGGCGGCAGACCATAGCCTGGGCGAATCGATCGAACGTTGAGATGCGTGAGTTGCTCGCCCTCCGCAATATCGGCTACCGCATACAGGGACCGCCGGAAGACCATGTTGGGTTTTTCGCATTCAGCCTGTGCATAAGTGACGACGCCAAGTGCAGCGTTTGCAATGCGGCATTCTTCGACCAGCTTTCGAAATTCCTGGGGTTCCAGCGAAAACGCGGCATCCGGGCCGCTATCAGCGCGGGCAAGCGTAATATGTTTCTCCACCACCGACGCCCCCAAAGCCACCGCCGCAACGGCCGTTGCCGTAGACAAGGTATGATCCGAAAGGCCTGTTACCACACCAAAACGCTCCCTCAGATCAACAAGCGTCCTGATGTTTGATACCTCGGGGGGTGTCGGGTAGCCTGAAATGCAGTGTAGCAGGCACAATTCCGTACAACCGCCCTTGCGTGCTGCGGCCACGGCCTCGCCGATCTCTTCAGCGTTCGCCATCCCGGTCGAAATAATCATCGGCTTGCCAGTAGCCGCCACCCGTTCGATCAACGGCAGATCGATATTTTCGAACGACGCAATCTTGTAAGCGGGAGCGTCCAGGCTCTCCAGAAACTCGACAGCAGTAAAGTCGAACGGCGTACTGAACAGGGTGATGCCCAGTTCGCGCGCTTTGGAGAACAGGGCGGGGTGCCAGTCCCAGGGGGTGTGTGCCTCCTGATACAGTTCGTGCAGGGTGCGTCCATCCCACAAACCACCATGGATCACGAAATCCGGCTTGTCACAATCTAGGGTCAAGGTATCGGCAGTGTAGGTTTGAATCTTGATGGCATCCGCCCCGGCAGCGCAGGCCGCCTCCATGAGCGCAAAGGCACGACCAAGTTCGCCGTTATGGTTCCCCGAGAGTTCCGCAATGATGTAGGGCGCGGCGTTCTCACCAATGTGTCGCCCGGAAATCGAGAAGCTCATGCGAACCTCCAAGATAGAAAGTGCGGCAAGATCATGCCGTGCCCCTCGATCGTCGCGGAAGGTAGAAATGCCGGTCGTCGGTCCGGAGGTATCCGGCGCGCTCGAAAGCCTTGCGAGAACTGAGGTTGTCGGGATGGATTTCTGCCACCAAGTCGGCCCATGGAGCAAGCCGGCCCAAAAGAAGCAAAGCGGCAGTACCGACCCCAAGCTTACGAAAGCCTCTGGATACTAGAACCGAAACTTCCAAGTGGTTCCCATTCTTGACACGGTCCAGACGAACCAGTCCGGCGGGTATTCCGTCGACCAGGACAATGTCAAGGCCGCCTTGCGGGTCACGGCGTTTCGCCGCAAACCAGGTACGATGGTCATCTGCCGATGGCGGCTCCGGATTTCGTGAATAAATCCGCGCACCGGGTTCGTTCTGCCAAGCAAAAATGTTATCGCAGTCTTCGTCCCTCACTTTGCGCAATTCGATTTCGATGCCCGAATCGAGCACGATCGGGTCAATCGCACATAGAACCCGTCCAACGCCGAGGCCGTCGCACACTTGCGCCGCAGTTTGCCGCATCGCCGCAAGCCGCTCCGGAGATCCGTGCAGAACATCTAAGGTCGTCGCAATGCGCTCCTCGGTGAGCGTGGCCCAGTCACCGAGCGAAACCGCGGCGCCGATCGATACCAGCCTGTCGGCGACGAGGCGTTGGTTGTCTGCGGTCACCACCAAGGCGGTCGGCAGCCCGAGGCAGGTACGTTCCCAGGAACTTATCCCACCGGCCCCAATTGCAAGGTCGGCATCAGACAACAAACTCGCCATGTCATTCACGTTTTGGTGCAGATGAAAACCCGGGCTCTTCGGCAGATCATTCACCGGCACGGCAAGGCCGGTTATGACATCCACGTCACAGTCCACCCCGGCACATAGGATTCCATGCAGCACGCGCGTGGTCAGTCGGTGCGGGTCGGTGCCTCCCAAGCTGACAACTATGCGCCGCAAGCCGCCTCGCGATGGCCCCGTCCTGAGGAAACGAGCGGCTGCGAACTGTGGTCGCAGCAAGGCGTAATCCGGCCCTAACAGGGAATGACAAGATGGATGGACGAAAGCTGCATAGTCGGCAGCGCTGCGTCCCAGCGATTGGTCTAGCAGCAGGTCGCAGTCATGTGGCCTGTCGGCGAGATCGTCGATGACGAAAACACGCTTTGCCCAGGTTCGGCACGCACTTTCAAAGCGGGCGTCACGATCATAGTGATCGACCACCAGCAGATCGACCTCACCCGCCTGCCCAATCGCCGCTGCCTCCATCTCGGCCGTCGCATTTCCCGAGACCTGGACGACGGGAAAATCATCGAGGGGGACTATAGCGGCGGTGTCCCGCCCAACGGCCACATCCACCGACCACCCCGCCTCTGCAAGCGCTCGGGCCAGTGTCAGACAGCGATAAGCATGGCCACTCCCCAAACTGCGAGAGGCATCAAAACGGAAACGGGCGCGGCGCATCAGGGTCGTTTTTCGAAAAGCCACCACGTCAGGTTGTCAAGTCCGGTAACGCGTTTCCAGGCGAAGCCGTAGTCCAGCAATTGAAGGTCAGGGAATCTGTCCAGATACAGGCCGCCAAAATCCCGCTTGAACAGGCGGTCATCATGGCCACGATAGGGAATCATTTCAGGCTTGTCCGAGAAGTACTCAATACACACGATATAGCGCCGGGCAACGCGGTGAATTTCCTCGATAGATGCGGGGAGTTGGTCGGGGTGAATGTGGATCAATACGCCGCTGGTGAAGGCCATGTCCACTGCGCCGTCGGCCAAGGGAATAGCGGCGGCCAATCCGTCGAGCGCATTCTTGGCGGGCACCACTCCGTCGTCGACCAGAACCTTGCGTGCCTCAGCGTTGGGTTCCAGCGCGAACATTTCGGCCCCGGTAAGCGTATGCAGGGCGCGTAAGTTATTACCAATATTGGAGCCCACCTCAAGGATACTTGAGGGCGGCGCCCCGGTCAGGCTATCCATGATCTTTGCCCAAAGGGCGACGCGGGCGCGCAATTGCTCGTCTGAAGCGCTGTTGCGTCCGATGTAGTCGTTGCCAAAGTTGCCGCGCCAGAACTGCAACTGGGCGGTTTTCACGGGATCGGTCATAGTATTTTCTGCTTCACCAAGATTGAAGGTCGACTTACATTGTGATGCTGCGCATTGATTGCCGCGATGTCGGGGCGCGCCCGCAAGAGATTCAACACCGCGTCGGTATATTGCATTCCGGAGGAGTCGGGCAACGCAGCGAATACCGCCTGAAGGAACGCGTAATCCTCGGGGAAATCGAGCGTCCATCGTTGTTCCGCTGCCCAACCTCCGGGGCCGATCAGATTGGCGTGGACCAAGTCGGCATGTTCGCGTAACCACGGCGTAACATGCTCCCGTTCGCGCGGACTGGTCGCCTCGACCTCGGCACGGTATAGGGCGGCAGCAGTGAATGCCTCGCAGTCCAAGCCATGCGGCCACGAGGCTGGCATGTTATTGCAGGCATAGTCAGCCTTGCCATCTTTAACCAACGAAAGCACCTGACCACACACTACCGGATCAATTAGTGGGCAATCGCTGGTCACCCGCATTACAAGGTCAGCGCCACACTGTCTCGCCGCACCGGCATAACGAGCCAGAACATCGGCTTCTGATCCGCGAAAGACGGAAACCCCGGCACGCTTTGCTTCTGCTGCAATCGGGTCGTGAGTCACGCCTTCCGGTACTGCACAACAGACGTCGTCTACGCCAGGGATGCAAGCGCAGCGCTCAAGAACGCGGCGCAAAACTGTGTGCCCGGCCAGATCAAGCAATACCTTGCCCGGCAGCCGTGTCGAGGTCATCCGTGCCTGAACGATGATGACGGTCCTGCTCATTGCCGTACCATGAACCCCTGATCGCGAAGGAAGTTCTTTGCCTCCTTCGGGGTTTGTTCGGTGAAGTGGTAAATGCTGGCGGCCGCCACCGCGGCCACCTTGCTGCCACGCAATACTTCGGCCATATGGCCGTAGTTTCCAGCGCCGCCGGAGGCGATCACCGGGATGCTCACCGCTTCTGCAACGCGGCGGGTGATTTCCACGTCGTAGCCGGTCATCGTGCCGTCGCGGTTGATCGAGGTCAAAAGGATCTCCCCGGCGCCCAAGGCCTCCACTGCGAGAGCGTGTGCCACCGGATCCAGGCCCGTCGGCCGCGTTCCACAGTGCGTATACACCTCCCAGCCTGTCGCAGTGACTTTGACATCGATGCCAACGACGATGCACTGCACGCCGAAGCTCGTGGCCCCTTCAGTAATAATGCGCGGCGTTTCGACCGCAGCCGTATTGATAGCCACTTTGTCCGCGCCGACCATCAGCAGATCGCGAATATCCTCGACCGTGCGGACACCGCCGCCTACCGTCATCGGCATGAAACACTCGGCGGCAAGTTCCTCGATCTGTTTGAAATCCGGGCGACGCTTGTCGGGAGTCGCGCTGATGTCAAAGAACACCAGTTCGTCCACTTCGCGCATGTTGTAGACCTTGACCGTCTGCATGGCGGAACCGACACGTCGCCAGGAGTCGAAGCCGACCCCTTTGACGAGACCAACATCCTTGAACAACAGCGTGGGAATGATACGTAACTTCAACATGTCACAGCGCCAGAAAATTCTGCAACAACCGAAAGCCAGCCTTTTGACTTTTTTCCGGATGAAACTGTACCGCCACGACCGAACCCTGCGCCACGGCCGACACAAAACCACCGCAGTAATTGGTCCGCGCCGCGACAGTCGCATCCGGGCAACTCAGATGATAACTGTGCACAAAATAGAAATCCGTATTCGATGGGATGCCATCGAAGAGCGTCGTCAGCCCGGTCGATTCAACTGCATTCCACCCCATATGGGGAATCCTCTCGCCGCGCTGACTTTCGAACTTGACAACAGCGCCGGAGAGCAGACCAAGCCCTCTGCAATCGCCACCTTCGGTGCTCGACTCAGCCAACAGTTGCATGCCCAAGCAAATTCCCAGTAGCGGGACCGACCGGCGAACAACGTTTTCGCATATCGCTTCGTCCAATCCCTTGGCGTGCAGGTTGGCCATAGCGGCGGCGAATGCTCCGACGCCGGGCAACACAATGCGATCGGCGTCGTTCAGGTCTCCCGGATCGTCGGTGACTACCACGTTGCCGCCGCACTCCTCCAATGCGCGCGCGATCGAGTTGAGATTGCAAAGGCCGTGATTGACGATGACAACGCGGTTGCTCACGCTGGTTTGCTCATTCGTTGTCGGCGTTTGTCTTGATCAGCCTGAAGCCCTTGTCGCGCAGCAGGTTGCCCCTGGCATCGCTCTGGAACAGGCGCTTGTTGGTGAAGCGATCGCAAACCTTGTTGAATTCATCGATCGTCATGTCGATCTCTCGCAGGATATCCTCGAGGGAGCGTCCCAAATACGTGTGCGGGTACATGCCGTCGTGGCGTTTGACCATCTCCAGCGCGTCGGGTCGCATTAACCGGCCGCGGCGGATATGGTTGTTGGCAATGTCGGTCGCGCGACCAAAGCCGAACTTCAAATACTTGAAATAGTCATGAATGCCGGTCTGGTGGTTATCCAGATTCTCGTAATTGGCCAGCGACCCCTCGACCAGAGTCGGGTGAGACTCGAATCCGTAAGCCTGCGAAATCAGCGCGTTGGTCATCCCGTCCCAGGGGAAGAAATACCCCAGAAAGATACCCGTGACACCGACTCGAGCCAGTTCTTCATCGGAAGGATACGAGTACGGAATCAAATGTCGCTTTTCGATGCCCACCTGACCGATCAGGTCAGATACCCGCAACCCCAAGAGGCCACCGAACTCTTCGAGCCAGCGGCGGTCGAGGATGTTCTTCTCCTGACTCGCCGCAGGCCCTCCGTATTCATGTTGCGAGTTTTCACCCCAGACGATCATGGGAATGCCCATCTGCACCGCGATACGAATTGGCGTAGTGAAAATGGCAACGTGCTCCGGCCATGAAATATCGCCGATCTGGGTGAGACACAGCTTGTTCAGGGCGCGCCGGATTTTCGGATTAAAGGTCACCTCGATATAATCGACCCCCATACGCTTCAGGCTTTCGATATTTCGTCGGCCAATGTCCGAGAGTGAATCAGTGGTGGCCGTTACACACAACGGGTTTAGCCCGTGTTGCAGCAAGCGGATCACCTGATAGGTACTGTCCTTCCCGCCCGATACCGGGACAATGCAGTCGTAGTTACTGCTGTCCTTGCTGCGATAATGATCAACAATTCCAAGGAACTCTTTCCGTCTGGCGTCCCAATCCACTTCGGCGCGCTTTTCAAAAGCGAGACAGGCGCTGCATACGCCATGTTCGTCAAACCAGAGATCGGGCTTGGTATCGGGATAAAGACAACGCGTGCAATAGCGGATCATCGTTTGGTGTCCTTGAGCAGAGACATTAGAGTAGCGGCGACATATTCGACGTCGGTGTCACGCATCGCCGGAAAAAGCGGTAAAGATAGGCAACGAGCGTAATAGGCATCAGCGCCCGGCAGAGAAAGTCCAGGCTGGCGCGCGCGCCAGAACGGCTGGCGATGCACTGGCAGGTAATGTACCTGAGTACCAATCCCTTTCGCATGTAGTGCGTTCATCAATCGCGCACGGGAAATTCCAGCCGCCGCAAAGTCGATAAGCACCGGATACAGGTGCCATCCTCCGTTGCACCCTGGCACGCGGGGTATCGGTCGCAGCAACGGCGAGATAGGAGCCAACGCGCGGTCGTATAGATCAGCTAATTCTCTGCGCCGTGAAAGGAAACTGTCCAGCTTTGCGAGCTGGCTCAGGCCAAGGGCGCAATGGATTTCGCTGGCACGGTAGTTAAATCCCGGTTCCGGCATTTCGTAGTACCAAGGATTGGTTGCGCCGTCGGTGTCGAAAGCCTCGTCCTTCTGAACGAACCGAGCCGAATCGCGCACCATGCCGTGGTTGCGAAATCGCGTCAGACGTTCGGTCAGTTTCGGATCTGCGGTGGTAATGACGCCGCCCTCGCCCATCGCGATAACCTTGACCGGATGCAGTGAGAATATCGACATTGATGCACTTGTGCCGTCGCCGATGAGGATATTGCCCATTGTCGCGCCCAAGGCGTGGCACGCATCGTCTACTACAGCCAGGTCATGTCTCGCCGCCATTTCACCAATCGCCGCCAGATCAACGCAACCGCCGTTCAGGTGAACAGGAAACACTGCTTTGGCACGCCCCTTTGCACGAACGATGGCATCGCCGAGGGTTTTGGCTGTCATCAGACCGGTGTCCGGATCGACATCGGCGAACACCACATCCGCCCCAACGTAGACCGCTGCGCTTGCCGTGGCGAGGAAAGTGAGACTCGGCACGATCACGACATCGCCAGGCCCCAGGCCGAGCGCCAGCGCCGCCAGGTGAAGCGCCGCCGTGCCATTGGCACAGGACACCGCATGCGTCGCGCCCGTGCGTTGCGCGAAGGCTTTCTCGAAACGCGCGACAAGCGGCCCGCCTGTCAGAGAGTCGGAACGGAGGACGTCAACAACAGCGGCGATATCGTCCTCGTCGATCTGATGCCGACCATATGGAAGGAAATGTTGGGGCTTAAGAGGCACTTCTATACCCCCTGTAGCAAGGCTCGCAGATCGTCGTCATCAAGCCATACAGGGTTCTTGTCACTTGAGTATCGGAACCCGTCTTCTACCTTGCGACCTTCGCCATCAAGATACGTGCCGGTGCGCCAGAAAGACAAAGTTGGCGTTATGACATAGCGATCGGGCAACTCGATGGTATTAAAAGCATCGTCTTCCGTAATCATGACTTCGTGCAGCTTCTCTCCCGGCCGGATTCCGACGACCTTCTGGGGCATTTCCGGAGCGAGAACCCGAATCACGTCAGCGACCTTGGCGCTTGGAATCTTCGGAATAAAGATTTCGCCACCGGTCATCCTTACCATCGAGGAGAGCACGAAGTTGACGCCTTGTGGGATGGTGATCCAGAAACGCGTCATGCGCGGATCCGTGATGGGCAATGCATCGGCCCCTTCGGCAATCAGACGTCTAAACAGGGGGACTATGCTGCCTCGTGAGCCGACCACATTTCCGTACCGTACGACCGAAAAATGGGGGCCTTCCCCGCCCGACAGGTGGTTCGCGGCAACGAAGATCTTGTCGGAGGCTAGTTTGCTGGCGCCATAAAGATTTATGGGATTTGCTGCCTTGTCGGTCGATAGTGCGATTACTCGCTTTACGCCGGCGCGAATTGACGCGACTACGACATTCTCGGCACCATGCACATTCGTGCGGATACATTCAAATGGGTTGTATTCTGCGGCCGGAACATGCTTGAGCGCGGCCGCATGGATCACGTAGTCGACGCCACGCATGGCCATTTCCATGCGACCAAGATCCCTTACATCGCCAATGAAAAAACGCAAGCTATCAGCCGCCGGATGGCCACGAAAACTGACCTCCATGTTGTGTTGCTTGTCTTCATCACGCGAAAAGACAATTACCTTGCGCGGTTTGCACGTCCCGAGAACATGGCGAATAAAGGCGGTGCCGAAGGAACCTGTTCCCCCCGTGACAAGAATGACCTTATCCCGCAAAAAATCTGGCTGAAAATCACCCAGAAACGATTCCGATTTATTTGTCACCTTAACTAATCTCCCGAAAAATCGTGGTCCTGCGAATTGCGGTCTAACGGCGGTGATGAAAAACAGTCGGTCGAAATTATCGACAATCAATCATCGTTCAGTAAATTCAAGGTATGCGCGACTCAAGCCGTCCTCAAGTCCTGTCCTCGCGAGCCACCCGGCCCGAGCCAAGCGCGACACGTCCATCAATTTTCGCGGCGTTCCGTCCGGCATGTTCTTGTCGAAGACAATTTCCCCTTTGAAACCCACTACCTTCTTCACTGTTTCAGCAAGCTGCCTGATCGTCACGTCGGTACCCACCCCGATGTTGACCAAAGGCGGCTCAAATCTGCCGGTCTTCGATTCATCGCTTCCAAGCAAACCGTCGTACTTCTCAGCGGGAAGATTCATCAGAAAGACACAGGCGTCGGCCATATCCTCGTTGTAGAGAAATTCCCGCTTAGGCGTCCCGGTTCCCCAGACCACGACTTCTCTTGCATTCGCTTGCTTTGCTTCATGAAACTTGCGGATCAGCGCAGGAATAACGTGGCTGTTCTCCGGGTGATAGTTGTCGCCCGGTCCATAAAGGTTGGTCGGCATTACCGCGAGGTACTTCGTGTCGTACTGGCGGTTGTAACTCCAGCACATTTCAATGCCCGCAATCTTGGCTAAGGCATAGGGGCGATTGGTCGGTTCAAGCGGGCCGGTGAGCAAGTATTCTTCCCTCATCGGCTGCGGCGCCAGCTTGGGGTAAATGCAGCTGGAGCCGAGAAACATCAGGCGCTTGACGTTGTTCCGGTAGGCGGCATGGATGATGTTGGTCTGGATAACCAGGTTGTCGCGAATGAATTCGGCGGGGTAGCCGTTGTTGGCGAGGATGCCTCCGACCTTGGCCGCCGCCAGGAAGACATAGTCGGGCTTCTCCTGCGTGAAGAAGGCCCCGGTGGCGGCCTGGTTGGTGAGGTCAAGGTCTGCGTGAGTACGCGTCAGGAGGTTGGCAAAGCCTCTTTCCTGCAGATTGCGCACGATGGCCGAGCCGACGAGGCCGCGATGGCCGGCGATATAGATTTTTGCGTCGAGTTCCATTGGCGGCCTTAATGTTTCTCTTAAGCAAATAGCTTCGAACCAAGGGCAGATTTCATGTGGTGCAAACTTGCCTGCACCAGTAGTTCTGCTCTTTCCTGACTTGCCGACTCGGCATAACAGCGTAATTCCGGCGCATTGCCCGATGCGCGCAAATGCACGATCTCATCACCTTCCAGCGTGATGCGCAGCCCATCGGTCTGATCCAACGCCACGAACTTTCCGCACAGGCCATCGAGCAGTGACTCAACGGCGGCAGGTGAGAAGGCGATTTCCTGCAGAAGCGCTCGGCTCGTCTCCGTCGGGAAATCCTGTAATCGGTCGCTCGCCGTAAATCTCGCCGGCAAGCCTCTGGGCAGAGCGGAAACCATAAGTCTTTCTTCTCGTGCCATCGACAGCAAGCAGAGGATCGGCAGCACCGCATCGCGAGTCATTAGGGGCAGCAAGAAACGATCGTTCTTCTCGATCTTCGATCCAACCAGAAAGCCGCCGTTCGGCTCAAATCCAACGACATTCTGGGCGCCGGAGCGGATCAATCCTTCGATGCCCTCGATAACATACGGCGAACCGATGCGAGTTCGAATCACTTGCGAGAAGGATCCACATAATTCAAGTGCCGTATTGCAATTCACCGTCGTGGCTACAGCTTGCGCGCCAAGGTATTGGGCACAGAGGATGCCAACCACGTCACCCCGAAACCAGTTTCCCTTTTCGTCGCCAAGCAGCGGCCGGTCGGCATCGCCATCCGTCGAGAGAATGGCGTCAAAGCCATACTGTTCGGCCCAGAGATGCGCCTGGCGCGCATCGGCCTCACTTACGGCTTCGGTGTCGATGGGGACAAAGTCGTTTGTTCTTCCCATTGAAATGACTTCTGCACCCAAGCCTTCAAGTATTTCCCGCAACAGATCTCGCGACACGCTGGAGTGTTCGTAGAATCCCAGCTTCATTCCCGCCAGACATCGGGGCTGAAAGAATTGTAGATACCGATCAACATAGCGCTGATAAGCTTTTCGACTCGTTGCCGGCAAGGGCGTCGACAGGCCCTCGTCTGGGATGGTAACTACCGCTTGGCTGATCTTCGCTTCATCCGCCTTGGTGATCTCGCCCGCCATCCCGTAAAACTTGATGCCGTTTCGATCGAAAGGAATGTGGCTGCCGGTAACCATTATGGCCGGCGAGCCCTGTGTCTGCGCGTAATAGGCCAGCGCCGGCGTGGGGATCGCGCCACAAAAATCGACGCGCAGTCCAGTATGCTGAATTGCCGCCGCACAGGCCGAAGCAATCTCGGGACTGCTCGGGCGCAGATCCATCGCCAATGCCACGCGACCGGAGTCTGCTGAAGTCGCATTCAGAAAAGCTGAGGCATACGCAAAGCAGATCTCGCTGCTCATATCGGCCACGAGCCCACGCACGCCGCTGGTTCCAAAACGCACGCCGCTGGCGTCCATCAGATTCCGGATTGCGATCGTTCGTTCAGGGGATTTCATGCGAAGAGATCAGAGTCAAAGGTCCGCTTACTCGTTGTAATCGTAGGTGGCATAACCGTGCTTCTTGACGAGTTCGTCGCGCTCGGCGCTCTTGAGGTCTTCGCGGACCATTTCCGAAACGAGCTCATCGAAGCTAATCTTTGGCGTCCAGCCCAGTTTCTCTTTCGCCTTGGTCGGGTCGCCAAGAAGGGTTTCGACTTCTGTGGGCCGAAAGTAGCGCTGGTCCACCCTGACAATGACGTTGCCATTTTGGTCGGTGCCGGTTTCTTCGACGCCCTGCCCTTGCCAAGTTATGGCGATGGCAAGTTCCTTGGCGGCGGCGTTGACGAAATCACGTACGCTGTACTGCACGCCGGTAGCGATGACGAAATCTTCGGGCTTATCGTGCTGGAGCATCAGCCATTGGGCTTCAACGTAGTCGCGCGCGTGCCCCCAGTCGCGCAACGAATCCATATTGCCAAGGTAGAGGCAATCCTGCAGGTTGAGTTTGATTCTTGCGAGGGCGCGAGTGATTTTGCGGGTGACGAAGGTTTCGCCGCGCAAGGGGCTCTCGTGATTGAAAAGAATGCCGTTGCATGCGAAGAGACCGTAGGCTTCACGGTAGTTGACGGTAATCCAGAAGCCGTAGAGCTTGGCGACGGCGTAGGGGCTGCGTGGGTAGAAGCGCGTGGTTTCCTTTTGCGGGGTTTCCTGGACCAGGCCGTAGAGTTCGGAGGTACTGGCCTGGTAGAAGCGGGTCTTCTTTTCCAGGCCCAGGATGCGGATGGCTTCGAGGATACGCAGTGTGCCGATACCGTCAGCGTTAGCGGTGTATTCGGGGGTTTCAAAGCTGACCGCCACATGGCTCATCGCGGCGAGATTGTATATCTCGTCGGGCTGGACCTGCTGGATGATACGGATCAGGTTGGTCGAGTCGGTCAGATCACCGTAGTGGAGAATGAACTTCCGGTTGTCGACATGCGGATCCTGGTAGAGATGGTCGATACGGTCGGTGTTGAAGAGCGAGCTGCGGCGCTTGAGGCCGTGCACCACATAGCCCTTCTTGAGCAGGAATTCCGCCAAGTACGCACCGTCCTGGCCGGTGATGCCGGTAACCAACGCAGTCTTATTCATTGTTTATCTGCCGTAATTGTCTTCAAACCGAACAATATCATCCTCACCCAAATAACTGCCGGACTGTATCTCCACCATTTCCAGGTCAATACGGCCAGGATTTTCCAGGCGGTGGATCACACCCAAAGGAATGTAGGTGGATTGGTTCTCGGAAAGGAGAAGTGTTTCTTCCCCGCGTACGATCTTCGCCGTGCCCTTGACTACCACCCAGTGCTCGGCTCGATGATGGTGTTTCTGGAGGCTGAGACTTGCGCCGGGCTTCACCAGAATGCGCTTGACCTGATATCTCGGAGCGTAAGCCAATCCTTCGTAACTTCCCCAAGGACGATGCACAATATGCTGGAACTCGGTTTCCGGGCGCGAAGCGATTTTCAGTGTCTCTACAACCTTCTTTACATCCTGAGCATTCAGTCTGTCAGCCACCAGCACCGCGTCCTTGGTTGCGACGACAATCAGATCGCTGACTCCAACCGTCGCTACCAACCGCCCGTCAGAATAGATCACTGAATCTTGTGTATCGATGATGACGACATCGCCTTGCACCGTATTGCCCGAAGCATCGGCATTCCCGAGAACCGCCAAGGCATCCCACGCGCCGATGTCGTTCCATCCCGCATCGAGCGGAATGACAACGCCATCTTTTGTCTTTTCCATAATTGCATAGTCTATGGAATCCGACGGGCTCGCCGAGAAGCTGTTTGCTTCGAGACGGAGAAAGTCCATGTCGTGCCGAGCATTGGTCACCGCATCGGCAACATTCCTCATGATCGCCGGCGCAACACGCTCCAGTGCCGCCAAATACGAATCGGCACGGAACAGGAAGATGCCGCTGTTCCAGAAATAGTCTCCTTTATCGAGATAGCCTTGAGCCGTCTTTGCGTCGGGCTTTTCGACAAAACGATCCAGAGCGAATCCCCCGGCAACGGGAAGCCCCCGGCGAATATATCCATAGCCTGTTTCGGGTCGATTCGGAACAATGCCGAAGGTGACCAGCGCACCCGATCGCGCATGCGGAACGGCGGCCTCAATAGCCAGCTGAAAGGCCGTCACATCGGAAATAACGTGATCCGACGGAAGCACCAGCAGCAGTGGCGCTTCCTTATCGCCGACCTGGCTCAGGGCATGGATTGCAGCGGCCGCAACTGCGGGTGCGGTGTTACGGGCAGAAGGTTCGAGCAGGATATCGCCCTTGAGTCCGATTTCCCGGAATTGTTCGGCGAGGAGAAACCGATGGATTTCGTTGGCCACTGCAATGGTTGTTCCTAGGCCTGGCACTCCTTCCAGACGTCGCAGGGTGTTTTGCAGCAAAGAGAAATCGTCTGCCAGCCGGAGAAACTGTTTGGGGTAATGGGTCCGGGAAAGCGGCCACAAACGGGTACCCGAACCTCCACAGAGCAATACCGGACGAATCGTGACAGTGCTCATCTTCATTAGCTTTCTAATAGCAATGTGGTGGCCGACTAGCCTTGTGGACAGAGATGTGAAGGAGGCTCAGGCACGCTACCGCCCTTGGATTGAGCGTCATTCCAAAAAACGCAGTTCTAAAAAACCGTCACTGGCGTGTTTGGCCAGTGACCATGGGCTTAAGCCGCTTTGCGCACCAAACTGGCCGGCAAACTGATCTTCTGCTGCTTCGTCAAAATATCCATCAGCACCATCACTCGGGCTTCGCCGTCCGGAGTTTCATAGACGCGCAGCAATTCCGCGGCTATCCCGACAAATGGGCCGTCAACCACCTTCAACTTTTCGCCGACCTCAAATAGCGGTTTCTGCTGGGCCGGCTGTTCGGCCAGCACGGCAATTAGCGCCGGCGAGACGCGCGCGGCGGTGCCGCCAAACTCGACCAGGCGGGCGACACCTCTGGTGCTACGGATCGCTGACCAGTTGCTGCTACCGGCCTTGAGATAGATAAACAGGTAGCGCGGGAACAGGGCTTCGAGAATTTCGATGCGATGCCCGGCACGCAAGCGTTCGGAGACGAGCGTCGGCAGAAAGCACTCGAATCCCTGATTGCACAGATTTTCCAGCGCCCGGGTTTCCTGACGCGGCTTCGTATAAACGACATACCAGCCGGATTCATCATCAGCCGTTTCGTCGCGTATTGTCGCCGCGATCATTTGGCATCTCCGACATTATCCTGTTGAGGCAATGTTGGCGCGCGGCCAGACGATCCGGCGGGTCTGGCAGACAACACCTCTCGCCGCAGCGCTTCGATTTCTTCCTGCAACTCACCGTACTCGCGCATCTTGCGCTGGAGAAAGCTAACCGTGATCAGCGCCTTTTCTTCGATGCCGCGCGGGGTGAGCAGATAGGCGTAGGCAAGCTTGTTGTTGGCCCTGCGGAAATTGTTGATCTTGACCAGCCCTTTTTCGATCAGCGCGCTCAAGCAGTAATTTGCCTTGCCAACGCTGATGCCCAGGCGGGTCGCCAGATCCCGCTGACTGATTTGCGGCTCTTCGGCGAGCAGTTTCAATAGCTTGTAACGGAGGTCTTCGCTCAACACAGCGGGCTGTCCGAGTGTGTTCAATAGTTGAACACACTACACGCAAAGCCCTGCAAATTCAATACTCGCGATCTTTCTTCTCTCTGCTAGCCCGGCCGGTGAATTACGGAATTTGTCCAAGAGCCGTGCGTAAAGCACTACCTCTAGCGTCCTTTATCGAGAGTAAGGGCTCACCTTCTAGCGGCCAAGCGATCGCCAGATCCGGATCGTTCCAGAGAATGCCGCGCTCGAATTCCGGCGCCCAGTAGTCCGTCGTCTTGTACAGGAACTCCGCCGTCTCGCTGAGGACCAGAAAGCCATGCGCCAAGCCCGGCGGAATCCACATCTGCCGCATGTTCGCCCCCGATAGCATTTCGCCGACCCACTTGCCGAAGGTCGGCGAATCTTTGCGGATGTCGACGGCGACGTCGAACACATCGCCGGCGATGACGCGCACCAGCCTGCCCTGCGCTTTTGGCGGCAGTTGATAGTGGAGGCCGCGCAACACGTTCTTGGCGCTCTTCGAGTGATTGTCCTGAACGAAGCGGAGGTCGAGGCCAGTAGCGTCATTGAACGCCTGCTGATTGAAGCTTTCGTAAAAGAAACCGCGGTCGTCGCCGAACACCTTGGGCTCGATCAGCAAGACATCGGCAATGGCGAGTGGCGTCACTTTCATGCGAATACCTTGTCGTGCAACAAACCGAGAAGGTATTTTCCATAACCTGACTTGGCGAGCATCTGCGCCGTTTCCTCGAATTGCGCGTCGCTAATCCAGCCCTTGCGCCAGACAATCTCTTCGGGACAAGCCACTTTCAGACCCTGGCGCTTTTCTATGGTCTGGATGAACTGGCTGGCTTCGAGCATCGACTCGTGCGTGCCGGTGTCCAGCCAGGCATACCCTCGCCCCATGGTCATTACGCTGAGCTTGCCCTGTTCGAGATAGAGGCGGTTGAGGTCGGTGATTTCAAGTTCGCCACGAGCCGAAGGCTTGACGCTCTTGGCCAATTCGACGACGCGGTCATCGTAAAAGTAAAGTCCGGTCACCGCGTAGCGCGATTTTGGCGCCTTGGGTTTTTCTTCGAGGCTGACCGCCCGGCCGCCGGCATCGAACTCGACGACGCCGTAGCGTTCCGGATCGGTTACGGCGTAAGCGAAGACCGTGGCCCCTTCGTCGCGGGCCGACGCTTCCTGAACCAGCCCGGCAAAATCGTGGCCGTAGAAAATGTTGTCGCCGAGGACCAGCGCCGACGCATCGTCGCCGATGAAGCGTTCACCGATCAGAAAGGCTTGCGCGAGCCCGTCGGGCGAGGGCTGCACCGCGTAGTGCAGGTTGATTCCCCATCGACAGCCGTCGCCGAGCAGTTGCTCGAAGCGCGGCGTGTCCTGCGGCGTCGAGATTATCAGGATGTCGCGGATTCCGGCGAGGAGCAGCGTACTCAGCGGGTAATAGATCATCGGCTTGTCGAAGATCGGCAGCAGCTGCTTGGAGACGACCTGCGTCGCCGGATACAACCGCGTTCCCGAGCCGCCGGCGAGGATGATGCCTTTGCGCCTGCTTGTTGCCATAGATCGAATCTCCGTTCTTCCCATCAAGGCGTTATCGCCCGAGCACTTCAGTGAGCACGCGCGCGACGCCTTCCTGCCAGGCTGGCAGGTTCAAGCTGAAAGCCTTCTGCAACTTGCCTGTGGCTAGCCGCGAATTATGCGGCCTTTGCGCCGCGGTCGGGTAAGCGTCACTGGAGACGGCTTCGATCGCTTCGGGCGTAATCCGAATCGGCTGCTCGGATCGACGCGCCGCTTCGATTACGAAACACGCGTAACCATGCCAACTGGTTTCGCCGCCTGCCGCGAGGTGATAGAGACCCGCGAGTTCGGGGCGGCCAGGCATGCCGCGCAGAGCGTGCGCCGTCACGTCGGCGAGAAGTTCCGCGCCGGTGGGTGCGCCAAACTGGTCGGCGACGACCTTGAGTTGATCGCGCTCCTGTGCCAGCCGCAGCATGGTTCTGGCGAAATTGGCGCCGCGCGCGGCATAGACCCAGCTGGTGCGCAAAATGAGATGCCGCGCGCAGCGCGCGACCGCCTGCTCGCCCTCGAGCTTGGTCCGCCCATAAACGCTGAGCGGCCCGGTGGGGTCGGTCTCGCGCCAAGGCTTGTTACCGCTTCCGTCAAAGACATAGTCGGTCGAATAATGCACCAGCCAGGCGCCGAGTTTTTCGGCTTCATCCGCCAGAACACCGGGAGCCAGCGCATTGATCGTACGCGCGAGTTCCGGCTCGGATTCGGCGCGATCGACCGCCGTATAGGCCGCGGCATTGACAATGGCGTCGGGCGCCACCCGGCGCACGGTTTCCGCCAACCCTGGCAAATTGGTGAAATCGCCGCACAGCCCCTTGTCACTGTCGTAATCGAGCGCAACGACCTGCCCCAGGGGAGCGAGACTGCGCTGCAATTCCCAGCCAACTTGGCCCCCCATTCCAAAGAGCAGGATCTTCATTGCTTGCGCCCGGCATAGTTCTTTTCGACCCACTCGCGGTAAGCGCCCGACTGCACATTGCGGATCCACTCGGAATGGTCGAGATACCAGCGCACGGTCTTGGCGATTCCGGTGGCGAAAGTTTCGGCTGGCGCCCAGCCGAGCTCGCGCTCTATCCGGCTGGCGTCGATGGCGTAGCGCCTGTCATGGCCGGGCCGGTCGGTAACGTAAGTGATCTGCTCGCGGTACGGTTTGCCGTCAGTGCGCGGCCGCAACTTGTCGAGCAGATCGCAGATGGAATGAACGATGTCCAGATTCGGTTTCTCGTTCCAGCCGCCGATGTTGTAGACCTCGCCGACTGCTCCCCCTTCGAGCACGCGCCGGATCGCCGCGCAATGATCGGCGACGTACAGCCAGTCGCGAATCTGCTGACCGTCGCCGTAGATCGGCAGCGCCTTGCCGGCCAGCGCATTGGCAATCACCAGCGGAATCAATTTCTCGGGGAATTGATAGGGGCCATAGTTGTTCGAGCAGTTGGTGGTCACCACCGGCAAACCATAGGTATGGTGATAGGCGCGCACCAGATGATCGGACGCGGCTTTCGACGCCGAATAAGGGCTGTTCGGTTCGTAGCGTGTGTCTTCGGTGAACGGCGGGGCGTCGGCGGTTAGCGAACCATAGACTTCGTCGGTCGATACGTGCAGGAAGCGAAAAGCCGCCTTCTTTGTCTCGTCGAGCGTCGCGAAATAGGCGCGCACGCTTTCGAGGAGTTTGAAGGTGCCGACGATATTGGTCTGGATGAATTCGCCAGGACCGTGGATCGAGCGGTCGACATGGCTCTCGGCGGCGAAGTTGATCAGCGCGCGCGGCTTGTGCTGAGCAAGCAGCGCATCGATCAGCCCGTGATCGGCGATGTCGCCCTGCACGAAAGCGTAGCGAGGATCGCCAGCAAGGTCAGCGAGGTTCTCGAGGTTGCCGGCATAGGTCAGCTTGTCGACATTGAGCACCGGTTCGTCGCGCTCGCGCAGCCAGTCAAGGATGAAGTTAGCTCCGATGAAGCCCGCACCGCCGGTTACCAGTATCACGTCATGCCCTTTCGCTTGTCATGCAGGATCGGAGGCTCGCACATCCACCGCAAAGACACAAAGAATATCGACGAAAGATTCCCTATCGCATTGCCGTTGCTTATTCTTGCCTTATCTTTGCGTCCCTCGCGACTTTGCGCTGAACGTCAAGCAACTAAAATTCGACCCGCTCAATCTCTTATAATGCAGCCTTTCCTGCCAGCACTCATTTTACCCGCCAATGCGCATCCTGTTGGTCAAAACCTCCTCGCTTGGCGATGTCATACACAACCTCCCGGTGGTCAGCGATCTGCGTCGCGTATTTCCCGAGGCGCAGATCGACTGGTGCGTCGAGGAGGCGTTCGCCGAGATTCCGCGCCTGCACCCCGGGATCGATCAAGTCGTTCCGGTTGCCGTTCGCCGCTGGCGCGGGGCGCTGGCGCAACGCGCGACCTGGCACGAGATCGGCGAATTCAGGCGGCGCCTGCGCCGTACGTCCTATGACGCTATCATCGATACGCAAGGCTTATGCAAAAGCGGGCTGATCACATCGCAAGCCCGCGGCCCGCATTATGGCTATGCCGCCGGAGTGGCGCGCGAAGCGCTGGCTGCCCGTTTCTACGATCAGACATTCGTCATCCCGCGCAACGTTCACGCCGTCGAACGCAACCGCTGGTTGACGGCGGCCGCACTCGACTACCCGGTGGATTTGCCGCTCAATTACGGCATCCAAGCACCGGCTGGCGAAATGCGGTGGCTCGCCGGCGGGCAGCATGCGCTGTTGCTCACCGCGACGAGCCGCGACGACAAGCTGTGGGATGAAGCGAATTGGATCGTCATCGCCCGGGAACTGACAAGCCGGGGCCTGATTCCCGTCTTCCCCTCAGGCAATGCGCTCGAACGCCAGCGCGTCGAGCGCATCGCGAGCGCCGTGCCGGGCTCGGTCGTCGCCCCGCCGCTCGGCCTGCGTGAGCTTGCCGGACTGATGGGCCGGGCCCGGCTGGCTATCGGTGTCGATACGGGGCTTGTGCATCTGGCGACGGCGCTGCGTGTGCCGACCATCGCGCTGTACACGGCCAGCGACCCGGCGCTCACCGGCGTCTACGGGTCGGGATTCTTTCGTAATCTCGGCGCGCGCGGCCGCGTGCCAACGGTGGCGCAAGTCCTGCCCGTGCTGCTCGCCGCTGAACAGGAGTCGCGCTGATGGTCCGGCATGTCTATTCCCTTCTCTTCTACCTGGCACAACCGCTCATCTGGCTACGCCTGCTCTGGCGCGCCCGCCGGCAGCCCGAGTATTTGCAGCATCTGGGCGAGCGCTATGGCTTCTATGCGCAGACCGTCCCAGACCGTCTGCTCTGGCTGCATGCCGTCTCGGTCGGCGAAACCCGCGCGGCGGAGCCGCTGATCAAGGCGCTCCTCGACGCTTATCCCGATCATTTGCTGCTGCTCACGCACATGACGCCGACCGGGCGCGCGACCGGCGGCGAACTGATCGCCAAGTATGGCAATCGTCTGCTGCAGGCTTACCTGCCCTACGACCTGCCCGACGCTTGCGGCCGTTTTCTCGACCACTTCAAACCGCGCCTGGGCCTGCTCATGGAGACCGAGCTGTGGCCTAACCTGATCGCGACTGCGGCGCAGCGCGGCGTGCCGCTGGCGCTGGTCAACGCCCGCTTGTCGCCAAAATCGCAGCGCGGCTACCTGCGCCTGGCGCCGCTCATTCGACCGGCGCTCGCCGCACTCACGGCGGTCGCGGCACAAACGCCCGCCGATGCCGAGCGCCTGCTGGCCATCGGCGCGCAGCGCGTCAGCATCCTCGGCAACATCAAATTCGACGTCACCCCTTCACCGCAGAAACTGGAGCTCGGCGGAGAGTGGCGGCGGGCGCTCGGCGCGCGACCGGTGTGGCTGGCGGCAAGCACACGCGAAGGCGAAGAAGCGCTCATCCTCGACGCCTTCGCGCGCTTGAACCGGCCTGATCTGCTCTTGCTGCTGGTACCTCGCCATCCGCAGCGTTTTGCCGAAGCGGCGGCGCTCGTAGCCGAACGCAAATTGCCGCTCTGCCGGCGCAGCGACGACGTGTTGCCGACGAGCGACACGCGCGTCTGGCTTGGCGACAGCATGGGGGAAATGCCGGCGTATTTCGCGTTCGCGGACATCGCCCTGATCGGCGGGACGCTGCTGCCTTTCGGCGGGCAGAATCTGATCGAAGCGGCCGCCTGCGGCTGCCCGGTACTGGTCGGTCCGCACAGCTACAATTTCGCGCAAGCCACGGAGGACGCAATCGCCTGCGGCGCGGCGCGAAGAGTCGCCGATATAGACGCCGCTGCCAACGCCGTGCGTGACTTACTGGGAAATCGCGAAGACTTGCAGGCAATGCGCCGGGCCGCCGCGACTTTCAGTCAGGCGCACCGTGGCGCAACGGCGAGAACCGTTGCGCTGATCAAGGATATTGCGGCACCTCGAACAGCGGATTGATCTGCTCGAGGTCGGCTTCGCTGAGCGCACCGACCGCGGCTTTGAGCTTGAGCTGCGAGACCAGTGTGTCGAAGCGAGCCTTGGCCAGATCGCGCTTGGTGACATAGACCTGCTGCTCGGCGTTGAGCACGTCGATATTGATGCGCACGCCGACCTCGTAGCCGAGCTTGTTCGATTCGAGCGCACTGATGCTCGAAATCAGTGCCGCATCGAGCGCGCGGATCTGCGCCAGGCCGTTGACCACGCCCAGGAAGGATTGCTGCGAGTTGAGCGCCGCCGTGCGCTTGGTGTTTTCCAGTGTCGCCTCGGCGGCAACGCGGTTGGCCACCGCCTCGCGAACTCTGGAACTGACGAGGCCGCCCTGGAAAATCGGAATGTTGAGCTGCACACCGATATTGCGCGCGGTTGTTTCGAGACCGTCGTTGCTCAACTGCGACACGGGCCCGTTGGTCTTGCCATAATTGGCCACGGCATCGAGCGTCGGGTAATGGCCCGCGCGCTGGCGCTCGACCTCCTTGATGGCGAATTCGGTCGCCGCCTGCTGCGCCTGCACGGTGAAACTGTCTCTCTCGGCGGCATCGACCCAGCGTTCCATGCCGGCCGGTTGCGGCGGCCGCAGCTCGGCGCCCGGCTTGAGGCTGTTGAGCGAGCCGGGATCGCGGCCGACAATAACGCGCAAGGTGTAACGCTTGACGTCCAGATCGCTCTCGGCGGCGATCTCCTGCGCGCTCGCCAGATCGTAGCGCGACTGGGCTTCCTGCGAATCGGTGATAGTCGCCGTCCCGACTTCGAAGTTCTTCTTGGCCTGTTCGAGCTGCTGCGCAATTGCGTCTTTGTTAGCGCGTACCGCCTTCAAATTCTCGATCGCGAACAGCACGTCGAAATACGCCTGTGCAACGCGCAGAATCAGGTCCTGCGAAGCTTGCGCCAGATTCGCTTCGGCTTGCACGACCTGCAATTTGGCCTGGCCGTACTGAACGAAGTTCTGCCAGCGGAACAGCGGTTGCGTCAAACTGACGTTGTAGCCGTTGCTGTTGTAGTTCTTGCCCAGCTCGATCCCTGTCGTGCGATAGTTGTTCTGGTTCCACGTCGTGTTGGCCGTCGCGCTGACAACCGGCAAGAGTCCGGAGAGACCTTGGGGCACCTTTTCGCGCGCCGCTTCGGCGCTGGCGCGGGCGGCGACATACTGCTGGTCGTTGACCAGGGCGTCGCGATAGACTTGCAACAGGTCGGCCGCAGCGGCCGGCGCGGCACATGCGCCGAGCAACAGCGCACTGAACAACGATATCCTCGGCATGGCGGCAAAGCGCATCGGCGACGATTCCGTTTAGAAAACGAAGGGATCGCGCGCCATGGCGTTGGCCAGCGGCGCAACGACGGTTTCAAAAACGCTGACCGTGGCAAAAGCGTTGGCATCGGTGCGCGTGACGATTTGCAGCTGCATCGCCGGCGCTTCGCCGACGACCGCTGCCAGCCGTCCGCCGATCTTCAGTTGATTGGCAATCGCCGCCGGCAAGAGGGGCGTCGAGGCAGAGACCACGATCACATCGTAAGGCGCATGCGCGGGCCAGCCTTGCGCACCGTCGCCGACCTCGACGCTGACGTTGGCGACACTGGCCTGAGCCAGATTCTTGCGCGCCGTCGCCGCAAGTTCCGGGTCGATTTCGACGCTGTATACGTACTCCGCCTTGGCCGCGATCAGCGCGGCCATATAGCCGCTGCCGGTGCCGATTTCCAGAACCGTATCGGTATTCTTGACCGATAGTTCCTGCAAAATGCGCGCTTCAACCTTTGGCGGCAGCATCATCTGCCCCGCGGCAGCGCCGAGCGGCAACTCGACGTCGGCAAAAGCCAGGTCGCGGTATGCGGCCGGAACAAAATTCTCGCGCTTGACGATGGAAAGCAGGCCGAGCACCGAGGGATCGAGCACATTCCACGGACGGATTTGTTGTTCGATCATGTTGAATCGCGCTTTTTCAATATTCATCGTTTCCGCTGCCATATTCTTTCCGTCCATTCCCATCAAATAGTCGCATCAGAACAAGCTGATATGAATTGCCTCAATAATCTCGCATTATACCGTTGAACGGGGGTCAGGATCAGACTACGCAAGACCTTTACCGATGCTTTCGATCGAAGCTGACACGCGGCCCGCGCCCGCCCGCCGCCGAGCGGCTGGCCGCGGGCTGGTCAATGGCAATCAGTGTGATCGGATGGTCGTCGGTGCCGACTTTCAGGAACTTCTCGCAGTCGCGGCTCGGGCTCTGCGCCGCCATGGCGATGGTCGGCAGCACATGCCGTTACCCTAACGGCCTTCGAGCGCCCCGGTCAACGCTAGCGCGGAGGCACCGGTCCGGCGCTCAGTGATGCAGTATCTTGGCGAGGAACTGTCGCGCTCGCTCCGACGACGGATGTGCGAAGAAGGCTTCCTTGGCATCGTCCTCGACGATGCAGCCGTGGTCCATGAAGACGACGCGGTGCGCAACGCGCCGGGCAAACCCCATCTCGTGCGTCACGCACATCATGGTCATGCCTTCCTGCGCCAGCTCGGTCATCACGTCGAGCACCTCGTTGATCATTTCGGGATCGAGCGCCGAGGTCGGCTCGTCGAAAAGCATGCAGACCGGGTCCATGGCCAGCGCGCGGGCGATCGCCACGCGCTGCTGCTGGCCGCCCGACAATTGCCCCGGATATTTCAGCGCCTGTGCGCCCAGGCCGACGCGGTCGAGCAGCTGCTTGCCGCGCTCTTCCGCTTCGGCCTTTTCGCGCCCGAGCACCTTAAGCTGTGCTACCGTCAGGTTTTCCATGATCGTCATGTGCGGAAACAATTCGAAATTCTGGAAGACCATGCCGACGTGCGCGCGCAGTTTCGCAAGAACGGTTTTCGGATCGCCGACCGAAACGCCATTCACCTTGATCTCGCCGCGATGAAAGGGCTCAAGGCCGTTGACGCACTTGATCAGCGTCGATTTGCCCGATCCCGAAGGCCCGCAGACGACCACCACCTCGCCCTTGCCGACCTTGGTCGTGCAGTCGGTGAGGACCTGGAAATCGCCGTAGCGCTTGCTGACGTTGTCGATAATGATCATTGGTTTCTCGCTTTGCCTAGAACGGGGTCAAGCCACTTTGAGTTTCTTCTGGTAATAGCGCACCAGTTGGGAAAAGGCGAAACAAATGATGAAGTAGACGGCGCCGGCGAAGAGCAGCATCTCGACGAGGCGCCCGTCGCGGTCGCCGACTTTGTAAGCCGCGCCGAAGAAATCGGCGAGCGCCGAGACATAGACCAGCGAGGTATCCTGGAACAGGATGATCGCCTGCGTCAGCAAGAGCGGCACCATGTTGCGGAAGGCCTGCGGCAGGACGACGAGCCACATGCCTTGTCCATAGGTCATGCCGAGGGCATTGGCGGCAGAGATCTGGCCCTTGGGCACCGACTGGATGCCGGCGCGGATGATCTCGGCGTAATAGGCCGCCTCGAACAGCGCAAAGCCGGCGATCGCCGAGCCGAAGCGCAAGTCGGTGCCGCGCGGAAATCCGAAGATCGTTTCGAGCAGATGCGGAATGATCAGGAAAAACCAGAGCAGCACCATGACCAGCGGGATCGAGCGGAAGAGATTCACGTAGCCGGCGGCGAACCACGACAGTGGCGAAATCGACGAGAGCCGCATCATGGCCAGCAGCGTGCCCCAGACGATGCCGAAGATCACCGCGCTCGCCGTGATCTCGAGCGAAATGACCATG
Source organism: uncultured beta proteobacterium (assembly GCA_903886975.1). GTDB lineage: Bacteria > Pseudomonadota > Gammaproteobacteria > Burkholderiales > Rhodocyclaceae > Propionivibrio. Next base: position 37,205 of record CAISOB010000007.1, read on the forward strand.
CCGTGCATCAGATAGGGCAAGGCGCCGGGAATCGAGGACCAGTCGAATTCGTATATTTCGTGCATCTCACTTGCTCCCGATATAGCCGGGAACGCGCATGCGCGCCTCGACCCAGCGCATGCCGAACATCACCACGGTGTTGAGCAGCAAATAGGCGAGCGTCACGGCGATGAAGGATTCATAGGGCTGCGCGGTGTAATCGAGCAACTGCCGTCCCTGCGCGGTCAGTTCGAGCAGGCCGATGGTCGAGCACACGGCCGAGTTCTTCAGGATATTGAGAAATTCCGAAGTCAGCGGCGGAACGATCAGGCGGAAAGCCATCGGCAACATCACGTAGCGGTAAGTTTGCGGCAGCGTGAAACCGATCGCCAGGGCGGCGTTCTTCTGGCCGCGCGGCAGCGAATTGATCCCCGAACGCACCTGCTCGGCGACGCGCGCGCTGGTGAATAGCGCGAGGCAAAGCATCGCGGAAAGAAACTGCTGAACGACCGGGTTGCTTTGCTTGTACGCATTGCCAAGGCTCACCGGCAACAGTTCGGGGAGAACGAAATACCAGATGAATAGCTGGACGAGCAGCGGAATATTGCGAAACAGTTCGACGTAGGCACGCGCGAAGCCCGACAGAACGTTGCTCGGCACCGTGCGCAGAACGCCGACCACGGCGCCGAGCAGCAGCGCGATCACCCACGCCGACAAGGACAAGGCGACGGTCATTTCGACGCCGGATATCATCCAGCCGAGATAGGTGTCGCTGCCGGTCGCCGACGGCTGCAAAAACACGCCCCAGTTCCAGTGATAGCCCATTTAGCGCTCCGCGATGCGCGCGGCGCGGCGAGTCCCGCGCCGGCAATCTTCAAGTGGCGGCGGGGTGCTTCCAGCCTGAGCTTTGCGCATCTGCGTCAAGCGCATCGCCGTTCGCACCGCAAACGCCTCGACGCTCGCTTATCCGAAAGCCCTGTCGTTCGGTGCCTTGAACAGCGCTTTCATATCGTCGGACATCGGCATGTCGAGATTCAGGCCCTTGGGCGGAACCGGATTCATGAACCATTTGGTGTAGATCTTCTCGGCTTCGCCCGAGGCCATCAAGCTGGCGATGGCTTTGTCGACGACCTGCTTGAAGCTGGGGTCGTCCTTGCGCAGCATGCAACCGTAGGCTTCCTTGGACTGCGGCGTGCCGACCACTTCCCAGTCGGCCGGGCGCCTGGCTTTGGCGAGTTCGCCGTAGAGCAGCGCGTCGTCCATCATGAAAGCGACAGCGCGGCCGGTTTCGACGGTCAGGAAAGATTCACCGTGATCCTTGGCCGAAATGACGTTCATGTTCATCTTCTTGTCTTCGTTCATCTTGCGCAGCAGCACTTCTGACGTCGTTCCCGCGGTGGTCACCACGTTCTTGCCGGCAAGATCGGCAAAATCCTTGATGCCGGAACCCTTCTTGACGAGCAGGCGCGTGCCGATGATGAAGATGGTGTTGGAGAAAGCCACCTGTTTCTGGCGTTCCATGTTGTTCGTGGTTGACCCGCATTCGATATCGACGGTGCCGTTCTGGACCAGGGTAATGCGGTTGGCCGAAGTCACCGGAATCAGCTTGACTTCAAGCTTGGGCATCTTGACGTCGGCCTTGATCGCGTCGACGACCTTGAGCATGATTTCCTGCGAATACCCGACGACCTGCTGCTTGTCGTCGTAATATGAAAAAGGAATCGAAGATTCGCGGTGGCCAAGCGTGATCGCGCCAGTATCCTTGATCTTCTTGAGCGTGCCCGCGTCCTGGGCGAACGCCGGGGCGGCAAACAGGGTAGCGGCAAACAGCGCCGCTGTGACAATTGACTTCGAATACGATTTCATATTCATGCGCTCCTCGTCGGAAATCGCGGGCGAAATGCCCGGATCGAGCCGATGAGACAACCGCCAAGACCGATGGTTCTGCGGCCTTGCGGCGCAAAAAAGTCCCTGCCGAGTGATGTGCAAATAGGGCCGAGGCCAGCAAGGGCGGTCACCGTAAGCGGCGTGCGCGTCCGTGCGTCGAGAAGCGCGAGGACCTGGCTCGGGGACAGCCGCTATCGGAAGATGACGCCCTCTGAGCAGTAGATGTCGGCGCCGCTTCGAACTATGCTCGATGGAAACCCGCGCGGAACGCGGTTGCGGTCACATCGGATCAGTAGCCGCGCCTCGGATCCACATATCCGCGGGCCGGAATGCCACGCTCGAGTGCATCGATATTATCGGCGATTTGCTCGACCGATTCGGCGCAAAGGGTCGTGCCGGCGATGTGCGGGGTCAGCGTGATTTTTGGATGCCGCCAGAAAGGATGGTCGGGCGCTGCCGGTTCGTCGCGGCAGACATCGAGCGTCGCGCCGAGCAAGTGCCCCGTATCCAGGGCCGCTAGGAGATCGCTCTCGACGACATGCGCGCCGCGCGCCAGATTGATCAGATACGATCCGGAATGCAGCTGCTCGAGCGTATCGCGGCAAATGATGCCCTCGGTATCCGGCGTCAGCGGCAGCATGCACACCAGGATGCGCGTCGCGCGCAGAAAGTCGGTCAGGCTGTCCGCGCCGCAATAGACGCGCAGAGCCGCGGAGTCGCGTGGTGTACGCGTCCAGGCATGGACGTCGAAGTCGAGAACCTGAAGCGCGCGCGCTGCGGCCTGCCCGAGAACGCCATAACCCATCAGGCCTACCGGGTATTCGCTGCGCAGTCGCAAGGGCCGTTCGCGCCAACAGCCCGCCGCGGCTTGCTCAGCGTAGGCATCGAATTGGCGGAAATGGCGCAATACGGCATGGACAACATATTCGGTCATCTGTGACGCCATTCCCGCGTCTTCGAGGCGCAGCACCGGCACGCCGATCGGCAGCCTCAGGGATAAAACGGCGTCCACGCCCGCGCCGGCCACAAAGATCGCCCGCAGGCACGGCTGAGAATCGAAGAAGGCTTGCGAAGGCCGCCACACCACAGCGTAGTCGGCCGCAGGCGAATCAGGCTGCCATGCCTCGACCGATGCAGGAGAGCGGATCCGGCTGCGAAGCGCATCGAGCCAGGGTTTGCAATCCTTATTCGGAGGAAAATAACAAACGATGCGCATGGGAGTTTCCCTTGATCCCGAGCGAAGGCCGGCGCGCGGAATTGCTCGCCACGCGTCACTGACTCGCGGAATTACTCGCGCTTCCCATTCCGACGTCGTCTCCGGATATCTTTCGGAATAACCGGTCGCGTTGCTTCGGGATTCGCGGGGAAAGAAAGTGGCGAACGGGCCTGTCGCGAGCGCCCGTTCGTCAATTCCTCGTTACTTGTCAGTCTCTACTTACCAGTCTCTTAAGCCATCTTCACATCAAAGTCTTCGCTGATGCCCTTGCCGCCCCATTTCCAGAGGCCCAATGCAGCGATGGTATTGCCGAAGACATTGATGGTGGTCCGACCCATGTCGCCAAAGCGGTCGATGCCGGCAATGATTGCAATTGCATCAACCGGGAGACCCAGTGACGACAGCAAGACGGCCATAACGACCAAGGAAGCGCCGGGAACGTTTGCCGTGCCTTTGTTGGCGACAAGGGTGGTGACCAGAATCGTCAATAGTGCTGGCAGTGTGAGTTCGATGTGGTACGCCTCAGCCAGGAAGCAGGTTGCCAAAGCCTGGTAAAGCGCGGCGCCATCAAGATTGAAGCTGTAGCCCAGCGGCAAGATAAAGGCCACCAGTCTGCGCGGCATGCCGGCTTCTTCGAGGATCTTCATGTGAACCGGAAGAGTGACTTCGGAGGAGGCGGTGGTGAATGCCAACAGCAGCGGTTCGGCGATCTTTTTAACCGTCTTGAGCGGGGGCACGCCAATGAGCATGAGAAGGACGCAGAAAATGACAGCGACCACGATCAATCCGATGTAGAGGGTGCCGACCAGTTTAGCCATGGCGATCAGCAGCTTAATGCCTTGGGAAGCGAGAACCCAGGCAATAATCGCGGCGACAGCTAACGGCGCCGTGTGGATGATGCCGGCCGTCATTTTGAACATCGCTGACAAGACGCCTTCGAGGAAATTAGTCACCGGCTTTGCCGCGTCGCCCGCTTTGGCCAGTGATAGGCCGAAGCAAATCGAAAAGAACAGAGTCGGGATAATCTTCTGGTTGGCCATTGCAAAAAGGAAATTGTCGGGAATAATGTCCAGGAAGAAATTCGTCCAGTTAACCGACGTGGCCAGGTTTTGCGGAACGGCACCGGTGGCTGCTAAGGTAAGGCCGGCAGCGGGATGGAAAATCTCGTTCAAGCTGATGCCGATCACGATGGCGATCCCGGTTGCCAGGTAGAACCAGCCAAAGGCCATCAGTCCAAGGCGTCCGAGTTGCTTGAGGTCGGAACCCATTCGATAGATTCCGAGGGTGACCGCCGAGAACACCAGCGGCATGACAAGCATCTTGATGGCTTTGATGAAAGCCGTGCCGATGGGCTGCAAGGTCTTGCCGAAATCAGGCCACAAGAGGCCGACTGCAATACCGACGAAGAGACCTATGAAAATTTGAATCCATAATGGGAATTTGCTTTTCTCTTTTGCGGCTCCCACGACGACTGCTTCCATGATTGAACCCCCTATTTAGATTAGAAACAACGAGAACGAATACATAAGTCTTATCGTCCGATTGGTTTCATGGTCCCCCTGAACCAAGGATCGGACGATTTTAATTCAATTCGGGTCAATAGTGTCCAGTTCGATGATCAGCCGAATGAATTTAGTTGCTTAGAGATTCGCGAGAAACGGGGTCAGGCGAACTGGCAAGTGCGGCGCCAGACCGGTTTTTAGACGACGCCAGGAAGGCGCCGCGACAAGGCGCCGGGCAAGACTTCCGATCCGATCAATGCTGAATCCGAGCGGCCCCTGGCGGGTGGGTCCCCTCGGGAAACAGCTAGGCTTTCGGCTGTTTCTTGCTTGAGTGTTTGCACGCGTTCAAGAATGCCCGTACCACCGCGATTCGAGGACTCGCTCTCCCCCACAATACGCCGACAGTTCTTGACTCCAGCGCATTGGGCAATCGTATCTTTCTTATCGACAGGTTTTCGGGCCACGGTGGCGCCCAGTCCGGTACGACGGCAACGCCGAGTTGACGATCCACGAGCGCTGCAATCGCATCGAGCGCGTCCATTTCAAAACAAGTCTTGACGTTCAGCCGATTGTGTCTCAGGTATCGATCCACAATCTGCCCGCCCCAGTGCCCGCGATCGTAGCGAATGAATGGCTCGTTAAGAATCGTCGCATGGGGGTCGGTGACGTCCAGAGACGATGGCGCGATCAAGATGAGCGGTTCACTTCGCAGCGTCTGCCACCCGCACGATTTGAGGATTGCGAATTGCGGCTGAACGATAATCGCCGCGTCGATATCTCCGGATACGACCTGTGGATACAACTCCAATGACGAGCCAGGTCGCACGTAGAGTTCGATCTGCGGGAAACACTTTCTGATGTTGGCAAGGGCAGCCGGCATCAGGCCGGTAAGCGCTGTCGATGTGGCCCCCAGACGCAGTTCGACCACGCCGTGCAGGCCCTTGGAGCCGGCGATGGCCCTTAAATCGCGGGCCTCGCGAATCAGCGTTTGGGCCTTGCCGATAATGGCCAATCCCGAGGCTGTCGGGCGAACGGTTCTGCCGTTTCGCAACAGCAGCGCGTCGCCGATTTCTTTCTCCAGGACTCTGATTCGCTGAGCGACGGCGGGCGGCGTTAGCCCGAGTGTCCGTGCCGCTTCGGCGAATGATCCGGTGTTCAGCACGGTGATGAAAGTCTCTAGAAAGGCCGTGTCCATAGCAAATAATTTGTTGCCTTAGAATAAATATGAACAGACATTTTATTTCTTTCTAGCCCTGTGCACAATATCGGGGGCATCAAGCCGGATTCTTTCCAGCGTCGCGAGGGCGTCTATCCAGCGCGACGAAAACAGGAGCGCAGGGGTAAATCATGAGCCAGTTCCTTTCGAAAAAGCTAGACGTTGTTCAGCCGTCGCCGACGATCGCCATCGCCGGGCTCGCCGGGGCGTTGCGCCGCAGCGGGAAGGATGTCATCGGCCTTTCTCAGGGCGAGCCCGATTTCGACACGCCGCACCATATCTGCGCCGCGGCCAAGGCGGCCATCGATGCCGGCGCGACGCGTTACACCGATGTGGACGGAACGCTTGAACTCAAGCAGGCGATCGTCAAGAAGTTCGAGCGCGATAGCGGCCTAAAGTACGAGATTTCGCAGATTACAGTCGGTACCGGCGGCAAGCAGGTGATCTTCAACGCCATCTTTGCCTCGGTTGACCCCGGCGACGAGGTCATCATTCCTGCGCCGTACTGGGTTTCCTATCCGGATATCGTGCGCATGTCGGGGGGTACTCCGGTTATCGTTCTCTGCCCCGAGGGCAACAGCTTCAAGCTGACCGCCGAGCAACTGCGCGCCGCGATTACGAAGAACACGAAATGGCTGATTCTCAATTCTCCGAGTAACCCGACGGGCAGCGCATACAGTCCGGAAGAACTGCGCCAGCTGGCCAACGTGCTCCTGAATCATCCTCATGTTCATATCATGATGGATGACATCTATGAGCATGTCAGCTACGAAGGCTGGGATCGCTGCACGATCGCTGCGGTCGAGCCGCGCTTGTTTGACCGAACACTGACCTGCAACGGCGTTTCGAAAGCCTTTGCCATGACCGGATGGCGTATCGGCTTTGCCGGCGGTCCTGCGCCGCTGATCCGAGCGATCGCCACGATCCAGTCGCAAAGCACGACCAACCCGAACTCGATCGCTCAGGCCGCCGCGGTGGCGGCCTTGAACGGTCCGATGGATTTCCTCGCCGAGCGCAACGCGATCTTCAAGGAGCGGCGTGATCTGGCGGCGAAGATTTTCAATTCGATCCCGGGAATTTCCTGCCGCGTTCCCGAAGGCGCCTTCTACCTGTTCCCGTCTTGCGCGGGCTTGATCGGGAAGACGACGCCGTCCGGGAAAGTCCTGAGCAGCGACGAGGACGTCGCCAAATTCTTCCTGGAAGAGGCCCTGGTGGCGGTTGTTCCGGGGTCGGCGTTCGGCTTCTCACCGCATTTCAGAATCTCGTTCGCGACATCGACGGAGAAGCTCAAGACCGCCTGCGAACGAATCGCCGCCGCGTGCGCTCTGCTCAAGTAAATCGACACATCACAAGATAATCGTTGAAAAGGAGTATGAATTGGCTCGAATGCGTGCAATCGATGCAGCAGTGCTGGTGATGAAGAAAGAGGGCGTCACGACGGCGTTTGGCGTTCCCGGCGCGGCAATCAATCCGCTGTATTCAGCGATGAGGAAGAGTGGCGGGATCGATCACATTTTGGCGCGGCACGTGGAAGGCGCATCGCACATGGCCGAGGGCTACACGCGTGCCATGCCCGGCAATATTGGCGTCTGCATAGGCACCTCAGGCCCTGCGGGTACCGACATGATTACGGGCCTTTATTCGGCGTCAGCCGATTCGATTCCGATTCTCTGCATTACCGGACAAGCGCCTCGGGCACGTCTGCACAAGGAGGATTTCCAGGCGGTCGATATCGAGACGATCGCGAGGCCCGTGACCAAATGGGCTGTTACGGTGCGCGAACCGGGGCAGGTACCGCGCTCATTCCAGCAAGCCTTTCATCTGATGCGTTCGGGCCGTCGCGGGCCGGTGCTGATCGATTTGCCGTTCGATGTTCAAATGGCCGAGATCGAGTTCGACATCGATACCTACGAGCCGCTTGCCATCTATCAGCCCAAAGCCAGCACGAAGCAACTGCAGAAGGTCATGGAAATCCTTCAGGCGGCGAAGCGGCCGGTAATCATTGCGGGCGGTGGAATCATCAACGCCGACGCATCGGCAGAACTCGTCCAGTTCGCCGAGCTGACCGGCGTCCCCGTCATTCCGACGCTGATGGGTTGGGGAACAATTCCCGATGACCACCCGCTGATGATCGGCATGGTGGGTATTCAGACCGCACACCGCTATGGCAACGCATCGTTTCTCGAAGCGGACCTCGTGATCGGCATCGGTAACCGCTGGGCCAATCGACACACGGGCTCATTGGAAATCTATACCAAGGATCGCAAGTTCATTCATATCGACATCGAGCCCACGCAGATCGGCAGGGTTTTCAATCCGGATTATGGTGTCGTCTCAGACGCCAAAGCGGCTCTGACAGGTCTGGTGGAATTGGCCAAGTCTGCGTCCGGCGCCTTGGCTGATCGGAAAGCCTGGGCCAAATCCTGCTATGACCGCAAGCGGGAAGTGGCTATGCAAAGAAAGACTCACTTCGACAATGTGCCGATCAAGCCGCAGCGTGTTTATGAAGAAATGAACCGCGCCTTCGGCAAAGACGCCTGCTATGTGACAACCATTGGTCTGTCGCAAATTGCCGCCGCCCAAATGCTGAACGTATTTAAGCCGAGGCACTGGATCAATTCTGCGCAAGCCGGTCCCTTGGGCTGGACTCTGCCTGCGGCTCTGGGCGTCGTCAAGGCAGATCCAAGCCGGCAGGTTGTTGCCTTGTCGGGCGATTATGACTTCCAGTTCCTGATCGAGGAACTGGCGGTTGGTGCTCAATTCAAGCTTCCGTATATCCATGTCCTCGTCAACAACAGCTACCTGGGACTGATTCGTCAATCGCAGCGCGCATTTGACATGGACTATTGCGTGCAGCTCGCTTTTGAAAACATCAACGCGCCGGAAATTGGCCAATACGGTGTCGACCACAAAACCGTGGTTGAGGGCCTGGGGTGCAAGGCGATTCGCGTAACAAGACCGGAGGACTTGGCCGAAGCCTTTGCAAAGGCAAAGCAACTCATGGCAACCTGTCGCGTTCCGGTTGTTGTGGAGGCCATTCTTGAGCGGGTGACCAATATCTCGATGGGCCCGGAAATCAATAACATCATTGAAAACGAGCCGCTCGCCGAAGCGATGGAAGATGCACCGACCACTATTGCAGCAATGTACTAGTCTCCTTAACTGGATAACACTTGAAAGGGCAGTCAATGTCACAGAGAATTCGCGGGATCTTGTCCCCCGTTGTCACCCCGTTCAATGCGGATCTGTCACCGGACCCGAAGCGTTTTGTCGAGCACTGCAAATGGCTGATATCACAGAATGCCGGACTGGCTATTTTTGGGACCAACTCGGAGGCGAATTCGCTCAGCGTCAATGAGCGCAAGTTCTTGCTCGAATCTTTGTTGCTGGCCAACGTCGATCCCGCAAAGATGATGCCTGGCACGGGGTGTTGTTCGGTGACGGATACCGTTGAACTGACGCGACACGCGGTCGCTGCCGGGTGTGCCGGCGTCTTGATGCTGCCGCCGTTCTTTTACAAAAACGTTCCCGAAGATGGCCTGTTTCGCTTCTATTCGGAAGTGGTTCAACGGGTTGCCAGCAAAGATCTGCGCATCTACCTTTACCACATTCCGCCGGTTTCACAGACGCCGATAACAGCCGGTCTGATCGAGAGGCTGCTAAAAGAGTACCCGGACACAATTGCCGGGATCAAGGACAGTTCGGGCGAATGGAGCAATACGGAAATGTTGCTGAAGAACTTCCAGCCGGCGGGCTTCGATGTGTTCTGCGGTAGCGATCCATTCTTGCTGCAGACCATGCGTGCCGGCGGTGCCGGGTGTATCACCGCGACCGGCAATGTCAACCCGGCAATGATTTACGACCTGTATTTGAATTGGCAGTCAGCCGACGCGGACGCTCGTCAAACGCGCGTGACGCAAATCCGGCGTACATTTGAAATGATTCCGCTGATCGCGTCGATGAAGTCTGTTATCGGATGGAAACGCAAGGATCCGCAATGGGCCGAAGTTCGCCCGCCCCTTGTCAAGGCGCCAAAAGACAAATTCGAGCAGTTGTGCGCGAAACTCGACGAGATTGGGTACCAGATGCCGCTCTAGTCGCGGCGGTTGTTGTTACCCAGTGATGTACGGTAGCGGCGAGGAGCCGCTGCTGAACAAGCCGTGACGCCGGCGAAACCCGGCGTCCCTTTCGCCGGCGTGAAGCGCGGGCAAGAACTCACGTGCGGTGACTTAATTCTTGCCAAGCTTGCTGCTGTTCTTCTTCGACAGAAAGAAAGCGGCGCTGCCAACACCGATGGCCGCCGCCGTGGCGACCAGATACGTTATGGCCACACCCTGGGTGGTCAGCATGGCACCGACGACCGTGAAGAACGCGGCGTTGCCACCGGAACCGACAATGACGCCGCGCAGCAGATTTGAAGCGCCCTTCCCCCCCTGTTGGGCTTGCGTGAATGCCGCAAAGATCACGCTAAAAGCGGGGAAAGGCGCTAACAGGCCGCTCAATTGTGGTCCGAGCGCATTCGCCACCGCCGTCAAAAGAATAACCAAGCCGGTCGCGCAAATGATTCTTCCCGGCAAATCCCATTTCGGCGGTATCGGACCCGGCGCGGAAAGGCTGTGACGCTTGACCAGACGGACCGATAGGACGATGAAGACCAACAGAACCGCCAATGTCGGCCACAACTGCCAGTAAAACAAATTCAAGACGAAGGTCGAGACGAAGAAAGCCGCTATTGCCACGAGCGAACTCATTCTCCAGGAACAAGAGCGCGCAACGGCAATGTAGGTCAGACAAAAGATGCAAATCGAAATCTGACCCGCCAAGCTGCCCGCAGCAGCCTGGCAGGCAAAGACCTGACCATATTCGAGGGCAAGGAGAAAGGAAATCGGACCTGAGGTCAGTGGCAGTCCAATCAGGAGTCCACTTACACCCGAGCCCCATCGCCTGCCCGCCAAGGTCACGGAGCCGATCAAGAATGGTGTTATGAAGAGCTTGAACGAAAGGATCAGCATTTCTCGGCCAATAGCTAAAACAACCTCGTGTGCTAAGCAAACACGGAATTTGCCGGTTGTGACGCTATCAACAACTTTGTTCCGACAGCCTGGATGTTGCTTCCCAGAAAGGCAAATTGTAGCATCGTCCGACGCCGCGTTAGTCTAAGCAAGGGTCGTGATTCCAACGGAATATGCGTCTGAACAGCTAGCCGGGATCGCTCAGGATGCGTGGCGGATCAAGCCCATCTTGCGATTTCGCCGACCCGGGATTTACAGCCAGCCTTTTTCCTTGTAGTACTTGATTGCTCCCGGATGCAAAGGGGCCGTCATCCCGTTCCTGATCATGCTTTTCGGATCGAGGTGGGCAAAAAGCGGATGCAGGCGCTTGAACTCGTCGAGGTTATCGAAAACCGCCGCTACCAAGGCGTAGACTACTCTGTCTGGCACCTTCGCCGAGGTCAGGATGCTGGCCACGACGCCGAAGGTCCTGACCGCGTCGGGGTTGCCCGGGTAGGTGCCGGCAGGGATAGTCGCGTAGGTGTAATAAGGATAATCCTTGATCAATTTGTCGACCGCCGGACCCGTGACGGGCACCAATCTCGCGCCACAACTCGTCGTCGAGTCCTGAATATTGACCGCCGGGCTGCCCACGACATAGGCGAATCCGTCGATCTTGTTGCCGCAAAGCGCCGCACCGTGTTCATCCGGCCGTAACTCAGTGGCCTGAGCAAAATCGCTGGTTTTCATCCCCAGGCCGGCCATCAGCATATTGACTGTCGGGCGTGTGCCAGAACCGGGATTGCCAACGTTAAAGCGCTTGCCGCGGAAGTCCTCAAATTTCCTGATCGTCAGTTCCTTGCGGGCGACTACCGTCAGCGCTTCCGGGAACACCGAGAAGACGGCACGCAGGTCGCCGTGCGGCCCGCTTTCCTTGAATGCCGCCAAGCCATTGACAGCCTCATATTCGACGTCGGACTGGGCGATGCCGAAATCGAGTTCGCCAGCCGTGATCGTGTTGATGTTATAGATCGAAGCGGCGGTTTGTTCGACCGAGCAGCGAACGCCGTATTTGGCCCTTTCCTTGTTCAACAGACGACAAATGGCGCCGCCGACGACATAGTAGACTCCGGTCACCCCGCCGGTACCGATGGTGACGAATTGCTGTTGGGCGACCGTAGCGGGGCTCGACAGCGTAATAGCGACTGCCAGAGCGATCGCCACAAGGCTTCGCTTGCACATTAGCGAATTCCCGGCCGGAACCTTCGACGACCACGGGGGAGGTATTCGCACGGCATTCGCTGACTGAACAATTCGACGACCTTTCAAGAACTTGACTAGGGTCTGGAAAACGATAGAAGAATAGCGCAAATGCGGTGCAAGCGCTCGCCGTTCAATAGGTCGTGAATATCGTTGTGGGCCTGCGTGCCTTTCATTGACCGCCCCGGAACTACGAGTCGTGAGGCGACGACGGGCGCAAGTCATGCTAGAGTCGTCATCGACCAATTGGTCGAGTCATCGTTTATCACGGTCAGGAGGCGCCATGGGCGTTGCGACAGTACAGGACATACGCGCCGCGATAGAACGGGGCGAATGGCGGAAGCCGACTTCGGGCCTAGCCGCCGGGTATACCCAAGCCAACGTCGTGATTCTCCCCAAGCAGTATGCTTTCGATTTTCTGCTCTTCTGCGGCCGCAATGACAGGCCCTGCCCGGTCATCGACGTCTGCGAGGCCGGCGTCACCGCACCGCCGATCGCCGGCCCGAGCGCGGACATCCGCACCCAGATTCCGCGCTACCGCATTTATCGCCACGGCGAGCTCGAGCGGGAATCAGAACACATCCGCGATCTCTATACCGCCGACATGGTCACCTTCCTGCTCGGCTGCAGTTTCACCTTCGAGCAGGATCTGCTCGACAGCGGCGTGCCGGTGCGGCACATCGAACTCGATCGCAATGTCCCGATGTACATCACCAACCGCGAATGCCGCCCGGCCGGTATTTTTTCGGGTCCGATGGTGGTCAGCATGCGCCCCATTCCGGCGGCGCTGGTCGCCAAGGCCACGGCGATCACGGCAAGATACCGCCGGGCGCACGGCGCGCCCATCCATGTCGGTGACCCGGCCGCGCTCGGCATCAAAGACCTGCAGCGCGTGGATTTCGGCGACGCGCCGGAAATACGCGCCGGCGAGGCTCCGGTCTTCTGGGCTTGCGGTGTGACACCGCAGATGGCGCTGCAGCGCGCCAAACCCGATCTCGTCATCACCCACGCGCCGGGCTATATGTTCATCACCGACATCCGCGACAAGGACCTGGCCGAAGCGTGAGCGAATTTCAATTGCAGGAAATCGTTGCGCGCATCGATCGCCTGGCGCGCCGCGACGCGGGCGCCCGACAGGCATCGCTATTCGATGCGCGGCGAAATCCTCGACGATTTTGTTCCGGTAGCCGAGTGCCTGCTCGAACCCATCGGCGGCCGGACCTACAAGACCATCGCCATCGGCGATGGCGGCAACGAACTCGGCTTCGGCGAGTTAATCTTCTGTTCGACGGCGGTCGATTTCGTCATCCCGGCAGGAATATCCAAGGGGGCCAGCGCCCGCGTCGCGACACGGTCGCTCGTCGCCGGACACCTCTTGCTGCGCCCACCCGAGCATGAATACGCGGTGCTACAAGCACTACTCGCCGCGGGCGCGGTTGACGGTTGCACTGGGAAAGCAACGCCGTCGGTAGCCAGGCTGGACTGGGAAAGTTGCGCCAGTACGCTTGCGCAGATTTACGCAGTAACCCGGTCAGCCTTGTCGCCGTTTAGCGAGACTCCTTGACGATGCGTCCAAAAGCCGCTTGCAGTGGCCGCGCATTGGGCGGATAGAGGCGCTGAAAGATCGCCAGTTGCTCGGGCGATACGCTTTGCGGCTGCTTGATGACGACCCAGACGACATCTTCGGTGCACGGCGGCGTGGTCAACGAGCCCATGAAGGTGAAGTAGCGCCGGCTCTCCGGCAACAGGCGATTCAAGTCGATATTCTGCGCCGGTGGCATCACATCGCCGCCAGGCTCGAGCGGCACGTTATTCAAGGCCATCTGAACCAGCGGATTCTCGCTGCCTCTTTCAAGTGGCACGGCAACGATCAGCAACTTGCCATCAGCGGCCTTGTGCATCAGTTGCGCGTCCATATCGAAGACCTTGCCGCCGACGCTGATCTCTGACGGGCGGTGAAACTGAATCCGCATCAGCTCATAGCTCTTGCCGAGCAGTGTCAAGCCGCCGCCATAGACCGCCACTTGCAGGTTGCGCCCGCTGTCGACGACGCGGAACGGCGCCGGACTATAGTTGAATTGAATCGGCTCAAGATCAACCGCGATGCCGTCCGCCAGATCGATCGGCGACTGGCGGCGCCCGGACGCGCAGGTCGCGTATTCAGCCTTCAGCTTGCTCCAGTTATCGGGGCCGCCATTGCCGGCATAGGCCCACGCCGTGTTCGGCGGTAGCGCAGAATTCTTCGCAGCCGACGCGAGCACTCGCAGGCTCGAGGACGCGGCGGTGTTGCGGCGCGGCGCCCGCTTTGCTTCCTTACCCACTTCCTGCTCGATCAGCGCCGCATTCGCCTTGCGCAAATCACCGGCCGCCTCGCTCACCTTCCCTGCTGTTCGATTCGCTGCGACCACCGCCTGCGCAGGACTTTGCGGCCGGCACGCTTCGCGCAGCAGCTTGTCGTCCGGCGTTCCCGAGCGGACTGGCATGTCGAAGGGATTTCTCACTTCCTCTTCGCGCAGCAGCTCGCCCTCTTCCTTGTAATAGCTGCGCTTGAGCGTGGCGCTCGTGCGCTCGATACAGTCATAGCGATTCACCGCTTCGATGATGCGGTAGGAGGCCGAGGTTTTTGGGTCAACGATCGGCTTGTCGAGAACGACGCGCCCTTTGGCCATGGCCTCGCCGCCCGGATCGGCGACGATGCTGGCGCGATCGACCTCGACGCGCTTGCCCGGCTCGCTGGCAACGATCTGCCAAGCCGCGCCCGCCGGCGCCGCAGCCACGATCAGGGCTGCGAGCGCAGCGCGAAGATAAACCGACATGACAGGACTCCCGCTATTCGCTTTTATACTCATCCTCTGTTTCACGGAATATCCGGGGAATACTTTAGCCGAATTTGTCGTGACAACCGCAATAAACTTCGGACGACGACCGGCGCGACTTGCGTAAACGCCGCGATTCCAGTAACTTATAGAGTCACGTTAGGGGTGCCGCGCCGACTGGCGCAGCTGAGACAGTCCCTTTGAACCTGTGCGGGTAATGCCGTCGTAGGGAAGCGAAGTTGCAAAAATCCTTGCCTCAAGCCTCCATCCTCGACCTCCCCCGCGTTTCGCCGTGCCGGCCTCCCCCGGCGGGGATCTTCGCAAGGAAACACCATGAACGCCAATGAAAAATTCATCGCCTCCGACGCCCACGTTGACGCCGCCGCAATCAAACCTTTGCCCAATTCGCACAAGATCTACGTCGAAGGCAGCCGGCCCGACATCCGCGTGCCGATGCGCGAAATTTCGCAATCCGATACCGATACCGCATTCGGCGGCGAGAAGAACCCGCCGATCTATGTCTACGATTGTTCCGGTCCCTACTCCGACCCGCAGGCCAGGATAGACATCCGCCGAGGGTTGCCGGCGCTGCGCGCCGCATGGATCGCCGAACGTGGCGACTGCGAAGAACTCGCCGGGCTGACTTCCGAGTTCGGCCGCGCCCGCCTCAAGAAAGCCGCCGCCGACAAGAGCCTGGATGAATTGCGCTTCCCCGGTCTGCAGCGCAAACCACTGCGCGCCAAAGCGGGACAGAACGTCAGCCACATGCACTACGCCCGGCGCGGCCTGATCACGCCGGAAATGGAATTCATCGCGATCCGCGAGAACAACAATCGCCGCGCCTACATCGCCGGCCTCAAAGCGTCGGGTCCGCAAGGGCAAAAGCTCGCCGACATTCTCTGCCGCCAGCATCCCGGACAGAACTTCGGCGCGGCCATGCCGGAGGAAATCACCCCCGAGTTCGTGCGCTCCGAAGTCGCCCGCGGCCGCGCGATCATTCCGAACAACATCAACCACCCGGAAAGCGAGCCGATGATCATCGGCCGCAATTTCCTGACCAAGATCAACGCCAACATCGGCAACTCGGCGCTCGGCTCGTCGATCCAGGAAGAAGTCGAGAAAATGACCTGGTCCATCCGCTGGGGCGGCGACACGGTGATGGATCTTTCGACCGGCAAGAACATCCATGAGACGCGTGAATGGATCATCCGCAACAGCCCGGTGCCGATCGGCACGGTGCCGATCTATCAGGCGCTCGAAAAGGTCGACGGCAAGGCCGAGGAACTGACCTGGGAGATTTTCCGCGACACGCTGATCGAACAGGCCGAACAGGGCGTCGACTACTTCACCATCCACGCCGGCGTGCTGCTGCGCTACGTACCGATGACCGCCAGCCGGCTGACCGGTATCGTCTCGCGCGGCGGCTCGATCATGGCCAAGTGGTGCCTCGCGCACCACAAGGAGAGCTTCCTCTACACGCGCTTCGAGGAGATCTGCGAAATCATGAAGACCTATGACGTCGCTTTCTCGCTCGGCGACGGCCTGCGCCCGGGATCAATTTACGACGCCAACGACGAAGCCCAGCTCGGTGAGCTCAAGACGCTCGGCGAACTGACCGACATCGCGTGGGAACACGACGTGCAGGTGATGATCGAAGGCCCGGGCCATGTGCCGATGCACATGATCAAGGAGAACATGGACCTGCAGCTCGCCTGTTGCAAGGAAGCGCCGTTCTATACGCTCGGGCCGCTGACCACCGACATCGCGCCGGGCTACGATCACATCACCAGCGGCATCGGCGCGGCGATGATCGGCTGGTTCGGCACGGCCATGCTCTGCTACGTCACGCCGAAGGAGCATCTCGGCCTGCCCAACCGGGACGACGTGAAGGTGGGTGTGATCACCTACAAACTCGCCGCCCACGCCGCCGACCTCGCCAAGGGCCATCCGAACGCGAAGCTGCGCGATGATGCCATCAGCAAGGCGCGGTTCGAATTCCGCTGGCAGGACCAGTTCCATCTCGGCCTCGACCCGGACACGGC
>CAISOB010000008.1 GCA_903886975.1 uncultured beta proteobacterium
CGGCCCGCCTCACTTTGGCGTATAGGTCCACTTTGTACATCCTCTCTGCCTTCCTCGATCCATCACAGATCAAAGATTAGGCATCAGGACTGGCTCCCACTACACCGCCACGTGGCTACCTTTCATTCCGGCATTCACATGGTGCCGTCGGCAAAAACGAAAGTGCTGATCGAGGAACTGTTGAAGACATCGTCCGGGTTGAAGTTATCGATATGCACGGCATCGCCATTGCCGAGATCGAGCATCAACGAGCCGAGGTGCAGCTTGATATTGTCTTTGTTGACGCCGGCGCCGAAGCGGATGATGTTGTTGTCCTCCGGGTTGTCGACAATC
This sequence comes from uncultured beta proteobacterium, assembly GCA_903886975.1. Lineage (GTDB taxonomy): Bacteria > Pseudomonadota > Gammaproteobacteria > Burkholderiales > Rhodocyclaceae > Propionivibrio. Next base: position 334 of record CAISOB010000008.1, read on the forward strand.
GTATCCACCCCGTCGCCGACGTTGTAGATGTAGGTGTCTTGCCCGCTGCCGCCACTGAGGAAGTCGTCGCCCTTGCCGCCGATCAGGATGTCGTCGCCTTCGTAAGCGTACAAATGATCCGCACCGTCGCCCCCATCCAGGTAGTCGTTGCCTTTGTCGTCCCACAAATAGTCGTCGCCCGCGCCGCCGAGAATCACGTCGTCGCCGGCATCACCCGCCAGGCTGTCATTGCCGCCTTCGCCGAAAATAACATCGTTGCCCGCACCGCCCCAGGCATGGTCATTGCCAGCGCCGGCGTAGATCACGTCCGCCGTGCTATCGGCTGGATTTTCGACCCCGCCGTCGACCGGATAAAACAGCCTGACACCGTCCTGGTCGTAAACAATCCAATCAAAACTGTTCGTCACATAATCCGCATCGCCCAGAATATCGTCGTCGCCCGCGCCCCCGATCAGCAGGTCTGAGCCGCCGCCGCCGCTCAGCACGTCGTTGGTGTTGCCGCCGAGCAAGGTGTCTTCACCGCTGCCGCCTGCCAGCCAGTCGCCGCGGCTGGCGCTGCCCGCCTGCGCATTGCCCTGAGCGATGGCGGTGGCGTCGCTGACCTGCGCCAACCCATAGAGCCGGTCGTTGCCGGCCTTGCCCACCAGGATATCGCCGCCGCCGAGCCCAGCGATGATGTCATCGCCACCGCTGCCGTTGAGATGATCCGCACGCCCCGGCTCGGGTTTGGCCGGGTCGGTGATGAGGTTGCCGAGCTCATCGAGCTTGTGATAAACGTTGCCTTGGGCGTCGTAGAAATCCATCGGCCCAAAATCGCCGACGATGGTCGCCGGTCCGGGGGTGCCACCCACCGCGGCGCTGCTCATGGTCAGCCCGAGTGAAGTGTCACCTGCGGTGTAGCTCTTGACGATGACCGCGCCATCGACTATCAGGGTGTTGTCATCGACCTGGACATAGAGGTGCTTGCCGGCGTCGCGATGCACGCGCGCATCGCCGTATTGACCGCCGCCGGCGAGGGTGGCGCCGTCGATTGAAAGGCTTCCCTTGCCATCGCTGTCGAGCACGGTATCGAGGCCGTCGCCTTGGGTGTAGACATAGCGGTCGGTGCCCTGGCCGCCGAGCAGGATGTCGTTGCCGCCACCGCCGTTCAGGATGTCGTCACCGGCGTTGCCAACGAGAAGATCGGCGCTTGTGCCGCCGACCAGCGCATCGCTGCCCTTGCCACCGAGCATGAAGGCGCCGCGGTTGAGATCATCAATCGCGCTCAGGCCGTCGGTGCCGGCCTGCACGTACCAGTCGCGCAGATACGGCAGGAGCGAATTGATCAGGGCGCGCTCGTCGGCCGTAAAGTTGTCCGGATTGGTGAGATAGTAGGCGAAGTATTGCTTGAAGCCCTTGGCTTGACTCAGATCCAGCGCTTTGTGATCCGTAAACGCGGTATTGAAGTCGTCGGCGACATCGGCCATGTCGAACCGGATGCCGCTGGCGATCTGGGTGAATAAATCCTTTTTGTATCCGTCGCTGGTCGTTTCTTCTTCGTAATACTTTTGCATGGCGAAGGCGATGAGCGTTTTGCTGACAAAGTTATAGTGAGAGAAACCGCTACCCCCGTCGTCCATCGTCAGGCCGCCATCCTGGGCGAGCTTCCAGAGGTCTTCGGTGAAGCGCGTGACCATGGCGTCGGCGGCAAGAGTGGTCGTGCCCGTTGCGTCACGTACTCCGGCTTCATGTTTGACCAGCCGTTCGAGGAAGTTTTCTACTGGATCGCGTTTGTTGAGTGGGTCAGTCGCAAATAGGTCCTTGTCAAAGATCATCTTCAGCAAGTCGGTAAGCTTGATGGTGGCCTGTCCCAGGGTGTGGTCTGATGAGGTGCTGTCTTTCGTGTCGCCGCTCTGCTGCATGGCGGTGAGCAGCGCGATCGAATGCAGGTCGGACGGACCGACTCCGGAACTTCCAATGGAGAGGCTGGCATCGCTGCCGATGCGCTGGGCTAGTGGTATGAGGCTGGCCACTTCACCCCTTACATTAATATTGGTGACCAGTGCACCATTCGGGTTGCTGCCGGTGTCGATGTAATTTCTCAGGCCTGCCAGTTCTGTTGGCGTGTGGCCTCTGGCTAACAAGGCGGCGTACAGGAGGTTAGCAGAGTCCGCCATAGCCGTGGCGGCAGCGGGCACCTGGTCGAAAGTGAAGGCGGTCTCTCCAAAGAAGACGCCGACCAGCGCCGCCAGTGCGCCGCCCAGGCTGTGGCCGGTGAGGGTGATGTGGGCGCCCGCCGGTGCGCTGGCCTTGACTTGCAGATAGTATTCAACGGCATCGACCAGTTGATCGGCTCCGCTGACAGTGACACCGGTGATTAGCGGGATGTTGCCTAGCCAGAAATCAGCGGTGAAAAAAGCGAATGGCATGCCTTTGCTGAAGTCGGTGCCGGCGAAGGAGATGACGATTTCGTTATTGGCGCCAACGAAATAGGTAGCTTCAAAGCCGCTGGGGTTGCCCGATGTTCTTTTGCTTATTGCTTCCAGCCAGCCATCCGGCGCGGGAAGTCGATTCAATTCAGCGCGATTGGAAATGTAAGAAGCACCTGCCATCAATGCATATTCGATAGCTGTAGCCATGATTACTTCGCTCCCTTAAATAGTCTGTTGCACGGGCAATTTTGCGCAGATACTTCTTTCTGCTCGCAGTATTTCAAACACGCCTCTTTGGATGGTTGATCGCTAAACCAACCAATTCCATCCCAACCGCCATTTCCTTTGCGAATCATTTCTGGGCACCCCTGACCTGCACTTCGTACTGGCTCCCGCAGAATGGTTTTGTACTCAGGCGTGCTGATGTAATAGTTCTTTGTATTCACACCCTCGACGGTGTAAAACGATTTCAGCTGGCTCGATGCCGGTGCGCCGACGATCACGTTGGCAGGCATGCCGATGAGTTCGGGCGGCAGTTCGGCCACCGTGATGCGTTTCCACCGATCACCTTCGTACTTGAACAACACTTGCGGCGGGTTGGGTCTCCCCCATTTGTTGTAGGCGATACAGCCCGCCGGATAGGTGGCAATGTAGGGCGTGCCTTCTACGACATCGAATCGTATGAGATTAAGGCTGTTGGGTTCAGGTTCTGAATCGCGAAAGTCGGTTTTCCAGATTATTTTCTTGTTCGTGCCACGCAGGATGAACGTCGCGGTTTCGTCCAGCGAAACACGCTCACTGCTGTCTAAATAGAGATACCCACCCAAGTTCACGTGGCGTTCCTCTACGATGACTTGCCCGTCATGCAGCTTTACTTCTTCTTTCCAAGTTTTCCCACCGAATGCACTTGCGCCTGCACTAACGGTCATCCCCAAAGTCAATACAAATGCGGTGGTGCTAACGGCCTTCAATAGAGAATGTCCGTAATTCATACATTTCTCCTCGCACAGTTATTGAGGTATGTTCCGTCGTCGCGTTTGCAGTTTGGTGGCTGTTCGTTCATTTTTCCTCCCCGACCACCTCAACCTTGGTGGTGTGCAGTTCATCACCCATGCTGAACACCTCATCGACCTGCAGTCCCCTCGGGATCTGGTGGGTGATGAAGAGCATCGTCACCTGGCCCTTGAGCTTGTTGATCGTCTTGGCGAAGAACTCGGCCGTCGGCTGGTCGAGGCTCGAGACCGCTTCATCGAAGATCAGGATCTTTGGTCGTTTCAATAAGGCCCTGGCAATGGCGATGCGCTGCCGCTGCCCGCCCGAGAGCCCAGTGCCGCGTTCGCCAATCTCGGTCTGATAGCCTTCCGGCAGCTTCTCGATCACCTCGTGAATCTCGGCCGCCTTGCACGCCGCGATCACGTCCTCGAAGCTCGCATGTGGGTGCGCCATGACCAGGTTGTCGTAGAGCGTTCCCGAGAACAGCACCGTTTCCTGCGGCACGACGCCGAAGACGCTTCGGAGTTCGTTGGCCGCGAGCGTGCGGATGTCCTTGCCGTCGAGGGCAATCTGTCCTTCCTGCGGCTGGTAGAAACCGAGCATCAGTTTGGCGAGCGTGCTCTTGCCGCAGCCGGATGGGCCCATGAGCACGGTGAGGTGCCCCGGCTTGAAGGTCAAGTCGAGCTTGCGATAGAGCCAGGGCAGGTGCTCGCCGTAGCGGAAGGCGAGATTGCTGATCGCGAGTAGCCCCTTGCCGGCGCGTTCGCGCTGCGGCATCAGCGCATGCGGCTCCTGCGGCATGTCGAGGATATCGCCGAGCCGTTTGACCGCGACGCTCGCCTGCTGGAACTCCTGCCACAGGCCGACCAGGCGCAGCAGCGGCTGGCTCATGCGGCCGGCGAACATCTGGAAGGCGACGAGCATGCCGACGGTAAAGCCGTCGTTCTGCATTACCAGCAGCGCGCCGACGATCAGGATGGAGAGCGTCATGATCTGTTCGAGCGCGTTGGCGAAGACGTTGTAGGTATTGCCGATCTGCTTGGTCGAGAAACCGGCGGCGAGATATTGGGACAGGAGGTCGCCGTACTTCCGGTCGATGTCCGGTTCCATTTGCAGCGATTTCACCGTCGCCATGCCGCAGACGTATTCGGTCAGGAAGGATTGGTTGCGTGCGCCGAGCATGAACTGACGATTGAGCTTGTCGCGAAAGACCGGCGCGACGAGCAGGCTCATCACGGCAATCGTTCCGAGCAGGCCGACGGCGATCAAGGAGAGCTGCCAGCTGTAGGCGAACATCACGGCGAGGAAGATGATCAGGAAGGGAAAGTCGAGGATCAAAGTCACCGCCGCGCCCGAGACAAACTCGCGGATGGTCTCGACGCCGTGCAGGCGGGCGACCAGCACGCCGGTGGTGCGCTGCTCGAAATAGGGCAGCGGCAGGCGCAGGAGGTGGCGCAGCACGGCGCTGCCGAGCACCGCGTCGATGCGGTTGCCGGTATGCAACACGAGGTACTGGCGCAGCCAGGTCATGCCGCTCGTAAAGAGCATGAACATCACCAGGCCGACGCCGAGGACGATCAGCGTGCTGTTGCTCTGGTGCACGACGACCTTGTCGATGATCACCTGCGTGAAGAGCGGCGTAGTGAGTCCGACGAGCTGGATGGCCAGCGAGGCGAGCAGGACGTCGCGCCAAAGTTTCTTGTGTTTCCTGAGCTCGGGAATGAACCATGAGAAGCCGAAGGTTTTCTTCTCGCTGGGGAAGCCGGCGATCTCCTGGTCCTTGCTGCTGCCGGTCGTCGCTTCGCGGGCGACGAGGATGAGGTCGGGGGAAAGGCGCGTGCCGGCCTCGCTGATCGGCATCGTCTCGGGGCTCTGCTGGCCGGGGCGGAAATAGAGCAGGGTATCGGCGGTGGCCTTGACGATCAGCAGGGCGGCGAGCGGGGGCGGGGCGGGTTCGCCGGCGGGTGGGCTCTCCGAGACCAAGACCGCGTCTTCGATGGCGGCGGGATCGGCATTCAGCGGCTCATCGACCGGTGCGGCGAGATCAAAGGCGATCAGTGGAAACGGAACGTTCTGCCAGTCGATCCGGGAAAGATCGCGGTCGCCGGTCTTGATGCCAAGCGCGCGGGCGGCTTCGTGCAGGGTCGAGAGGCGATACGGCGGCGGGTAATCCTGGGCGAAGAGGGCGGCGTCGAAGGGGATGCGGAAGAGCGCGCACAGGCTGGCGAGGAGCCAGGTAATATCCTCGCGCCTGACTTCGCTCTGATGTTGCAGCATGGACCCCTCCTAAACGAGCAAGTGTGGTCTCCCTGTTTTCTGTCTCTTTCTTTTAAGGAACGTGTTGCGATACTGCCGGCATTCGCTTGCAAAATGAATATGCGACGAAGGTCATAAAACCATGATTAAACAGTGGTTAAGGCGCATATCCATGGTCGCGAATAGGACAAAGAGATATGAAAAATAGTTTCAAGTTGGCGGACAATGGGTGAGTTGCATGAACCTGCGGCCCAGCGGACGGGGTTCGCAGCCATGACATCGGCCTAGGGGAAATGACCCGACAAAATCAATATTTCGTCATTCCGGCGAAAACCGGTGTACAGGGCTTGCAAAACTTTGGGATAGCCCCGTGATGCGTAACCCAAAAATCTTTTCGCGCTCATTCGACTTGAAGATGTTAAAAGAGTAATTGTCCGGCTGCGGAAATTATCGCGGAAAAACGAAATGCGCCTTAAATCGATATGTGCTACCTTTTTGCACTGGAAGGTCTCGAGTCCCCACGCGAACACGGAATCTGAGCTGAACGCGGATTGGGGTTTTGTCGATAAGGAGCGGCATGCCAGTCATCTTCCGCTACAAGGGATATCGGTTCTTCTTCTATTCAAACGAAGGCAGCCCCAGAGAACCGATACATGTACATGTTCGGGGCAGCAAAGGTGAGGCAAAATTCTGGCTGAGTCCAATGGTTAATCTGGCAAGAAGTGATGGCCTCGATGCCGGAAGCTTGCGTGAACTCGCAGAAGTCGTTGAGCAAAATGCCGATCTTATTGAAAGGGCGTGGAATGAATATTTCGGCTAAATCGGTGCGGTTTGACGATGACAGCATGTGGGTCGAGTTGTCCGATGGCCGGACCCTCGGAATTCCATTGGCATGGTTTCCGCGCTTGCTGCATGCGATGCCCGAGCAGCGTCAACGATTTGAGTTGTCGATCAACGGGATCCACTGGGACGAGCTTGATGAAGACATTTCGGTGGATGGCCTTTTGGCCGGGCGAGGCGATTCCACACGCAACACGATGATTGCGGCGTGAATGATTCGAAGGGCTGCTGGCCGGGCACGGGGCGCTGATACTCGGGGTTTTTAACCCCTCCCGGCCTCCCCTTGTCAGGGGAGGGGCGAAGCGCGCACCGTCATGCCGGCGAAAGCCGGTGTCCAGTTCGTCGCCTTTGCTGGATTCCGGCTTTCGCCGGAATGACAACTTCCTGCGTTAGCTTGCGGCGAAGAACTCGCGCACGCGGTCCATCCACGACTTGGCGCGCGGGTTGTGGAGGCCGTCTTCGCTGCGGCTCGATTCTTCGAGTTCGCGCAGCAATTCCTTCTGGCGCTCGGTGAGCTGTACCGGCGTCTCGACGACGACGTGGCAGAGCAGATCGCCGTGGCCGTGGCTGCGCACGCCCTTGATGCCTTTGCCGCGCAGACGGAAAGTCTTGCCCGACTGGGTTTCGGGCGGGATCTTGATCTTGGCGACGGTGTCGAGCGTCGGGATTTCGATTTCGCCGCCGAGCGCGGCGGTGGCGAAGCTGATCGGCATCTCGCAATGCAGGTCGTTCTGTTCGCGCTGGAAAACGGCGTGCGGCTTGAGGTGGATCTGCACGTAGAGGTCGCCCGAGGGACCGCCATTGACGCCGTGTTCGCCTTCGCCGGAGAGACGAATGCGATCGCCTTCATCGACACCGGCCGGAATCTTGACGGCGAGCGTCTTGTGCTGCTTGATGCGGCCGGCGCCCTGGCAGGAAGCGCAGGGGTCGGCGACGAAACGGCCGCTGCCGTGGCACTTGGGACACGTTTGCTGGATCGAGAAGAAGCCCTGTTGCAGCCGCACCTGGCCGCTGCCCTGGCAGGTCGGGCAGGTTTTCGGTTGCGTGCCGGCCTTGGCGCCCGTGCCTTTGCACGGCTCGCAGACTTCCATGGTCGGAATGCGGATCTTGGTTTCGGTGCCGAAGGCTGCCTGTTCCAAGGTCACTTCGATGTTGTAGCGTAAATCGGCGCCGCGATAGACGTTCGAGCGCCCGCCGCGCGCGCCGCCACCGCCGAAGATTTCGTCGAAGATGCCGCCGAAGGCATCGCCAAATCCCGCGCCACCGGCGCCGCCGAAACCGCCGAAGCCACCCATGCCGGCCTGCGGATCGACGCCGGCATGGCCGTACTGATCGTAGGCCCCGCGTTTCTGCGGATCCGAGAGGATCTCGTAAGCTTCCTTGGCTTCCTTGAACTGCTCTTCCGCTTTCGGGTGATCCGGATTGCGATCCGGATGGTGTTTCATCGCCAGCTTGCGGTAGGCCTTCTTGATTTCTTCGTCGGAAGCGTCACGGTTGACGCCGAGAATGTCGTAAAAGTCTCGTTTTGCCATAGGTCCTGCGCAGCTGATGGGGTAGAGCGATCGGGCGAGGCGCGATTATACGCCTCGCCCTTGTTGCAGCCGAGCCTTACTTCTTGTCTTTGACTTCGGTGTATTCCGCATCGACCACGTCGCCTTCGTCCTTCTTGGCTTCGCCGGTCGCACCGGCGCCCGCGCCTGCAGACGCACCTGCGCCGGCCGTGCCTTGCGCCGCTGCGGTATCGGCCTGTTGCTTGGCGTAGACTTTTTCGCCGAGCTTCTGCGCCGCGGCGGCGAGCGCTTCGCTCTTGGCCTTGATCGCCTCGACGTTGTCTTCGCGCAGGACTTCCTCGGCTTCCTTGACGGCTTTTTCGATCGTCGCCTTTTCGTCGTCGGAGAGCTCCTTGCCGAATTCGGCGAGCGACTTCTTCACGGTATGCACCATGCCGTCGCACTGGTTGCGCGCTTCGGCGAGTTCGTGCGCCTTCTTGTCCTCTTCGGCGTGCAACTCGGCGTCCTGCACCATGCGGTTGACTTCTTCCTCGGAAAGCCCGGAGCTCGCCTGGATCTTGATCTTGTTTTCCTTGCCGGTAGCCTTGTCCTTGGCCGACACGTGCAGAATGCCGTTGGCATCGATGTCGAAAGTCACCTCGATCTGCGGCATGCCGCGCGGCGCCGGCGGGATGTCGGAGAGGTTGAACTGGCCGAGGCTCTTGTTGCCCGAAGCCATTTCGCGCTCGCCCTGCAGCACGTGGATGGTCACCGCGTTCTGGTTGTCGTCGGCGGTCGAGAAGACCTGGCCGGCCTTGGTCGGGATCGTGGTGTTCTTCTTGATCAGCTTGGTCATCACGCCACCGAGCGTTTCGATGCCGAGCGAGAGCGGGGTGACGTCGAGCAGCAGCACGTCCTTGACTTCGCCCTGCAGCACGCCACCCTGGATCGCCGCGCCGACAGCGACGGCTTCATCCGGATTGACGTCGCGGCGCGGGTCCTGGCCGAATAGTTCCTTGACCTTTTCCTGCACCTTGGGCATGCGCGTCTGGCCGCCAACGAGGATCACGTCGACGATGTCGGTGATCTTGCAGCCGGCATCCTTGAGCGCGATGCGGCAGGGTTCGACCGTGCGCTCGATCAGTTCATCGACCAGCGATTCGAATTTCGAGCGCGTGATCTTGATCGCCAGGTGCTTCGGTCCGGAAGCATCGGCGGTGATGTAAGGCAGGTTGACTTCGGTCGTCTGCCCGGATGAGAGTTCGATCTTGGCTTTTTCCGCGGCGTCCTTGAGGCGCTGCAAAGCCAGCACATCGTTTTTGAGGTTGGCGCCGGTTTCCTTCTTGAACTCGTCGATGATGTAATCGATCAGGCGCTGGTCGAAGTCTTCGCCGCCGAGGAAGGTATCGCCGTTGGTGGCCAGCACTTCGAACTGGTGCTCGCCCTCGACTTCGGCGATCTCGATGATCGAGATGTCGAAGGTGCCGCCGCCCAGGTCATAGACGGCGATTTTCTTGTCGCCCTGTTTCTTGTCCATGCCGAAGGCCAGCGCTGCCGCGGTCGGTTCGTTGATGATGCGCTTGACTTCGAGGCCGGCGATGCGGCCCGCGTCCTTGGTCGCCTGGCGCTGGCTGTCGTTGAAGTAGGCCGGGACGGTGATCACCGCTTCGGTGACTTCCTCGCCAAGATAATCCTCGGCGGTCTTCTTCATCTTGCGCAGCACTTCGGCAGAAACCTGTTGCGGCGCGATCTTGGTGCCGCGCACGTCGACCCAGGCGTCGCCGTTGTCGGCCTTGAGGATGCGGAACGGCATCAGGCCGATGTCCTTCTGCACTTCCTTTTCTTCGAAACGGCGGCCGATCAGGCGCTTGATCGCGTACAAGGTGTTCTTGGCATTGGTCACGGCCTGGCGCTTGGCCGGCGCGCCGCAGAGGATCTCGCCGTCTTCGGCGTAGGCGACGACGGACGGCGTGGTGCGTGCGCCCTCGGAATTTTCGATGACCTTCGGCTTGCCGTTTTCCATGACGGCCACGCAGGAGTTGGTCGTGCCCAGGTCGATACCAATGATCTTGCCCATGTCTTAAGTCCTTAAAAGTGATTCGTAAGTAGCATTACAGTGCGATGCGATGAGTCCTAAGTGGGGCTCGCCGGCTTCTTTTCAAGTTTTCGCCTTGGAAACGATGACCAGCGCGGGGCGCAGCACGCGGTCGGCGAGCAGGTAACCCTTCTGCAGGACGGTGACCACGGTGTTCGGCTCCTGCTCCGAATCGACGACGCTGATCGCCTGGTGGCGGTGCGGATCGAACTTCTCGCCGAGCGGATCGACTTCGACGAGTTTCACCTTCTCGAAGGCTGTCGTCATTTGCTTCAGGGTCAGCTCGACGCCGGATTTGAGGCTGTCGATGCTCGGCGCTTCGGCGGCGAGGGCCGCTTCGAGGCTGTCCTTGACGGCGAGCAACTCGCCGGCGAAGCGTTCGATGGCAAACTTCGAGGCCTTGCTGATGTCTTCCTGCGCGCGGCGGCGGACGTTTTCAGTCTCGGCCTTGGCGCGCAGCCACGCGTCATGGTGTTCTTCGGCTTTCAGTTCGGCGTCGCGGATTTGTTCCTGCAGGCTCGGTGTGCTATCTGCGGCGGCTTCCGCGCCATCGGCCTGCGCTTGCGCGCTCGGATCAATATTTGTTTCTTTGTCCTGCTCTTGCATAATGGGGTCTCCGGGAAAACCTCGGCTACTTCGGGGCGGTTTGTCCGAATTCAAGCACTTTTTCCGAGTTTTTTGGTCTGCCTTGGGTAAATCCGCCGAACCGGCGTATGAAGCAGCGTATTCTGCTGCTACGATTTCACCTTGGCGGATCAGTTGGCACTTGACGGTATCGGCATGGCAGAGAAGATCGGCAAATACGAAATCATTCGCATCCTCGGCAAAGGCGCGACGGCGGTCGTCTATCTCGCGCGCGATCCGGACACGGATCTCGAGGTGGCGGTCAAGCTGATCCGCTTCGGCGATGAGAATGCCGCCATGTCGCGGCGCCTGCGCAAACTTTTTCAAACCGAGGACGGCATCGGTCGACGTCTCGACCATCCGAACATCGTCAAGATTTACGATGCGCACATCGAGCCGGACCAGGCCTATATCGTCATGGAGTACATCGACGGCACGCCGCTCGACCACTACTGCGCGATCAACCGCCTGCTGCCGATGCACCGCGTCATCGGCATCATTTTCAAATGCTGCCTGGCGCTCGATCACGCCTTCCGGCAGGGGGTCGTGCATCGAGACATCAAGCCGGCCAATATCCTGATCGACAAGGACGACAATCCGAAGATCACCGATTTCGGTCTGGCACTCAACCTGCACAAGGACATGAACAAGGATTCGACCTTCGTGATGGGCGTCGGATCGCCGGCCTACATGTCGCCGGAGCAGATCAAGAATTACCCGCTCAACCAGAAGACCGACCTGTATTCGCTGGGCGTCCTGCTCTTCCAGCTGCTGACCGGGCGGCTGCCGTTTCGCGCGAACAATCAGGGCGCGCTGGTCTACAAAATCGTCAATGCCGACACGCCGTCGGTGTGCGCATTAAATCCCAACCTGCCATCCGGGCTCGACCCGATCCTGAACAAGGCGCTCGAAAAGGACCTTTACAGCCGTTATCGCAACGGCGCCGAATTCGCCAAGGATCTGTCGACGGTCAGGTACCAGATGCTCGACGAGGATTCAACGCAGCAGGACACGACGCATTTCGAACGCATTCGCAAGCTCGAGTTCTTCACCGAGTTCGAGGATATCGAATTGTGGGAAGTGCTGCGCATCAGCGTCTGGCGCGAAGTCGCCGAGAAAGTCGTGCTGATCCGCGAGGGCGACAAGAACCGCGTCTTTGGCGTCGTCGTCACCGGCTTTGTCGAAGTCTCGGTCGAGGGCAAATCGATTTGCCGGCTGGCCGCCGGCGAGGTCATCGGGGAAATGACCTTCCTGCATCCGAGCGACACCACCCGCTCGGCCACTGTCGTCACGCTCGAGCCGACACTCTTTCTCGAAATCAACAGCGCGGCACTCGAACTCAGTTCCGACGAAGTCCAGGAACGTTTCCAGAAGACGCTGATCGCCAAGGTCCTTGGCCGCCTGCGTGGCGCCAACAAGGCGCTCGCCAAGCTGGGCCAGAATGCGGTACGCGGCAGCACCGCGGCCTGCGATCTGGAACTCGCGCCGCCGTGATCAGAGGACAGAAGACAGAGAATCGTCATTCCGGAATCTGACCAACGGGAATGCAGAGCCAGTGGGTCTAAACCGTCAGGTCGATCTGTTGTAGCGTGCCTGCAGTACCGTTCTCGCGCAGGAAGACGCCGCTCGACCGGATATCGCCCTGCAGGGCGTTGACTTCGTCCTTGATGTCGAACGGCGTTGCGACATGCGCCAGGCTGATCGCGCCGACGTTGGCCTCTTTTAGCGTCTGGATTTGGTCTTTCCCGGCGGCGTCCTTGCTCCAGACGAGGAGCCGGTTGAAAGCCGCATCGTTTTCGTCGATCCAGCCGTTGTGATCGGCGTCAAGCGTTGCAAGGTCGGCAAAACCATCCCCGCTCTTCGCTCCGAAGAGTTCCGAACCATTGTTGATCTTGCCGTCCCCATTGTTATCGAGCGCAAGGAAGCCGCTGCCGCTGGCAAGGGAATTGATTTCTTCATTTTGCCCGTCGGAATCGAGATCGAACTCGAAGCGCTGGCTGGTCAGTTGCGCCGCCGTGCCGTCGAAGTTGAGGACCAGCGGATCCTTCTTGGCGCGCGCATCGCCCAAGGTGACGCTGACGTTCGACTGTTCGCTGTAGCTGCGCGTCATCGACAAGGCCAAGGTGAAGTCGATCGCCTTGCCGTCGGTCGTGTGAACCGTGCCGCTTGCCTGGAACTGTGTCTGCTCGCTTTCGCTGTAGGAAGTTTGGCGATCGTATTCGATGCCGTATCCCGCCGCAGTCTGGCCGGTTTGGTTTGACGCTGCGGCCGGCGTCGCCACGGCGGCGCTCGCCGACTGTCCCGATTGCAGTTCGCGGGCGTCAAATACTTTCACTTCACGACCGGTGAGCAGCGCAATCATGGCGCGGATCAGGCGCATCCTCGGGTCGTTCTCGACGGCGTCCAGGCTGTCCTGAACGGCGGATGCGTCGCTTGATTGAGCGGCTTTGCCGCTGTCCGAGATGTTCACCGCCGCTGTCGGGGTGGCGAGACGGCTGTCGCCGACCCAGGCGCGCAGCGATATGCGAAGGTCCTGGGCTGTGGTCTTGCTATGATTTGCTTCGAAATTTAGCGTCGAATCGGCAATTTTCATTCTGAGCTCCTTCAATAACCCGTGTGCGTAAAACAGATTAACGGTGAAGAAGCGCCTTAACTTGAGGACTCAATTTGATTGCCTTGCTGCTTGCCGCTAGTTCTTGCAGCCAAGCGCCCTGGCGCGTAGCGCGCTGAGTTCGAGCGCGGCGGCATCGGGCCTGTCGCGCGTCGGCCAGCCTTGCAGGTGGGCCGCCGCCAGCGCGGCCAGCGCGTGAATCCAGTCGTTGCGCTCATTGAGGCAAGCGATGTAGTGGAATTCCTTGCCGCCGGCCTGCTGGAAGGTGGCCTTGCCCTCGATGGCAATTTCTTCGAGGGTTTCGAGGCAGTCGGCGGGAAATCCCGGACAGATGACATCGACGCGCTGGACTCCCTCCTTGCCGAGCGCCGCGAGCGTCGTCGCGGTATAGGGTTGCAGCCAGCGGGCGCGGCCAAAGCGCGACTGGAAGCAAACCTGGTACTCGTCGGCGCCAAGGCTCAAGGCTTCGGCGAGCAGCCGGCCGGTCTTGTGACATTCGCAATGATAGGGATCGCCCTTGTCGAGGCTGAAGCGCGGCAGGCCGTGAAAACTCATGATCAGCCGGTACGACGAGGACGGTCGGCCGCTGACCGTCCAATGCTCGAGAACGCTGCCGACGAGCGCCTTGATGTAGGCCGGGTCGTCGGCAAAGCTCCGGACGGTGCGGATTTCGGGCTGGTTGCGCAGTGCGCGCGCCCAGGCGAAAGCTGCGTCGAAAGAGCTCGCCGTCGCGCTCGACGAATACTGCGGATAGAGCGGCAGCAGCAGGATGCGCGTGCAGCCCTCGGTTTTCAGGCGCGAGAGTACGGCCGCAATCGAGGGCTCGCCGTAGCGCATTGCATTTTCGACTGCGACCTGATGCCCGGCCTGGCCGAGAAAGCCGCGCAGCATCTTGGCCTGGCGCTGGCTATGCACTTTCAGCGGCGAGCCTTCGGGTGTCCAGATCGCCGCGTATTTCGCCGCCGATTTCTTCGGCCGCACGTTGAGCACAATGCCGTTGAGGATCAGCCACCACAAGGCGCGCGGCATTTCGACAACGCGCGGGTCGAACAGGAATTCCTTGAGATAGCGGCGTACGGCCGGCGTCGTCGGCGCTTCGGGCGTGCCGAGGTTTATCAGAAGGATCGCAGTCTCTTGCGCCGTGCCGTGGCGGTAGGGCGGTTCGGGGAGCAGGGCGCTCACGCGTTGGCCTGATAGGTAAGGGCCGAGGAGAGCAGCTTCGCGGTGATGTCGACGATGGGAATCACGCGCTCGTAAGCCATGCGCGTCGGGCCGATGACGCCGACCGAACCGACGATCTGGCCATCGACTTCGTAAGGCGCGGTGATGACGCTGCATTCGTCGAGCGGCGCGAGGCCCGATTCGCCGCCGATAAAAATCTGCACGCCTTCAGCGCGGTGCGAGACGTCGAGCAGTTGCATCAGCGCCGTGCGCTGCTCGAAAAGATCGAAAAGTTCGCGCAGCCGCTTCATGTTCGACGAGAGTTCCTCGACTTCGAGCAGGTTGCGTTCGCCGGAAATGACGTAGCGTTCATCGGTCTGGTGCATCGCTTCGTCGCCTGCCGCGAGCGCTGCGGCCATCAGGCCTTGCAGGTCACCGCGCAGGCGCAGCAGGTCGGCCTTGACGCGCTCGCGGATATGGTCGAAATCGTGGCCGGCAAAATACTGATTGAGGTGGTTGGTCGCGACGACGAGTTCCGAGGGTGAATAAGGACGTTCAGTGAATAGGATGCGGTTCTGCACGTCGCCGTCCGTGGTGACCAGGATCAGCAGGATACGTTTTTCGGACAGGCTGACGAACTCCATCTGCCGGATTCTCGGCGTCTTGCGCTTCGGCGTCAGGACGATGCCGGCAAAATGCGTGAGTCCGGAAAGTAGATGCGATGCGCTGCTGATCAGTTGTTGCGGCTGCGAGGGCTGCAACTGGCCGGCAATGCTCTGGATCTTCTCGGTCTCCAGCGGTTTCATGGTGAGCAGGCTGTCGACGAAGAAACGGTAGCCGCGCGATGTCGGTATGCGCCCGGCCGAGGTGTGCGGGCTGGCGATGAAGCCCAGATCCTCGAGATCGGCCATGACGTTGCGCACGGTGGCGGCCGAGAGATCGAGGTGCGAGAATTTGGAGAGCGCGCGCGACGCCACCGGTTGACCGTCGGCGATATAGCGTTCGATCAGCGTCTTGAGCAGGGTTCGGGCACGTTCGTCGAGCATGGCGAAGATTCTACAAAAAATCCTGAAGGAATAGTGGCGATCTGAACATCAGCTGAGGGCAATCGCATCCAATTCAACGTCCGGCGGAATGGTCGGATTCGCGGCGGATGTCCGGCTTTTCGGATGCCATTGCCTGTGCCGATGATGTCAGGGTACGGCGAAAGCGCATGAAATTGTGGTTTAATTCGCCTCATGAATGCCGAACCAATTGCCGCAACACTTTTGCGCAGCGCCACCGCGCTGCGCACCATCGCGCTGATCGGTAAATACCAGAGCCGCGAGATTGTCGAGTCGCTTTGCCTGCTGGCAAAAAATCTGACCGAACGCGGGATTATCGTGCTGGTCGAGGAAGTAACGGCCGATCTTGCCGACGCGCCGGCCGAACTGAAACGCTGGCCGACCTGCGATTTTGCGGCGATCGGCGCGCGCGCCGACCTCGCGATCGTGCTCGGCGGCGACGGCACCATGCTCAACGCGGCGCGGCAGCTGGCGCGCCATCGTGTGCCGCTGGTCGGCGTCAATCAGGGCCGCCTCGGTTTCATGACCGACATCGCGCGCAGCGACATGCTGACCTGCATCGACGACTTGCTCGCCGGACGTTTCACGCCGGAAAACCGCATGCTGCTGGAAGCCGAGGTCTTGCGCGGCGGCAGCAGCATCGCTTCGAGCCTTGCGCTCAACGAGATCGTGGTCGACAAAGGCGCGATCGGCCGGCTCATCGAATTCGAACTGTTCATCGACGGCGAGTTCATTTACAACCTGCGTTCGGACGGCCTGATCGTATCGACGCCGACCGGATCGACGGCGTACTCGCTGTCGGCCAACGGCCCGATCATGCATCCGCATGTTTTCGGCATCGCCCTCGTGCCGCTCTGCCCGCATTCGCTGACCAACCGGCCCATCCTGGTCGGCGATCGCAACGAGATCGAAGTGCGCATCGTGCGCGCGACGGACTCGCGCGTGCACTTCGACGGCCAGCTGACCGTCGATCTGAATCCGCAGGACACGGTGCGCATCAGCCGTTCGGAGTTTTCGATTTGCCTGCTGCATCCTCCCGGCTACAGCTATTTCGCGATGCTGCGCCAGAAGCTGCACTGGAGCGAGCAGCCGAAAGCGGCCAGGCCAATGTGAAAATCTTTTCCGTCCCATGCTGCGCCGCCTGACCGTCCGCGATTTCGTGCTGGTCGACCGGCTCGAACTCGATTTCACGGCGGGTTTCGGCACCCTCACCGGCGAGACCGGCGCCGGCAAATCGATACTTGTCGATGCGCTCGCCTTTGCGCTCGGCGAACGCGCCGATACCGGCCTGATCCGCGTCGGCAGCGAACGCGCCGAAGTCTCCGCCGAATTCGATCTGCACGGGGCGCCCGCGGCGGCGGCGTGGCTGCGCGAACAGGACCTCGACGCCGAAGAGGGCCTCCTGCTGCGCCGCGTGCTCGATACCGGCGGTCGTTCGCGCGCCTATCTCAACGGTTCGCCAGTGACGCTACAGCAGTTGCGCGAAGTGGCGGAATCCCTCGTCGATATTCACGGGCAGCACGCGCATCAGTCGCTGCTGCGGGGCGATGCGCAGCGCTCGCTGCTCGATAGCCATGCCAAGCTCAATCCCTTGCTTGCCGAAGTGGCCGCCGCCTGGCGGCTCTGGCGCGACGCCAGAACGCTGCTCGAGGCCTCGGCCGGCGGCGCGCAGGCGCTGGCGCAGGAGCGCGAGCAACTCGAATGGCAGGTGCGCGAACTGGAAACGCTCGGCTTTTCGGCAAATGAATGGGAGACGCTGAACATCGAGCACAAGCGCCTCGGGCACGCGGCGAGCCTGGCCGAAGGCGCCCGCTTTTCGCTGGCCCTGCTGGCCGAGGGAGATTCCGCCTGCGAGGGGCAGGTCGATGCCGTCGCCGCCCGCCTCGACGCCCTGGCCGAGTACGATCCGGCACTGGCCGAGGTCGCCGCGCTGCTGCAATCGGCGCAGGCAGAACTCGCCGAAGCGGTGTCGGCCCTGCGCCGTTATGCCGATCGCGTCGAACTCGATCCGCAGCGCCTCGGTGAGCTTGAGCATCGGATCGAAGCGGTGCTCGGCTGCGCGCGCAAGTTCCGAACGAGTCCCGATGAATTGCCGGCTTTGCTCTCGCGCTGGCAGGAGCGACTGGCGATCCTCGGCGAAAGCGCGGATCTTGCGACGCTGGAGGCACGCGCCGCGGCGGCGCGCGGCGCCTACGAAGAACTGGCCAAACGCCTGTCCAAGGGTCGCGCCAAAGCTGCGGCGGCGCTCGGCGTCGAGGTCAGCCGCGTCATGCAGCAACTGGCGCTCGGCGGCGGTCGCTTCGAGGCCGTGCTTTTGCCCCTTGAGGTCGGTACGGCGGCCGGCCTCGAACAGATCGAATTCCGCGTTGCCGGATTGGCGGGCAGCGAATCGCGCGCGCTGGCGAAAGTCGCTTCCGGCGGCGAACTGTCGCGCATCAGCTTGGCCATCCAGGTGGTGACCAGCCAGGCGGCGAGCGTTCCAACGCTGATTTTCGACGAGGTCGATGTCGGTATCGGCGGCGCGGTTGCCGAGGTCGTCGGGCGCCTGCTCAATGAACTCGGCCGCGAGCGGCAAGTGCTGTGCGTTACGCATCTGCCGCAGGTGGCTGCTCGCGCCAACTGGCAGTGGCAGGTGATCAAGAGCATCGACGGCGGGCAGGTCAGAAGCCGCGTCGTGGCTCTCGACCGGGATGCCCGCATCGAAGAACTGGCGCGCATGCTCGGCGGCGTCGAGATCACGGCGATCAGCCGCCAACATGCCCGGGAAATGCTGAGTATTTCCTGAAGGCCAATGCGGTTTGTGCTGCCGCACTGGCTAATCGCCCGCGTCTGTTCTATCCTGACGGTATAGTCCTTGACTCAAGGTCTCGCTTAACACTTCCATGACGATACAGGTCGCCGCAAGCGCTTCGCTGCCGCCGGATTCAGTTTCGGGTCGACTTGTACGTTCCGGGGCGCTGGCGACGTCGGCATCAGGCGCGAATTCCGCAAATTCGGCGAGCGCGAAGTCCGGCCAGTTGTCGGCGCAGGCGCAACAACAGGTCGCGCAACTCAAGGAGATCGATCGCAAGGTCCGCGCTCACGAACAGGCGCATATGGCTGTGGGCGGCGATCTCATACGCGGCGGCGTCTCGTACAAGTATCAGACCGGGCCGGACGGTCAACGCTATGCCGTCGGCGGCGACGTTCTGATCGATTCTTCGCCGGCTTCGTCGCCGGCCAAGACGATAAGCAAGGCCGAGCAGATTCGCGCCGCGGCATTGGCGCCAGCCGACCCCTCCGCTCAGGACGAAAGCGTTGCCGCGCAGGCGAGCAGCATGGTCAGCGAGGCGCGTATCGAACTCTCACTGCAGCAGCGGCAGGAAGCCGCCGCTGCCACCGCTTCGCGCGATAGCAACGCGAATGTCGGTCAAGGCGGCGCGAGCCTCTACAGCGGCGTTGCACAAAGCGGCCAAGCTACCGTTCAACTCGGCGCGCTTCTCGATTCCTTTGCCTGACCGGCCGGCATTCGGGCTGGATCACGGTTTGACGGGCTTGTTCCGGTGCGGACAGTCGGTCTTGGTGCATTCGCTGTAGAGGTAAAGCGCATGCTCCTGGATCGCGAAGCCGCGCTCCTTGGCGATCTTCTTCTGACGACGTTCGATTTCTTCGTCATAGAATTCCTCGACGCGAGCACAGTTGATGCACACCAGGTGGTCATGATGCTGTCCGGCCTTGATCTCGAAAACCGATTTGCCTGATTCGAAATGGTGGCGTTCGAGCAGGCCGGCCTGCTCGAATTGCGTCAGCACGCGATAGACCGTGGCCAGGCCGATGTCCATGTTCTCGTTGAGCAGCAGGCGATAGACATCATCGGCAGTGAGGTGGCGCACCTCGGCGTTCTCGAAAAGTTCGAGTATCTTAAGGCGCGGGAAAGTGGCTTTCAGGCCGATGCGCTGCAGGTCGGTTGATTTGCTCATGGTCGGGGTCGAACGGCGGCAAAAGGCGGCATCCCTTTTCGGTTATGATATGCAGCATGATACGACTTTGAGAACCCGGCCAGCGCCGGAGTTCTATTGCGCAACAATTTTGACCATCTGCATGGAAAAGATCCAAGTATGACTCTTTCCCGACTCGCCCGCACGGCGCTCCTGCTCGCCGCCCTTGCCGGCTGCACCACGGTGCCGCGCATCGTCAATGAATACAAGATCGACGTCCAGCAGGGTAACGTGCTGACCCAGGACATGGTGTCGCAGCTCAAACCGGGCTTGACCAAGGACCAGGTACGTTTCGTTCTGGGCACGCCGGTGTTGATGGATATGTTTCATGCCAACCGCTGGGACTACGTTTATCGGCTGCAGAAAGGCAATGGCCAAGTCGAGATGCGGAAGTTTTCGACCTTCTTCGATGCCAGCGACAAACTGATCCGTGTCGCTGGCGACGTAGACGCTGCGCAGGCCGGCGACTTCGCCGCGCTTCCCGACAGCAAGACGCGCGAAATCGACCTCGGTTCGATCGCTCCCGACGCAAAAGCGCCGCCAATGGAAGAGCGAGGCTTTTTCGGTCGGATGATGGAAAACATGGGTTTTTGATATGGACGCACTCAAGATCGCGATTGCCGGCGCCGGCGGGCGCATGGGCCGGATGATCACCGAATCGGCCTTGAACGATAGCCAGGTGACGCTGGTATCGGCGCTCGACCAGCCGGGAACGCCGGCGATCGGCAAGGACGCCGGCGAACTGCTCGGCACGCCCTGTGGCGTGCCGATAAGCACAGATGTCGAGGCCGGGATCGCCCGAGCGGAGTGTCTGATCGACTTCACTCGCCCGCAAGGCACGCTGGTGCACCTGGCCATCTGTCTTCGCCACAAGGTTGCCATTGTCATTGGTACGACCGGATTCGACGAGCAGGAGAAGAAGATCATCGCCGATGCGGCACACGAAATTCCGATCGTTTTCACGCCGAACATGAGCGTCGGCGTGAATATCGTCTTCAAGCTGCTCGACACGGCGACGCGCCTTCTCGCCCAGGGCTACGACATCGAGATCGTCGAAGCGCATCACAAGCACAAGGTCGACGCGCCCTCCGGAACGGCGCTGCGCATGGGTGAAGTGGTGGCCCAGGCCCTCGGCCGCGATTTGCAGCAATGCGGAATCTTCGGCCGTCACGGGCAGACCGGCGAACGCGACCCGCAGTCCATCGGCTTTGCCAGCGTACGCGGCGGCGACATCGTCGGCGACCACACCGTGATGTATTGCGCCACGGGCGAGCGGATCGAAATCAGCCACAAGGCGGCGAGCCGCATGCCTTACGCGCTCGGCAGCCTGCGCGCCGCACGCTTTCTCGCCGACAAGAAGAGCGGGCTGTTCGACATGCAGGACGTTCTCGGATTGCGCTGACGATGGCCCTGCCGCCACCATGAAATCCCCACTGCTCGCCGACAAACTTCGAGAGATTTTTGGCGCCGAGGGCGAGGCGGTATTGACGCGAATGCTCGCGCTTGCCGGAAAAGACCATCCGGAACTGGCCAGCGGTGTGGCAAAAGTTCTCGAAGTCTCGGACGGGCTGATCACGCAACTTGTCGGCGTGCACAATGTGCAATCCGAACTTTCCGGCGACAGCTTTTCCGACTGGAACCTCAAAAGCGGCCGCATCAATTCGGGCAAGCGCTGGAAAGCGCTGCTGGATTACACCGATGCGGACGTCGACGACACGATCAATGGCTGGCGGGCTCTGGTTCAGCCGGACGATCTGCGCGCATTCAATGCGGCGATCAACGCGCATGTGCACGGGCAATCGCGTTCCTTCCAGGCCGACTGCCGGCTGAAGACCAAGTCCGGTGAGTGGAAATGGCTGTTTCTCAAAGGCCGGGTCGTCGCGCGCGACGCCGATGGCAAGCCGGCGCGTCTGCTGCTCTTGCACCGCGATATCACCGATTTCCGGCAGCCAGCCACCGAAGCCCTGCAGGCCAAGGAAGCAGCCGAAGCAGCCAACCGCGCGCGCAGCTATTTCATGGCCAACATGAGCCACGAGATCCGCACGCCGATGAACGGCATCATCGGCATGACCGAACTCGCGCTCGATACCCATCTCGACAGCGAACAGCGGCACTACCTGAAAACCGTTCAATCGTCTGCGGAGGCCTTGCTCGCAATCGTTAACGATATTCTCGACTTTTCGAAGATCGAGGCCGGCAAGCTGCGCTTCGAGGAGATCGCGTTTTCGCTGTCCAGTCTCGTTTATGAAGGCGTCCGCGCGCAGTCGGTGACGGCGCACAAGAAGGGCCTCGAGGTGATCGTTTCGCTGGCGCCCGATGTGCCCCAGCGCGTCATCGGCGATCCGACGCGGGTGCGGCAGGTGATCGGCAACCTGGTCGGCAACGCCGTGAAGTTCACTGCCCACGGCATGATCTCGGTCGACGTCAGCGTCGAGGAGCGGGAGACTACTTCGGTGGTTTTGCGCTTCGCGGTACGCGATACCGGCATCGGCATTCCGTTGTCGCGGCAAGGCGTGGTCTTCGAAGCCTTTTCACAGGCCGACGATTCGACGACCCGGCGCTACGGCGGCACCGGCTTGGGATTGACGATATGCGCTCATCTCGTCCAGATGATGGGCGGGCGGGTCTGGCTGGAGAGCACCGAAGGCGAAGGCTCGTGCTTTTATTTTACCGGGCGCTTTGGCGTCGATACGACCAGCGTCGCGCCGATAGCCGATCAGCAGTTCAGTACGCAGCGTGCGCTGGTTGTGGAAAAGAATCCGGCGGTCGCCGCACAGTTGGTCAGCTTTCTCGCACGCACCGGCATGCAGACGACGCATATCGCCGAAGGCAAGGCGGCCGTCGCCGCGATCGAAAAATCGCGCAAGCTGGGCTTCCCCTACGATTGCGTGCTGGCCGACGCGGCGATGTCGTCGCCTGCCGGCATGGCGCTGGCCGAGGCGTGGCAGGGCAGCGAGCATGCCGAGAAACTCATCATGCTGCTCGATACCGAGCAGCAGCGCCAGAATCTGAAACACTTGCGCGAACTTGGCGTCGATGCCCATCTGGTCAAGCCGATTGCGCCCGACGATCTGATGGAGGCCTTGCAACTCGTCTCCGGTCAACGAAGTGAAAGCGGGCCGCTGTTCGACCCCTTCGTTTTTTCGGATCGAATTTCGCTCGATGAATCCGGCCCGCTCGAAGTGCTGCTGGTCGAGGACAATCCAGTCAATCAGGAACTCGCCGAACGCCTGTTGAAAAAACGCGGCTACCATGTGACGCTGGCCAACAACGGCGCTGAGGCGGTGGAATGCTTCGAGAAGAGCCGTTTCGATCTGATCCTCATGGACATGCAGATGCCGGTCATGGACGGCATCGAAGCGGCGGAGTCCATCCGGTCGCGCGAAATGAGGCGCAGCTGGGTTGTCTCGCAGGATTTCAAACCGGTGTGCATCATCGCCATGACGGCCAATGCCATGGACGGGGACCGCGACCGCTGCCTGCAGGCCGGAATGAACGACTACGTATCCAAGCCGATCAAGCCGCAGGAACTTTACGCGGCAATCGATCGCGGCCTCGATGTCGAGAGCGGGCCCGATGTGCTGCCCGGCGAAGTGCCGGCCGATTTCGGCGCGAACATCAATGTCTCCGAAACGACGCTCGATCTGCGCGCCGCGATGCGCGATCTGGGTGATCGCGACCTGCTGCTGACCATGGCCGGCATGCTGATCAATGAATGGGATCAGCATTTGTCGCGACTCGAAACCGACCTGCACGACCAGAACGCGTTGCAATTGTGCATGGACGCGCACACCGTAAAGAGCCTGCTGGCCATCTTCCACGCGGAAACGGCGCGCCGCATTGCGCTCGATCTGGAACACGCGGCCAAGACCGATGGCAGCATCGATTGGCAACATTGCGGCAAGTTGATCGATGATCTGGTGCTGCAAATGACCCGCCTGAAGCCCGAAATGGAGCGCTTCGTCGCCGGTGCCGTTCCGGTATGACGCGGCTTGCACCGGCAAATCGGCGCGCACTGACAAGGCTATCGCTCGCCGCGCAATTGCCGAGAACAGGGCTCTGAGTTATAATCCGTAGGTTTGCGAGTGTTCGAGCGGGAGGGCTGCGCGCCGTCCCGCTTTGCGTATCTGAGCCACGGATTAGGAGTCTGTCGTGTCCTTGTTACCCTCTCTTCCGTCAGCAATTCTCGCCTTGGCCGATGGCACTGTATTTCGGGGTCAGGCGATCGGTTGTTCCGGCAAGACAAGTGGCGAAGTGGTGTTCAATACGGCGATGACCGGCTACCAGGAAATCCTCACCGATCCGTCCTACTGCCGCCAGATCGTCACCCTGACCTATCCGCATATCGGCAATACCGGTTGTAACGACGACGATTTCGAGTCACGCGCCAATTTCGCCGCTGGCCTCGTCATTCGCGACCTGCCGCTGCGCGCCGAAAGCTGGCGCCTGCAGGACAACCTGTCCGACTACCTGAAGAAGCATGGCGTGGTGGCGATCGCCGGCATCGACACGCGCAAGCTGACTCGCCTGTTGCGCGAGAAGGGGGCCCAGGCCGGCTGTCTGATGGCCGGGACGATCGACGAAGCCCTGGCCATCGCCGAGGCGCGCGCCTTTCCCGGCCTGGCTGGAATGGATCTGGCCAAGGTGGTGTCGGTTGCGTCGCCCTATGTCTGGAACGAGGGCGAATGGTCGCTGACCGGCTACCAGCCGGGCGCCGCGGTCAAATTCCATGTCGTCGCCTACGACTTCGGCGTCAAGCACAACAGTCTGCGCATGCTCGCCGCGCGCGGCTGCAAGGTCACCGTCGTGCCGGCGCAGACGACCGCGGCCGAGGTGCTGGCGCTTTCGCCCGATGGGGTTTTCCTGTCCAACGGTCCCGGCGATCCTGAACCCTGCGACTACGCGATCAAGGCCATCGCCGAACTGCTCGAGAAGAAGGTGCCGATCTACGGCATCTGCCTCGGCCACCAGTTGCTGGCGCTGGCTTCCGGAGCGCGGACGATCAAGATGAAATTCGGACATCACGGCGCCAATCATCCGGTCAAGGATCTCGCCACGCAGCAGGTGATGATCACCAGCCAGAACCACGGTTTCGCCGTCGATCCGGCGAGCCTTCCGGCCAATCTGCGGGCGACGCATATTTCGCTGTTCGACGGCTCGCTGCAGGGCGTGAGTCGCACCGATGTGCCGGCCTTTTCCTTTCAGGGGCATCCGGAAGCGAGCCCCGGACCCCATGACCTCGGCTATCTGTTCGACCGCTTCATCGCGCTGATGCAGCCGGCCAGGGGAAATTAATGCCAAAGCGCACAGACCTCAAGAGCATCCTCATCATCGGCGCTGGCCCGATCGTCATCGGCCAGGCCTGCGAGTTCGATTACTCCGGCGCGCAGGCCTGCAAGGCGCTGCGCGAGGAGGGCTACCGCGTCATTCTGGTTAATTCCAATCCGGCGACGATCATGACCGATCCGGAGATGGC
The DNA here is from genome assembly GCA_903886975.1 of uncultured beta proteobacterium. Classification (GTDB taxonomy): domain Bacteria; phylum Pseudomonadota; class Gammaproteobacteria; order Burkholderiales; family Rhodocyclaceae; genus Propionivibrio. The sequence goes on from CAISOB010000008.1 coordinate 25,332, forward strand.
CGATGTGACCTACATCGAGCCGATCACCTGGCGGGTCGTCGAAAAGATCATCGAGAAGGAACGTCCCGACGCGTTGCTGCCGACCATGGGCGGGCAGACCGCGCTCAACTGCGCGCTCGACCTGGCCAAGCACGGCGTGCTCGCGAAATACGCGGTCGAAATGATAGGCGCATCGAAAGAAGCGATCGACAAGGCCGAGGACCGCGAGAAGTTCAAGGCGGCGATGACGCGCATCGGGCTGGCCTCGGCGCATTCGGCGGCGGCGCACTCGATGGAGGAAGCCGAGCAGGTGCAGGCCGGAATCGGTTTCCCGGTGATCATCCGCCCGTCTTTCACGATGGGCGGCTCGGGCGGCGGCATCGCCTACAACCACGAAGAATTCGTCGAGATCTGCAAGCGCGGTCTCGAAGCCAGCCCGACGCACGAACTCTTGATCGAAGAGTCGCTGATCGGCTGGAAAGAATTCGAGATGGAGGTGGTGCGCGACAAGGCCGACAACTGCATCATCATCTGCTCGATCGAGAACCTCGATCCGATGGGCGTGCATACCGGCGATTCGATTACCGTCGCGCCGGCGCAGACGCTGACCGACAAGGAATACCAGATCATGCGCGACGCCTCGGTGGCGGTGCTGCGCGAGATCGGCGTCGATACCGGCGGCTCCAATGTGCAGTTCGCCATCAATCCGACCGATGGCCGGCTGCTGATCATCGAAATGAACCCGCGTGTTTCGCGCTCCTCCGCCCTGGCCTCGAAGGCCACCGGCTTTCCGATTGCCAAGGTGGCGGCCAAGCTGGCTGTCGGCTACACGCTCGACGAACTGGCCAACGACATCACCGGCGGCAAGACGCCGGCGTCGTTCGAGCCGTCGATCGACTACGTCGTCACCAAGGTGCCGCGTTTCGCCTTCGAAAAATTCCCGACCGCCGACTCGCACCTCACGACGCAGATGAAATCGGTTGGCGAAGTGATGGCCATCGGGCGCACTTTCCAGGAGTCTTTCCAGAAAGCGCTGCGCGGCCTCGAAGTCGGCGTCGATGGCATGAACCAGCGCACCACCGACCGCGAAGAACTCGAACGCCAGCTCGGCGAACCCGGACCCGAGCGCATCTGGTACGTCGGCGACGCTTTCGAAAATGGCTTCACCCTCGACGAGGTGCACGCGCTGACGCACATCGATCCGTGGTTTCTGGCCCAGATCGAGGACATCGTGCGCATCGAGATGCAACTCGACGACATGACCTTCGGCGAGATCGCCCCGGCGACGCTGCGCGGACTCAAGCGCAAGGGCTTCTCCGACCGGCGCCTGGCCAAGCTCTTGAAGATCACCGAGACCGAGGTGCGCCGGCAACGCCATGCCATGGGCATTCGCCCCGTCTATAAGCGGGTCGATACCTGCGCCGCCGAGTTCTCGACGAGCACCGCCTATATGTACTCCACCTACGAGGAAGAGTGCGAAGCCAGGCCCACCGACCGCAAGAAGATCATGGTGCTCGGCGGCGGCCCGAACCGCATCGGCCAGGGCATCGAATTCGACTACTGCTGCGTGCATGCCGCGCTCGCCTTGCGCGAGGACGGGTATGAAACGATCATGGTCAATTGCAATCCGGAGACGGTATCTACCGATTACGATATCTCCGACCGTCTCTATTTCGAGCCCTTGACGCTCGAAGACGTGCTCGAAATCGTCGCCGTCGAAAAGCCCGTCGGCGTCATCGTGCAGTTCGGCGGCCAGACGCCTTTGAAACTCGCGCGCGATCTCGAGGCCAACGGCGTGCCGATCATCGGCACCAGCCCGGACATGATCGACGCGGCCGAAGACCGTGAACGTTTCCAGAAGCTTTTGCAAGAACTCGGCCTCAAGCAGCCGGCCAACCGCACCGCGCGCACCGAAGCCGATGCCTTGCGTCTCGCCGAGGAGATCGGTTACCCGCTGGTCGTCCGCCCGTCGTATGTGCTCGGCGGCCGGGCCATGGAGATCGTGCACGAGGCGCGCGACCTTGAGCGCTACATGCGCGAAGCGGTCAAGGTTTCGAACGATTCGCCGGTGCTGCTCGACCGCTTTCTCAACGACGCCATCGAAGTTGACGTCGATGCGCTCTCGGACGGCGAGCAGGTGATCATCGGCGGCGTCATGGAGCACATCGAGCAGGCCGGTGTCCATTCCGGCGATTCGGCGTGCTCGCTGCCGCCGTATTCGCTGTCGCCCCCGGTGCAGGACGAGATGCGCCGGCAGACCGCCTTGATGGCCAAAGGCCTCAATGTCTGCGGCTTGATGAACGTGCAGTTCGCCATCCAGAACGACGTCGTCTATGTGCTCGAAGTCAATCCGCGCGCCTCGCGCACCGTGCCTTTCGTGTCAAAGGCCACCGGCTTGCAACTGGCGAAAATCGCCGCGCGCTGCATGGCCGGGCAGACGCTGGCCAGCCAGGGGGTGAGCGGGGAAATTATTCCTTCGTACTACTCGGTCAAGGAGGCGGTCTTCCCGTTCAACAAGTTCCCCGGCGTCGATACCATTCTCGGACCGGAAATGAAATCGACCGGCGAGGTCATGGGCGTCGGCGGGACTTTCGAGGAAGCTTTCACCAAGAGCCAGATGGCCGCGGGCGTGAAACTTCCCGTCGCCGGCAAGGTCTTTATCAGCGTCAAGGAATCGGACAAGGTCAAAGTTGTCGAAATCGCCCGTGATTTGCACGCGGCGGGGTTCGCCATCATTGCCACGCGCGGCACGGCATTGGCGATATCACGTGCGGGTATTCCGGTGGCGACGGTCAACAAGGTGATCGAAGGACGCCCGCATATCGTCGATATGATCAAGAACAAGGAGATTTCTCTGATCATCAATACGGTGGACGAGAAGCGGCAGGCGATCAACGATTCGCGCTCGATCCGGACCTCCGGCCTGGCGGCCAGGGTGACGATGTATACGACGGTGTGGGGCGCTGAAGCCGCTGCCGTTGGAATCAAGAGCCGCGGTGAACTGATGGTGTACTCGCTCCAGGCTTTGCACGCACAATTGCACTGAACACGCCTCAAACCGCCGGGTGCAGCCTTGCACGGGTGCCGGCGGTTTTGCTTTACTAGCGAACCGAGAGAGCATTGATTATGAGCAAGATACCCCTGACAGTTAAGGGCGCGGAAAGACTCCGCGCCGAACTGCAGCAGCTAAAAGCCGTCGAGCGGCCCAAGGTGATTTCCGCCATCGCCGAAGCGCGCTCGCATGGCGATCTTTCCGAAAATGCCGAATACGAAGCCGCCAAGGAGCGCCAGGGGTTCGTCGAAGGGCGTATCAAGGAGATCGACAGCAAGCTCGCCAATGCCCAGATCATCGACCCCAAGCTGCTCGACGCCGACGGCCGCTGCGTTTTTGGTGCAACCTTGAACCTCGAGGACCAGGATACCGGGACACAGGTCTGCTACCAGATCGTCGGCGAGGATGAAGCCGATATTAAGGCCGGGAAGATTTCGGTCAATTCGCCGATTGCCCGCGCGCTGATCGGCAAGTTCGCCGGCGATATCGCGCAAGTGCAGGCGCCCGGCGGCTTGCGCGAATACGAAGTGCTGGACGTCCGCTACGAGTAAGGCGCACGAACGCCGGAAACGCGCCGCTTTAACCGGGCGTGCCGCCCTGGAAGCTGCGCTTGGTGCGGCGCGGCTCGCTGCGGCCGCGGCGCGGTTTGGCCGCTTTGACGTCCGGCGACGGGCGCCAAATGACGAGCAGCTTGCCGATGTGCTGCACCGGCGCCGCACCCAGCTGTTCGCAGATGGCCGAGAGATACTCTTCGCGCACCTCGCGCGCGTCGTTGAAGACGCGGATCTTGATCAGTTCGTGGCTGTCGAGGTTGGCGGCGATTTCGCGCAAGACGGATTCAGACAGCCCGTTTTGGCTGATCGCCACGACGGGATTGAGGGCGTGGGCACGGGCGCGCAGCGCGCGCCGTTCATCGGCTGTAATATCGAGCATTCAGTAGACCTTTGCAAAGAACGGATTTTACCGAAATTTTTGGCGATGAAACGAACGAGAACAAGTAATGCGTGGTTGCATGAACACGTCAATGATCCTTACGTGCAACGCGCCAAGGCCGAAGGCTATCGTTCGCGCGCCTCGTTCAAGCTCCTGGAAATCGACGATCGGGATCACCTGATACGCAGTGGCGAGGTCGTTGTCGACCTCGGTGCGACGCCCGGCGGCTGGTCACAGGTCGCGGCCAAACGCATGCAGGGCAAGGGCAGCGTCATCGCGCTCGACCTGCTGGAAATGGATCCCCTGCGCGGGGTCAGCTTCATCCAGGGTGATTTTCGCGAAGAGAAAGTATTGCAGGATCTGGAAACCATGCTCGCCGGCCGCAAGGTAGGGCTTGTGCTTTCCGACATGGCACCCAATATGTCAGGCATACTCGTCTCCGACCAGGCGCGAGTGATGCATCTTGCCGAGCTGGCGCTGGCTTTCTCGCGCAACTGGCTGAAACCCGACGGGGCATTTCTGGTCAAAGTTTTCCAGGGTCATGGTTACGATGACTTCGTGCGCGAAATGAAAAGTACGTTCAGCACGGTCGCCACGCGCAAGCCGGATGCTTCCCGCGACCGCAGTCCCGAGGTTTATCTGCTGGGCCGGCGCCTTAAGGACGCCAGCGCCTCAATCGGCCGGGAAACGGTTTAGAATGATGTTTGTGCGCAATACACATCCTTTCAGGAGTTCCCTGGGGAGCAACGGAGAAGAGGTACAGCATTGAATAACATGTTCAAGAATATGGCCGTGTGGCTGGTGATCGGCCTGGTCCTGATGGCCGTATTCAACCAGTTCAATACGCGCCAGGTCGCGCAGCCGACGATGGAATACTCGCAGTTCATGGATGAAGTCAAGAACGGCGCGATTTCCAAAGTGGTCATCGAAGGGCGCATGCTCAAGGCGACGACGAGCGACGGGCGCAAGGTGACCTCATACGCGCCGCCTGACCTGTGGATGGTTTCTGATTTGCTCAAGTATGGCGTCAAGATCGAAGCCAAGCCCGAGGAGGAACAATCCTTCCTGATGAACATTTTCGTCAGCTGGTTCCCGATGCTGCTGCTGATCGGCGTCTGGGTGTTCTTCATGCGCCAGATGCAGGGCGGCGGCCGTGGCGGGGCTTTCTCGTTCGGCAAGAGCAAGGCCCGGTTGCTTGACGAATCGACGAACAGCATCACCTTCGCCGACGTCGCCGGCTGCGACGAAGCCAAGGAGGAAGTCTCCGAGCTCGTCGATTTCCTGCGCGATCCGACCAAGTTCCAGAAGCTCGGCGGCCGTATCCCCAAGGGCGTGCTGCTGGTCGGCAATCCGGGGACCGGCAAGACGCTGCTGGCCAAGGCCATTGCCGGCGAAGCCAAGGTGCCGTTCTTCTCGATCTCGGGTTCCGATTTCGTCGAAATGTTCGTCGGCGTCGGCGCGGCGCGCGTGCGCGACATGTTCGAGAACGCCAAGAAGCATTCGCCGTGCATCGTCTTCATCGACGAACTCGACGCCGTCGGCCGCCAGCGCGGCGCCGGCCTGGGCGGCGGCAATGACGAACGCGAACAGACCCTGAACCAGATGCTCGTCGAAATGGACGGATTCGAAGCCAGTGTCGGGGTCATCGTGATCGCCGCGACCAACCGTCCCGACGTGCTCGATCCGGCGCTGATGCGTCCGGGCCGTTTCGACCGCCAGGTCGTCGTGCCGTTGCCGGACATCCGCGGCCGCGAACAAATACTTATGGTGCATATGCGCAAGGTGCCGCTGTCGCCCGACGTCAAGGCCGACATCCTGGCGCGCGGAACGCCGGGAATGTCCGGCGCCGACCTTGCCAACCTGGTCAATGAAGCGGCCCTGTTCGCCGCGCGCGCCAGCAAGCGCCTCGTCGACATGGAAGATTTCGAGAAGGCCAAGGACAAGATCCTGATGGGCGCCGAGCGTCGAAGCATGGTGATGAACGACGAAGAGAAGCGCAATACCGCCTACCACGAGTCGGGTCACGCCGTCGTCGCCAAGCTGGTGCCCAAGTCCGACCCAGTTCACAAGGTCACCATCATCCCGCGCGGCCGCGCGCTGGGCCTGACCATGCAGTTGCCGGAAGAAGACCGCTACGCCTACGACCGGGTTTACCTGATGAGCCGCATCGCCGTGCTGTTCGGCGGCCGTATCGCCGAAGAACTGTTCATGCACCAGATGACCACCGGCGCTTCGAACGACTTCGAGCGCGCGACGCAGATGGCGCGCGACATGGTGACGCGCTACGGCATGTCGGACGTGCTCGGGCCGATGGTCTATGGCGAAAACGAAGGCGAGGTCTTCCTCGGCCGTTCGGTGACCACGCACAAGAACATGTCGGAAACGACGATGCAGACCGTCGACGCCGAAATCCGCCGCATCATCGACGAACAGTATGCGCTGGCGCGCAAGCTGCTCGAGGAGAATCGCGACAAGGTCGAGGCGATGACCGCGGCGCTGCTCGAGCTCGAAACCATCGACGCCGACCAGATCAACGACATCATGGAAGGCAAGCCGCCGCGTCCGCCGAAGATGCCGCAGCCGAAAGCTGCAACGCCGACCGACACGCCGCCGGATGCCGCGCCGAGCGCGGTCGCACCGGCCTGAGCGACGGGCAAGCAGCCGGGGAGCAAAACTCCCCCGGTTTTTTTTCGAGATCAGCCGATGCTCCGTTGCGGGAAATTCCTGCTGCCGCTCGACCGCCCCCTGCTGATGGGGATCGTCAATCTGACGGTGGATTCCTTTTCCGGGGATGGACTGGCCAGCGATCCCGTCCGCGCCGTCGCCCATGCGCGAGCGCAAATCGCTGCCGGCGCCGACCTGCTCGATCTCGGCGCCGAATCGTCGCGCCCAGGTGCGGTTCCGGCGACGCTCGACGAAGAACTGGCCCGCCTCTTGCCGGTCCTCGATGCCTTGGCCGATTGCGGCGTCCCGGTCTCGGTCGATACCTACAAGCCCGAAGTCATGCGCGCGGCCCTGGCCCACGGCGCGGCGATGATCAACGACATCTATGCCTTGCGCATGCCGGGCGCCGTCGCCGCGGTTGCCGCCAGCAATTGCGCCGTGTGCCTGATGCATATGCAGGGCGAACCAATGACCATGCAGCACAGCCCGGCCTATGACGATGTCTTTGTAGAAGTGCGGGATTTTCTGGCGGCGCGGGCGGCAGCGGCGACGGACGGGGGAATTTCGCGCGATCGCCTGGTCATCGATCCCGGCTTCGGATTCGGCAAAACGCTGGAGCACAACGTCGAACTGCTGCGCCGTCTCGACGAACTCGCTGGCGGCAGCCTGCCGTTGTTGGCCGGGATTTCGCGCAAAGCCATGCTCGGGGCGATCACCGGCCGTCCGGTCGAAGAACGTCTGGCCGCAAGCGTCGCCGCGGCCCTGCTGGCCGCGCAGCACGGCGCGCGCATCCTGCGCATACATGACGTCGGCGCGACGCGCGATGCCCTGGCGGTCTGGCAGGCAGGTGCATGAGGGCGCCGGCTATTCTTCTCGAATACCCGCGGCTGTCATAGAACTGTAATACGCCCGAGCAAGACAAGCGCCTGTCATCTCTGCTAATCTTCTCGCTCGCGGCGGTAGCGGTTATGCCGAGCCGCCCGCATAAGAAGGCCCCGGGGGAAGAAAGACACTCGAATGCCCAAGGAAATCGAGCTCAAACTACGTCTGCCTTCTTCACAAGCGCGGCGCCTGCAACTTCACCCGCTGCTGTCCGGCCAGCGGCCGCAGAAGTACCGGTTGCTCAATACCTACTATGACACGCCCGAACTCGAGCTGCGCAAGCGCGGCATCGCCCTGCGCCTGCGTCGCAAGGGCTGGGCGGTCTGGCTGATGACCGTCAAGGGGGGCGCCGGCGGTGACAGCGGCAGTGGCGGACTGGCGCAACGCAACGAATGGGAGGCGCAGACGCAGCCCGGCGTCTTCGATTTTTCGATCGTAACCGACAGCGATCTGCGTGATTTTCTCGAGTCGCGTCGCGCGCGCTTGCAAGCCGTCTTTTCGACCGATTTCACGCGCACGGCGTGGACCTTGAAACGGGCTGAGTCGGTCATCGAGATGGCGCTCGACCGGGGCAAGATCAGCGCCGCAGCGACGCCCGGCGGTCCGGATACGGCGGGCGAAGCGCTGTGCGAAGTGGAACTGGAGCTGATCGAAGGTACTTCACCCGATGCGCTCTTCGAGCTGGCGATCGAGCTGGCGAGCGAACTGCATCTGCACCCAGAAATCCTGAGCAAGGCTGAGCGCGGTTATGCGCTGTCCGACAGCGCCTTGGCGCAACCCGTCAAGGCCTTCAACTCGGTTGTCGAAAACGCGATGTCGCCGGTCGACGCGTTTCGCACGATTGCACTGGCCTGTCTCGCTCAGTTGCAGCGCAATGAGGCGGGGGCCATCGCCGGCGACAACCCCGAATACGTACATCAGGCCAGAGTGGCGATCCGCCGCCTGCGTTCGGCATTCCGTCTGTTCTCACCGGTTCTCGCGGACAACTTTGTCGCGATCTATTCGCCGCGCTGGAAGAAATTGGCCGGGCATCTTGGCAGCGCGCGCGACTGGGACGTCTTCCTGACCGAGACCCTGGCGCCGCTTGAGGAGGCCTTCCCGGCGGACGCGGATCTGGCGGTCTTGCGCACGCGCGGCGACGAGATCCAGCGCAAGGCGCAGGAATCCGCCGGCGTTGCTCTGCGGCAGCAGGAATACAGCCAGCTGCTGCTGGCCTTTTCAGCGGCGCTGTTCCGCGAGACGCCGCCGACCATCGCGGCGCAGGACGTAAAGTCGGGCGACAGCCTGCGCAAGTTCGCCGGCCAGAGGCTCGAAAAGCGGGCCAAGGCGATCAAGATACTGGCCAGCGAACACGGCAAGATGAACGCCGAACGCCGCCATGAATTGCGCATTGCCTTCAAGAAACTGCGCTACGCACTCGAATTCTTTTCGCCGATTTTGTCGCGCAAGCATTTGGCGGACTATCAGGCTTCCCTATCGGCCATACAGGACTTGCTCGGCACGCTCAACGATCAAGTCACGGCCTCGCGCCTGATCAAGGAATTGCATCCGAAAGGCGAACCTGATCCGCTGACGCGCGGCTGGATTGCCGGCCGTACCCAATTGCTGATCGGTACGCTGAATACCGAACTGAGCGGATTCCTGACCTGCAAGAAACCCTGGTGAGCGTCGCAGGCGCTTAACGGGACGCCAGGGAAGCCGGCGCGGCAACGCCATCGTTGCCGCGCGACGTGCGACGCGGAATAGGCTGTAGCGCTGCGAGCATCTGATCGGTGGCATCTGACCAGGAAAACTGCTCGGCGCGCCGCCGCACCTGATCGCGCGGCAATTCGAGCGCTTGCAGACAGGCCGTGCGCAGATCAGCGTGCATGACACCGCCGCCCGAAGCGCCGATGACATCAATCGGACCGGCGACCGGGAAAGCGGCAACGGGCGTGCCGCAGGCCATAGCTTCGGCAATGACCAGCCCGAAGGTATCGGTTACGCTCGGAAAAACCATGACGTCGGCCGAGCGATAAAGGCGCGCCAATTCATGCCCGTCGAGCACGCCCAACCAGCGCGCTTCCGGATAGCGCGCCTGCAGGCGTCGACGCGCCGGCCCTTCGCCGGCGACCCATTTTTCACCGGGCAGGTCGAGGCGGAGAAAGGCGTCGACCTGTTTCTCGACAGCGATCCGGCCGACGTAGAGGAAGATCGGCCGCTTGCCCGCAATTTCGCGGTCGCCCGTGGGCTCAAACAATTCCAGATCGACGCCGCGCGACCACAATCGCGCGCCGCGAAAGCCGCGTGCCTTGAGGTCCGCGACAATCGCCGGCGTCGGCGCCAGGGTGGCGCGTGCCGCGTTGTGGAAGCGTCGCAGCAGCGCGTACGTCCAGGCGGTCGGAACACGGAAACGCGCTTCGACGTACTCCGGAAAGCGGCTGTGATAGGCCGTGGTGAAGGGCCAGCGGCGATGCATGGCGATGCTGCGCGCCAACCAGCCCAAAGGGCCTTCGGTCGCGATGTGCAGACAATCCGGACGGAAAGCGTCGATATGCCGCTCGACATGCCACGCCGTCGTCAGGGCCAGGCTGATTTCCGGGTAGGTCGGGCAGGGGATTGAGCGAAACTCGAGCGGCGATAGCAGGCGGACCAGATGTCCCTTGCGTTCAAGTTCGCGGCGCGTCATCTTGAGCGTGCGCACGACACCGTTGACCTGCGGTTCCCAGGCGTCGCTGATGATGAGTATCCTCATGCCGAAGTTTCGATCCGGCCGTCACCACCTAAGTTCTCTTGCCTCATCAATACTCCCCACCGTGATAGCGATGCGGGAAGGATGGGGCCGCGACTTTACAAACATGTGTCAAATGAAGAAATCAAGAGCGACTGTAACAAAACCTTAATTCGCAAAACTTAGAGTGGCGCTGATCAATGTCCAAAGGAATAGTCCATGCGTTTTCGATTTCCCATCCTCGCGTTGTGCGCCGCGGCGCTGTCGTTGCCGGCCGCCGCGCAAACCATCTTCCCGCTCAACCGCGCCGAAATCCTTGCCGGTTCCCGTTTCGATTTCAAGGTCGAATTCGCCGGCCTTGTCGATCCCGCGCAGGTCAAGGTCACGATCAACGGCGCCGATCCGGCCAAGGTCCTCGGCAAGCCCGCCGAACCGATCAGCCGGGAAGACGGCAAAGACGTTTCCAGCCTGCTGCTGCGCGATGCGGCGATCGGCAAGCCGGGGCGATACGCCGTCACGGCCAGCGATGGAACGAACAGCAGGACGGTAAGCTGGAACGTCTACGCGACGCCGAGCAAGCGCGCCGCGAAGAACGTGATCCTGTTTATCGGCGACGGTTTCTCGATCGCCCACCGGACGGCTGCCCGCATCCTCTCGAAGGGAATCGAGGACGGCAAGTACAAGGGCAAGCTCGCGCTCGACGACATGCCGTACATGGCGCTGCTGACAACGCAGGGAACCGATTCGATCATCACCGATTCTGCCAATTCGGCAAGTGCCTACACGACCGGCCACAAGTCCTGCGTCAATGCGCTCGGCGTTTATTGCTCGCGCGCCGGCAATACGCTCGATCACCCGAAGGTCGAGACGATCACCTCGATCGCCAAGCGCAGGGGCATGGCCGTCGGCGCGGTCACCAATTCCGAGATCGAAGACGCAACACCGGCTGCGATGGTCTCGCATACGCGCCGTCGCGCGGACTACAACGACATCGTTCAGATGTATTACGACAGCAAGATCGACGTCATGATGGGCGGCGGTTCGCCCAACTTCCTGCCGAAGACGACACCCGGCTCCAAACGCGCCGACGAGATCGACTTCATCGACCGCTTCAAGCAGGCCGGCTACCAACTGGCGACGACCAAGACGGAAATGTTCGCGGCCGCCGACGACCCGAAGACGACCCGTCTGCTCGGCCTTTACAACACCGGCAATGTCGACGGCGCGCTCGACTTGAAATTTCTCAAAAAGGGCAGCGTCGCCAGCTTTCCTGACCAGCCCGACGTCGTCGAAGAGTTGCGCGCGGCGCTCAAGGTGCTCTCCCGCAACAAGAACGGTTTTGTGTTGATGGTCGAATCTGCGCGGATTGACAAGTACTCGCATTCGCTCGATCCGGAGCGCGCGATCTACGACACCATCATGCTTGACGATGCCGTCAAGCTGGCCAAAGACTGGGCCGGCGCCCATGGAAACCAAACTCTGATCCTGGTTACCGCCGACCACGCGCATCCGGTCAGCGTCATCGGCACCGTCGATGACCAGGCGCCGGCCAGCGAGCTGCGTAACAAGGTCGGAACCTACGAGGACGCCGGCTTTCCCAACTACCCGGCGCCCGATGCCGACGGCTATCCGAACCGCGTCGATGTCTCGCGGCGCATCCGCATGGTGTTCGGTGCGACGCCCGATTACTACGACACCTATGCGCCGTTCATGGAGGGGGAATTCGTCCCGGCGATCAAGAATGCTGACGGCGTGATGGTCGCCAACGAAAAATACAAGAACGTTCCGGGCGCCGTCCTGCACGAAGGCAACCTCCCGAACAAGGGGCCGCGCGCCGCTAACCAGGGCGTGCATTCGGGCGATGACGTGATCCTCACGGCGGTCGGACCGGGAGCGCAGAAGATTCACGGCCAGATGGAGAACACCGAGCTTTTCCGGGTCATGGCCGACGCCCTGGCGCTGGCGCCAGGGAAGAAGTGAGCGATCTTCCGCGGCTGCGCGGCACCGGGCGCGCGCCGTCGCCCGGCCGCCGCGCTTTCTTGGCCCTGCCGCTGCTGGCCTTGCCACTGCTGGCGTCGGGCGCCGAATTGCTGAGCTTTGCCACGCTCTATCAATCCGTCGGCGTCCTCGGCATCAAGTATTCGCAGGAGGCAATTGCGCTGATCGGAAAGCCGGTTCGCCTGCGCGGCTTCATGGCACCGCCGCTCAAGCCGGAAAGCAAGTTCTTTGTTCTGACGCGCGAGCCGGTATCGGTTTGTCCTTTTTGCGCCTCGGATGCGCAGTGGCCGGTCGACATTGTCGTCATCTATCTCAAGGGTGCGCTGGCGCCGGTCGATTTCGCCCAGCGCATCGAAGTCGAAGGCCGCCTCGAAATCGGCTCATGGACCGATCCGCAAACCGGGTTCGTCAGCCAGGTGCGTATCGTCGATGCCGTGTTGAGCAAACAATGAGCGGCAGTGGATTGCACGTTCGCGATCTGGTACTGCGCTTTTCCGGACAGCAACAGGCACTTTTCGAAATTCCGGTGCTTGATCTCGAATCCGGCGGCCGCCTCGGCATACGCGGCCCCTCGGGGGCCGGCAAGACCACCTTGCTGCATTGTCTTGCCGGCATCGCCGTTCCCGCCGCCGGAGAGATCCGCTGGGCGGGGACGGATATCTGCCCGCAGCCACCCGCTGAACGCGATCGCTGGCGGCACCGCCAGGTCGGGCTGATCTTTCAGGATTTTCATTTGATCGACGGGCTCTCCGCGCTCGACAATGTACTACTCCCCGCTTGCTTCGATCGTTGGCGGCCGGGCGCCGAGTTGCGCCAACGCGCCGGCGATCTGCTTAACGCAGTCGGTATCAGCGCCTTTGGCCGCATCGCGGCGTTGCTCTCGCGTGGCGAGAAGCAGCGTGTCGCTTTCGCCCGCGCGCTGCTGCTGCGCCCGGCCATCGTCATGGCCGACGAGCCGACCGCCAGCCTCGATCCGGATCACCGCCGGCAAATCGGCGACCTGCTGATCGATCTCGTCAAGGCGCAAGGCGCAACGCTCATCGTCGTCTCCCATGAAGTCGAGCTGCTCGCCCGCATGGATCGCTTCCTGACGCTGCAGAACGGCGGCCTGCGATGAGACCCGCGCTGTTCAATCCATTGCCCGTCGTACGCGCCGACCTTCGGCGCAACCGCCTGCTGGCGCTGGTCACGGTGCTGCTGGTCGCGGTCTCGCTGGCGACCGGAATCGCCGTCATTTCGCAGGAACGCGCGCTGCGCCAGGGCAGTGCGCGCGCGGCGGACGATTTCGACCTGCTGGTCGGCGCGCCGGGAAGCCCGACGCAACTCGTGTTGACCGCGGTGTACCTTCGCCAGCAGGCCCTGCCGCTGCTCGATGCCGACATTCTGGCGCAGGCGAGCAACGCGCCCGGCGCGAAGTATGCTGCGCCGATTGCCTTCGGCGACAACTGGCAGGGCTATCCAATCGTCGGAACCATCGCAGTATTTTCCAGCCGCGGCGGCACGCTGACGCCGACCGAGGGCCGCCTGTTCGCGCGGCGCGGCGAGGCAGTCGTGGGCGCCGCGGTGAAGCTGCCGGTCGGCGCGATACTCACTCCGCAGCATGGCCTGCATCATGACAAGGAAGACGCGCATCATCCGGACCCATCGCACGCGTCGATGCACTACACCGTCGTCGGCCGGCTGCCGGCGCGCCACACCATCTGGGATCGCGCGATCCTCGTCCCGGTCGAGGATGTCTGGGCCGTGCACGGCTTGCCCGACGGACACGCCGCCGGGCCAACTGCGCACCTCGGTCCCCCCTGGGATGCTTCACGGCTGCCCGGCGTGCCGGCGATCGCCATCAAGCCCGACTCGATTTCGGCGGCCTATCGCCTGCGCGCCCAATTCCGCACGCCGCGCTCCATCGCGCTGTTTCCCGCCGAGGTGCTCAATGAGTTGTACCTGACGCTCGGAAATGTGCGCGATCTGATGGCCGTGCTCGCGCTGGCCACGCAAGTCCTCGTCGTCGCCGCCGTGCTGATGGCCTTGCTCGTCGGTTTTCTGGCGCGCGCACGACAATTTGCCGTACTGCGCGCAATTGGGGCGAGTCGCGGCTATGTCTTCTGCGTCGTCTGGGTCGAAGTGACCGTGCTGATCGCCGCTGGCGCCGCGCTGGGCCTGCTGCTCGGGGTCGCCGCCTCGGCCGGATTGTCAGCCTGGCTCACGGCGCAAACGGGTTTCGCCATGCCGGTCGACGTCGGCAGTGCCGAGGCGGCCCTGCTTGGCGGCTTGGTGCTCGCCGGCGGCATCATCGCTGCGCTGCCCGCCTGGTTGGCGTTCCGGCGGTCGATTGCCGAAGGTCTGAGCGCCTAGTGCGCGAGTTTTTCCTTCATCGTTCTGTCACATGACGGAACTAGACTTGGGCCATGCCCGCCTACGCCAGCCCCAATAGACTTGTGATCTTCGATGCCGACGGGACGATCATCGACGCCTTCCGCGCCATCGAACAGACCTTCTTGCAGCACGGCATGGCGATCGGCGATCTCGAGCGTTTTCAAAAGCGCCGCAAGTTGTTGAAGTATCTGGGCGGCCTGCGCGAGTTCCCGACCAATTTGCGCAAGCAGTTCGGCAAACAGAACCGCAAGCGCCTGTTGGCGACGCTTACTGAGTTTTACCGCGACGAAGCGCTTCTCTATCCGGGCATCGCAACGCTGCTGCACACCCTCTTCGCCGAGCCGGGTATCCACGTCGGCATTGTCACGCGCAATGTGACGGTCGAGCCCGAAGAGACCTTGCGGCGTTTTTTTGCGCGCCATGGCATCGACATCCGCGATTTCGATTATGTCGCGTGCATTCCATTGGGCGAGGACAAGACGGGCGAACTCAAACGAGCGCGAGAATGTCTTGCCGTCAATCCGGCGCGAACCTACGCCTGCGGCGACGAGCACAGCGATTACCTGGCGGCGATCCGTGCCGGAATCTATCCGTTCGTCGTCGCTTATGGCTTTGAGGACCGCGAACGCCTGATAAACGATTTCGGCGTGCCGCATGAACTTGTATCGGCATCGCCCGAAGAGTTTGCCGAACGCCTGCTGCATGCGCTCGATTTGCCGGCGGCAGTGGACGATCGGTTGGCGCTCGAAGTAATCCCGCTGCCGGATGCTTGCACTGAGAACAAGTTCGGTCGACCTCTTTATGAACAATCCTATTCCACCCTGCAATAAGCCCTGATCCCGGCGATCTTCGAGTGCCAATCAATTCTGACAATACGCCGAAAAATCGTCTCGCCTTCGGGTGTCGCGGCGTGAACACGGTCGTAGACGAATTGCCGGCCTTCAACGCGGCGCATTTCATCTGCGCGGAGCCGCGCTGGATGGTGACAATCGCGCCGCCCCTATGTTTGTTGTCCGCGTGCGTACTGGCTTACTGGGCCGGTTCGGCGAACCGCATCGCCGCAGCGGTAATCCTGGGGATCGGAATTGCCTGCGCCATGCTGGCAGCGGCACTGCGGCCAACACGTAGTGCGATTTACTATGCGAGCGATGCGCGCGGAGTCTATTTCCCGTCGCGCCGAAACATCTGGAAGCTCGGCCGGGTGGCGCCACGGTCGTGGCTCTTCGTTCCTTGGTCGCGCGTTTCCCGGATCAGCGTTCAGCCCTTGCTTGACGAATCGGGAAGGAGGGGCGTAACTTTTTGTCTGCGCGCCAGCGACGAGCAGCGGCGACGGTATTTTTCGCGCTCGGCAACGCTGGATGCGGGCAGGGACCCGGGCATCGGCACGGATTGTTCGATTCTTGTGGGGTTTCCCGGTGCCTTCAAGTCACCGTACAGGATTGCCTCCATTCTTTGCGCTTTCCAGCAACAGCTTGAAGACGACAATGCGCGGAGTTGCGCAATGACCGCCGAAGGTTGATATTGCCGCAGTACTTTCAAGGATGACTTGTATGAAATCGATAACGCCGACCGCTGAGTATCTGGAAAAAGCAAAGCAACTGAGCCCTGAGGAGAGCGAACGCCTGATGGCTAGAATGCGCGGAAGATTCAAGCGCAGAACCGAAGATCGACGGCTGTCGGCGCTTGGGGCCATGGCCTTGCAACTCGAATATGAGGACGAGGAACTTGCTGAATGGCGGCAGAGAATGGGTGAACTGAGGGAAGAACAAAAGGCGCGCGAGAGGGTGGCAGGGCAGTCGCATTCTGCAGCACAGGATTCCTAGAGTGTGACCAGTCAGGCTGCGCTGTTTTCGCTGTTGAACACTCAGATTGACCACGGTTTGGGCGCATCGAAAGTGACAATGATCGGTGCCTGATACGCATCGTCGACAAAAATACGTAGACCCAGCTCGCGCGTTCTCTTGACCAAGGTTGCGCAGTTGCCTGATCCGCATGGGGCGAGATGTCTGCGCGTCGACGGCACCGTGCCGAATGACCGTCCCGGCCAGGCGCACCCGGCCCGACGCCGAGCGAGGACAAATGACCGCCGCGTCATCAGAGCGTAACACTCGTGTGCGATCCTGCAGTCCCCAATTCGACTGGCTAACTATGTCTGGCGGACAAACTGGTCTAGCGACGGTCCTCGGCAATCTGCCGGGCTTGCCGCCGCCGGAAAGATACATAAGCGTGGCCGCAAGGAAGCTGGATCTGGAGATTAAGGATATTCACAATATTCCGTCTGTCCGACAACTGCATCAGACGGTATCGCCAGTCACCGACGGTGCGCGTTGCCACGATATCCTGAAATTGTTCCTCGAGCAGGCGGATCTGACCGCCATTCCGGTCATCGACGAGGCCGATGAACCGCACGCCCTGATTGAACGCCACGGCTATATCGAATATTTCAGCCGGCCCTATTCGATCGAGTTGTTCGGCAAGAAGACGCTCGCCCAGCTCAAAGATACGGTGCCGGCGGTCAACCTCAAGCCGATTGTCGTTGATGCCAGGACGAGTATCGACGACGTGGCGGCGATCATCATCGATGCCGGCATGCAGCACATGGTCAGTGGCTTCATCGTCAGCGAAGCCGGCAAGTACCTGGGCGTTGCCAGAGGCCACGACCTCCTGCACCACATTACCGAGCGCAAACAGGCCGAACTCTATTATCTGGCCCACTACGACCAGCTGACGCGTATTCCCAATCGCATGCTGCTGAACGACCGCCTGCACATGGCCTGCCGTGAAGCCGACCGCAACGGTCGCTTGGTCGGCCTGATGTTTGTCGATCTGGATCGCTTCAAGCAATTCAACGACACCATGGGCCACCGTTTCGGCGACTTGCTGCTGCAAGCGGTGGCCGAACGCCTGGAGTCCTGTATCCGCGGCAACGATACCGTCGCCCGTCTGGGCGGCGACGAGTTTGCCGTGCTTCTACAGCAATTGGACAATGCGAATGACGCGGAGATCACCGCGCAAAGAATCGTCGAATCGTTTCGCCAGCCCTTCGATGTCCTGGAACGGACCGTCTTCGTCACCGCCAGTCTGGGCATCGTCATCTATCCGCGCGATGAACGGCTGAGCGCCAATCTGCTGGCCAAGGCCGACGCCGCAATGTACGAGGCCAAGCAAAGCGGCCGCAACGTGTTCCGGGCCTATGCGCCCGGACTGACCATGCACTCGCTCGACCATCTCTCGCTTGAGGCCGACCTTCGACAGGCAATCGGCCGCGATGAACTGGTGCTGCACTTCCAGCCGCAAGTGAATGTCGCCACTGGCGCCGTCGCCGGCGTCGAAGCGCTCGTGCGCTGGCAGCATCCGCTGCGCGGTCTGCTCTCGCCTTCGGTCTTTATCGGCATTGCCGAAGACAGCGGTTTGATCATCGAGGTGGGCAACTGGGTCTTGCGCGAGGCCTGCCTGCAGCAGCGGCAGTGGTCGCGGCGCATGGACCCGCCGCTGCGCATGGCGGTCAATATTTCGGCCGTTCAGTTCCGGCGTGAAAACTTCACCGAGATGGTCGGCGAAATTCTCCACGAAACCGGCGTCGATCCGGCCTGTATCGAACTTGAACTCACGGAAAACATCGCCATGCGTCACGCCGACGATGTGCTGAACAAGCTGCGCGAACTGAAGAAATTGGGCATCAATCTGGCCATTGACGATTTCGGCACGGGTTTTTCGAGCCTCAGCTACTTGCAGCGCTTTCCATTTGACCGCCTGAAAATTGATCAGTCATTCGTCCGCGGCATGGGAGACATACCGGCCAACAAATCCATCGTGCAGGCCATCGTCGCTTTGGCCAAGAGTCTCTCGCTGGAGGTTGTCGCCGAAGGTGTGGAGACGGCGGCCGAGTGCGCCCAAACCAGCGTCTGCGCCTGCGACGAAATGCAAGGTTACTTTCATGCCCGGCCGATGCCGGCCGACGACTTGCTGCGCTGGCTGGCGGCGCGGCATTCGAATTGAGCGCGGCCGCCGCATTGCGCAGCTACCCCGGCAAACGCTTGGACGACGCGCTGGCCGGCGCGCTCGCCGATGTTTATCGGCAGACCGTTTCGATGAATAGCGCCGCGCCCTTCAAGCTGCCGCCGCAGCAAAGGACTGAGCGGGTCGGCAAGAGCTTGCCGTTTTCCGCTCTTGCTAAGGAGAAGCCTGTGCTCGACGAATCATCGTTCAAGGGAAAGACGGGCCTGCAGAGGGTGTGGAATGCACTCCACTATTCGCTGTCGGGTCTCGGCGAAGCGTTTCGCTGCGAAGATGCGTTTCGTCAGGAGACTCTGCTCGCGGTCTTTCTGATTCCCCTGGCCGCGTGGCTGCCAGTCGGCGGTATCGGGCGTGCCTTGATGATCGCCAGCGTGCTGCTGGTACTCATCGTCGAATTGCTCAACTCGGCCATTGAGGCGACCGTCGACCGCGTTTCGCTCGACCGGCACCATCTCGCCAAGCGCGCCAAGGACATCGGCAGTGCAGCCGTCCTGCTGGCGCTGATCAATATGATTGGGATTTGGGGCTGCGTCTTGCTCGGATGAAGGCTATTCGAGAACGATTCGAGTCCAGGAAGGAAGCCGGGAAATCAACAGCATGATCTCCGCCCGCAAGGTGAGTGACTAATAATCGGGAACGCGAAAGGATGGCTAGCCACTTGGCAAACTGGTAATCGGATTGCGCGGGCTCAGACCAAATACAAGGAAGATCGCTCCAATCGCTGTATATCGACTCGATGCCGAACCATCAACCACACGGTTCAAATTTGAAACGGGATGGCCGCTTGTTTAAGCTCATAGATTATCGAAAAGTCGCGGAGCGGGCGGTTGCTTGGTCAACGCACGATTCGCTGTCGGTGGAAAACCGCCGGCTTGCGTTGAACCTTTTCGATCTGGCCGAAATACTTTCTGACTCGTCGTTTGGCTGTGCTGCAGAGGACTTCGCTGCAAGAGTTTGGTTTTGCCACTTGTGCAAATCCGTTGCGGGTGCGGCGACCGCTGTTAATCCCGTCTGTCCTGGCCTCGCGGATTGCCCATGCGTTGCTGAATTTTGCAATGGCGGAAGCCAATCAACTTGAAAGACTTGCCGGAATAGAGACGGGAATTGCGCAAGGCGCGCATGCTTCCGACGAAAATCAACCGGTCAAGCTCGATCGGCCTGCGTGATAGCCTACGCAGCGGCCTGGCCGGCTCGCTCCAACACCGCCGCCTGCTCGGTAATTCCCGCTAAGCCAACATACTTGGCTTGCGAGTCCGCGTGCAAAGCATCGAAGAATCTCGCCGGAACGTATTGTGCGATTTCGCGCTACCTCAGGCGGCCAAGGTTTCAGTACAATGACAGCCTTTGGCGCCTGGCCACGGTTGACGAGGCGGGGAGAGAACACAGTGACAAGAAAATACTTTGGTACCGATGGCGTCCGCGGCCGCGTCGGGCAAGCGCCGATCACCCCGGATTTCGTCATGCGCCTCGGCTATTCGGCAGGCCGTGTGCTCGTGGCCGACCGCGCGGCGCGCGGTCCGCTGAAGGCCGGCGAGCGTCCGGCCGTGCTGATCGGCAAGGACACGCGGATTTCGGGCTACATGCTCGAGGCGGCGCTCGAAGCCGGATTTTCGGCTGCCGGCGTGGACGTCTGCCTGGTCGGGCCGATGCCGACGCCGGCCGTGGCTTACCTGACCCGCGCGCTGCGCTTGCAGGCGGGGATCGTCATTTCCGCTTCGCACAACCCGTTTTACGACAACGGCATAAAATTCTTTTCTTCGCGCGGCGCCAAGCTCGAGGACGCGCTCGAAGCCCGGATCGAGGCTGGCATCGACGCGCCGCTCGACTGCGTGCAATCGGCCGAACTCGGCCGGGCGCGGCGGATTGAAGATGCAGCCGGGCGCTATATCGAGTTTTGCAAGAGCACTTTCCCCAGCGATCTCGACCTGCGCGGACTGAAGATCGTGGTCGATTGCGCGCATGGCGCCGCCTACCACATCGCGCCGCACGTTTTCCACGAACTTGGCGCCGAGGTGATCGCCATCGGCGCTGAACCCAATGGCCTGAACATCAACAAAGACGTCGGCGCCACGTCGCCGGCGGCCTTGAGCCGGGCGGTGCTGGCGCAGCAGGCCGATCTCGGCATCGCGCTCGACGGCGATGCCGATCGCGTGCTGATGGTCGATGCGGCGGGCCGGGTCTACGACGGCGACCAGTTGTTGCTCGCCGTGGTGCGCAGCCGTCTGCGGCAGGGCGCGGTGGCCGGCGTCGTCGGCACGCTGATGACCAACCTGGCGTTCGAACATGCGCTCGCCGCCTTGAACGTGCCTTTTGCCCGCGCCGCGGTCGGCGACCGCTATGTGCTGGAAATGTTGCGCGACAAGGGGTGGCTGTTCGGTGGCGAGAATTCGGGTCACATCATCTGCCTCGACCGGCACAGCACGGGCGATGGCATCGTCTCGGCCTTGCAGGTCTTGTGCGCGTTACGCGAGGAAGGCGGCGACCTGGGCAGTCTGCTCGGGCAGTTGCCGCTCTATCCGCAAGTCTTGATCAATGTGCCGCTGGTCCAGGGCTTTTCCTGGAAGGATCACCCGCTGATCGCCGCGGCACGGCAAGCAGTCGATGCCAGCCTCAACGGTGAGGGCCGCGTCTTGTTGCGGGCTTCGGGAACCGAGCCTTTGCTGCGCGTCATGGTCGAGGGGCGCGACCCGGCATTGGTGCAAGCGGCGGCGGAAAATCTCGCGGCAACGGTGCGGGAAGCGCTGTCGTCGTGAGCTGATTTCAGGTTGGCCAAAGCGGACTGTAACGGTACTGAAACATTCGGGCGCTAAGATCGAATCGCTCGACGGAACAACCCTTACAGTCCAGGAGTCCATATGCTCAAGACCACCTCTTATGTCGCCTCAGCGCTAATTGCAGTTTCCTTTTCCGTGACCGCGCACGCGGTCGAATTGACCGGCGCAGGCGCCTCATTCCCCGCGCCGATTTACGCCAAGTGGGCCGACGCCTACCAGAAAGCGACGAGCAACAGGATCAACTACCAGTCGATCGGCTCGGGTGGCGGCATCAAGCAGATTACCGCCAAGACCGTCGATTTCGGCGCATCCGACATGCCTTTGACGCCCGACGCGCTTGAAAAGGACGGCCTGATGCAGTTTCCCACCGTCATCGGCGGCGTCGTGCCGGTGGTCAATCTGGCCGACGTCAAGCCGGGCCAGCTCAAGCTGACGGGCGCCGCGCTTGCCGACATTTATCTCGGCAAGATCGTCAAGTGGAACGACAAGGCCCTCGCCGAGCTCAATCCAGGGCTTAAGCTGCCCGACCAGGACATCGGCGTCGTGCGCCGCGCCGATGGTTCCGGCACGACTTTCATTTTCAGCAACTATCTGTCGAAGGTCAGCCCCGAGTGGAAACAGAAGGTCGGCGAGGGCACGGCGGTGCAGTGGCCGGTCGGTCTCGGCGGCAAGGGCAACGAGGGCGTATCGGCTTTCGTGCAACGCCTGCCGGGTTCGATCGGTTACGTCGAATACGCCTACGCCAAGCAGAACAAGATGACGCACGCGGTCCTCAAGAACACTGCCGGCGTCTTTGTCAGCCCGGACGATACGACGTTCAAGGCGGCGGCGGCGCATGCCGACTGGAGCAAATCGGCGTTCTATGAAATCCTGACCGAGGAGCCGGGCAAGGATTCCTGGCCGATCACCGGCGCGACTTTCATCCTGATGCACAAGGTGCAGGACAAGCCGGCCCAGGCGGCCGAAGTGATCAAGTTCTTCGAGTGGTCGTACAAGAATGGCGACAAGCTGGCCGCCGAACTCGACTATGTGCCGCTGCCCGACAGCCTGGTCAAGCTGATCAACGCCTCCTGGAGCCAAATCAAGGATGGTTCCGGCAAACCGGTCTATGCCGCCGCCAAGTAAGCCTATTGTCCGCGCCTCTGCCAAAGGCGCGGATTTTTCCACCCGGATATCGCAGATTCGTCAATGAACGCGCCACGAGATTCCGTTGTCCTCGCTCCCGCCATTAGCCACAAGCTTGGCGATTGGCTGTTTTTTAACCTGACGCGGGCTTTCGCCGCTTTCACGCTCGTTGTACTCGCCGGAATCATCATTTCGCTGTTGATCAGTTCCTGGCCAGCGCTGCAGAAGTTCGGTTTCTCCTTTCTGTGGACGCGCGAATGGAATCCGCCTGTCGAGCAGTTCGGCGCGTTGATTCCGATTTACGGAACGATCACCACCTCGCTGATCGCGCTGATCATCGCCGTTCCGGTCAGTTTCGGCATCGCGCTCTTTCTGACCGAATTGTCGCCGGTGTGGCTGCGCCGTCCGCTCGGCATCGCCATTGAACTGCTGGCCGCGGTGCCTTCCATCGTCTATGGCATGTGGGGCCTGATGGTCTTCGTCCCGATCTTCGCGCAATACGTGCAGCCGGCGCTCTCCGCCACCGTCGGCCGACTGCCGCTGATCGGCCGGCTGTTCGCCGGCGCGCCGCTCGGCATCGGCATCCTCGCCGCGGGAATCATCCTGGCAATCATGATCATCCCTTTCATCGCCTCGGTGATGCGCGATGTCTTTGAAGTGACGCCCGCGATGCTCAAGGAATCGGCTTACGGTCTCGGTTCGACGACCTGGGAAGTGGTTTGGAACATCGTCCTGCCTTACACGCGCGTCGGTGTCATCGGCGGCATCATGCTCGGCCTCGGCCGGGCGCTCGGCGAGACGATGGCCGTGACCTTCGTCATCGGCAACAGCAGCTCGCTTTCCAGCATTTCACTCTATACGCCGGGCAACAGCATCACCTCGACGCTGGCCAACGAGTTCGGCGAAGCGACGCCCGGAATCTACACGGCATCGCTGATCGAGCTCGGCCTGATTCTCTTCCTGATCACCTTCGTGGTGCTCGTTTTCTCGCGGCTGCTCCTGCTTCGCCTGGCGAAACAGGAAGGCACGAAGACCTGAGGTGGCGATGCGACTACTGCACCAACGTCAGCTCATCAACAAGGTCGCACTGACCCTGTCGATGGCCGCCATGGCCTTCGGCCTGTTCTGGCTGGTCTGGATTCTGGTGACGACCTTGCAGTTCGGCGTTGCCGGCCTGTCGCTCGATCTCTTTACCAAGATGACGCCGCCGCCGAACAGCGCCGACGGCGGACTCGCCAACGCCATCGCCGGCAGCCTGCTGCTGGTCGGGCTGGCAACGGCGCTAGGCGCGCCGATCGGCGTCCTGGCCGGGGTCTATCTGGCCGAGTACGGCCGCGACACCTGGCTCGGACGCTGCACGCGCTTCATCAACAGCATCCTGCTGTCGGCCCCGTCGATCGTCATCGGGCTTTTCGTCTACGCCATCTATGTCGAACACATGGGCAACTTTTCGGCCTTTTCCGGCGTCATCGCGCTGGCGCTGATCGTCGTGCCGGTGGTCCTGGCGACGACCGAGAACATGCTCAGGCTGGTTCCCGATTCGCTGCGCGAAGCCGCTTTCGCGCTCGGCGCGCCCAAGCGCATCGTGATCATGAAGGTGGCGCTGAAAGCGTCGATGGCCGGCGTGATCACCGGCATTCTGCTAGCCGTCGCGCGAATCGCCGGCGAGACCGCGCCCTTGCTATTTACCGCGCTGTCGAACCAGTTCTGGAGCCTCGACCTCAACAAGCCGATCGCCAACCTGCCGATGACCATCTTCAAGTTCGCCATGAGTCCGTTCAAGGACTGGCAGGAACTCGCCTGGGCCGGCGTCTTTCTGATCACCCTCGGGGTGCTGGGGCTGAACATCACGGCGCGCATTCTGTTCCGCGCCAGGCACAAACTGTGAAACCATGCACACCATGAACGATACCAATTATGCCATCGAGATACACGAAGCGGCGAGCGCACTCGAAGCGCAAATGATCTTCCGCGACGTGAATTTCTATTACGGAAAATTCCATGCGCTCAAAGCCGTCAGCCTCGAAGTCTACAAGCGCCATGTGACGGCCTTCATCGGCCCTTCGGGCTGCGGCAAGTCCACGCTGCTGCGCACCATGAACCGCATGTACGACCTCTATCCCGAACAGCGCGCCACCGGCGAACTGTTGTTCGACGGAGAGAATATCCTCGACCGCAAGGTCGATGTGAATGTGCTGCGCGCCAAGGTCGGCATGGTTTTCCAGAAGCCGACCCCGTTCCCGATGTCGATTTACGAGAACATCGCTTTCGGCGTTCGCCTCAACGAAAGGCTGTCGCTCGGCGAGATGGACGAGCGCGTCGAGTGGGCCTTGACCAAGGCGGCCTTGTGGAACGAAACCAAGGACAAGCTCAAGCAGAGCGGCATGAGCCTCTCCGGCGGACAGCAGCAACGCCTGTGCATCGCGCGCGGCATCGCGGTCAAGCCGGAAGTGCTGCTGCTCGACGAACCGACGTCAGCACTCGACCCGATCTCCACCCTGAGCATCGAGGAATTGATTTCCGAATTGAAAACCGATTTCACGATCGCCATCGTCACGCACAACATGCAGCAGGCGGCGCGGATATCGGACTACACGGCTTATATGTATCTTGGTGAAATGATCGAGTTCGGTCTGACCGACCAGGTGTTCATCAAGCCCAAGAAGAAAGAGACCGAAGACTACATCACCGGCCGCTTCGGCTAGCCAGCGGCGGCAGCGGAAAGCGCTGGCCCCCGCCGCGCTGCCGCGCACCCTCTCCCACGGTGGAAGAGGACTTGGGCGATAGCCAATGCGTCACCGGGTATGGGCGCTTCATTGACCGTACGGGCTCTCTGCGGCTATAATTCGCCCTTTTTCGCGGGGTGTTCGATGCGCCAAAAGCTGGTGGCCGGGAATTGGAAGATGTACGGTGGGCTCAAGACCAACCTGCAACTGCTGCAGGACGTCGTTGCCGGCGTCGCCCCTTTGCGCGGCATGGCCGCCGCAGTCTGTGTTCCTTTTCCGTATCTGGCGCAGGCGCAGTCGGTATTGAACGAAACAGCGCTGGCCTGGGGCGCGCAGAACCTGAGCCAGCACTCGCAGGGTGCCTATACGGGCGAAGTCAGCGCAGCCATGCTGCAGGATTTTGGCTGTCGCTACGTTCTCGTCGGGCATTCCGAGCGCCGCGCGCTCTACGGCGAATCGGATGCCCTGGTTGCCGAAAAATTCGCTGCCGCTCTGTCGGCAGGGCTGCGCCCGGTGCTTTGCGTCGGCGAGACGCTGGCGCAGCGTGAAGCCGGGCAGACGGTCGCTGTCGTCGCCGGACAAATCGATGCCGTTTTGCAGCGCGTTGGCGTTGCCGCTTTCGTCGGCGCGGTTATCGCCTATGAGCCGGTCTGGGCCATCGGCACGGGTCGCACGGCGACTTCGGAGCAGGCGCAGGAAGTGCACGCGGCGATACGCGCGCAGATCGCCCGCGCCGACGCCAAGATTGCCGACGGCCTGCAGATTCTATACGGCGGCAGCGTCAAACCCGGCAATGCCGTTGAACTGTTCGGCATGCCGGATATCGATGGCGGCCTGATCGGCGGCGCGTCGCTCGTTGCGGCCGATTTCCTGGCAATTTGCAAAGCAGCGCTTCAATAAAGAGACATTATGGAATATCTGTTTTCTACCATTCTGCTGGTCCATATCCTGGCCGCGATCGGTGTCATCGGTCTCGTGCTGGTTCAGCACGGCAAGGGTGCCGACATGGGCGCGGCATTCGGCAGCGGCGCTTCGGGCAGCCTGTTCGGTGCGACCGGGTCGGCCAATTTCCTGAGCCGGACCACCTCGGTGCTGGCCGCCGTGTTTTTTGCGACCAGCCTGTCGCTGGCTTACATCGCCTCCAACAAGCCGAAAGCGGTTGGCAGCGTGATGCAGGATGCGGTAAAATCGCAGGCTGTTCCGGCACCGGCGACGGCACCGGCTGACAAGTCCGGGAGTCCGGCGGATCCCGACTCGAAGTCGAAGGACATTCCGAAGTAATCAGGTATTAAGTCAGTGGTGGGGTGGGCTGTCCCTCGTTTTAGCCCCGCCTTCTGACCGTAGCAGTGCCGACGTGGTGAAATTGGTAGACACGCTATCTTGAGGGGGTAGTGACTTAGGTCGTGTGAGTTCGAGTCTCATCGTCGGCACCAAGTGGAACCATCGAATAAACGATGGCTCAATTCTGAATATGAGCGATAGCGCGGCGGATCATGCTGGATAACTATTTCCCGGTACTTGTCTTCATTTTGATTGGGGTTGTCTTCGGCATAGCGCCCGTCATCACCGGCATGGTGGTGGCGCCGCATCGTCCGGACAGCGAGAAGAACTCGCCGTACGAGTGCGGCTTCGAAGCCTTCGAGGACGCGCGCATGAAGTTCGACGTGCGCTATTACCTGATCGCCATCCTGTTCATCCTGTTCGATCTTGAAGTCGCTTTCCTGGTGCCCTGGGCGACGATCTTCAAGGAGATCGTCCATACCGATTCGGTCAAGTGGTTCGGATTCATCGAGATGCTGGTCTTTATCGTCATCCTGGTCGTCGGCTATGTCTATGCCTGGGCCAAAGGCGCGCTGGATTGGGAGTAAGCGATGGGCATTGACGGCATTCTCCAGGAAGGTTTCATCACCACGAC
>CAISOB010000009.1 GCA_903886975.1 uncultured beta proteobacterium
CGGCCCGCCTCACTTTGGCGTATAGGTCCACTTTGTACATCCTCTCTGCCTTCCTCGATCCATCACAGATCAAAGATTAGGCATCAGGACTGGCTCCCACTACACCGCCACGTGGCTACCTTTCATTCCGGCATTCACATACTCCCCCCGTCGGCGATACAGCGCTCCCAAGTGGATAGGGCGGCAGCAGAAAACAGCAGGCCGTTGGCGGTCGCGGCGACGTGCCGCGGTGCGTATGCGATTGGATGGAACCCGAATATGATCTTCCGCATATAGGCTTTCTGTTATGCGAATGAGGACGCCAGTCTCCCGCACCGATTCCGCGTGTCGGTATTCGTCTTGCGGATTCACGGTGGACTTCTGGCCGACCTGATCGGCCAGGCACGACGAAACGCTGCGGCACTGGCGCCTTACTGCATCGACTTCATGGTCTCACGTGCATTTTGATTTGGGCATCCGCAATGTCCGCAGAAATCGGCGGGAACTACGGAGCCGGGATCGGCCGCCGGCAGGCGGCCGATCCAAGCCGAACGACCATGATCGAAAAAAAACCAGGCAATGCCTGGTTCTTTTGTCGTCGCTACCGGAGTGCTCAGGCCGCTTCGGCCTCGGGAACGTTGGCCGCTTCCGGCTGGTCGAGCAGTTCGACGAAAGCCATCGGCGCGTTGTCGCCGTCGCGGAAGCCGCACTTGAGGATGCGCAGGTAACCGCCGTTGCGCACCGCGTAGCGCGGACCGAGTTCAGCGAAGAGCTTCACCACCATGTCGCGATCGCGCAGGCGATCGAACGCCAGGCGGCGATTGGCCAGGCTCGGCTTCTTGCCGAGCGTGATGATCGGCTCGACGACGCGGCGCAGTTCCTTGGCTTTCGGCAGCGTGGTCCTGATCGTCTCGTGCTTCAAAAGCGATACGGTCATGTTGCGCAGCATCGCCAGACGGTGCGAGCTGGTGCGGTTAAGCTTACGTAATCCCAAACGGTGACGCATTTCGATTCCTTTCTTATCCGGGCCGCTTACTTGTCGAGCCCGGCCGGCGGCCAGTTTTCGAGCTTCATGCCCAGCGTCAGGCCGCGCGCGGCCAACACTTCCTTGATTTCATTGAGTGACTTGCGACCAAGATTCGGGGTCTTGAGCAATTCGTTTTCGGTGCGCTGGATCAGGTCACCGATGTAATAGATGTTCTCGGCCTTGAGGCAGTTCGCCGAACGCACCGTGAGTTCCAGATCATCGACCGGGCGCAGCAGCAGCGGATCGACCTGCACCGCCTTCTGGTGCTCGATCGGCAACGCCGTTCCCTCGAGATCGGCGAACACCGACAACTGTTCCATCAGGATGCGCGCCGCCGTGCGGATCGCTTCCTCGGGCTCGATGACGCCGTTGGTCTCGATTTCCATGATCAGTTTGTCAAGGTCGGTACGCTGTTCAACGCGCGCGCTCTCGACGAAATAACTGACCCGGCGTACCGGCGAGAACGACGCGTCGAGCACCAGCCTGCCGATGCTCTTGTTGTCGTCGCCCATCTGGCGCAGATTGCCCGGCACATAACCACGCGACTTCTCGACCTTGAGTTCCATGGCCAGCTTGCCGCCGGCCGACAGGTGCGCGATCACATGATCCGGATTGATGATCTCGACATCGTGCGAAGCGACGATATCACCGGCGCGAACGACGCCCTCGCCCTCTTTGGAGAGTTGCAGTACCGCTTCCTCGCGATTGTGCAGCTTGAACACGACGCCCTTGAGGTTCAAGAGGATATCGACGACGTCTTCCTGCACGCCGTCGATCGTCGAATATTCGTGCAGCACACCGTCGATGCTCACCTCGGTGGCGGCATAACCCGGCATCGACGAGAGCAGAATGCGGCGCAAGGCGTTGCCGAGGGTGTGCCCGTAGCCGCGTTCAAACGGCTCCATCACCACCTTGGCGTGCACCGGCGACAAACTCTGTACATCAATGATGCGCGGTTTCAATAGTCCACTGCTTTGCATGTCTTGTCCTTTGCCTGTTCAGTCAAGCGGAGCCGCGATTACTTCGAATAAAGCTCAATCACGAGGCTTTCGTTGATCGTCGACGACAATTCACTGCGTTCCGGACGAGCCCTGTAAGTTCCCTTTGCTTCCTTGACGTCTACGACCACCCATTCCGGGAAGCCACGCGATTCGGCGGCGGCGAGCGCAGCTTTCACGCGCAACTGGTTCTTGGTTTTCTCAGCGACTTCGATGACGTCGCCCGGGCGAACTTGGTAAGACGGAATATTCACGCGCCGGCCGTTGACCAGCACGCCGTTGTGCCGCACCACCTGACGCGACTCGGAGCGCGAAGCGGCAAAACCCATGCGGTAGGCGACCGTATCCAGACGCGCTTCAAGCATCTGCAGCAGGTTTTCACCGGTCATGCCCTTGCGCTGCGCGGCAGCCTGGTAAATCTTGCGGAACTGGCCTTCGAGCACGCCATAGATGCGGCGGATCTTCTGCTTTTCACGCAGGTGCACGCCGTAGTCGGACAGACGCTGTCCGGATTTCTGGCCGTGCTGACCGGGGGCATACGAGCGACGCTCGATGGCACACTTGTCGGTAAAGCACTTTTCACCCTTGAGGAACAGCTTTTCGCCTTCGCGGCGGCACTGCCGGCACTTCGGATCGAGATTACGAGCCACTTGTCTTTCTCCTTAAATCCGACGCTTCTTGGGCGGACGGCAGCCGTTATGCGGAATCGGCGTCACGTCGGTAATCGCCGTGATTTTCATGCCAAGCGCATTTAACGCACGGACCGAAGACTCGCGACCGGGACCTGGACCCTTGATGCGCACTTCCAGATTCTTGACGCCGCACTCGACGGCCGCCTTGCCGGCGGCTTCAGCGGCAACCTGCGCGGCAAACGGGGTGCTCTTGCGCGAGCCCTTAAAACCGGCTCCGCCCGAAGTTGCCCACGACAGCGCGTTGCCCTGACGGTCGGTGATCGTGATGATCGTGTTGTTGAACGAAGCGTGGATATGGGCAATGCCCTCGGCCACGTTCTTCTTGACTTTCTTGCGAACTTTCGTTGCAGGCTTGGCCATTGATCAGACCCCTTTCTTGCCAGCGATGGCTTTGCGCGGGCCCTTGCGGGTCCGTGCGTTGGTGCGCGTGCGCTGGCCGCGGCAGGGCAAGCCCTTGCGGTGACGAAGGCCGCGATAGCAGCCAAGATCCATCAGGCGCTTGATACTCATCGTGACTTCACGACGCAGATCGCCCTCGACGGTAATCTTGCCGACCTGGTCGCGCAAACGATCCATCTCGGCCTCCGTCAGGTCTTTCATCTTCGTCGAGCGTGCGACGCCGACAGCATCACAAATCTTTTTTGCGCGGCTGCGTCCAATACCGTAAATCGCCGTAAGCGCGATTTCGGCATGTTGGTGGTTGGGTATATTTACCCCTGCGATGCGGGCCATCGATTCACCCCAAATATGCGAAACTAATGATTATATCTTCAACCGACTGACGACTCAATGCGACGAGCCCCAGCGATCAACCTTGACGCTGCTTGTGCCGCGGATCCGTACAGATCACACGCACAATACCGTGGCGTCGAACGATCTTGCAGTTGCGGCAGATGCGCTTAACAGATGCCAGCACTTTCATGTCTAACTCCTATATTCTCGGCATCCGGCGCAGCCAGCCATTTGCCAAATTACTTCACCTGCGTAGAGATTCCTTGTCTTACTTGGCGCGGAAAACGATGCGCGCACGACTCAAATCATAAGGCGTCAGTTGCACCGTCACCTTGTCGCCGGGCAGGATGCGAATGTAGTGCATGCGCATTTTCCCGGAAATGAAACCAAGCACAATGTGACCGTTTTCCAGCTTCACCCTGAACGTTGCATTGGGAAGGTTTTCAACGACCTCGCCCTGCATTTCAATCAAGTCTTCCTTTGCCATCCTATTTCGCCGACAATCCCGAGCCCTTGAAATTCGCTTTCTTCAAGAGGCCTTCGTACTGGTGCGACATGGCATAGGCCTGAACCTGCGTCATGAAATCCATGGTCACGACAACGATGATCAAGAGCGACGTTCCGCCAAAGTAGAACGGCACGTTCCACTTCAGGATCAGGAATTCGGGCAGCAGGCAAACGATGGTGATGTAGGCCGCGCCGACCAGGGTCAGGCGCATCAGGATCTTGTCGATGTAACGCGCGGTCTGCTCGCCGGGGCGGATGCCGGGAACAAAGGCGCCGCTCTTCTTCAGGTTGTCCGCGGTTTCCTTCGAATTGAAAACCAGCGCCGTATAGAAGAAGCAGAAAAAGATGATCGCCGCCGCGTAGAACATCACGTAGATCGGTTGACCGGGCGACAAGGCCCCGGCAATGTCTTTCAACCAGTGCATCGAGTCGCTCGCGCCGAACCAGCCGGCGATCGTCGCCGGGAAGAGAATGATCGACGAGGCGAAAATCGGCGGGATGACGCCGGACATATTGAGTTTCAAGGGCAGGTGCGAACTCTGCCCGCCGTAGATCTTGTTGCCGACCTGGCGCTTGGCGTAATTGACCAGGATCTTGCGCTGGCCGCGTTCGACGAAGACGACGAAGGCGGTGACCAGACCGACGAGGATGGTGATGAACAGCGCCGAGATCGGGTGCATGGCGCCGGTACGAACCAGCTCGAGCAGACCGGCGATGGCGTTCGGCAGTCCCGCCGCGATGCCGGAGAAGATGATGATCGAGATACCATTGCCGAGCCCGCGCTCGGTGATCTGCTCGCCGAGCCACATCAGGAACATCGTGCCGGTGAGCAGCGTGGTCACCGTGACGAAGCGGAACATCATTCCCGGATCAGGGACCAGGCCCGGCTGCGTCTCAACCGCGATGGCGATGCCGATACCCTGGAACAGGGCCAGAGCGACCGTGCCGTAGCGCGTGTATTGGGTGATCTTGCGCCGTCCGGCTTCGCCCTCCTTCTTCAGCGCCTCGAGTTGCGGGCTGGCGTGCGTCATCAACTGCATGATGATCGACGAGGAAATGTAGGGCATGATGCCGAGCGCGAAAATCGTAAAGCGCTTGAGCGCGCCACCCGAGAACATGTTGAACATGCCGAGGATGCCGCCCTGCTGCTTGCTGAACAAGTCGCTGAGCACCTGCGGATCGATACCCGGCACCGGAATATGCGTTCCGATGCGGTATACAACCAAGGCGCCGAGCAGGAAGAACAGCCGGCGCCTAAGATCGCCGTACTTGCCGCCTTTGCTGACCTGGGTTGAATTAGTTGCCAAGGAACGTCACCGTCATCAATTCGTTAGGCTTCAACGCTGCCACCGGCAGCCTCGATGGCCGCCTTGGCGCCTTTGGTCGCGCCGATTCCCTTGAGTGTCACCTTGCGCGTGATCTCGCCGGACAGAACGACCTTGGCGGACAGCGCATGTTGGGTGACCAGGTTGGCCTGCATCAGCGTCAAGAGATCGATTTCATCGATCGGCAGCTTGTCGATTTCCGACAGGCGAACTTCGACATTGCGCGCATTGGTCAGCGAGACGAAACCGCGCTTCGGCAGACGGCGCTGCAGCGGCATTTGACCGCCCTCGAAACCGACTTTGTGGAAACCGCCGGCGCGTGATTTCTGACCCTTGTGGCCGCGACCGGCGGTCTTGCCGATTCCGGAACCGATGCCGCGCCCGACGCGGCGCTTGGCGTGCGTCGAGCCGTCAGCCGGCTGTAGCGTATTGAGTTTCATCCTAGTTCTCCCACTTCAGAAGGTAGGACACCTTGTTGATCATGCCGCGGACCGCCGGCGTATCCTGCAATTCGGAGCTGCTGTTCAGACGGCGCAGGCCGAGGCCGCGCACGGTCGCGCGATGCGACTCCTTGGTGCCGATCACGCTTTTGACCAGCGTGACTTTGATTTTCTTTTCAGCCATGGCTTACCCCAGAACTTCTTCGACAGATTTGCCGCGCTTGGCCGCGATTTCCGACGGCGTATTCATCGCCTGCAGGCCGTTGATCGTGGCCCGGACGATGTTGTAGGGATTGGTCGAGCCGTGCGCCTTGGCCACGACGTTGGTCATTCCCATCACTTCGAACACCGCGCGCATGGCGCCGCCGGCGATCACGCCGGTACCTTCGGGCGCCGGTTGCATCATCACCACCGACGCGCCGTGGCGGCCGAATACCGTGTGATGCAGGCTGCCGCCCTTGAGGCTGATCTTGACCATCTTGCGCCGCGCTTCTTCCATGGCCTTTTGCACCGCGACCGGAACTTCGCGCGACTTGCCCTTGCCCATGCCGACGCGCCCATCGCCGTCGCCGACGACGGTCAGCGCCGCAAAACCGAGGATTCGACCGCCCTTGACGACCTTCGTCACGCGATTGATCGAAATCATCTTCTCGCGCATGCCGTCATCGGGCTTCTCGGCTTGCTGCGGTTTTCTGCCTTGTGGTTTAGCCATTGCTCAATACCATCCTTTATCCGTGCCGATCAGAACTTGAGGCCGGCTGCACGCGCGGCTTCGGCCAGCGCTTTGACGCGCCCGTGATACTGAAAGCCGCCGCGATCGAACGCGACCTGCTCGATACCGGCTTTCTTGGCGCGCTCGGCGATCAGCTTGCCGATCACCGTGGCGGCGCCGACGTTGCCGCCGTTGGCCAGGTCCTTGCGCACTTCCGGCTCGAGCGACGATGCCGCCGCGAGAACCTTGGATCCGCAGGCCGAAAAGACCTGCGCATAGATGTGCTCATTGGTGCGATGCACCGACAGGCGCACCGTCTTGAGTTCGGCAATCTTGAGCCGGGTCTTGCGGGCTCTGCGCAAACGCGCCTCGTTCTTGGCTATCATTTATGCACCCTTACTTCTTCTTCGTTTCCTTGAGGACAATCACTTCGTCGGAGTAGCGCACGCCCTTGCCCTTGTAGGGCTCCGGCTTGCGATAGGCGCGGATTTCAGCCGCCACCTGACCGACTTGTTGTTTGTCCACACCCTTGATCACGATCTCGGTCTGGGTCGGCGTTGCGCAAGTGACTCCAGCTGGCATCTTATGTGCCACCGGATGCGAGAAGCCCAGCGTCAGATTGAGCGTATCGCCAGCCGCCGCCGCGCGGTAGCCGACACCGACGAGGTTGAGCTTGCGCTCGAAACCCTTGGTCACGCCGGTGACCATGTTGGCCAGGATGGCGCGCACCGTTCCGGACAGCGCATCGGAATTGGCTGCGCCTTCGACGGCCTTGCACACCAGCGTGGCACCGTCCTTGGCAACGGTGACGGCCGGGTTGGCGACGAACTTGATCGCCCCGAGCGGCCCCTTGACGGAGATCTCTTCTGCGCCCAGGGCCACTTCGACACCCTGCGGCAGAACAATTGGATTCTTAGCAATGCGCGACATGGCCCCCCCTTACGCGACGATGCACAGCACTTCGCCGCCGGTGTTGCTGGCGCGGGCTTTGCGGTCGGTCATCACACCCTTGGGCGTCGAAACAATCGCCACGCCAAGACCATTCATCACGCGCGGAATATCGCCGGCGCCCTTGTAAATACGCAAGCCGGGCTTCGAAACGCGATCGATGCGCTCGATGACCGGACGACCGGCGTAATACTTGAGTCCTATTTCAAGGGTCGGTTTGCCGTCGTTCTCACGAACAGCGAAATCTTCAACGTAACCCTCATCCATCAGCACTTTGACAATGGCCACTTTGACTTTCGAAGACGGCATGGCGACGGACGCCTTGCTTGCCATCTGGGCATTGCGGATGCGGGTCAGCATGTCGCTGATCGGATCGCTCATACTCATATCGTTCTCTCCTGCTTACCAGCTGGCCTTGGTCATACCGGGAACTTCGCCGCGCATGACAAAGTCACGCAATTTGCTGCGC
>CAISOB010000010.1 GCA_903886975.1 uncultured beta proteobacterium
CGGCCCGCCTCACTTTGGCGTATAGGTCCACTTTGTACATCCTCTCTGCCTTCCTCGATCCATCACAGATCAAAGATTAGGCATCAGGACTGGCTCCCACTACACCGCCACGTGGCTACCTTTCATTCCGGCATTCACAACCGGTAATGAGCAGAGAGTTGCAGCTATGAGTTACCCATAGTCTGGAACAGGCTTTAGCGACGTGTTCCAGGTCGGCAATAGGTACCGAAGGCGAGCTGTCTTTCAGAATCCAACCCCGAAAAACTCGTTAAGTCGATCGGCGATGTATGACAACATCTCTTCGCTCAGCCCGGGCCAAACCCCGACCCAAAATGTCCGATTCATAACCGCATCGGTAACAGAGAGCTCGCCACTGACCCGATAGTTGCGACCTCTGAAATAGGGCTGACGAGTAAGATTTCCGCCAAACAACATTCGAGTATTGATCCGATATTGATCGAGATAGCGCAAGAGTTCAACTCGATCGACGCCGGCATTCTCTCTGATTGAGATTGGGAAGCCAAACCACGAGGGGTCTGCATTTGGCGTGGCCGCAGGAAGAATCAGGAAGTCTTCGCAATCAGCCAAGCGATTTCTGAGGTAGGCGAAATTGCTTTTCCGTTTCTGTATGAAACCCGGTAAGCGTGCAAGTTGCGCCAAACCGACTGCTGCTTGCATGTCAGTAATCTTCAGGTTGTAGCCAGCATGAGCAAAGGTAAATTTGTGATCGAAGCCTTGTGGCAGGTCTCCCAGTTGCCAGTTAAAACGCTTGCCGCAAGTGTTGTCACTTCCGGGTGCGCAGTAGCAGTCCCGACCCCAGTCGCGGAATGAATCGATCAGCGTTTTCAACTCGCTGTTGTTGGTAAAAACTGCGCCTCCTTCGCCCATCGTTATATGATGGGCGGGGTAGAAGCTGAGCGTACCGATATCGCCGAAAGTGCCCACAATCTGTCCGTTATAAGTGGCTCCCAGCGCGTCACAGCAGTCTTCAATCAACCATAGATTGTATTTCTGGCAGAGGTCTATAACTGTCTTCAAATCGAATGGATTGCCCAGCGTGTGCGCAAGAAACACGGCCTTGGTCTTGTGCGTGATGGCGGCCTCAATCAGTGAGGCATTAATGTTGTAGGTCGGCAATTCAATGTCGATGAAGACCGGGATCGCTCCAAATTGCAATATGGGATTGACTGTTGTCGGGAACGCCGCCGCAACGCTGATTACTTCGTCGCCCGCCTGTATCGCTCTTGCACCGAGCTTTGGCGATGTTAGGGCTGAGAAAGCGAGCAAATTGGCCGACGAGCCGGAGTTAACAGTCGATACGAAACTGGCTCCGATAAATTTTCCGAGCGCTTTTTCGAACGAGTCGTTGTAGCGTCCGGTGGTTAGCCAGCCATCAAGTGAAGCGTCAACTAAGTACTCAAGTTCGGTTGTACCAAGGACCTTGCCGGCGGCATGTAACCATTGCTGCCCGGGTTCAAATGCATGCGGAGAATACTGTAACGTGGCGTACTGGCGCGTCAGTTCCAGGATTTGTGCCCGCAGAGTGTCCTTAGTGGCTGTGCTCATCAGCAACTCCAGCGAAGCGCGCTATCCAATTTGCCCTGCGCCTTCCACTCTTCGATCTGCAAAAGGCGGGTATAGGTTGGTGATTGGAAAGTCGCGTAAGTAAGTCCGCAGGAAATGAATGCTCTTCGCAGTTCATCAATGCCTCGATCCAAACTCCATGTGGAATGAAACCCAAGGATTCGTTGAGCCTTCTCGAAGCTAACCATATAATTCCTTGTGTCATTGGCGTTGGCTTGAGCGATGCTGATCGAGCAGGCTGGATAGTAGTGTTGAACATGTTCAGCGATGCTGCGAATCTGAAAGTTTTCGCTACTGTCACCGATATTGAAGGCTTGGGCACAAACCTCGGCATCCCGCGCTTGCAGAGCGAGCAAGATGCCTCGGCAGATGTCGCGCACGTGAACCAATGGTCGCCAAGGCGTTCCATCGCCAAGAATCCGAATGTTGTTTGTGGTATGTGCGTATCCGGTCAAGCTATTGACGACAATATCAAAGCGCATTCGAGGAGACAGACCAAAAGCCGTGGC
Organism: uncultured beta proteobacterium; assembly: GCA_903886975.1. Taxonomy (GTDB): domain Bacteria; phylum Pseudomonadota; class Gammaproteobacteria; order Burkholderiales; family Rhodocyclaceae; genus Propionivibrio. The sequence continues at coordinate 2,094 of CAISOB010000010.1, forward strand.
ATTCCGCAAAAAGACCGGGCAGAAATGAGTATCGGCCAAGCCGGTCAAGGCGTTCTCAGTCATGATTTTGGAACGGCCATAAGCGGTTTGAGGATTGGCGGGGTCGTCCTCAGTCAATATCCGATCGGCTGCACCATAAAGCGAGCATGAACTCGCATAAACAAAGCGTTTCGCACCGGCAGATTTTGCGGCCTGTGCAAGATGTTCGCTCGCTAAGAAATTTACTTCCATAGTAAGCGTTTCATCCAGCTTTCCCAGGGGATCGTTACTCAAAGCCGCCAAATGCACGACGGCATCAAAGTTCTCGAAGTCCGCCGGTGTAAGGTCACGGATATCTTTTCTGACGACGGGCCAATTTTCGCTGTAAGAACCGTCAAGATTCCCGTGTGCGTAATAACAGCAATCAAGACCTGTCGCATGCCATCCCGCTTCCAATAGCATGGGCATCAAAACGCTACCGATATAGCCTTCGGACCCGGTTACCAAGACATTCTTATTGTTCACTGCCATATTTTCCACGGCGCGCGGCCTGTTATCCACAATTCTTCGAGAAGTGCTTTATCGCGGAGCGTGTCCATTGCCTGCCAGAATCCATGATGGCGCAGGGCTAAGAGTTGCCCATCTCGAGCCAAGTCATTTATCGGCTCCCGCTCCCATAAAGTGTCATCGCCTGCGATATAGTCCAGAGCTTCGGGCGAGAGCACGAAAAAACCACCATTGATCCAGCCGCCGTCGCCGCGAGGCTTTTCCTGAAAGCCCAGGACATTCTGGTCGTCAAGATCCAGCAGTCCCCAGCGACCCGGGGGCTGAATCGCAGTTATGGTCGCCAAGTGTCCATGTTCGTTGTGAAAGGAAATGAGCGCGGAGATATTCACATCGCTGAGGCCATCTCCATAAGTCATGCAGAAAGGACCTTCGTCGAGGTAGCTGCGAATTCGTCTCAATCGACCTCCCGTTTGCGTATTGTCGCCGGTGTCGACGAGTGTAATGCGCCACGGTTCCGATTTGTTTTGGTGCACCTCGATCTTGTTCTTTTCCAAGTCAATTGTTACGTCCGATGAGTGCAGGAAATAGTTCGCGAAAAATTCCTTGATCATGTAGCCCTTATACCCTAGGCAGACAATGAAGTCATTGACGCCATGGGCAGAGTAAGTCTTCATGATGTGCCACAGGATTGGTTTGCCACCGATTTCCACCATCGGTTTCGGGCGTAAGACGGTTTCTTCGGCGAGTCGCGTGCCGAGGCCGCCTGCAAGGATAACGGCTTTCACAGCACTATCGCTTTCCGCTTGAGTGAATAGAATGGTCGGCGTCCGGTAGTAAGCGCCTGCATAGTCAACTCTTATGTCGCTGACAAAAGCATAAGAATATCCTCATTTGGCTGCTGGTACCAAATCCAAAAGACTGACTTTGGGCAGAGATTCGCGGTCTATGGCAAGCCGAAGTGCGACCACCATCAAGTCAAATCCGCTGACAATGCCGCTCTCAAAATTGTCTGCGTCTCGCCTCGGCGCGTGCGGTTGGAAAACCACCAGAGCGCGCCTTTCTTGATTGACCAATCGGCCTCGGCGCCCGAGAGGAGCAGGGCAGCGGTCTGGCCGAGGACCGGTTGATGACCGACGACGAGTACTGCGTTATTGCCTATATTTCCGCCCTCCGGCCAGCCGATAGCTGCCAGGAGGTTGGCCGGGCTACTGTCGGCGCTGAGGCGCTTGTCGGTGGCGAAAGCCGGGCTCAGCGCCGTGGCGGTTTGCTGGCACCGCAATGCCGGACTGCTCAGGATGCGCAGCTTGTTTGGCGCGTGCTGCTTGAGCCATCCCGCGACTTGCTGGGCCTGTTTCTCGCCGCGCGCAGTGAGCTTGCGTTTGAGGTCGGGGATACCCTCTTCGGCCTCGGCGTGGCGCCACAGCAGCAGATCCATTCGCGTTTCCTTTTCGGCGAAAGGCTGCATCGTGACCGGCGATTGTTGCATGGATATTTCTCTCGGCTGGCGACGGACCATTGTGGCATTGGTGACCGCGCGAGGCAAGCATAGGCTGGCGTGCGCGAGATCATTGGCGAGAAAAGGCGGATAATACGCGCGATTTAACGATCACCCAAAGGGAGAACAAGGCATGACAAACAACAATTCCAGGCGCAGCGAAAAACCCGTCTGGTTCATCACCGGTTGCTCGACGGGCTTCGGCCGCGAGCTCGCGCGGCATCTGCTCGCCCAAGGCTACCGCACCGTGGTCACGGCGCGCAAACCGGCCGATTTGAGTGATTTTGAGGGGCTTGCCGACGCGTTGATTCTCAAGCTCGACGTGACCGTGCAGGATCAGGTCGACGCCGCGGTCAAGGCGGCTCTGGAGAGATTCGGGCGCATCGACGTGCTGGTCAATAACGCCGGCCTGGGTTATTTCGGCGCGGTCGAAGAGAGCGAAGAAGACGAGGTGCGCTGGATGTTCGAAGTCAACGTTTTCGGTCTCGGGCGCATGATCCGCGCGGCACTGCCGGCGATGCGCAAACAGCGCAGCGGGTTCATCGTCAATCTGTCGTCGATCGCCGGCATTCATTCCTTCCCCGGCCTCGGCTACTACAACGCGACGAAGTTCGCAGTCGAAGGATTGTCGGCGGCGCTATGGCAGGAAGTCGAGCCGCTCGGCATCAAGGTCATGGTCGTCGAGCCGAGCGGCTTTCGCACCGATTGGGCCGGGCGTTCGGCCAATGAAAGCCGCGAGCAGATCGCCGATTACCTGCCGACCGCCGGTCTCAAGCGCAGCCAGGTGCGGGCCGATTCGGGCAAGCAGCCGGGCGATCCGGTGCGCGCCGTGCAAGCCATCGTCAAGGCCATCGAGTCGGGCAATCCGCCGCACCACCTGCTGCTCGGCAATGGCGCATTCAAGCTGGCAATGGCCAAGGTCGAGGAACTGCGCACCGAGTTCGCTGCCTGGGAAGCGGTCGCTCGCGGCGCCGACTTTCCAAAGGCCTAAATCGGAGACAGGCGGGTTGAACTCGGCGGCACAGCGAAACATTTTCGCCGTGCCGCCGCGCTCGGTCCTCGCCGCTTCAATCGATATCGGCAAAAACCGGCGCGTGGTCTGACGGGCGTTCGCGCTTGCGCATCTCGCGGTCGATGCGTGACGCGCTGCAACGCTGCGCGAGCGCCGGCGAAAGCAGGATGTGGTCGATGCGCAAGCCCTGGTTCTTCTGGAAACCGAGCATGCGGTAATCCCACCAGGAAAAAGTCTTTTCGGGCTGCGCGAAGAGGCGGAAGCTGTCTTGCAAACCAAGCGCCAGCAGGCGCCGGAAGGCCGCACGTTCGGGTTCTGAACAGAGGACCTGTCCTTCCCACGCAGCCGGGTTATGCACATCGCGGTCTTCGGGGGCGATATTGAAGTCGCCGGCAATCGCGAGCTTCGGATAAATCGCCAGTTGTTCGGCCAGCCAGGTTTCGAGCGCGGCAAGCCAGGCGAGCTTGTAAGCGTATTTTTCGCTGCCGACGCTTTGCCCGTTCGGAATGTAGGCGGAGATCACGCGGACGCCATTGATCGTCGCGGCGATCAGGCGCTTTTGCTCGCAAACAATGTGCGGATTGGCGCAAACGACCTCGGTTGCTGTCTCGCGCGAAAGAAGCGCGACGCCGTTGTAGGTTTTCTGCCCGCAGAACACCACATGATAGCCGGCCACTGCGAGCGCCTGCTGCGGAAAGTTATGGTCTTCGGCCTTGGTTTCCTGCAGACAAACGACATCGGGCTGCTGCGCGGCCAGCCAGTCGAGCAATTGCGGCAGCCGGACCTTGAGCGAGTTGACGTTCCATGCCGCCAGCCTCATTTGGCAAACGCACCCGACGGCTTGCTACCGTAAGGCGCGCTCTTCGGATAGCCGGCAAGGTCGAGCAGATTGTTCCAGGCCGCAACCTCGTAGCCCTTGAATGATTGCTGACCGACGAACAGCGCCGGAATGGCCGCCTCGCTCTTGAGTTTGCTCGCCAGTTCGTTCGAGTCTTCCTGCGTGCTCAGTATCTTTTCCGTGAAGGGAACGCCGCGGCCATTGAGCAGTGCGCGCGCCTGCTGGCACATTTCGACGCAAGTTGCTGCGGTGTACAGCGTCACCGGAAATTTTTCCGCCGCCAGTCGTGTCGCGTAAGGCAGTTGCGCTTCGCCGCCCGACGTATCGCCGCTGCCCAGCTTGACGACTTGCTTGGCGCCCGGCGGCGGCGGCTGGTCGGAAAAAACGGTCAGCCCGGACGCGGGGTCGACCCAGCGGTAGGTGGCTTGCGCGCCGGCGAGGGCGCTGAACAGGATGGCGCCAAGCAAGACAGTGCCGAGAAGAACGAAACGTAGTCTGCGCATGGTTTGACTCTCCGATTTACGCGAGGATCATACCACTGTGCCGCAGCAATGCATCAACCTCGGGGTCGCGGCCGCGGAAAGCGCGGAAGTTGGCGAGCGCCGGCCGGGCGCCGCCGGCCGAGAGAATCTCGTCGAGAAAGCGTTTCCCGGTCGCCACATCGAAGGGGTCGCCGGCTTCCTCGAACGCCGCATAGCAATCCGCCGACAGAACCTCGGCCCATTTGTAGCTGTAATAACCGGCGCCATAACCGCCGGCGAAGATGTGCGAGAAGCTATTGGCGAAGCGATGCCATTCGGGCGGAACGATGACCGCGACTTCGCGCCGGACCTCGGCGAGCAGGTCGGCAACGCTGGTCGTCCCGGCCGGATCGAAATCGCTGTGCAGGCGCAGGTCGAAGAGCGAGAACTCAAGCTGGCGTACCGTCTGCAGGCCGCTCTGGAAATTCTTCGCAGCCAGCATTTTGTCGAATAGTGCGCGCGGCAGCGGCGCGCCGGTCTCGACGTGCGCGGTCATCTGCTGCAAGACGCGCCATTCCCAGCAATAGTTCTCCATGAACTGCGAGGGCAGTTCGACCGCGTCCCACTCCACGCCATGAATCCCGGACACGCCAAGTTCCTCGGCGCGCGTCAGCAAATGATGCAGGCCGTGGCCGGTTTCATGGAAGAGCGTAAGGACGTCGTCATGGGTGAAGGTGGCCGGAAGCGGCTTGCCGTCCCGTTCGCCGACCGGGCGCGAAAAATTGCAGTTGAGGTAGGCGACCGGTATCTGGATGCCGGCGCTTGTCCGGCGCCGCGTGATCGCATCGTCCATCCAGGCGCCGCCGCGCTTGCTGTCGCGCGCGTAAAGATCGAGATAGAACTGTCCGACCAGCTCGCCGTCCTTGCCCTCGATGCGGTAGAAGCGCACGTCATCGTGCCAGACCGCCGCGCTGTCGGGTCTGATGCGTACACCGTAGAGGGTTTCGATGACATGGAACAGGCCGGCGAGCACCTTGTCCTCGGTGAAGTACTGCTTCACTTCCTGTTCCGAGAAGGCGTAGCGCGCCTGCAGCAGCTTCTCCGAGGCGTAGGGAATGTCCCAGGGTTCGAGCGTATCGAGCGCGAGCTCCTCCAACGCGAAGGCGCGCAGTTCGGCGATGTCCTTGTGCGCGAATGGCTTGGCCTTGGCCGCGAGATCGCGCAGAAAAGCGAGCACCTGCGTGACCGATTCGGCCATCTTCGGAACCAGCGAGACTTCGGCGTAATTGGCGTAGCCGAGAAGCTCCGCTTCCTCGCGGCGCAATTCGAGAACGCGCCGGATGAGCGGCGTGTTGTCGAGTTCGGCGGGGCCGAACTCGGCGGCGCGGGTGGCGTAAGCGCGGTACATGCGGGCGCGCAGGCGGCGGCTGTCGGCGTACTGCATCACCGGCAGATAGGACGGCATATGCAGGGTGAATTTCCAGCCGGGCAGGCCTTCTTTTTCGGCCGCTTCGCGCGCCGCCTCTTTGACATCTTCGGGCAGGCCGGCGAGTTCGGCGGCGTCGCTGATCACTTCGGAAAAAGCCTTGGTGGCGTCGAGCAGGTTCTCCGAAAACTTGGACGCAAGGTTCGCCTGTTCTTCGGAAATCGCCTGGAAGCGCGGTTTCTTGTCGGCCGGCAGGGCAGCGCCCGAAAGGCGGAAGTCGCGGATTTCGTTGTCGATGATGCGCCGCTGCGCCGGCGACAATTTCGCGTATTGCTCGCTTGCGGCGAGCGCCTGGTACTTGGCGAAGAGCTTGAGGTTCTGGCCGAGTTCGGCGAAGTAGCGCGAGACCTCCGGCAGCATGTCGTTGTACGCGTCGCGCCATTCCGGGATGTCGTTGACTGCGTGCAAATGTCCGACGATGCCCCAGGCGCGGGATAATTGCTCGAGACTGTCGGTCAGCGGCGCGACGAATTCGGCCCAGCGTGCCGGGACGTCGTCGCCGACGAGGCGCTCGACCAGCGCGCGATTGTCCGCAAGCAGGCGGGAAATTGCCGGCCGGACGTCGGCCGGCGTGATCGCGTCAAATCGTGGCAGGCCGGAAAAATCGAGCAGGGCATTGCTCATCATCGCCTCTCCTGGCAAAAATGAAATGGGCGGCCGCAGCCGCCCACGTTGGGTTGACCCGGTGGCCGGACGAAGGTTCTCAGGCGACGAATTTCCGGCCGGTCAGTACTTCGCAGGCTTCGATGTACTTGGCCGCGGTGCGGGCCACCACTTCGGCCGGCAGCGCCGGCCCGGGCGCCTTCTTGTTCCAGTTCAGCGTCTCGAGATAGTCGCGCACGTACTGCTTGTCGTAGGACGGCGGGTTGCTGCCTTCGCAATAGGCGTTGGCCGGCCAGAAGCGCGACGAATCGGGGGTCAGTGCTTCGTCGATCAGGTGCAGCGTTCCGGCGGCGTCGACGCCGAACTCGAATTTGGTGTCGGCGATGATGATGCCGCGCGTCGCCGCGTAATCGGCGGCGGCCGAGTAGAGGGCAATGGCCGCGTCGCGCGCCCGCGTGGCGATTTGCGCGCCGTTCTTGCCGGTACCGTAAAGTATTTTGGCGAGCGCCGCGCCGCAATCGCGCTGCGCCTGTTCGAACGAGATGTTCTCGTCGTGATCACCCTGCTCGGCCTTGGTCGCCGGCGTGAAAATCGGCTCGGGGAATTTTGCCGCAAGTTTGAAGCCGGCGGGCAGCTTGATGCCGCAGACCGCGCCGGTCGCCTGATAATCCTTCCAGCCGGAACCGATCAGATAACCGCGCACGACCGCTTCGATCGGCAGCGGCTGCAGACGCTTGACGACCAGCGCCCGGCCGCGCACCTGCTCGCGCTCGTCGGCGGCCACCACCGTCTCCGGCGGAATCCCGGTCAATTGATTGGGGATGATGTAGTCGAGCCGGTCGAACCAGAAATCGGCCATTTGCGCGAGCACCTTGCCCTTGCCGGGGATTGCATCGGGGAGAATGACGTCGAAAGCGGATATGCGGTCGCTGGTCACGATCAACAGCTTGTCGCTACCGACGGCGTAAATGTCGCGAACCTTGCCGCGGCCAAGCAGCGGCAGGCTCTTGATGGTCGATTCGAAGAGGGCGTCAGTCATGGTGCGTGGTCCGCGAGAAGGAAGAGGGAAAGGGCAGAATAAACAAAATTATAAACGATCGCCTGGCGGCTATGCAGCGCGCCGGTAATGTTAACGTCATGCCTTGGGCGACGGCTTGTCGCCGACGCGGACGATGGTCAGCGTATTCGTGCCGCCGGTGACGCCGCGGCGGGCGCCGTAGGCGAGCACGAAAAGGTCGCCTTCGGCGACGACACCGGCCTCGATCAACCGCTGCTCGACGTCGCGGCGCATGACATTGTGATCATCGTTGATATCCTTGATGAGCAGCGGGAAAACCTCGCGAAACAGCGTCATGCGGCTTTGCGCCTCGGGGTCTTGGGTCAGCGCGAAAATCGGTATGCCGCAATTCAGTCGGCTCAACCACAGCGCCGTCGACCCGTGCGCGGTGAGCGCGGCGACCGCTTTGACGTCAAGGTGATAGGCGGCAAACAGCGAGGCCATGGCGATCGACTGGTCGATGCGCGTGAAATGGCGGTCGAGAAATTCGCGATCAAGGGTGATCATCATCGATTTCTCGGCGGCCAGGCAGATGCGCGCCATCGCCTCGACCGTTTCAACCGGATAGTGACCGGCCGCCGTTTCGGCGGACAGCATCACCGCATCGGTGCCGTCGAGAACGGCATTGGCGACGTCGGAAACTTCGGCACGGGTGGGTGTCGGCGCGTGGATCATCGACTCCATCATCTGTGTCGCGGTGATCGCCAGCTTGTTCTTCTCGCGCGCGATGCGGATCATGCGTTTTTGCAGCGCCGGCACCGCGGCGTCGCCGACCTCGACGGCCAGATCGCCGCGCGCCACCATCAGCCCGTCCGATGCATCGAGGATTTCCTCGAGCGCAGCGACGGCCTCGACCCGTTCGATCTTGGCGATGGTCAGCGCGTGGCCGCCGCAGGCCAGCATCAGCTGACGCGCCATGTACATGTCGGACGCGCTCTTGGGAAACGAAACGGCGAGAAAATCGGCGCCGATTTGGGCCGCCGTGCGAATGTCGTCCATGTCCTTGGCGGTCAATGCCGGCGCCGACAGGCCGCCACCCTGGCGATTGATGCCCTTGTTGTTCGAGAGCTCGCCGCCATGCCGTACGACGGTGTGGATCTCATGTCCGACCACGCGCTCGACATCGAGCTCGATGCGTCCGTCATCAAGCAGAAGGACATTGCCGGAACTTACGTCGTTGGGCAGATTCGTGTAATCGAGGCCGACGCGTTGCTGGTCACCGAGTACGCAGTCGGCGTCGAGAATGAAATGATCGCCGGTCGCAAGCGTGATCTTGCTGTTCGCGAACTTGCCGATGCGGATCTTGGGGCCCTGCAGGTCGGCCAGAATGCCGACCGGCCGGCCGACTTTCGCCGCGATCTGGCGCACGCTCGCCGCCAGGGCGATATGATCATCGGCCTTGCCGTGCGAGAAATTGAGCCGCACGACATTGACGCCGGCACGGATCAGGGTTTCGAGGACGAGCGGGTCGCTCGAGGCGGGTCCCAGCGTGGCGACAATCTTGGTGTGGCGGGTCATGACTTTCCTTCGGGCTGCAATTCGATTCCCTGCGTTGCCGCAGTTCTACGGCGGTTGTAGCTCAGATATTGGCCGAACGCCACCAGGCGTTGTGTTCATCGCGCAGCTGGCGGTGCGAGGGCATCGGGTAGAAGGTCAGATCAGCGCCGTTGCCCAGATAGAAGCCACGCTTGACCATGCGGTAGGGGAATTCGAGCGAATGCACCCGATGCACCATCTTGCTGTCCTTGGTGCTCGGCTTGTCGTCGGTTCTCGGCTGCAGCACCAGCAGGGCTTCGCGCAAGTGGTGGATGAAGGAATAGGGCAGGTCGTTGGCCTGGCCGTTCTCCGGATCGGTCGATAGCTCGCCCAGTTCAAGTTCGACGAAGACGAGCGCCGGGAAGCGAATGAACTTGGTCGGGCTCAAGGTCACGCTGGCATAAAAATCGGAGGGATCGAGATTGCTCACCACCAGGCTGTTGACCGGCGAGAGATCCTGGTAGAGGTGCAGCCCGGTTTCCCGATCCGGCAGGGTCTGGGCGCGCTCGAGCCCGAGAGTATGGCCGTAGGCGGTGGCCAGATAGAGCTTGCCGAGCGCGCTGACCGGCAGGTGTTCGAGCACCCGATAGACCGACACATAGACCGAGTGCTTGGGCACGCCGGCCGCCGTCGGCACGCAGCGCGAAATGGCCTCGTCGATGGCGAAATAGTCGCTGCGGAAATTGATGTCGACGGCGAAGAACAGGCACTGGCCCTTCGACTTGTAGCTGCTGCCCGTGGCGTAATACTGGCCGAACTTCTCGGGCGGCAGGTTCGAGGCAATCAGCGCTTCGGGTATCAGCGAAAAATAAAGATAGACCGTCATGGTTGCAAACTCTCCCTGTATTCGATTTTCCCCGTCGGCAGGCGATACGAGTCGGAACTCAGGCAACACAGTTTAGTGCAGTTCGCGCAACGCAAAGACAATTATAGTGCGATGGCGACACGGCGCACGCAACGCGAACCGATACTGGCAGATCGTAGAAAATCAACTGCGCGGAGCGTGCGAACCGTGTTGGGCGATGCGCCCTTCGGCGACCCATGAGGCGCGGCGCTGCGAAGGCTCAATGTTGATGATTCGATGCGCTGCGCCATTCATGACGACGAAGACCGCGGCGGTCAGAGCGGCAATATCTTCCAGAATCACCTGATCCGGATTGTCGCCGCGAGCGGGTTTGACGTCGACGGGGGCGGGTGCCGATCGGCATGACGCAATGAGCCGCGCCGCACGGTTGAGCAGCGGAAACAGCGACAGCACGAAACCGATGCCGCTGATGATCAGGAAGCTGAGGAAGAAATCGATGACGCTGACGATCAGCGCGCCTTGCATCGTATCCGGAACGATCGCGGTCATGATTGTCTGCCAAACGATTGATCGTCATCGCGCAGCGCGACCTTGTTGAAGGTGGTGTTCATTCTCATGGTCAGTTTGCTCCCAGCAGCGCCAGCAGGATGCCGCCGGAAATCGCGGTGCCGAAAACACCGGCGAGATTCGGACCCATGGCATGGTAGATCAAGAGGTTCTTCGGATTCTCGCGGAACGCCACGAGGTGCGAAACGCGCGCAGCGATCGGGACGGAAGCGATTCCCGCCGAACCGATCAGCGGATTGATTTTCGTCTTGAGGAAGAGATTCATGATCTTCGCGGTGACCACGCCGGACGCGGTACCGAACAGGAAGGCGATCAGGCCGAGGACGACGATTTCGACGGTCTGGAAGGTCAGGAACTTGTCGGCGGCCATGGTCGAGCCGATGGCCACGGTCAGGATGATGATGATGATGTTCATCAGGCCGCCGGCCGCGGTCTTGGCCAGCCGGTCGGTCACGCCGACCTCCTTGAGCAGGTTGCCGAGCATCAGCATGGTGATCAGCGGGGCAACCGGCGGGAAGAACAGATTGACGATGATCGCGATGACCAGCGGAAAAGCGATCTTCTCGAGTTTGGTGACCTGGCGCAGTTCGGCCATACCGATATTGCGTTCGGCCTTGGTCGTCAGCATTTTCATGATCGGCGGCTGGATCATCGGCATCAGCGCCATGTAGGAGTAGGCCGCAACGGAAATGGGCCCGAGCAGATGCGGCGCGAGCTTGACGGCGACAAAAATGGCCATCGGACCATCGGCGCCGCCGATGAGTCCGATCGCGCCTGCTTCGCTGAGCGTAAAACCGAAGAGTTTGGCCAGAATCAGCGCGACGAAGATACCGAGGTGCGCTCCGGCGCCCAGAATCACCAGCCGGGGATTGGCGATCATCGGCCCGAAGTTGGTCATGGCACCGACACCGAGGAAGATCAGCGGCGGAATGATGAGTTTCTCGACGCCCATATAGGCGTAGTGGAAGAGCCCGCCGTCCTTGACGACGTAAAGCAGCGCCGAAATGGCCGAGCCGCCGGGAACGTCCGGTGGGCCCGGAACGTTGGCCACGATGCATGAGAAGCCGATGCCGATCAGCAGCAGGGGCTCATAGTGCTTGGCGATCGCCAGGTAGATCATGACGGCGCCGACGACGATCATGACCAGGTTGCCGAAGGAGAAGTGAATTGCTCCCGTCTGGTCAAGAAGGGCGCGCAAGAATACTAGGATCTGGTCGAGCAAGTTACACCTTCCTTCAGCGACAGCCGGGTACGACCTGAACTGTCAAATGATGAATTTCTTCGTCCCATCGCGTGGTCAACGCCGGTCGGCGGAGGATCGCTTCAAGCGAGGCTGATCAGAACCTGGCCCTTTTCGACACCATCGCCGACGGCGACGTGTATCTGCGCGACGCTTCCGGCACGCGTGGCGACGACCGGTACCTTCATCTTCATCGCTTCGAGTTCGATGATGCGATCGCCTTCATTCACGCTTTGTCCCTGCTTGACGAAGATGCCGGCGACGACGCCGCTCATCTGCGCGCACTGGTCGCCGGCGCCGGCCGCCGCTTTGGCCGCGGGCGCGGGCACGGCGACGGATATCGGGCTGGTCGAGGCCGCCGGCACCGTCGCGTTGTACTTGGGCAGGTTCGGCGAACTCGCTTCGGTCAGCTCCTGGACGGCGACGTCGTAATCCTTCCCATTAACGTTGATCTTGAAAAGTCTTTGCATGATGAAATTCCTGTTTGATGTCTTGACTGGTGATAATGCCGGGCGGCCGGAGCTTCATTCGACCGGCCTTTCCGGGCGAGCTGCCGAAAATGGCCGGTGCTGCTTCGCGTATTACATTGGCATATTGCCGTGTTTCTTGCTCGGGCGCAGTTCGCGCTTGGCCAGCGTCTTGCGCAAGGCGAGCGAGACGGTGGCCCGGGTCTCGCACGGCTCGATGACGTCGGTGATGTAGAAGTTGGCCGCCGCTTCGTAGGGCGAAGCGAATTCGTCGCGGTAATCCTGCGCGAGTTCCGCGGCACGAGCCGCACGCTGGTCGCCGGCCTTCTCGAGTTCCTTGCGATAGAGCATCTTGACCGCGGCGTCGGCGCCCATGACGGCGATTTCCGCCGTCGGCCAGGCGAACACCATGTCGGCGCCGAGTTCCTGGCTGCACATCGCGAGATAGGAGCCGCCGTAGGCCTTGCGCAGGATGACCGTGATCTTCGGCGTCGTGCAGGAAGCAAAGGCGAATAGCATCTTGGCGCCGTGCCGGATGATGCCGCCGCGCTCTTCCTCGACGCCGGGCAGGAAACCGGGAACATCGACGAGGGTCACCAGCGGGATGTTGAAGACGTTGCAGGTGCGAACGAAACGCGCCACCTTGTCGGCGGCGTCAAGGTCGAGCGCGCCGGCCATGACCATCGGCTGATTGGCGACGATGCCGACGATGACGCCGGAAAAACGCGCAAAGCCGACGATGATGTTGCGCGCGAAGTTGGCGTGCACCTCGAGCATTTCGCCGTTGTCCACGAGGCGCCGGATGACCGCGTACATATCGAGCGGTGCCGACGGGTCGGCCGGAATGAGATCTTCGATGCCGTGGTCGGCGGTCTCTTCGATGGGTACCGACAGGTCGTGCGGCGGGTCTTCGGTATTGTTCGACGGCATGTAGGACAGGATCTGCTTGACCAGGTCCAAAGCATGCCGGTCGTCCTCGGCGACGAAATGCGCGTTGCCGCTGACCGAGGCATGCATTTCCGCGCTGCCGATTTCGGCCATGGTGGTCGTCCGTCCGGTGACCGCCTTGATGACTTCGGGGCCGGTCAGGCACATGTACGAGTTGTTGCGCGTCATGATGACGAAATCCATCAGGGCGGGCGAGTAGGCCGCGCCACCGGCGCAGGGGCCGCAGATCACGGCGATTTGCGGGACGACGCCGGACAGCAACACATTGGAATAGAAGACGTCGCCGTACCCGGATAGCGCGTCCACCCCTTCCTGAATGCGCGCGCCGCCCGAATCCTTGAACGCGACGACGGGAATGCCGACCTTCAAGGCGTAACGCATGACGCGGGTGATCTTGCGCGCCTGCATCTTGCCGAGCGTGCCGGCCAGCACGGAAAAATCCTGGCAGAAGACGGCGATCTGCATGCTGCCGAGGTAACCGGAACCGGTGATGACGCCGTCCGCTGGCAGGTCGCGGCCGGCCATGCCGAAGTGCACGGCGTTGTGCCGCGCATGCATGCCGAGTTCCTGGAACGTTCCTTCCTGAAACAGGGCATCGATTCGCTCGCGTGCCGAGAGCATGCCCTTGGCATGCATGGCTTCCAGCTTCTCGGGCTTGATGTGCTGGGTGATTTTTTCGCGCTTGTCGCGCAATGTCTTGATCAATTTTGGTTCGATGGTCATGAGGGCTTTACCTGGCTATTTTCTAAGGCCAATGGATTGGATCTGTCCGGACAGGGCGTCAGAATAATTGCCAATGTCATTGTTTGTTGCGGAACGGTGAAAAGCGACCGTTTGGTTTGCGTCGCCAATCAGTCCTTGAAGCGGGATTCGAGAATCTCGACTGCGGGCAGCCGCTTGCCCTCGAGAAATTCGAGAAACGCTCCACCAGCGGTCGAGATATAACCGACCTTGTCCTCGATCTTGAAAGCATTGATCGCCGAGACGGTGTCACCGCCACCGGCCAGGGTGAAGGCTTTCGAACTGGCGATCGCTGCGGCCAGCACCTTGGTGCCGTTGGCAAACGCGTCCATCTCGAAAACGCCGACCGGACCGTTCCAAACCACCGTGCCTGCTGCGGCGACAATGTCCGCGAGCGCTTTGGCCGAGACCGGGCCGATGTCGAGGATCATGTCGTCGTCGGCAACATCGTCGATGCTCTTGACGGTGGCCTTGGCGCTGGCCGAAAACTCCTTGGCGCAGACGACGTCGGTCGGCAGCGGAACCTTGACCTTGGCCATGACGGCCTTGGCCTGATCGACGAGATCGTGCTCGGCGAGTGATTTGCCGATCTTCTTGCCCGAAGCCAGCAGGAAGGTGTTGGCAATGCCGCCGCCGACAACGAGCTGATCAACCTTGGCCGCGAGGCTTTCAAGAACGGTCACCTTGGTCGAGACTTTCGAGCCGCCGACGATGGCCACCATCGGCCGGGCCGGGTGCGCCAGCGCCTTGGTCAGCGCTTCGAGTTCGGAAGCGACGCAGGGCCCGGCGCAGGCGACCTTGGCGTACTTGCCCATGCCGTAGGTGGTGCCTTCGGCGCGGTGCGCGGTGCCGAAAGCGTCCATCACCCAGACATCGCAGAGCGCCGCCATCTTCTTGGAGAGCGCGTCGTCGCACTTCTTTTCGCCTTTGTTGCAGCGCGTGTTTTCGAGCATCACGACTTCGCCGGGCTTGACCGAAAAGCCGCCATCGACCCAGTTCTGGACCAGACGAACTTCCTTGCCGAGCAACTCCGACATGCGTTTGGCCACTGGCGCGAGCGAGTCCTCCGGCTTGAATTCGCCTTCGGTCGGGCGGCCGAGGTGCGAAGTCACCATGACCGCCGCGCCCTTGCCGAGCGCGTAGCGGATGCCCGGCAGTGCGGCGCGGATGCGCGTGTCGTCGGTGATGGCGAGATTGTCGTCCTGCGGCACGTTGAGGTCGGCGCGGATGAACACACGCTGGCCCGAGACGTCGAGGTCGGTGAGGCGTTTGAAAGTCATGGCGATACCCGATTGGAAGCGTTGAAAGAGATTGAAAAAAAGGGCACCCTGAGGTGCCCTGGATTCGGGTCTTACTTGGCCATTACGCGGACCATTTCAAGGACCTTGCATGAATAGCCCCACTCGTTGTCGTACCAGGCGACGACCTTGACGAAGGTGTCGTCGAGCGCGATGCCGGCGTCGGCGTCGAAGGTCGAGGTGCAGCTCTCGCCGCGGAAATCGGTGGCCACCACCTTGTCTTCGGTGTAGCCGAGAACGCCCTTCATCGCGCCTTGCGAAGCCGCTTTCATGGCCGCGCAGATTTCCTTGTAGGTCGCCGGCTTGGTCAGTTCGACCGTCAGGTCAACCACCGAAACATCGGAGGTCGGGACACGGAAAGCCATGCCGGTGAGCTTCTTGTTCAGTTCCGGGATGACCACGCCGACAGCCTTGGCGGCGCCGGTCGACGACGGGATGATGTTCTCGAGGATGCCGCGTCCACCGCGCCAATCCTTGTTCGACGGGCCGTCGACGGTCTTCTGGGTGGCGGTCGCCGCATGGACCGTGGTCATCAGGCCGCGCTTGATGCCCCAGGTATCGTTCAGCACCTTGGCGATCGGTGCCAGGCAGTTGGTCGTGCACGAAGCGTTGGAGATGATCGTCTGGCCGGCGTAGGTCTTGTCATTGACGCCGAACACGAACATCGGCGTATCGTCCTTCGACGGCGCGCTCTGAATGACTTTTTTGGCGCCGGCGGTAATGTGCTTCTGGCAGGTTTCCTTGGTCAGGAACAGGCCGGTCGATTCGACGACGATGTCGGCGCCGATTTCATTCCACTTGAGCTCAGCCGGATCCTTGACGGCGGTCAGACGGATCTTCTTGCCGTTGACTACCAGGGTATTGCCTTCGACCGATATTTGGCCCTTGAAACGGCCATGCACGGAGTCGTACTGCAGCATATAGGCCAGGTAATCAGGTTCGAGCAGGTCGTTGATGCCGACCACTTCGATGTCGCTGAAATTCTGTACCGCCGCGCGGAAAACCATGCGCCCGATACGCCCAAAACCGTTGATGCCAACTTTGATAGTCATGATTCACTTTCCCAATAAAAAAGCCAAACGGTGATGCAGGCCGTGTTGTACCTTGCGGCGAGCGGACAGCATCATCTCAAAAAAAACTGAAAACAAGCTGAGCGGGAGGGGTGGCATCTTACGCCGTCGGCCGCCGGGCGACCTTCGCCGACGGCGATGCATGCGCGAAATCGCTTTACTGACCCAGCCCCCAAAGCGCGTAATTATCCGCCAAATCGGGGGAATTTTCCAGTGCGCGCGGAAAAGGGCGCCGCGTGGGACGCTCTGGGATGCAGCGCTGCAGCTGATCGCGCTGTTTGGCGCGAAAGTGCAGCCCGATTCCGCAAGCCGGATCAAGCGGCTGCTGAAAATATCTGGGGACCCTCGCGGAACGGCAAAAAATTCGCATAGAATAGCCTCAGGTATGGGGTGTTGTTCGCCCTGGTGGCAGTCGCCAGAACAGTGAAACCGAAAATAAGGTGTTACCGATATGACGATCACTTCATCACCGGCATGGGGTGCGCTCAGCGCTTATTGCCGTTCTTTCGCGCCGACGCATCTGCGCGAACTGTTCGCCGGCGATGCACAGCGCGCGCAGTCGCTCAGCCTGTCCTTCGACGACATTCACTATGACTATTCCAAGCAGCGCTTGACCGCCGACACGCTGGACCTGCTTGTCGCACTGGCCAGGGAAGCGCGGCTTTCCGAATCGATTGAACGCATGTTCACCGGCGAGCGCATCAACGTCAGCGAAGGGCGTTCGGTGCTGCATGTCGCCTTGCGGCGGTTCGACGGGCCCTTCCCGCGCAGCGACTTCGACGTCATGCCCGAGGTTCTCGAAACGCGGCGCCGCATGGCCGAGTTCGCCGAACGCCTGCGCTCCGGCGCATGTCTGGGCTACACCGGCTTGCCGATTCGCGACGTGGTCAACATCGGCATCGGCGGTTCCGACCTCGGCCCGAAGATGATGTGCAGTGCCCTGCGCGCGATCAGTCATCCGACCCTGGCCATTCATTTTGTCTCCAATCTCGACGCCGCCCAGTTGGCACCGCTGCTGCAGACTCTGGATCCGCGCACGACGCTGTTTGTCGTCGTCAGCAAGACCTTGTCGACGCAGGAGACGGCAGTTAATGCGAAGACGGCGCGTGACTGGCTGCTGGCCAACCTGCGCGACGAAGCGGCGATCGCCTCGCACTTTGTCGCGGTGAGCGCCAATGTCGAGCGCGCGGCGCTGTTCGGCATCGCCGCCGATGCCGTCTTCCCGATCTGGGACTGGGTCGGCGGGCGCTATTCGCTGTGGTCGGCGGTTGGCCTGTCGCTGATGATCGCCATCGGGCCGCAGGCCTTCGACGAAATGCTGCGCGGCGCCGAGCGCATGGACGAGCACTTCCAAAGCGCGCCCTTCGAACGCAACCTGCCGGTAATCATGGCGCTGATCGGCATCTGGAACACCAACTTCCTCGGCGCGACGACCAACGCCGTGCTGCCTTACAACGAATCGCTCAAGTACCTTCCCTCCTATCTGCAGCAGCTCGAAATGGAGAGCAACGGCAAGTCGGTTAACATGCGCGGCGAAGCGATGGACTGCGCCACCTGCCCGATCGTCTGGGGCGAACTCGGCAACAACGGGCAGCACGCTTTCTTCCAGCTGTTGCACCAGGGCGGGCGACTCGTTCCCTGCGATTTCCTCGCCGCCGTGCGTTCCGACTACCCGCTGCCAGAACATCAGGAAGCGCTGCTCTCCAACTGCTTTGCGCAGAGCGCCGCGCTGGCTTTCGGCCGGACCGCGAGCGAGGTGCGCGCGAGCCTGGAAAAGGCGCCGGCCAGCGCACAGGAACAAGCTGAATTGGCCGCCATCGTTCCCCAGCGGGTGTTTGCCGGCAACCAGCCATCGTCGACGCTGCTGCTCGCCAGACTGGATCCGGCGACGCTCGGTTCGCTGATCGCGCTCTACGAACACAAGGTCTTCGTGCAGGGCGCGATCTGGGGAATCAACTCCTTCGACCAGTGGGGCGTCGAGCTCGGCAAGGCGGTCGCCCAGCGCATTCTTCCGGCGTTCAAGGACTCGCAGGTGGACAAGTCGCTCGACGTGTCGACGCAGGCGCTGCTCGCCTTCTGCCGCCGCCATCTTTAGCCGCGTTTGCCGCAACGATCATGCCGGCCAGCAGATCCACAGTCGACACCAGACAAGTAGAAACTCGAGAATAGAACGACGAGGCATGACATGAACGTTATCAGCGTAGTGACCAAGCCTTTCCCGGGGCAGAAACCGGGTACCTCAGGCTTGCGCAAGAAGGTCAAGCTTTTCAGCCAGCCCGGCTACCTTGAAAGTTTTGTCCAATCGATTTTCGACAACCTGCCGGACCGCCAGGGCAAGACCCTGGTGCTTGGCGGCGACGGCCGCTACTTCAACGACGTGGCGATCCAGATCATTCTGCGCATGGCCGCGGCGGCCGGATTCGGCCGCGTCCTCGTCGGGCAGAACGGCATCTTGTCGACGCCGGCGGCCAGCGCGGTGATCCGCAAGCGCGGCGCTTTCGGCGGCATCATCCTCTCGGCCAGCCACAATCCTGGCGGCGCCGACGGCGATTTCGGCATCAAGTACAACCTTGGCAACGGCGGCCCGGCCAACGAAGGCTTCACCGACGCCGTCTATCAGCGGACGCAGGACATCAGCGTCTATCGCCAGGTGGCTGCGGAAGACATCGACCTTGGCCGCCTGGGCGAGACGCGAATCGGCGAAATGCCGGTCAGCGTCATCGACCCCGTCGCCGACTATGCGGCTTTGCTCGAGTCGCTGTTCGACTTCGGCCGCATCGCGAACCTTCTCGCCCGGCCCGGTTTCCGCATGCGCTTTGACGCGATGCATGCGGTGAACGGCCCGTACGCGCACGCCATTCTCGAAGACCGGCTTGGCGCGCCGGCGGGCACCGTGGTCAATGGCACGCCGCTGCCCGATTTCGGCGGCGGCCATCCCGACCCGAATCCGGTCTATGCCGCCGATCTCGTTGCCGCGCTTGCCGACCCGAAGAGCGGCCTGTCTTTTGGCGCGGCCTCCGACGGCGACGGCGACCGCAACATGATCGTCGGGCGCGGTTTCATCGTCAGCCCGAGCGACAGCCTCGCGGTACTCGCCGCAAATCACCAGCTGATTCCGGCCTATGCCCTGGGCCTTGCCGGCGTCGCGCGTTCGATGCCGACGAGCTGCGCGCTCGATCGCGTCGCCGCCGAGCTCGGCATCGCCTGTTACGAGACGCCGACCGGCTGGAAGTATTTCGGCAATCTGCTCGACGCCGGCAAGGCGACGCTGTGCGGCGAGGAGAGCGCCGGCACCGGATCGAATCACGTGCGCGAGAAAGACGGATTGTGGGCAGTGCTGTACTGGCTCAACATCGTTGCCGTACGCGAACAACCGGTCGAACAGATCGTGCGCGAGCACTGGCGGCGTTTCGGCCGCAACGTCTATGCGCGGCATGACTACGAAGGCCTGCAGACAGCGCAAGCCGAGACGCTGTTCGCCGAGCTGCGCCAGAAACTGCCCGCGCTCGCCGGCAGCATCGTTGCCGGGACGCGCATCAAGGCCGCCGACGACTTTTGCTATATCGATCCGGTCGACGGATCGCGCAGCGAGCGGCAAGGGGTGCGCGTCATACTCGAAGACGGATCGCGCATCGTCTTCCGGATGTCGGGCACCGGCACCGAGGGTGCCACGGTAAGGCTGTATCTCGAGCGTTACGAACCCGACCCGGCGCGGCACGAGATCCCGGCCGGGGAAGCCCTGGTATCGCTCGCGGCGCTTGCCGAGAAGGTGGCGCGTATCGCTGAAATTTCCGGAAGAAAGGTCCCGGATGTAATAAGCTGAGCGCTGGGGCAGCATTTTTGCAAAAGCACGGCAGAGGTTTCTTAGGAGCGTGCCATCATGTTAGAAAAACGAACTTTTCAGTTGCCCGGGCGAGCCGTTGCCCTGGTCCTTGCCGGCGGTCGCGGCAGCCGGCTCTACGAATTGACCGACCGGCGCGCCAAGCCGGCCGTCTATTTCGGCGGAAAATTCCGCATCATCGATTTTGCCCTGTCCAACTGCGTGAACTCCGGCATCCGGCGCATCGGCGTCGTCACGCAGTACAAGTCGCACAGCCTGCTGCGCCATTTACAGCGCGGCTGGAGCTTTTTGCGCGGCGAGGTCAACGAGTTCGTCGACCTCTTGCCCGCGCAACAGCGCGTCGACGAGGAATCGTGGTATCGCGGCACGGCCGATGCGGTCTATCAGAACATGGACATCCTGCAGGCCTATCATCCCGAACCGAAGTACGTTGTCATTCTTGCCGGCGACCACGTCTACAAGATGAATTACGCGGCGATGATCGTCGATCACGTCGAGGGCGGCGCCGAGTGCACCGTCGGCTGCATCGAAGTGCCGCGCAAGGACGCCAGCGGTTTCGGCGTGATGGCGGTCGACGCCAGCCGGCGCGTGACCGACTTCGTCGAGAAGCCTGCCGATCCGCCGGCCATGGTCGGCAAGCCGGACGTCTCGCTGTGCAGCATGGGGATTTACGTCTTCAACGCCGCCTACCTTTACAGCGAACTCGTGCGCGATATCGCCGACCCGACGTCCAACCACGACTTCGGCAAGGACATCATTCCGCGCGCGGTGAAGAACGGCTGCGCGATGGCGCATTCCTTCGATCGCAGCTGCGTGCATGCGCAGGAAGAAGCGCCGGGCAAGGAAAACTACTGGCGCGATGCGGGCACGCTCGACGCCTACTGGGAGGCCAACATCGACCTGACGGCGACGGATCCGGCCTTGAATCTCTACGACCGCAGCTGGCCGGTATGGACCTATCAGCAGCAACTGCCGCCCGCCAAGTTCGTGCACAATCAGCCGGGCCGCCGCGGCACCTCGATCGAATCGACGGTGGCCGGCGGTTGCATCGTTTCCGGTGAAATGAACCGTTCGCTGCTGTTCTCGATGTGCCGCATCCATTCCTATTCCAAGATCGACTGGTCGGTACTGCTGCCCGACGTCGACGTCGGCCGCTATGCGCGCCTGACCCGCTGCATCATCGACCACGGGGTGCGTATTCCAGTAGGCATGGTGATCGGTGAAGACCCCGACGACGACGCGCGGCGTTTCCGCCGGACCGAGAATGGCATCACCTTGGTGACCCAGCAAATGGTCGACCGGATTTCGTGATTTTCGACAACCCATCAACCGATTGAACGATGCGCATACTCCACGTCGCAGCAGAGATCTATCCCCTGGTAAAAACCGGCGGCCTGGCCGACGTGGTCGCGGCGCTGCCGCCCGCGCTGGCCAAACGCGGACTTGACGTCCGCGTGCTCCTGCCCGGCTTCCCCGGCATCCTTGACGGGATGGTCGACCTCAAGCCCCTGCTGCGGATTGGCCCGCTCTTCGGCGCCGCGGTCGTGACCTTCTGCATCGGCCGCCTGCCGGATAGCGGCCTGCCGGCCTACGTGATCGATGCGCCTTTCCTCTTTCGGCGCGATGGCAATCCCTACGTCGGTCCCGACGGCCAGGACTGGAATGACAATCACCGCCGCTTCGCTCTGCTGGCCTGGGCTGCGGCGCATCTCGCGTCGGCCGAGATCGATCCCGAATGGCGGCCCGACATCGTGCACGCGCACGACTGGCACGCCGGCCTCGTCCCCGTCTATATCGCGCAAAATCCGGCGCTGCACACGGCGACCGTACTGACCGTCCATAACCTCGCCTTCCGCGGTATCTTCCCGCTCGACAGCAACGCCGAACTGGGTCTTCCGGCGCGCAAGCTGACCCCGCTCGGCGTCGAGTTCCACGGCAAGATCTCATTCATGAAGGCCGGCCTCGTTTATTCCAACCGAATAACGACGGTCAGCCCGACTTACGCGCGCGAAATCCGCACGGCCGAGTTTGGCTGCGGCCTTGAAGGCGTTTTGCGCGACCGCGGCGGCGAACTGTCCGGCATCCTTAATGGCGTCGACTACGGCGTGTGGAAGCCCGACGATCCGCTGATCGCCAAGCCCTACAGCGCGGAAAATCTCAAAGGCAAGAAGGCCTGCAAGCTGGCTTTGCAGACCGAACTGGGGTTGGCTAAGACCGCCGACCGGCCGCTGTTCGCGGTGGTTAGCCGGCTGACTTCGCAAAAAGGCATGGATCTGCTTCTGGCCGCCTTGCCCGAGCTGCTCAGAGAGGGCGCGCAACTGGCGGTACTCGGCTCCGGCGATGGCGACCTCGAAGCGGGGTTCAAGTATGCCGCAGCAGCCAATCCGGAGACCGTCGCCGTGCGCATCGGCTACGACGAAGCGCTGTCGCATCGCTTCATGGCCGGCGCCGACGTGCTGCTCGTCCCGTCGCGTTTCGAACCCTGCGGCCTGACCCAGCTTTATGCCCTGCGCTACGGCACGCTGCCGCTGGTGCGCCGGGTCGGCGGCTTGGCCGACACGGTCATCGATGCGACGACCGACAACCTCGCCGCGGACAGGGCCACCGGATTCGTTTTCGGCGAGGCCACGCGCCTCGCCCTCGGCGCGCGCATCAGCGAAGCCAGCGCGCTCTATCGCGACCCGGAGGTCTGGCGACGGGTCCAGCGGCGCGGCATGCTGCAGGATTTTTCCTGGGACGATTCCGCCGCCAACTACGAGGCCCTTTACCGCAGCCTGCAGACGGTCGGCGAAAAGGCCGGACTGGCGACGGCGTAAGCGGTCGCCAGTCCGGCGACAATGCATTCGCGGCTCTAATTGCCGCCGCTGAGCAGGATGGTGATGTCGCTCTCGGCTTCGATCCAGTCACGCACTGGGTCACTCTTGAACTGGTTGCTTTCGGCACGATAGTAGGCGGCTTCGGCGACCATGCGATAACGCTGCTCGTCGCTGACGCGCATCGCCGGTTTGGGGGCGGGGGCGACGACCGGCGCCACAACAACTTTCTTCGCGGCCGGTGCCTTGGCTGCCGGCTTCTTGGCCGCGGTCTTGGCTACGGGTTTCTTCGCCGCGGCTACGGCCGGCGCTTTCTTGGCAACTGCTTTTGCGCTGGAAGCAGCAGGTTTGGCAGACTTAGTCGCGGACTTGCTTGTCTTCGCGGCTGCCGTGGTCTTCTTGGTCATCTCGGCCATGGTTGAATCCTCTCAGTGATCGAAAGATTGGATCTATAAATAAGACCAATACGAACATTATACCCGATAAGCATCAATTTCGCCTTGCGGCCACAGGGTTTGTCAGTACAAGGGCAGTGCTGTGTCAGTGCGCGGGGTGTGCCGGCGCGTGCTCGGGGGCTTGCGGCAAACGCCCGTACAGTCGCGCGAATTCGGCCAGCCGTTCAGCATGCCAGGGGTGAACCTGTTGCCAGTTGAAGCGCCATTCCCACGATCCTTGCGCACAGCCCGGCTGATTCATGCGGCTGGCCGAATCGAGGCCGAGGACATCCTGCATCGGGATGATCGCGAAGGCCGCAACCGAGGCGAGCGCGGCACGGATCAGATCCCACTCGATGCACTCGCCGCTGATGCCGAAGTAGCGGCGCACGTAATCCTGCTCATGCGCGGCGAGGCTCTGCCACCAGCCGCGGCTGGTATCGTTGTCGTGGGTGCCGGTATAGACGACGGTATTGGCTTCGAAATTGTGCGGCAGATAGGGGTTGTCAACATGGCCGTCGAAGGCGAACTGCAGGATGCGCATGCCGGGCAGCCCGACCGCGTGGCGCAGCGCCCGCACGTCCGCGGTGATTTCGCCGAGGTCTTCGGCGATGATCTGCGCGCCTCGCCGGCCAGAGCCAAGCGCTTTCTTCAGCGCGGTGAACAGCGCCGCGCCGGGTCCCGGCTGCCAGCGGCCGTCGACGGCCGTTTCGGCGTCGGCCGGAATTTCCCAGTAGGACTGAAAGCCGCGGAAATGGTCGATGCGCACGATATCGCAAAGCGCGAAGCTGGCGCGCATGCGGGCGATCCACCAACGGTAGCCTTCCTTCTTGTGCGCCGGCCAGTCATAGAGCGGATTGCCCCAATGCTGTCCGGTGGCGCTGAAGTAATCGGGGGGCACGCCGGCGACGACGCGCGGCCGCCCGCGCCCATCGAGGTCGAAGAGCTGGCGGTTGGCCCAGACGTCGGCGCTGTGCGCGGAAACGAAGATGGGCATGTCGCCGATGATTTCGACGCCGTGCGCGTTGGCGTAAGCTTTAAGCGCCGCGGCTTGGCTGAAGAAACACCACTGGCAGAAGCGCCAGAAATTGCATTCGTCGGCCAGCGACTGCGCGGCGGCAGCCAGCGCCTTCGGCTGGCGTTGCGCCAGCGCCGCCGGCCAGTCCTGCCAGAGCTTGCCGTAGCCGCCGTAGTGCTTGTCGATGGCCATGAACGGCGCATAGTCGTCGAGCCAGGCTTGCGCATCGGCGCAGAACGCGGCGTAAGCGTCGCGCGCCTGCGGCCGCGCTTCGGCAAAGAAGCGTTCGGCGGCAAGCCGCAGCCGCGCCATGCGAAAGCGCTGCACCGCCGGGTAGTTGACTGCGCCCGCTGCGAAAGCCGGATCGGGCTCGACATCGGCCGCGGTCAGCCAGCCGGCCTGCCGCAGTTGCGCGAGGTCGATCAGCAATTCATTGCCGGCGAAGGCCGATGGGCTCATGTACGGCGAGTTGCCCGGCCCGAGGCCGCCGAGCGGCAGGATCTGCCACAGCGTCTGGCCGCCGGCGACCAGCCCGTCGACGAAGTGATAGGCCGCCGGCCCGAAATCGCCCGAACCGTGCGGGCCGGGCAGCGAGGTCGGGTGCAGCAGGACACCGCTGTGTCTCGATAAGGCCATGAGCTTAACTCTGCAGGAGGATTTGTACGCTGCGCGCGGCCACCGGGCTTACGTCCCGCCGCGGCAACGGCGCGAAAGGCGCATCGCTGCCGCTGTCGCAGAGCTGTTGCCAGTTCCCCGGCGGCAAGGCGAAGCGCTGCGCTTCGGCTGCGCGGTTGATCAGGACCAGCAGCGTTTGTCGCGGGCCGGCGCCGTCGGTCGGCCCCAGGACGAAGCCGAGCGTGTCCTGCTGCGGGCTCTGCCAGTCTTCGCCCCGCATCTCGCGTCCGTCGGCATGCCACCAGATGACATCGCGTCGCCCGAATTCGTCGGCCTGTCCGCTGAGCCAGGCGCTGCGCCGCAATTGCGGGAAGCGGCGGCGCAGGGCGATGAGCCCGGCGGTGAAGTCGATCAACTCGTTATCGGCTTGCGCCCAGTCGGTCCAGGTCAGGATGTTGTCCTGGCAATAGGCATTGTTGTTGCCGGACTGCGTGCGCCCAAGTTCGTCGCCGCCCTGCAGCATCGGCACGCCTTGCGCGACGAACAGCGTGGCCAGCAGCGCGCGCTGCAGGCGGCAGCGCCGCTGCTGAATCGCCGGGTCGTCGCTCGGACCTTCGGCGCCGCAATTCCATGAGAGGTTACGCGTCGTTCCGTCGCGGTTGTCCTCGCCGTTGAGTTCGTTGTGTTTTTCGTTGTAGCTGACGAGATCGCGCAAGGTAAACCCGTCGTGGGCGGTGATGTAATTGACGCCGGCGCTCGTTGCGCGTCCGTCGCGGGCGAAGAGTTCGCTCGATCCGGCGAGGCGCTGCGCGAGTGCTCCGATACCGGCTTCGCCGGTCAGCCAGAAGGCGCGCAGGTCGTCGCGGAAGCGGTCGTTCCACTCGCTCCAGCCGGCCGGAAAGCCGCCTAGGCGGTAGCCGTCCGGCCCCAGGTCCCAGGGCTCGGCGATCAGCTTGACCGAGGCCAGCAGCGGATCCTGCCGGACTGCGGCGAGAAAGCCGCTGTCGCGGGTGAGGGCGACGGCGAGGTCGAAACGGAAACCGTCGACGTGCATTTCGCCGACCCAGTAGCGCAGCGCGTCCATCACCAGCTGCAGCACGCGCGGATGGGCGAGATTGAGCGTGTTGCCGCAGCCGCTGTAATTCTCGTAACGTTCGGGATCGTCGGGCGGCAGACGGTAATAGCTACGGTTGTCGATGCCGCGGAAAGAAATCGTCGGACCGAATTCGTCGGTTTCGGCGCTGTGGTTGAACACCACGTCGAGGATGACCTCGATGCCGGCGGCATGCAGGGTGCGGACCATGCCGCGGAATTCGGCGATCGCCGATTGCCCGCCGACGCGCGCGGCGTAACGCGGCTCGGGCGCAAAGAAGGCCAGCGTGTTGTAGCCCCAGTAGTTGGCGCGGCCGCTGCGCACCAGGCGTTCTTCGTCGAGGAAGCAGTGCACCGGCAAGAGGTTCACTGCCGTGATGCCGAGGCGCTTGAAGTAGTCCAGCATGGCCGGCGCGGCCAGCCCGGCGTAGCTGCCGCGCAGGGCTTCGGGAATGCCCGGGTGCTGGCGTGTGCTGCCCTTGACGTGGGTTTCGTAGAGCACCGAGTCGGCCCATGGGATGGACGGCGGCGCATCGTCGCCCCAGTCGAAAGTCTCGGCGACGACGCGCGACTTGAGGCCTTCGGGCGCGGCGGCGGTCTGCGCGTACGAGAAGATGCCGGCGAGTTCGCGCGCATAGGGATCGACGAGAAAACGCCGCGCGTCGAAAAGCTGACCGGGCGCGTCGGGACCCTGCACGCGGAAGGCGTAGCACAGTCCGGGCCGCGCTCCCGGCAGATAGCCGTGCCAGACCTGGTCGGTGCATTTGGGCAGGGGCAGGGCGACCATCTTACCGCCGTCGAACAGGCACAGATCGACGCGCTCGGCGTGTGCCGAGAACAGCGTGAAATTGACTCCCGCGCCATCCCAGTGCGCACCGAGGGGCCACGGCCGGCCCGCGGCGAGGATGGCGGCTACGCTTAGCGCGCCCATTCGAGATAGACGGTGGCCAGCGGTGGCAAGGTCAGCGCAATCGACCAGTCGCGGCCGTGCGCGGCGATCGGATTGGCGTCGACGACGCCGAAGGCATTGCCGACGTTGCTGCCGCCGTAATACTGCGAGTCGGTGTTGAGGCGCTCGAGGTAGACGCCAGGGCCGGGTACGCCGATGCGGTAGTTTTCGCGCACCACCGGCGTGAAGTTGCAGACGCAGACCATCGCGCTCGAACGGTCGCGGCCGCGGCGCAGGAAGGCGAGCACCGAATTGTCCGAGTCGTTGGCCGAAATCCATTCGAAGCCGGTGTGGTCGAAATCGATCTCATGCAAGGCCGGCGTCGCGCGGTAGATCTGGTTGAGGTCGCGGATCAACGCGCGCAGGCCGTCGTGCTGCGGGAAGCCGAGCAGCATCCAGTCGAGCGAAGCCTCGGCGTTCCATTCGTTCCACTGGCCGAATTCGCCGCCCATGAACAGCAGCTTCTTGCCCGGATGCGCCCACATGAAGCCGTAGAGCGCGCGCAGGTTGGCGAACTTCTGCCAGTAGTCGCCGGCCATCTTCGAGAGCAGCGAGCCCTTGCCGTGCACCACTTCGTCATGCGAGAGCGGCAGCACGAAGTTTTCAGTGAAGGCGTAGAGCAGGCCGAAGGTCAGCTGGTTGTGGTGATAGCGCCGATGCACCGGGTCGTGCGTCATGTAATCGAGCACGTCGTGCATCCAGCCCATATTCCACTTGTAGTGAAAGCCCAGGCCGCCCATCGCCGGCGGCCGGCTGACCGACGGCCAGGCGGTCGATTCCTCGGCATAGGTCGATGCGCCCGGGCATTCCTGGCCGAGCACCTCGTTCATGCGGCGCAGGAAATGCACCGCCTCGAGATTCTCCCGCCCGCCGTAGATATTGGGAATCCACTGCCCGGCCTCGCGGCTGTAATCGCGGTAGAGCATCGATGCGACCGCGTCCACGCGTAAACCGTCTACGCCGTAGTGCTCGATCCAGAACAGCGCATTGCCAACCAGGAAGTTGAACACCTCGCGGCGGCCGAAGTTGTAGATCAGCGTGCCCCAGTCCTGGTGCATGCCTTCGCGCGGATCGGCGTGTTCGTAAAGCGGGCGGCCATCGAAGCGGGCCAGGCCATGTTCGTCGGTCGGAAAATGCGCCGGCACCCAGTCGATGATGATTTCGAGCCCGGCGCTGTGACAGGTCGCGACGAAATCGCAGAAGCCTTGCGGCGAACCGAAGCGCGCGGTCGGCGCATACAGGCCGAGCGGCTGGTAGCCCCAGGAGCCGTCGAACGGGTGCTCGGAAATCGGCAGCAGTTCAAGGTGCGTGAAGCCGAGATCGACGACGTAGGGAATCAGCGTCTCGGTCAGGAATTGCCAGTTCGGCAGCCCGCCGTCGTCGGGACGCCGCCACGAGCCGAGGTGCGCTTCGTAAATCGACACCGGCGCGCCGAGCTTGTCGCCGGCGCCAACGGTCGCGCGCCGGGCGATCTGCGGCAAGGCGGAAACGACCGAGGCCGTCGACGGCCGCAGCTCGGCGGCAAAGCCGTAGGGATCGGCCTTGAGCGGCAGCACCTGGCCGTCAGCCGAGCGTATTTCGTACTTGTAGCAAGCGCCTTGCCCAACGCCGGGCAGGAAAATTTCCCAGACGCCGCATTCGCGGCGCAGCCGCATCGGGTGGCGGCGCCCGTCCCAGGTGTTGAAATCGCCGACCACGGAAACCCGCTGCGCGTCCGGCGCCCAGACGGCGAAGGCCGTGCCCTTGACGCCGTCGATCGTGCGCAAATGCGCGCCGAGGCGCTCGTAAGGGCGCAGGTGCGACCCCTCGGCGAGCAGCCAGACGTCGAGTTCGCCGAGCACTGTCGGAAAGCGGTAGGGGTCGTCGACCTCCTGCACGCCGCCCGGCCAGACGATGCGCAGGCGGTAGTTGAAAGGCTGGCTGCGACCGAGGATAGACGCTTCGAAGAAACCGGACGCTTCGTTCGAGCCTTCGATCTTGCGCTGTGTGAGTTCGACCAGCTCCTGGCCGCTGTCGGCGTCGATCGCCGATACCGAGCGCGCGCCCGGCTGCAGGGTGCGTAGCCACAAGCGGTCCTTGCTGTCGGCGTGCACGCCGAGGATGGCAAAGGGGTCGCCGTGTTCGCCGCGGCAGAGGGAAGTGACTTCGGCTTTGCTCAGCATTTTCAGACCTTCTTCAGCAATGAACCCATGCCCCAAGTGTCGACAGCGTAATCCCGGATGGTTCGGTCGGACGAGAAAGTGCCCATGCCGGCAACGTTGAGAATGGCCTTGCGCTGCCACTCGTCGGGGTGCAGGTAAAGCTGGTCGACGCGGTTTTGCGTCGCGACGTAATCGGCATAATCGGCGAGCAGCAGGTAATGGTCGCCGTAGTTGACCAGGGTGTTGAAGACGTCGTGATAGCGCTTGCGATCGGTCGGCGAGAAGAAGCCGCCGTCGATCTTGTTCAGCGCTTCGTTGAGCGCCGGGTTGTTCTGGTAAATGGTCCTTGGCTGATAGCCCGAGGCCCGGATCGCCTCGACCTGCCGCGTCGTGTTGCCGAAGATGAAGATGTTCTCGCTGCCGACCTGGTCGCGGATCTCGATATTGGCTCCGTCCTCGGTGCCGATCGTCAGCGCGCCGTTCATCGAGAATTTCATGTTGCCGGTCCCGGAAGCCTCTGTGCCGGCGGTCGAGATCTGCTCGGAAAGATCGGCGGCCGGCATGATCAGTTCGGCGACCGAAACGCCGTAGTTGGGAACGAAGACCACTTTCAGCTTGGCTGCGGCGCGCGGATCGTTGTTGACCACGTTGGCCACGTCATGAATCAGGCGGATCACCTGCTTGGCCATGTAGTAGGACGAAGCCGCCTTGCCGGCAAAGATCACGCAGCGCGGCGCCGTGTCGTCGTCGAGCCCGTGCAGGATCTGGTTATAGCGGGTGATGACATGCAGCACGTTGAGCAGCTGCCGCTTGTACTCGTGGATGCGCTTGACCTGGACGTCGAACAGGCTGTCCGGATTGAGAATGACGCCCGTCTCACGGCGGATGTAGTCGGCCAGCCGCTGCTTATTGGCGTGCTTGGCGGCGGCGAATTCCTTGCGGAAGCCCGCGTCACCGGCCACCGGCCGCAGGTCCTCCAGGCGGTCGAGATTGAGCCGCCAGTCCTTGCCGAGGCGCTCGTCGAGCAGCCCGGCCAGACCCGGATTGGCCTGCGCCAGCCAGCGGCGTGGCGTGACGCCGTTGGTCTTGTTGTGAAAACGCTCGGGATGGAGCTTGGCAAAATCGGCGAAGATCGTCTGCACCATCAGGTCCGAATGCAGCTGCGAGACGCCGTTGACGCGATGGCTGCCGATGATCGACAGGTGCGCCATGCGCACCCGCTTGTTGTCCTCGTTGCCATCGGCGTCGTCGATGATCGAGACGCGGCGGATCAGGTCGAGGTCGCCGGGGAAGCGTTGGGAAACTTCGTTGAGGAATTCCTGGTTGATGCGGTAGATGATGCGCATGTGGCGCGGCAGCAGAAAGTGCATCAGGCCGACCGGCCAGGTTTCCAGCGCCTCGGGCATCAGCGTGTGGTTGGTGTAGGAGAAGATGCGCTGGCACTGGCTCCAGGCGTCGGCCCACAGCATGCCGTAGTCGTCGCAGAGCAGGCGCATCAGTTCGGCGACGCTGATCGCCGGGTGCGTGTCGTTCAAGTGGATGGCTACCTGGTCGGCGAGGTTGTGCAGCGTGCCGCACTCTTCGAGGTGGTGGAACAGGATATCTTGCAGCGAGGCGGCGACGAAGAAGTATTCCTGACGTAATCGCAATTCCCGACCGGCCGGGGTGCTGTCGTTCGGATAGAGGACCCAGGAAATGTTCTCGAACCGGTTCTTGAATTCGGCGGCGCGCGCGTAGTCGCCGGAGTTGAAGGCGTTGAGGTCGATCTGCGCCGGCGCGCCGGCTTTCCACAGCCGCAGGGTGCTGACCCGGTCGGTGCCGTGGCCTGGGATGACGTAGTCGTAAGCGCGCGCTTCGACGGCTTCGGCGGCGTTCCATTCGGCCCATTCGCCGTGGTGCTCGGCGGTACCGCCGAAGCGCACGGTGAAATGCGTGCCGGGGCGCGGGAATTCCCATGGCGTGCCGTCGACCAGCCAGGAGTCCGGGTGCTCGACCTGCCCGCCGTTGATGATCGACTGGGCGAACATGCCGTATTCGTAGCGCATGCCGTAGCCCCAGGACGGCAGTTCGAGCGTCGCCATCGAGTCGAGGAAACACGCGGCCAAGCGGCCGAGACCGCCATTACCCAGCGCGGCGTCGGGTTCGCATTCGATGACATCGGTGAGCGAGGGCCCGCCGGCCGCGGAGAACGCGGCGTCGGCCTTTTCGCGCAGGTCGAGCGCGGAGAGCGCGTTGTTCAGCGAGCGGCCGATCAGGAACTCCATCGACATGTAGTAGATGCGCCGCGTCTTCTTCTTGCGGTCGGCGACCTGGGTGTGCACCCAGCGCTGCGCCAGCTGGTCGCGCGCGACCAGCGAGAGCGCCTTGTACAGTTCCTTGGTGTTCGCCGTCAGCGGTTCGGCGGCAACGGAGTGCAGCAGTTCCTTGTCGACTTCGGCGCGAAACGCGGCCCCGTCGATTTTCGTTTTTCTTGTTCCAGACATCGCGATCCCACTCCCTTAAGTAAATTTCTTGGCGATCCTCGGCTTGAATCATGGACAAGCGAAGGACAATGCGGCACGAGCGCACAGCATTACACAAGTTTCAATGCTAGCCAAGGAGCCCGCGCCGCGAAATGCGGACTTGGCCATCTTCTGTTGCACTTTGTCCGCGCCGAGCGCGGCATCCGGCACGCTGTCCCTTCTTGCTGCGGGCGCCATGCGAGCGCGGCAGCGCAACGCGCCGAGCATACGCTGATGTATAGTTGCAGTCTGCGCCGCAACAAGAAAACACAGGGGGCGAAAGATGCGTGAACTGTCGGGTACATGGTTGCGCCATTCGGGCGACTTGTGGGGCGGCTTTTCGGCAATGCTGGTGGCCCTGCCGGCGGCCGTCGGCTTCGGAGTCACCGTCTATGCGGCGATCAGTCCGCAATACGCGGCTTTTGGGGCGTTGGCCGGGATCCTCGGAGCGACCGCGCTCGGCCTCATCGCGCCGACTTTCGGCGGCACCGACCGGCTGATCAGCGCACCGTGCGCGCCCGCCGCAGCGGTTCTCTCGGCTTTTGCCATTCAACTCGTTGCGCAGGGCATGCAACCGGTCGCCGTGGTGCTGATGATGACGGTGCTCGGCATCCTCGCCGGCTTGATCCAGATCCTGATCGGTTTCCTCGGCTTCGGCCGCTTGATCAAATACATTCCTTACCCGGTGGTCAGCGGTTTCCTGAGCGGCGTCGGCCTGATCATCATTGCCAGTCAATTGCCCAAGTTCGCCGGCGCGCCCGCCGGCATCTCCCTGTTCGAAGTGCTGGTCTCGCCGCATCATTGGGATTGGCGCGGACTGGCCATCGGCGGGGTGACCGTCGTGGCGATGTTCGCCGCGCCGAAAATCACCAAGGCTGTTCCCGGGACGATCATCGGCATTCTGGCCGGATTTCTCACCTACGCCGGAATCGCCGCCACCGACCCGTCGATGCGCGATCTCGCCAACAATCCGCTGGTCATCGGTTCGCTCGGATCGACCGGCCAGGATTATGTCGGCCTGATCACCGACCGCTGGTACCAGATCGGCGATCTCAAGCTGGCGCAGGTCGCCGGACTCATCGGCAACGCGGTGACGCTGGCCGCGCTGCTCTCGATCGATACGCTGAAGACCTGCGTCATTCTCGATCAGATGACGCGCACGCGCCATGACCCGAATCGCGAACTCGCGGCGCAGGGCTTTGCCAACATGGTGTCCTCGTCAATCGGCGGCATGCCCGGCGCCGGCACCATGGGGCCGACGCTGGTCAACCTGACGAGCGGGGCCAAGACGCGGATTTCCGGCATCGTCGAAGGGGTGATGGCGCTGATCGTCGCGCTGCTGCTCGGCGCCTTTGTTTCGTGGATTCCGCTCGCCACGCTCTCCGGCGTGCTGATCGTCGTCGGCCTGCGCATGATCGACACCGATCCCCTGCGCTTTCTCGAGTCGCGCTCGACGGTCCTCGATTTCTCGGTGGTCCTCGTCGTCGTCGGCGTCGCGATCTTCGTCGGCCTGATCGCCGCTTCCGCGGTCGGCGTCATCCTGTCGATCATCCTCTTCCTGCGCGAGCAGGTCGGGGGCAATGTCGTGCGGCGCAAGAGTTTCGTCGGTCAGCGCTCCTCGACCTGGTACCGGCCCGAAGCCGAAATGCGCGTCCTCGAGCAGAAGGGCAACACCGCAGTGATTTTCGAATTGCAAGGGAGTCTCTTCTTCGGCACCACGCATCAGCTCTACCTGACGCTCGAACCCGAACTTGCGACGACCGATTTCCTGATCCTCGACATGCAGCGCGTGCAATCCGTCGATGTGACTGCGGCGCATATGCTCAACCTGGTGCGCGACGCGCTCTCCGAGCGCGGCGTTCCGCTGCTGCTCTCGAGCGTGCGCGAACGCCTGCCCAACGGCCGCAACCTGCGTGAGTTCCTCGAACTCGCCGGCCTCGTTTCGGATGGCAAGACGGTGCTCATCCTGCCCTCGCTCGAAGCGGCGATCGAATGGGTCGAGGGCCGCTTGCTCGGCGAGGTCGAGCGTGGCGATACCGACTTGCCGCCGCTCGAACTGCATGAAATCGATTTGTTTTCGGGCAGCAAGCCCGATACGCTGACCGACCTCGAGTCGTGCATGGAGAAGCGCCTGTGCAAGGCCGGCGAAACGATTTACGCGCGCGGCGATGCCGACCCCAAGCTTTATCTGGTTCGCAGCGGCGAAGTGTCGATCAAGGGTTTCGTCGGCGGCAGCGGGCGGCGCTGCCATATCGCCACCTTTGGTCGCGGCGAGTTTTTCGGCGGCCTCGGCTTCCTTGACCACCGTCCGCGTGACAACGACGCGGTCGCTTCGCGCGACACTGAGCTTTACGTGCTGACGCTGGAGAAATTCAATTACCTTGCTGAAGCGCACAAGCGCATCGCTTTCGTCCTGGTGTCGCAGCTGGCGCGCACCCTGGCGATCCGACTGCGCCACGCTGACGATGAGCTAACGGTGCTGCAGGAGAATTGAAGGTTGCAAGAGCAATTAACTACGAAGAAGCGAAGCATACGACTATCGCGAACTTGCGCGTGATATAAGCGACCTCAATTGGCGTCCGCGCGAGCGGTCGGCAGCCGCACGCCGCCATCGACGATGCGCAGCGGAACCGTTGGCATCGGCGCGACGCCGCGCCGCTTGCCATTTTGACAAGGCGCGCCGCTGATTTCTTCAAAGTCACCGAAGCAGAATTTCATCAGCCCGGCACCGGCATCCGCTGCTCCGGGAGTTACGGGAGGATCGGCCGGTGTCGGCACCGGCACAACGGGAGTAATGTCTGCGGTCAATCCGGCCGGCTGCACGATGTTGTAATTGCCGGCGTCGGGACCGGCGAGCGCGAAACCGCTGACCGTGACCGGCTTGGCGGCCCCGACGTTGGGATCGGCGAAAGCGCCGACACCGACACCGCCAG
>CAISOB010000011.1 GCA_903886975.1 uncultured beta proteobacterium
CCGCCGTTGCCGTCGTTCAAGGTATAGGCCGAGACGCTGAGCGTCTTGCCCGAACCGGCGTTCGCCGTGTCATAGGTTTCGGCAAGGCCGGTCACCGTGTCGCCGGCAAAGAGTCCGCTGACGAGCGGCGCTGCGGCTGCCGTCAGCGTGCCGTCGTACGTCTTGCTGTTGGTCTGCGCGGTGAGCGTCAAATTGGCCTTGTTGATCGTGCTCGTGGTGTTGCTCACGTAGCTCACGTTGTAGTTGCCGCCGCCATTGCCGTCATTGACCGTGACGCCGCTCGTGGTGACCGTCTTGTTGCCGAGCCCGAAGTTCTTGTCGGTGAAGGCGAAGCTGCCGCCGGAGAGACTGTCGAAGGCATTGCCGTTGCTGACGTTCCGGTAGAGCGTCCCGCCGCTGACCACGGCCGTGCCGAGCGCGGCCAGCGTGCCGTCGTAGCCGCGCGTCACATCGCTGGTCGTCACGGTCAGATTGGCTTTGCTGATCGTCGCGGTTCCGCTGTAACCGCTGAGCGTGTAGTGCAGATCCAGATAGCTGGCGCTGCTAAACGCCAGTGAGCCAAGGAGCAAGGACTGGGTGCCGGCGTTGGCGTTGGCCACCGCGCCGCTGCCGATCAGCCCGCACGCGACAAGCCCGCCGGCGCAATCGCCAGCCACGAGGTTGGTCGCACCGAGGATGCTGGCCAAGAAGCTCGTCGTTCCGTCGTAGGCCCGCGTCGCCGCGAAATCAAGCGCGGTGCGCGTAAAGGTGACGCTGTAAATGAATCCGTTGCCGAGCGCACCCCACGATGGCGCCGCCGGATAGATCTTGCCTTCGTTGATGTAGGGTGCGTTGAGGCCGTTGAGCACGTCGGTGGCCGGATCGGTCGAGTAAACGAGCCAGCGGCCATTGCCCGACACGACCAGGGCGCCTGCTCCTTGAGCGCTGCCATTGATAAACCGGCCGCCGCTACCCCCGTTCGCCAGGACGATGTTGGCGCCACCGCCGGCGGTAACGGACGCGGCAAAGCCGAGCGCCAAGTCGCCGCCGCTGTGCAAGAGGGCATCGCCGCCGGTCGATGAGACGATGCCGTTGACCGTCAGGTTGCCGGTGGTGGCAAGGCTCAGCGCGCCGCCGGTCGCCGTGACATTGCCGGCCACTGTCAGGCCGCCGGCGCTATCGACGATATCGATCGCCCCGGCGCTCGAGATGATATTGCCGAGCGTGTCAATGCTGTTGCCGGCGTTGTTGAGCGTGATGCTGCTGCCCGAGGCGGCGAGGGTCGTGAGGCTGGTAAGCGCTGCCGCTTGGGTAATCGCCCCAGTCGCGCTCAGCGTCAGCGCATGCGCGCCGCCCAAGGCGCCATTTATGGCGATGCCACCATTGAAGGCGGCGAGCGTCGCGTCGGTGGCCAGAGTCGTCGTCCCGGCCAGCGTCAGGCTCTTGGCCGTGAGGTTGCCGTCGAGTGTGTAGCTGGTGCCTCCCAAGGTCTTGAAATTAAGTCCGCTGGCGGTGAAGTCGAGGTTGTTGCCCGAAACCGTGTAGGGGAAATCGGTCGGCGCGAGCGCGCCCTTGGCAAGGACCAGACTCGAGTTCGAGACGGAGCCGCCGCCGGTGACGCTAAAGTCGCCCGAGACAATGTCAAGACCGGTGATGTTGCCGCCCGTCGACCCGTAGGCCGACCCGCCCTTCATCGGATCGCCGGAAACGAAGGTGAGCAGCGTCGTGCCGCTCGCCGCGCTGTTCGGGGCGAGGGCGAAGTAATAGAAACCGTTGGCGCCGGTGCCGGCGGTCCCAAGATTCACGCCGTTGTCGACGGCAACGATGTGCTTGCCGCCCGCGATCCCGGCAAAGCCGGAGACAATCTGCGGGGCGATCGAGTAGAGCGAGGTGAGGTAGGGGTAAGAGACGCCCTCGACGATGTTCCAGGTGCCGGGCAGGCTCCAGCCGGCGCCGCTGAAAGTCGCGCCACTCATCATCTGGCTGGTGGTCTTGCCGGTGACGCTGCCGCTGAAAGAACCCACGCCGACAGCGGCTGCCTGACCGCTCGTCTGCGTGTTCCAGAAGCAGGCGGTGCAGGTCTCGCCCGATGCGGATCCGCTGATTCCGCCGGCCAAGGAACTCGCGCTCACCGCGCCACTGGCGTAGGCGCGGGTGATGCTGCCCCCGCTGAAAATTCCGACGAGTCCGCCGGCGTAAACATTGCCTTTCACGGTGCCCGTGGCATAGACATCGGTCAGCGTGGCCCCACTCGAATTGCCGATAAGGCCGCCAACCTCCCAGGATCCCGTTCCGCTCACATTCCCGCTGGCGTACGAGCGGGTGATACTGCCGCCTTGTTGGCTTCCGATAAGGCCGCCGAGATAATTCCCGGTCCCCGAACTCACCGCGACGCTCGCGTACGAGTCAACGATACTCCCGGTGCTTAAACCCGCGAGTCCGCCAATGGCGTCATAAGTGCCGCTCACGGTACCGGTCGCATAAGCCCGATCGATCGTTCCAAGGCTATTGCCCGCCAAGGTGCCGACGTACTGACCGCCGCTGACGCTGGCGCCGATGAGGCCGACGTTTTTCACCGTGCCCGAAGCGCCGAGATAGCGGAACAAGGCTACGTACGACATCGCCGGGCGCACGATGGTAAGCCCGGACACGGCATGGCCCAAGCCGTCGAATATACCGTCGTAATAATTGGACCCGACTGGCGCAAAACCTGCCCCTGCGTTCCAGCCGCTCGTCGCGGTCGCGTCGATGTCGGAACCGAGCGCGTAGTTCCGCGGCAGACTGACGTCCATGCCCTGCAAGTCGTGGCCCGTGGTGCTGCCGGCAAGACCGAGTCCGCCGTTCGCATCACGCGTATTGATCACTTCGTAGGACTGGCCGGCGATGGTCAGGCTTGGATTGGCGCCGGTCAGGTTGATGCGCGAGCCGTTGTTCAGCGTATAGCGCCCCGCGCCGCCCGGGGTCAGCACGAGGCCGGCGGTGTCGCCGCTCGCGCTGATCGATGCGCTGATGTCGATGTTGCGCGCGGCGGTCAGGGTCAAGGTCTGATTGGTCGACCAGTTGATCGTGGACGCAACCGTGATGTCGCCATTCTCGGCACCGCCCGCACCGGTCGTCACCTGCACGTTCGAGCCACCAGCCAGCGCCGCTTCGATGCTGCCACTGGTGACGATCGATCCGCTGCCGCTGGCGATGAAGTTGGGCGACGCGCCGGTATTGGTATCGGGGCCGGCCGCCTGGATGGTGACGTTGTACGGGTCGAGCAGCCAGTTGCCGCCGGCACCCTTGGCCGCGGACACGTCGACCTGACCGTTCAACGTCAATTGGTGGCCTGAGGTCTCGACAAAGCCGCCGTCGCCGCCAAGCGCGCCGCCGCGCGCCGTGATGCGGCCGGCGAAGGCTGTCGCGTCCTCGGACCACAGAATGACCTTGCCGCCCGTGCCCGAACTCGTGGCGTCGGCGGTGATGACGCTCGCCGCATCGACACTCAGCGTGTGCGCATTGGCGTGCGGCGCACCGTCGATCTGCACCTGCACACCGTGCGCGTCGCCGCCGACGAGGATCGTTCCTCCCGCAGCTTGCCCTGAGGCGTCGATGTTCGCGCCGGCGACGACGATGTCGCTGCCGGCGATGCTGATCTTCCCGCCGCGGCTGCCGGCAAGCGTTCCGGAAACGTCGAGCATGCCAGAGATCTGCGTCGTTCCACGCTCGCCGCCGTCCAGAACGATTTCGCCGTTGCGTTCGACGAGTCCCGTCGCCCGGATGATGCCGGTGTTGTTGATAACCGACGCGACGAGATCGCCCGCCGCGCGGGCACTCAGGACCACCCGGCCACCTTCGGCGAGCAACGCGCCGCTGTTGGCGATCTGCGCGTTGAGCGCCGCTTCGTCAACCTTGACCTTCAAGAAGCTGTCGCCGAAGAAATCGAGTGTGACCTTGTTGCCGGCGGCCAGGGCCACGCTGCCCTGTGGCGCGGTGATGGTGCCGGCGTTGTGAATGTCCGGCGCGAGGAGCGCGATGTAACCGCCCCGACCGGCCTTGAGTTCGCCGAAATTGCTGATGCCGCCTGCCGCCCCGGCATTGACAAATTGCGTCTTGCCGGCCATGAAGTCGCTGTCCGAGAGCGACAAGGTCGAGGCCACGAGGCCGCCCACATCGACCTTGGCCGACGGCGCAAATAAAATGCCGTTGGGGTTGATCAGGAATACTTGGCCATTGGCCGACAGCCGGCCATAGATGCTGCTCGCATCGTTGCCGAGAACCCGGTTGAGCGCCACCGCGCTGGCGTTGGGTTGGCGGAAATCGACCCACTCATTGCCAGCGATGTTGAAGCTTTGCCAGTTGATCGCCGCGCGTTGACTCAATTGCGTCACGATCAGCGAAGTCGGCGAGCCGGCAGCGACGCTGGCGCTGCCCTGCACGGTCTCGTTGCCCAGCGGCAACGCCAGCGCCGGGCGCATTGCCAATTCACCCAAGGCGATCAGCAGCGCCAGCGCCAGCGGTTTGCGTCCGAGTGACGGCAAGCCGGGCGCCACAGCGAACGCGGCGCGGCGCGCATCGGCCCTGCGCGCCTCGCTCGCCCACGTGAGCGAACCTCGTCGTTGGCGGTCGGCAGACGCGCTCTTTTGCGACGCGTCGCTTCGATCAAGATCACCGGCACCGACGGGCACCGACGTTTTGCGTGTCATCGTTTCCTCCGGCTTCGGCGTGCGCCCGAAAGTTTCCTCAGGCCAAGGGTTTTCCGACTTCTGGCTGAATAGCATATATGCCAATGGCAATATATCAGCCCGCTGGTATATTTGTCTACTGTAATCAACGCTAGCCGTAGGCTTTTCCGGCGCAAGGTAAAGAGCGCAAAGAATCGTCGGGTGGTCCAAGAAGCGGTTACGTGCTGGGTTCCTGGTCTCTCCTTCCTGGCGATCGCCTTGTGGACCCTGGTCCCGGACAAGTTCGACGAGAAAGACGCCAAGCTCGCCCGCTCCGGTGTTTTCGGAACGACGCTCGGCATGATGATCGCCGATGTGCCGGCCGTCTTTGTCGGCGGCCGGATTGCTGACCGACTCCCGGTTCGTCTGGTCCCTGCCATCGCCGCCGCAAACTTTGCCACCCTCGGCCTGGCCACGCTGTTAGGGGCGGGAGAACGATTGGGGTTCTAGCGTCGCATTCCCGCTATAATCGCGAGCTCAGCCTTGAACCCCAATTTACTAAAACAATTACTTACTAGGGAGAAGAACTTGGAACCGTCACCCGCCATCGAAGCCGCCAAACATATCGTGCAAGTTTTCGGTACGGTACTTGCAATCGGCATGTTCTCCAGCTTGTTTGCGAAGAAACTGAAGATTCCCGATGTCGCGGTGTTCCTGATCGTCGGCATGCTGGTCGGCCCTGAAATGCTGGGCCTGGTCCATATCAAGGCGAATTCGGCAGTCAACCAATTCATTCTGATCTTTGGTTCCAGCTATATTCTTTTTGACGGCGGCGCCTCGCTGCGCCTCAAAGTGCTCAAGGAAGTCTGGATCACCATCCTCGTCATCTCGACGGTCGGCGTGCTGATCACGGCGGCCATTACCGGGCTGGCGGCGTACTACATTCTCGGCGTGCCGCTGATTGTCGCTTTCCTGCTTGGCGCTTCCCTGGCCTCGACCGACCCGGCGACGCTGGTGCCAATTTTCAAACAGGTGCCGATCAAGGACCGGGTGGCGCAGACGGTGATGAGCGAATCGGCGTTCAATGACGCTATGGGCGCCATCGTCACCTTTACGGTACTGGCTGTCGCGATGGGAACCGGAGAATTCTCCCTGGCCACGGCCGCCGGTGACTTGCTTAAGCAAGCCGGCATCGGCATCGTCATCGGCGGAATTGCCGGTTACGCGGCTGCCTTCGTCATCGGGCACGAGAAATACGATTTCCTGCTTGAATACTCGCCGCTGGTCACGCTGATGGCCGTGGTCGGTGCCTACATGACCGCCGACTACATGCAAGCGAGCGGTTTCATGGCGGTCTTTGTCTTCGGCATCATCATCGGCAACAAGGATTTCTTCGGCTTCAGCATGGAAGACGCGGAACAGAAACGGCTGGAAGAGTATGTCACGACGACGGCATTGATCATGCGCCTGTTCATCTTCATCCTGCTCGGAGCCCAGGTCGATTTCGCGTTGATGAACAAGTACCTGGTCGGCGGCATCGCGGTTATCGTCGTTCTGATGCTGGTGGCCCGCCCGATTACCGTGTTGATTTGCGCCGGCCCCGACCGCCGTACCAAGTGGTCGTGGAAGGAACTGGTGTTCATGTCGTGGACCCGCGAAACCGGCGTCATCCCGGCGGCATTGGCCGGTCTGCTCGTCGGCATGAACGCACCGGGCGCCGAGATGATCGCCTCGGTCACTTTCATCGCCGTGCTGATGACCATACTGATCCAGGCGCCGACCACCGCCTGGCTGGCACGCAAATTGGGATTACTGCTCGACTGAAGTGGAGGACGGGCAAGGAACGCCTTGCCCGTCATTGAGAGCGCGGAAGGGAAATACTCGTCCGCAGCGCGACCGTCCTTATTCGGGCAGTTTAATGTCGGCGTTGGGATCTTTCTTCACGCCCGGCTTGCGTCCGCGCGCCGGCGCCGGCAGGTCGCATGACAGCCGGCAACTGGTGCCTTCGATCTTCTTGCCCTCGATGAAGCGCGTGACCTTGCAGCAAATCACGTCGCCCGAAGCGGAAAGCTGCGCGACCTGGTTTTTCAGCTGTGCCATCGGGATATGGAGCGCCTGTGAGATTTCGGCGTCGAGCTGCTCGCCGTTGGCTCGCAAAAACTTGAGTATTGCTGCGTTCATCGGGTATCCCCACGGCTAACAATAAGAAAGAGCTTTCAGTCTGCGCCCGAATCACGGTGCTGGCAATTGAAGTCAAACGAATCGAACGAGTCGATTTCAATTTGATTCGCGTGTCGGCGCAGGCTAGACGGAACGGCGGAAACCGAGAACAGTCCGGCTCTACTCAGGCTGTAACAGGCCGGAAGCGCGTATTCTACAATAGTTGCTCTGTTTAACCAAAGGTCGGCGCACAAGCAACCACAGCCAAGGCGAACATTTATGCGTGCCACACTGCCCACGGTCGATCAACCCCCGCAATGCGCCCGCGTGCACTGCACCAAACAGCGGGCTGTTGATCGAGGTCGTCAGCAGCGCGTTGGGAGCTGCCGGGTGCGCATGGTTTACGGGACATGCTCTCGATGAAGCGCCGGCGCCTGCTGCTGCTCGCCGCACTTCTTGCCGCGGTTGCCGCTTTTTTCGTTCTGGATTTTGGACGATTCCTCAACCTCGACAATTTCAGGAACCAGCAAGCTGCGATCGAGGCCTGGCGAGCCGCCCGGCCGGTAGCGGCCGCATGTCTCTTCTTCTTCGCCTATGTTGCGGTCACCGCCTTGTCTCTGCCCGGCGCCGCGCTGATGACCTTGGTTGGTGGCGCCCTGTTCGGCCTGCTCTGGGGCGTGCTGCTCGTCTCGTTTGCCTCGACGCTGGGTGCAACGCTCGCCTTTCTGGCCTCGCGCTTTCTGCTGCACGATTGGGTGCAGCAGCGCTTCGGCGATCGCCTGCGTGCGATCAATGCCGGCGTCGATCGCGACGGCGCTTTCTATCTTTTCACGCTGCGCCTCGTCCCTGTTTTTCCCTTCTTCCTCATCAACCTGCTGATGGGGCTGACACCGATCGCCACGCGTACCTTCTACTGGGTGAGCCAGGTCGGCATGCTGGCCGGCACGCTCGTTTACGTCAATGCCGGAACGCAACTCGCGCGGGTCGAATCGCTATCGGGGATTCTTTCGCCGGCATTGCTCGGCTCTTTTTTCGTCCTCGGCTTCTTCCCACTGATCGCCCGAAGAATTGTCGATTTCGCCGCAGCCAGGAAGATCTATGCCGGATGGAATAGACCAGCGCGCTTTGAGCGCAATTTGATCGTCATCGGCGGCGGTTCGGCGGGCCTCGTCGCGGCCTATATCGCGGCGGCAGTCAAAGCCAAGGTCACGCTGATCGAGAAATACCGGCTCGGCGGCGATTGCCTGAACACCGGCTGCGTGCCATCGAAAGCGCTGATCCGCTCGGCGCGGCTGCTCGCGCAGATGCAACGCGCGCCGGAATTTGGAATTCGCCGCGCAACGGCGGAATTTGATTTCGCCGAAGTGATGGAACGCGTGCAACGGATCATCCGCGCTGTCGAACCGCACGATTCGGCTGAGCATTACACCGCACTTGGCGTCGAGGTCATTGCCGGCACGGCAAAGCTTGTCTCGCCATGGGAAATCGAAGTGCAGCGTGCGGATGGTGCAAGCGAGCGGCTGTCGGCGCGCAGCATCGTCATCGCCACCGGCGCCCGGCCTTTTGTTCCGCCGATTCTTGGCATAAGCGAAGTGCCTTACCTGACGTCCGACACGGTCTGGGATCTGCGCGAATTGCCCGGCAGACTTCTTGTTCTCGGTGGCGGCCCGATCGGCTGCGAACTCGCGCAAGCCTTTGCCCACTTTGGCAGCAAGATCACACTGCTTGAGATGGCGCCGCGCGTGCTGATGCGCGAGGATAGCGAGATATCGGGCCTGGTCCTAGCACGTTTTTGCGCCGACGGCATGGACGTTCTCGTCGATCACAGGGCAATACGCTTCGAGAGAAAAGGCGAAGAAAGATTCCTGCTCGCCGAACACCAGGGCCAAGAGGTCCGCATCGCTTTCGATGTGCTTCTCGTTGCCGTTGGCCGGGTCGCCAATCTCGAAGGTTATGGCCTCGAGGAGCTCGGAATCGCCAACAATCGCGTCCTGGCGACCAACGAGTTCATGCAGACGAACTATCCCAACATCTATGCCGCGGGCGACGTCGCCGGACCCTTTCAATTTACGCACACGGCCGCGCACCAGGCGTGGTACGCGGCGGTCAACGCGCTGTTCGACCCGATCCGGAAGTTCCGCGTCGACTATTCGGTGATTCCATGGGCAACGTTCATCGACCCGGAAGTCGCCCGCGTGGGAATCAATGAACTCGAAGCGCGGCAGCGCAATATCGATTATGAGGTGACGCGCTACGACCTCCGCGAACTGGACCGGGCCATCGCCGATGGCGCAACGGAAGGATTCGTCAAGGTGTTGAGCGTTCCCGGCAAGGACCGGATACTCGGCGTGACCATCGTCGGCGAACATGCCGGCGATTTGCTCGCCGAATACGTTCTGGCGATGCGCCATGGCATCGGTCTGAACAAGATACTCGGCACCATCCATATTTACCCGACGCTCGCCGAAGCCAATAAATATGCTGCCGGCAACTGGAAGAAAGCGCATGCGCCGCAAAAGCTGCTCGGATGGCTGGCCCGCTTTCATCGCTGGCGATTGTAATCAAGGCACCCGTATTGACGGCAAGGTCGTAGAATCTCGATTGAACTTCCCGAACCCAGGATTCCAGCCCATGCTTGAGCTAGAGAGTATCAACCACCTGGCGCTGATCGGCAGCCTGATGCAGCAGATGTGCGTCTATCTGGTGATTGCCTATCTGCTGAGCAAGACACCGCTGTTCGCGCCCTTGATGCAAGTCACGGTGCGCCTGCCCGACAAGCTGGTGTGCTATGTGGTTTTCTCGGCTTTCTGCGTCATGGGTACCTATCTGGGTTTCCAGATTGAGGGCGCGATTGCCAATACCCGCGCCATCGGCGCTGTGCTTGGCGGCCTCCTCGGCGGGCCCTTGGTCGGCCTCGCGGTTGGCCTGACCGGCGGACTGCACCGCTATTCGCTGGGCGGATTCACCGCGTCGGCTTGCGCCGTGTCGACGACGCTTGAGGGCCTGCTTGGCGGGTGCCTGAACCTCTATCTGCTGCGCCGCCATCGCGCCGACCGCTTGCTCAGTCCGGCGATCGCCTTCGGCACGACCCTATTCTCGGAAATCGCCCAGATGATCATCATCCTGGCGATGGCCAGGCCTTACGAACAGGCGGGACGGCTGGTCGCCCATATCGCCTTGCCGATGATCGTAAACAATTCCGTTGGCGCGGCGCTGTTCATGCGACTGATTCTCGACCGCCGCGAAACCCTGGAGAAATATTCGGTCGCTTTTTCGGCCAAAGCCTTGCGGATCGCCGAACGCTCGGTTGGCGTATTGATGCGCGGCTTCAATGAAAAGAATTGCCGCGCCATGGCTTCCATCATCCAGGAAGAGACGGGCGTTGGCGCGGTGGCCATCACCGATTGCGAAAAGCTCCTCGGCTTTGTCGGCGTCGGCGCCGACCATCACCTGCCGGGAACACCGATTTCTTCGCCGCACACCTTCTA
Organism: uncultured beta proteobacterium; assembly: GCA_903886975.1. Taxonomy (GTDB): domain Bacteria; phylum Pseudomonadota; class Gammaproteobacteria; order Burkholderiales; family Rhodocyclaceae; genus Propionivibrio. Next base: position 10,274 of record CAISOB010000011.1, read on the forward strand.
CGCCATCGCCCACAACGAGGTCGTCTATGCCGATGGCGTCGAAATCTCCTATTCGTGCGGAGTTTCAAGGGACTGTAAACTCGGTTCCTGCCTGGTCATCCCGCTGCGCGGCGAAGGCAACCGGGTCTTCGGCACGATCAAACTGTATGAGCCCAAGCGAAAATTCTTTTCTTCGCTCAATCGCACCCTCGGTGAGGGCATCGCCAGGCTGCTTTCCAATCAGGTGCTCGCCGGAACCATCGACGAACAGAAACAGCTCCTCGCGCAATCGGAAATCAAGCTGCTGCAGGCGCAGATCAATCCGCACTTCCTGTTTAACGCGTTGAATACGCTCGCCGCAGTCATCCGCCGCGACCCGGAAGCGGCGAGGCAGATCGTGCATTATCTTTCGACATTTTTCCGCAAGAGCTTGAAGCGAGTCGGCGACGAAGCCACGCTCAAGGATGAAATCGAACACGTCGACGCTTATCTGCGCATCGAACTGGCGCGTTTTGCCGGCCGTCTCGACGTCGAACTGGCGGTTGCCGACGATTTGCTGCATTTGCGCCTGCCGGCCTTTTCGCTGCAGCCCATCGTTGAAAACGCCATCAAATACGGCATTTCGCAAATGATCGAGCCCGGCAAGATCACGATCAGCGCCCGGCGCGAGCAGGACGTGCTGACCATCGTTGTCGAAGATACAGCCGGCCTTTACAAGCCGCTACCCGATGGCGACGGCCTGGGAATGAATCTCGTCGATCGGCGTATCAAGATAAGATATGGCGCCGCTTACGGCATCAGCGTGAGTTGCGAGCCCGAGCAGTGGACGCGGGTGGCCATCCGCCTGCCGGCAGAAGAGGAACTCGTGCCGTGCTGACCGCCCTGATCATCGATGACGAAACACCGTCGCGCGAAGAGTTGAGAGCACTCCTCGCCGAGGCGCCCGATGTCGAGGTGGTCGCCGAATGCGCCAATGCCATCGAGGGCCTGTCGGCTATCCACCGTCTGCGTCCGGACGTGGTCTTTCTCGATATTCAGATGCCGCGGGTCAGCGGACTTGAAATGGTCACCATGATCGAGCCTTCGGCACTGCCGCATATCGTGTTTGTCACCGCCTATGACCAGCACGCGTTGCAGGCTTTCGAAGAACATGCGGCCGACTATCTGCTCAAGCCGATCGATCCGCAACGTCTGGCCAGGACGCTCGACTGGCTGCGCTCCGGAGCGCGCCCGGCTGGCCAGGCATTCCCGGGAGCCGACACGGCCTTGCAGCAGATACCCTGCATTGCGCGCAACCGCATCTTTCTGATCCCCCTGCACGAGGTCGAATACGTCAACACCGACCTTTCCGGCGTGCAGGTCGTCGGCTGCAGCCGCCAGGGCGTGACCGACCTGACCTTGAAAATTCTTCAAGAACGTACCCCGCTGATCCGCTGTCACCGGCAGTACCTGGTGAATCTCGAACAGATCGCCGAAATTGAGCTGCTCGAGAACGGCGCCGCGGAAATCGTGACGCATAGCGGTAAACGCGTGCCGGTAAGCCGGCGTCATCTGCGCGAAATCAAGGACAAGCTGCTGATTGCCTGAGTATTTGCGCCACCGCTTGGTGCCCCCGGAAACCGCTTAAGTTCACGCGGAACCGTTGGCCAGATATAAAGCCATCGCGCTGTCTAAGAAGGTAAATTGCGGTTTGCATGGCGGTGGGGAGATGCGCGTGTGCATCGCCTTTGCGCGACGGTGAAGAGCCTCAAGAGCTCGATTGATCGTTCGTTCAAAGGCGATGCCGGAGCGTCGCTACCGGGTCAAAAGGGTTGCAAACCAACACAAGGGGAATCAGATGAATTCATTAACAATGATTTTTGTAGCGGCGCTGTTGTTCGCGATCGCCTACCGATTCTACGGCTTATTCCTGGCGACCAAGGTCATGAATCTGCGCGCCGAACGGGAAACGCCCGCGGTCACCATGCCGGACGGTCATGACTATGTGAAAACCAATAAGTACGTTCTTTTTGGTCACCATTTCGCGGCCATCGCCGCTGCCGGACCGCTGCTCGGACCGGTGCTCGCTGCGCAGTTCGGTTATCTGCCCGGCGCCCTGTGGATTCTGATCGGCTGCGTGCTGGCCGGCGGCGTCCATGACACCATCGTTCTGTTCGCCTCGGTACGCCATAAAGGCAAGAGCCTTTCGGTCATCGCCGAAACCGAGATCGGGAAGGTGGCCGGCAAGGTCGCCGCGGTTTCCATCCTGTTCATCCTGATCCTGACGCTGGCCGGACTCTCGATCGCCGTCGTCAATGCGATGTTCAACAGCCCGTGGGGAACCTTCACCGTTCTCGCAACGATCCCGATCGCCATGATCATGGGCATCTACATGCACAACATCCGCCCCGGCGACATCAGGGGCATGAGCATCATCGGCGTTGGCCTGCTGATCGTTTCGCTGTATGTCGGTCCGTATGTCGCGGCCGATCCGGTGCTGGCCAAGATGTTCACCTTCAGCAAGAAGGAACTCGCGGTGATCATTCCGGCCTACGGTTTCGTCGCCTCGGTTCTGCCGGTGTGGTTCCTGCTCGTACCGCGTGACTATCTGTCGACCTACCTGAAGATCGGCACCATCGCCGCCCTGGCGCTGGGCATCGTGTTCGTCCATCCGGAATTGCAGATGCCGGCGATAACCGATTTCTTCTACGGCGGCGGCCCGGTCATTCCGGGCGCGGCCTTCCCCTTCCTGTTCATTACGATTGCCTGCGGCGCCCTCTCCGGCTTCCATGCGATCATCGGTTCAGGAACGACGCCGAAGATGGTCGCCAACGAAAAAGACATTCTCTTCGTCGGCTATGGCGCAATGTTGACCGAAGGTTTCGTCGCCATCATGGCGCTGATCGCCGCTTGCGTTCTCGTTCCGGCCGATTACTTCGCGATCAACGCGGCACCGGGCGCTTTTGCCAAGCTGGGCATCGCCGTGGTCGATCTGCCCCGCCTCGCCACCGAGGTCGGCGAACAGATCCAGGGACGTCCGGGCGGTGCCGTTTCGCTGGCCGTCGGCATGGCTTACATCTTCGACGCCGTGCCGTTCTTCAAGGGGATGATGGCCTACTGGTATCACTTTGCGATCATGTTTGAAGCCGTCTTCATCCTGACCGCCGTCGATGCCGGAACACGGGTCGGCCGCTATCTGCTCCAGGAAATGCTTGGCCGGGTGTACAAGCCTTTTGCCGACAATTCATGGACGCCGGGGGTGGTCATCACCAGCGCCCTGTTCACGGGTGCGTGGGGTTATCTGGTTTATACCGGCGACATCGCCACGATCTGGCCGCTGTTCGGCATGGCTAACCAGTTGCTCGCCTCCTGCGCGCTGATCGTCGGCACGACCATGCTGATCAGGCTCGACAAGGCGAAGTACGCCTGGGTGACTGCCGTTCCGGGACTTCTGGTCTATCCCATCGTCATGTGGGCGGGTTACCTCAACATCACGGGCAACTTCATGCCGAAGCAGCTTTATCTGCTGGCAACCCTGTCCGGCGTGCTGATGTTCCTGATCACCGTCGTTTTCATTGCTGCATTCGTTCGCTGGAATGAACTGCTGCGGATTGAAAACAGGCTGACCGACAAGTTCGGCGACAAGGTGCTGGCGCTGGTCAAAGACTGACCGATCGCCACGCTTCGAGTAGCCGTTGATTGAGTAGTAAAGGCCGGCGCCCCGTAAAGGATCGCCGGCCTTCTTCTTACACGCCTTCGCCTGAAAGACAAAATGATCACGATCTCGGAAGACGCACTGGCGCTAATCGAAGAGAAGCAATCGTCACTCTTTATTGATATTCCCCACGAAGTTCGCGGCTGCTGCTTTGATATGACCGAATGCCCGGCCGTGCGCTTTGGCGAACCCGCCAGCCTGTCCGAATACGCGCGGCAAATAGTGCAGAACGCCACCGTTTACGTGCCGAACTGTTTTCCCGAAAACGGCCGCTTTGTCATTAAAGCCAGCAGTTTCTTGGGCTTCAAACGCCTGGTGCTAAGCGGCTGGCGTCTGATCTGAACTAGCGGCGCTGCGGATAGATTTCGCGCCCGGCGTCCCTGATGTCGCTGCGCAGTTGGCGCCGTTCTTCCGGCGAAAGACGCGGCGGCCGCTGCCCTTCACCACGCCGGGCTGCGTTGCGTTGTGCATTCAATTGCTGCTGGCGCTCGGCGGCGCTCTGATGGTTGAATAGACGTCCCGCCTGACCGTGATCATCGCGCCCGCGCGGACGGTCATCGGCAGGAACGGCCAGTACCGACGACGACATCAAGGCCAGCGCCAGCCACATCGAGTACCTGCGCATCCGCCTGCTGAGAGAATTCACCTTTTTTCGCCTATTCCGCTTCGTTTCGCCGCAACGCCTGCAACCGTACGTCTCTCCACCTTCGCATCTTGCCGCCATTCTGCAATAGAGATGTAAGCAGTCTTTGCACATTGGGGCTTAAGTTGTAAGAATTTGTATCTAAATCGCACGAGCTGGCTCGCTGATTCTCGCCGAACGACGACTTTCGGGTTAGCATCTTGCCATGGCTGACCGAAAAATCCTCGTCGTCGACGATGACAAGAGACTCCGCGACCTCTTGCAGCGCTATCTTGGCGAGCAGGGATTCGTCATCAGAACGGCAGAGAATGCCGAGGCGATGGACAAGGCACTGACCCGCGATTCCTTTGATCTGATCGTTCTCGACCTGATGCTGCCCGGCGAGGATGGATTGTCGATCTGTCGCCGCCTGCGCGCCAGCGAGCCGCAGCAGGCGATCATCATGCTCACCGCCAGGGGCGACGAAATCGACCGCATCGTCGGGCTCGAGATGGGCGCTGACGATTATCTGCCCAAGCCCTTTAACCCGCGGGAACTCGTCGCCCGTATCCAGGCGGTTCTGCGCCGGCGCACGGCGAACGTTCCCGGCGCGCCGGCGAGCGAAGACCAGATCATTGCTTTCGGCGACGTCGAGGTCGATCTCGCGACGCGCACACTCAAACGCGGTGGCGAATTCCTATCGCTGACGACCGGCGAATTTGCCGTACTCAAGGCGCTGCTACAACACCCGCGCCAACCGCTTTCGCGCGATCGCCTGATGACGCTGGCGCGCGGCCGCGAACAGGGACCTTTCGACCGCGCCATCGACGTGCAGATTTCGCGGCTGCGCAAATTGGTCGAGCCGGACCCGGCCACGCCGCGCTATCTGCAAACCGTCTGGGGCTTTGGCTACGTCTTTATTCCCGACGGCCAGACCAAGTGATACGGATTCGAAGCCTGCTTCCACGAACGCTGCTGGTCCGCACCTTTCTGCTCATCAGCCTGCTGATCTTTATTTCCGTGGCGTCCTGGCTGACCTTGTTCGGCCTCGCCGAACGCGAACCGCGCGCCCGTCAATTGGGACAACTTGCCGTCAGCGTCGTCAACCTCACGACTGCCGCATTGGTCGCCGCTGATCCGGTCAAGCGTCTGGCGCTGTTGCGCGACCTGGCCGAGCGCGAAGGGGTCCATGTCTATCCGGCCGAGCCCGGTGACGTCGTCAAGGAGTTGCCCGATTCCTATTTTTTCCGCATTGTCGATGACACGACCAGAGCGCAGCTCGGACCCGATACGCGACTGGCCGGCAGCGTCAATGGGCAAGAGGGAATCTGGGTGAGTTTTACGGTTGGCGACACCGAGGACGACGATTATTGGCTGATGCTGCCCGGCGAACACGCGGAGAGCGATTTCCCCTGGCACTGGCTCGGCTGGGGCGGACTTTCACTGGCGCTGGCGCTCTTCGTCGCCTGGTTGATCGTTTCGCGCGTCACCCTGCCGCTACGCGCTCTGGCAGCCGCCGCCCGCGAAGTCGGACAAGGCGGACACCCCGACGCGATTGCCGAGCACGGCGCGATCGAACTGCGGCAACTGGCCGTCGCCTTCAACCGCATGTCGAAAAACCTTAAACGTATCGACGCCGAGCGCGCTGAAATACTTGCGGGCATCTCGCACGATCTGCGTACACCGCTTTCGCGCCTGCGTCTGGAGGCGGAAATGTCGATTGAAGATGCTGCGACGCGCGCCGCCGTCGTTGACGATATCGAGCAGATGGACGCGATCATCGCGCAATTTCTCGCCTACGCACGCGGTGAAAGCGCGGAGCCGACCGAATTCGCCGATGTCAACACCGTGGTCAGTCACGCCAGCGCCCTGCACGCTCGTGCGACAAATACGCCGCACCTCATCTTGGGCGAACTGCCGGCAACGCGAATTCATCCGCAGGCGCTGGCGCGTGCGCTGGCCAATCTCGTCGATAACGCGCGCAAGTATGGTGGCGATCAGATCACGGTGGAAACCCGCGCCGAGAACCGAAGTATCGTGATCGACGTTCTCGACCGCGGGCCCGGCATTCCCGAGGGCGAAATTGAACGCCTCAAACGCCCTTTCACACGGCTCGAAAATGCCCGCACCGACGCCAACAGCACCGGGCTCGGGCTGGCCATCGTCGAGCGCATTGCGCGCCTGCACGACGGGTCGTTCGAATTGCTGCCGCGCGACGGCGGCGGCTTGATTGCCCGCCTGCGCCTGCCGGTCAGAGACTGATCGGCGAAACCTTTTTGGCGTTCGGAAAACACCGAGGGCACGGAGGAAGATCCCCGTGCCCTCGGTGTTTCTGCAGCTTGTGTAAACGCTTAGTCTTTAAGGGCTGCTTGCGCTGCGGCCAGACGCGCGATCGGCACGCGGAAAGGCGAACAGCTCACGTAGTCGAGTCCAGCCTGGTGGAAGAATTCGATCGAGGCCGGATCGCCGCCATGCTCACCGCAAACGCCAACCTTGAGACCCGGGTGCGCCGAACGTCCTTTTTCGACGGCCATCTTGACCAGCAGGCCAACACCGGTCTGGTCGATCGACTGGAAGGGATCCTGGTCGTAGATGCCGTCGCGGAGGTAGAAAGGCAGGAACTTGCCGATATCGTCGCGCGAGAAACCCAGCGTCATTTGCGTCAGATCGTTGGTGCCGAACGAGAAGAATTCGGCCTGCTTGCCGATGTCGTCGGCGACCAGCGCGCCGCGCGGGGTTTCGATCATGGTGCCGAGCAGATAGGGTATCTGCGCGCCGCGTTCGGCGAAGACCTTGGCAATCGTATCGCGGATGACCTTGGCCTGGGCATTGAACTCGCGCACGGTGCCGACCAGCGGGATCATGATTTCAACCTTGACATCACGACCCTTGGCCTTGGCGTTAAGCGCGGCCTCGATAATCGCGCGGGCTTGCATTTCGGTGATTTCCGGATAGCTGATGCCGAGGCGGCAACCGCGGTGACCCATCATCGGGTTCGATTCGTGCAGGTCGTCTACGCGGTGCTTGATCTCTTCGTACGACACGCCCATTTCCTTGGCCATGACGCGCTGATTGGCTTCGTCGTGCGGCAGGAACTCGTGCAGCGGCGGGTCAAGCAGACGGATGGTCACGGGTAGCCCGTCCATTTGCAGGAACAGGCCCTCGAAGTCGCCGCGCTGGATCGGCAGCAGCTTGGCCAGGGCCTTGCGCCGACCGGTCTCATCCTGGGCCAAGATCATCTCGCGTACGGCCTTGATGCGGTCGCCTTCGAAGAACATGTGCTCGGTACGGCACAGGCCGATACCGACGGCGCCGAAGTTGCGCGCGACCTTGGCATCTTCCGGCGTATCGGCGTTGGCGCGAATGGCCAGGCGCTTGTAACGGTCGGCGAGTTGCATCAGCTTGCCGAAGTAGCCCGAGAGCTCGGCATCCTTGGTCGGAACCTTGCCTTCATAGACACGGCCCGTGGTGCCGTCGAGCGACACCCAGTCGCCTTCCTTGTACACCTTGCTGCCGACGGTCATCGTGCGCTCTTTCGGGTCGACGCGCACGGCGCCGGCGCCAGAGACACAACACTTGCCCATGCCGCGCGCGACCACCGCCGCGTGTGACGTCATGCCGCCACGCGCGGTCAGGATGCCCTTGGCCACGGCCATGCCACGCAAGTCTTCCGGCGAGGTTTCCTGACGCACCAGGATGACGTCCTTGCCCTTCTTGGTCCATTCTTCGGCTTCATCGGCAAAGAAGACGATCTGGCCAGTCGCCGCGCCCGGCGATGCCGGCAGGCCCTGGGCGATGGAGACCGCTTTCTTGATGGCCTGGCCGTCGAACACCGGGTGCAGGAGCTCATTGAGGCGATCCGGCGTCACGCGCATCAGCGCCGTTTTTTCATCGATCAGACCCTGATCGAGCATTTCCATCGCGATGCGCACCATGGCCGCCCCGGCGCGCTTGCCGGAACGCGTTTGCAACAGCCACAGCTTGCCTTCCTGCATGGTGAACTCGATGTCCTGCATGTCCTTGTAGTGGTTCTCCAGCGTCGTTTCGGTCTTCAGCATCTGCTTATACATCTCAGGCATAACTTCTTCGAGCGACGGGAACTTGTTGCGCCGGTCCTCCTCGCTGACCTGAGCCAGTTCGGCCCAGCGGCGCGAGCCCTCGACCGAGACCTGTTGCGGCGTGCGGATGCCGGCGACGACGTCTTCGCCCTGCGCGTTGACCAGAAACTCGCCGTTGAAGATGTCTTCACCCGATCCCGCGTCGCGCGTAAAGGCGACGCCCGTGCCGCTGTTGTTGCCGAGATTGCCGAAAACCATCGATTGGACGTTGACCGCCGTTCCCCACGAGTCGGGAATATCGTTCATCTGCCGGTAGAGCTTGGCACGGTCATTGTTCCAGCTTTCGAACACGGCCATCACGGCGCCCCACAGCTGCTCCCACGGGTCGTTCGGGAATTCACGCCCCAGGCGGGTCTTGATCACGCCCTTGAATTCCTTGACGAGCTGCTTGAGATCACCGGCGCTGAGTTCGGTATCGAGTTCGACACCCTTCTTCTTCTTCATTTCGTCGATGATCACTTCAAACGGATCGTGGTCTTGCTTCGACTCGGGCTTCAGGCCCATGACCACATCACCGTACATCTGGATGAAGCGGCGGTAAGAGTCCCAGGCAAAACGCTCATTGCCGGATTTCTTGGCGAGGCCTTCGACCGCAGCGTCATTCAAACCAAGATTGAGAATCGTGTCCATCATGCCGGGCATCGACGCCCGCGACCCGGAGCGCACTGAAACCAGCAGGGGATCGGCGGAATCGCCGAATTTCTTGCCCATTTCGCGCTCGACAAATGCGACGCCCTGCAGCACATCGGCTTCGATCAGCTTACGCACGCTGGCGCTGCCCTGCTCGGTGTATACCGTGCACGCTTCCGTGCTGATTGTAAAACCGGGCGGAACCGAAATCCCCAGGCGGCACATTTCTGCTAGGTTCGCACCCTTGCCACCGAGAAGGTTCTTCATGTCAGCCGCCCCTTCCGTCTTGGATGGCCCGAAAACATATATATATTTATTTGACATATTGATCTCTCGCACGTTGGGGGAAAGCTTCCAATGATACCGTTCATCAGGGGCGGGATCAATCGCTCCTCGCCAAAAGCGCATCAATTATGCTTCTGGTGTCTCTTCGGCGGTGCCTGGTATTTTCAATATATTGGTCAGATATCTTGCTTGATCTCACCGGTTGCTTGACAGTCTAATAAGGACGTGCAACCCTCAGCGGTCAAGCCAGTGTTTCCACTCCGACATTCGAACGCGGGATTGTTGATGCCTATTGAATCCATAGATAATCGCCGTTTGTACCGCCAGATCGCCGACCAGATCACCCGCCTGATCGAGACTGGTGAATATAAAGCAGGCGGGCGCCTGCCGCCCGAGCGTATGCTGGCCGCCCAGCTGAAAGTCAGCCGCCCGACGGTGCGCGAAGCCCTAATTGCGCTGGAAGTCGAGGGCTGGGTGGATATTCGCGGTGGCACCGGCGTCTTTGTGCTCGAAAGGAGCGAGGCGCCACTGCAGGGCGCAACGCCGCTGGCGGTTTTCAACACCATTAGCAGTTTGCCTCCGCCCGGGCCTTTCGAGGTACTTTACGCGCGCGATCTGGTCGAACCCGACGTGGCGGCCCTGGCCGCCAAACATGCGACGCCCGAACTGATCGCCATGATCGCCCGCGCCCTGGGCGAAATGGTGTGCTGCTCGGCCAGCGACCCGAGACATGTCGAATACGATCACCAATTCCATTTCAGCCTGGCCGAAGCGACCGGAAACGGCGCCCTGGTACAGACCATGGAAGCCCTGTGGGTCATGCGCGTCAGTCCTCTTTATATCCGCTTGCAGGACCACTTTCACAATGAAGCGGTCTGGCAGCGGGCGATCCTCGAGCATCGCGAAATCCTCGAGGCGGTCAAACGCGCTGACGCAAAGGCGGCGCGTGCCGCCATGCACCGCCACTTGAAGAATTCCCGCATGCGTTTCGCTTCGAGCTGGATCGAGGAATGACGGCCACGTGGTGACGCGCGATCCGCGCGGCGCGCCGGACAGGCACCGATCAAGTCGTGCCGAGACAGTTCTTCGCGCTACCCGCTTTGGCCAAAGCGTCCAGCCAGTCGGCCAATTGCCTGCCGAACTCGTCGCTGGCCTCGGCGAGCGCCTTGACGCCACCTCGCGCGTCGGGCGTGGCAGCGGCCTTCTCGATCGTCATCTGCCGTGCGGCGACGACTTGCCGCTTGCCGTCGATCACACTGACGCCGGCTTGCAGCATGCCGCGGCTCTTCGCGGCGGAATCGAATACCTGTGAAAACTCCTGCATCTCGACGCGCAGCAGGCAGGAAACCGCAGTGTTGCCACCTGCGCTTACCGCGCCCAATTGCTGCCGCAGGCGCAGCAGCAGCAGGGAGGCCGGTGTCCCGGCCCAGCGGCTACCGGCATATTCGCGCTGTTTGAGGGGATCTTCGTAAGCCAGGCGGTAATCGACGTTAAGCGAATCGAACCAGGACGGCGATCTGACTTCAAGTGCCAGCTTTGACCATTGCCCATCCCCGGTCAGGCGCTCGGCGGGCAACCCGAAATCATAAACGGCGACGGGCGGCTCGTTTCTCGCCCCGCCGACACAAGCGCTCAGCAATAACGCCGATAAAAGAATCCACTTCATGGTTGTCCCTTGCCGCCGGTTGGTGGGCTGAATCCGGGTTCACCCGGGCCGGGCGTGGCGCGCCGCGGACCGAAAATCAGGCTTTGGGGCGACTCTTCGAGCATCTGCAAGACGCGATTGAGCTGACGCGAACTCGTAGACAGCTCGGTACTCAACTCGCCCAGCCGCGGTACGAGCGCAGCCGAACTGCCAGTCGAGGTATCGCCGAGCACGCCTTCGAGCTTTTCGCTCACCGCTTGCAAATGCGCGACCAGGCCGCGTGCTTCGGCGAAGAATGGCCCGGCTTGCCCGGCGGTCTGTTCGGCTCGGACCAGCGTCGAATTGAGCAGACGAATATTTTCCGGTGTGAGCAGCTGGCGCAGTTGCGCAGTCGCCTCGCGGGCGTTGCCGGTCGTCGTCTCGAGATTCGCGAGCGTACGCGTGATGCTCTGACGATTCTCGGGACTCAATAGCTGATTGGCGCTGGCGAGAAAATCGCGGGCATTGCGCAGCGTGTCGCCACCGGCATCGGAGAGTTCCTGAATCAGCGAATCCTGCATGACGATTTGCGGCAAGCCGCCATCGCCCGCTGTGAGCAGCGTGGCATCCGTGCCACTGTCCTCAAGCTGCACATGCGCAATGCCGGTGACACCCTGATAGCCGAGCTTGGCCGTTGTGCCGCGCGTGATCGGAATTTTCTTACGGATGCCGATGCGGATCAGGGTGGTGCTGACATCGTTCGGATCGAGCTCGATCGCTTCGACCCGGCCGACGCGAACGCCGCGATAGCGCACCTGCGCCTGCGGCGTGAGGCCGGTTATATTCTTCTTGGTCAGCACCAGATATTCGCTGCTCGCCTCCTGTTTGCCGCCGAACCACCACAGCGCGGCAACTGCGGCAAAGCCGAGCAGCAGCGCAAACAGTCCGGCGATGAGGGCGTGCGAACGATCTTCCATCAGACAAGTCCCTTTTGCATGGCGGCTGCGGCGTGCTCCGAACAGAAAAAACTGCGAATGAATGGATGATCGACGGCGAGCACTTCGGCCGGCGTGCCACAGGCAATGATACGCTGCTCGGCGAGTACGGCGATGCGCGTCGCCAGGCCGGCCAGCGTCTCAAGATCGTGCGTCACCATGATCACCGTGAACGCGAGCTCTTTCTGCAACATCGCGATCAGCCTGACGAAGCTGTCGGCGAGATCGGGATCGAGGCCGGATGTCGGCTCGTCGAGCACCAGCAATTCGGGTTCGAGCGACAGGGCGCGCGCCAGGGCGACGCGCTTGACCATGCCGCCCGAGAGTTCGGCGGGCATCAGCTGCGCGTGAGGCGCTTCGAGCTCGACCATGCCGAGCTTCAGGTAGACGAGGTCGCGAATGATCTCTTCGTCGAGCACGCGCAGTTCGCGCAGCGGAAAGGCGATATTGTCGAAGACCGACAGCGCGGAAAACAGCGCGCCGCGCTGGAACAGCATGCCAAAGCGCCGGCGCAGGCCGCGCCGCTGCTGCGGGTTGGCGGCGGACACCGATTGGCCGAACAGCTTGACCGACCCCGCATTCGGCAATAGCAGCCCGACGATCTCGCGCAGCAGCGTCGTCTTGCCGCTGCCGGATCCCCCGACCAGCCCGAGGATCTGCCCGGCTTCGACGTCAAGATCGATATCTTGATGAATCACCGTTTCGCCAAACCGCGTGCACACGCCGCGTAACTCGACCACCGGAGAAATCGTTGATGCAGTCGCCGTCGCAGTCATGAATTCACATCGCCCCAGGCAAACCGATATGCCGAGTAAAAACGGCGAACACCGCATCGACGATGATCACAAGGGTAATCGCCGTCACTACCGCCGTCGTTGTTTTGGTCGACAGGCTCTCGGTGTTCGGCCGTACCTTGAGGCCGAAATGGCAGGCGATCAGGGCGATAACCAGCCCGAAGAAGAAGCCCTTGCCGATGCCGATCCAGACGTTGGCCACGGCGACGACGCGCGGCAGCGCATCGATGAAATACGCGTAGGACAGGCCCATTTCCAGGTTGGCTGCGACCATGCCGCCGAAAACGCCGGCCGCGGCGCACCAGACGACGAGCAAAGGCATCGCCAGCGACAGCGCCGCAACCTTCGGGAAGACCAGGCGCAGACTGCGCGAGACACCCATCATCGCCAGTGCGTCGATCTCCTCGGTGACGCGCATCACGCCGATTTGCGCGGTCATCGCCGACCCTGAACGCCCGGCGACGAGCACCGCGACGATCACCGGACCGAGCTCGCGGATAATGCTCACGCCGAGCAGATTGACGATGTAGATGTCGGCGCCGAAAGCCTTGAGCTGCAGCGACGACAGGAAGGACAGCACGATGCCGATCAGGAAGCCGACAAGCGCTGTCACCGGCAGCGCCTGGGCGCCGCTCTTGTAGAGCGTCGCCGAAAACTCGCGCCAGGGGAAGTCTCGCGGATGGGCAAAGAGGTATCCGACATCGAGCAGCAGTTGTCCGATGAGCGCCACGATATCGACCAGGTTTTTGCGGGCGCGCAGAACCAGCCGGCCCAGATCGTACAGCCAGACAAAGTGCGGCCGGCGCGGCGCGGCGCGGCGATCCCTGTGGATGTCCGCGACGCGTGCCAGGACCGATCGCTGCGCTGCGCCGGCCGCGAGTGCGTCCGGCCAGCGCTGCCCCCAGGAACGCCAGAGCAGGAGCGCGGCAACGCTATCGAGGCGAAGTATGCCCTGCAGGTCCCAACTCGCCTGACTCTCGGTCAGCGCCCGCAAGCGGGCTTCGAGCGCTGCGATCGGCGTCGGCAGGGTGGCCAGGGTCCATTCGCCCGAGAGTGTCGCCTGCACGCGTTCGCCTTGCCGGGCGGTAATTATCGTCGCGTCGGTCATGGCGCCGCCGCGGCTATTGCGGCGCAGTGGTGGCGACGCGGCGCCGGACCCGCAGCGCCGAACCAATGCGTTGCCAGTTCAAGGCTTCGTCGGCCAGTGCCGCCGCACTGAGCGGGTTGTCGAGCAGCCAGCCGACCGGGAGTTCGACCTCGAACCCCTTGCCCGTCGTACGCACCAGGCAAGCCGGCAAGGGCTGGTCGTCGCGCGAGCGGTGCAGCAGCGCGCCGAGGCGCAGCGCGAAGACGAGCCGCCAGATCGGGTCGCCGGCCGCCGCCAACGGCAGCTTTTCGAGCTTGCCGCGCTGTCCGAGCACGAGGAAGGCGAGCCGCTCCTGATCCTGCTTGGAAAAGCCCGGCATGTCGGCGAAGCTCACGATGTACGCACCGTGCTTGTGAAAACCGCCGTGCGCAATCGATATGCCAATCTCATGCAGCGCGGCGGCCCAGCGCAGAAAGCGTAAGTCGTTCTCGTGTTCCGCCGCGTCGATATCGATCAGTTGACCAAGCACCTCGAGCGCCGCGCGCTCGACGCGCGCCGCCTGCCGGCTGTCGACGTGGTAGCGGCGCATGAATTCGCGCACCGTCGCATCGCGCATGTCCTGGTGATGGAAACGTCCGATCAGGTCGTAGAGCACGCCGAGGCGCAGCGCGCCGCGCGAATAGGTCAGATGCTCGATGTCGAGCGCGGCCATCGTCGCCGACATGATGGCAATGCCGCCGGGCAGTACGGGAATGCGGTCTGTGCGCAGCGCGGCGAGCTTGAGGTCCGCTGCCGAACCGGCGCGGATCAGCAGCGCGCGCAGTTTGGCCAGTCCGCTGCGGGTGATTCCGGGCAGGCCATCGGAATTGAGTCCGTTGGCTTCGAGCAGATCGGCAATGGCGCGGGCCGTGCCCGAGGAAGCCACCGCCTCGGTCCAGCCGACATGCAGATACTCGCGGGCGATCGTTTCCACTTCGCGCGCCGCCAGTACTTCAGCGTCGTTGAAACGCTTCTTGTCGACCTTGCCATCCGGGAAGAAGCGCTCGGTATAGGTGACGCAGCCCATGAACAGCGATTCCATGACGAGCGGCGTCAACCTCTTGCCGATGATGAATTCGGTCGAGCCGCCGCCGATGTCGATGACCAGGCGCTTGTGCCTGACCGCTGGCAGGGCATGCGCCGCACCTTGGTAGATCAGACGCGCCTCCTCGCGACCGGCAATGATCTCGATCGGGAAACCGAGCGCCGCCTCGGCCCGCGGAATGAACAAGCGGGCATTCTTGGCCATGCGCAGCGTGTTGGTCGCGACGACCCGCACGGCTTCGGGCTGAAAGCCGCGCAGACGTTCGCCGAAACGCGACAGGCTCTCGAGCGCACGTTGCTGCGCCGCCTCGTCGAGAAGCTTTTCCCGCGTCAGTCCGGCGGCCAGGCGAACCGATTCCTTCAGCGTATCGAGCGGATAGATCTGGTCATCGACCACGCGCCCGATCTGCAAACGGAAGCTGTTGGAACCCAAGTCAACGGCGGCGATCTGTTCGTAAACCATGGACTGTCTTCTCGATCATCAACGGATTGTCAGCGAAAACATTCTAACACCGCCACTTTCACCGCCATACGGCGCTTGCGTTACCAATCTTCGCCACAGCCCCTCGTCTTATTCCGTTCGGCACAAGACGGCCCATGCCGCAATATTTGTGCAACATATTCGCGCGCTTGCATCGCCCCCCTATTCCTGCTCAAATAAGGCCATGACTGCACGTATCGAGATCGTGGCCACCGGCGCTACGCACTTCCCCGCCGAAAATTTCCTGAACCGCGAATTGGGCATTCTCGCCTTCAATCGCCGGGTGCTGGCGCAGGCGAGAAATCCGCGCACGCCGCTGCTCGAACGCCTGCGTTACCTGTGCATCGTCAGCAGCAATCTCGACGAATTCTTTGAAATTCGCGTCGCCGGCATCAAGGAGCAGGTCAAGCTCAATTCGGTCGTCGCCACGACCGACGGGCTGACGGCGCGCGCCGCCTACCGCCTGATCAGCGACGAAGCGCACGCCATCGTCGAGGAACAGTACACCTTGTTCAATGACGAACTGCTGCCCAAGCTCGCCGCCGAAGGCATTCAGTTCATCCGCCGCAGCCACTGGAGCGAAGCGCAGCTCGAATGGATCAGGGGTTACTTTTTCCGCGAGGTCATGCCGGTGTTGACGCCGATCGGCCTCGATCCGTCGCACCCCTTCCCGCGCGTCCTCAACAAGAGCCTCAATTTCGCCGTCGAGCTCGAAGGCAAGGACGCCTTCGGGCGCAGCTCCGGCGCGGCCATCGTCCAGGCGCCGCGGGTCCTGCCGCGCGTCATCCGCCTGCCGCAGGAACTCTGCGATTGCGAATACGGTTTCGTTTTCTTTTCGTCGGTACTGCACGCCTTCGTCGGCGAGCTGTTCGCCGGAATGAACGTGCTCGGCTGCTACCAGTTTCGCGTCACCCGCAACAGCGACCTTTTCGTCGATGAAGAAGAAGTCAAGAACCTGCGCGCGAAGATCCAGGGCGAATTGCCGCAGCGCCACTTCGGCGACGGCGTACGGCTCGAAGTCGCCGACAACTGTTCGACGGTCATGGCCGAGTTTCTGCTTTCGCAGTTCAACCTTGGCGCTAGCGACCTCTATCGCGTCGCCGGCCCGGTCAATCTTGTGCGCCTGATGCAAGTGCCCGACTGGGTGCTGCGCAACGATCTCAAGTTCAAGCCCTTCCAGCCCGGAATACCGAAAGCGCTGCAAAAGAGCCATGCGATTTTCGACGCCATCCGTGCCGGCGACATTCTCTTACATCATCCCTACCAGAGTTTCACGCCGGTCATCGACCTGCTCGATCAGGCGGCGGTCGACGCCCAGGTCGTGGCGATCAAGATGACGGTCTACCGCACCGGGACCGATTCGGTCCTGATGCAGTCGCTGTTGCGCGCCGCGCAGAACGGCAAGGAAGTCACCGTCGTCGTCGAACTGATGGCGCGCTTTGACGAGGAAGCCAACATCGGCTGGGCGACCAAGCTCGAAGAGGTCGGCGCGCACGTCGTCTATGGCGTCGTCGGTTACAAGACGCACTGCAAGATGCTGATGATCGTGCGCCGCGAACAGACGCAGCTGCGCCGCTATGTGCACCTCGGCACCGGCAACTACCACCCGAAAACGGCGCGTCTTTACTCCGATTTCGGGCTGCTCACCTGCAACGAAGAAATTGGCGCCGACGTCAATGAGGTGTTCAAGCAACTCACCGGCCTTGGCCGCGCGCAGTCGCTCAAGCACCTCTGGCAAGCGCCCTTCGCGCTGCAGCAAAACATGCTCGCAGCAATCGGCGAGGAGGCGGCCGCGGCGCGCGCCGGCAAGCGTTCGCATATCATCGCCAAAATGAATTCCCTGCTCGAACCGGGAACCATCGGCGCACTCTACGAAGCCTCCCAGGCTGGCGTCAAGATCGACCTGATCGTGCGCGGCGTTTGCGCGCTGCGGCCGGGGATCAAGGGCCTGTCGGAGAACATCCGCGTGCGCTCGATCATCGGCCGCCTGCTCGAACACCATCGCGTCTTCTATTTCCATGCCGGTGGCAAGGAGAAGGTCTATCTCTCGAGCGCCGACTGGATGGAGCGCAATTTCTTCCGGCGTATCGAACTCGCCTTTCCGATTCTCGACAAGAAGCTCAAGCGCCGGGTCATCAGCGAAGGCTTGCAGATGTATCTTGCCGACAACACGCAAGCCTGGGACATGGATTCGCAAGGCGGCTACCATCCGCGGCGCAGCTCGCGCAGCAAGCCACGCTGCGCGCAAAGCGAGCTGATCGAACTGCTCGGGCCCTGATCGGCGGATCGGCGTACGAGCCGCCATGAGTCAGCCCGAAAATCCGCTCGACCCCGTCTTGCGCACCTGCCTCGACGAGGCCATCAGCCGTTATCTGGGCACGCCCTCGCACATCGGCCGATGCCTCAGCATCGGCGGCGGCTCGATTTCACAAGCCTTGGTCGCGCAAAGCGAAAGAACACGCTGGTTCGTCAAGCTGAACAGCGCCGAGCGAGTGGACCTGTTCGCCGCCGAAGCCGACGGCCTCGCCGCGCTACGCGCCTGCTCGGCGCTGCGTGTGCCGGCCGTGGTCACGCACGGTATCAGCGGCCGGCAGGCTTACCTCATTCTTGAGCACCTCGAGTTGCAGCTCTTGCGTGAAAGTGCCGCGGCGAACTCCGGGCGCGCGCTCGCTGAACTGCATCGGATCACCGGCGAAGGCTTCGGCTGGCATCGCGACAATTTCATCGGCAGCACGCCGCAGAGCAACGCCAGCGAGCCGTCCTGGCCGCTCTTCTTCGCGCACCAGCGCCTGCAACCGCAGCTTGACCTTGCGCGAGCCCGGGGCTGCAAGGAAAATCTCACTACCGACGGCGAGCGCCTCGTCGAAAAAATGCCGGCGCTATTCGATTCACGGCCACCGAGCGTCAGCCTGCTGCACGGCGATCTCTGGCACGGCAATGCGGCGAGCGTCGCCGGGCAGCTCACACTTTTCGACCCGGCAGTTTATTTCGGCGACCGCGAGACCGATCTCGCGATGAGCGAACTGTTCGGCGGATTTCCCGGACGTTTCCATGCGGCTTATCGCGAAGCCTGGCCACTGACCGACGGTTACGAGCAGCGCAAGACGCTTTATAAGCTTTATCACGTGCTCAACCACTTCAATCTGTTCGGCGGCGGTTATCTGCAGCAGGCCGAGCGCATGATCGCGGCGCTACTGGCGGAGATCGGCTGAGCGCCCTGCATCGGGCAAAGCACGCTACCATATGCGCAGGGATCGATTTTTGCGGAGACGATGTGCATATTCTGGGAATTGACGTCGGCGGCACGGGCATCAAAGCGGCGCTTGTCGAAACGAAAACCGGCGAGCTGCTCGGCGAAAAAATCCGCATCGTCACGCCGCATCCGGCGACGCCGGCGGCGATCGCCGCCACGCTTCGCGACCTGATCGCGCAGCAGCAATGGGCGGGGCCGGTCGGCATCGGCTTCCCCGCGGCGATCCAGCACGGCGTCGCGCGTACCGCGGCCAATATCGACGCAGCCTTCATCGGCCTGCCGGTCGCCGACTATTTTTCGCAACAGGCCGGCTGCCCCTGTCATGTCGCCAATGACGCCGACGTCGCCGGCCTCGCGGAAATGCGCTTCGGGGCTGGCAAAGGCAATGCCGGAGTCGTGCTGATCGTCACCATAGGCACGGGGCTCGGCACCGCGCTATTCTCCGACGGCAAGCTGATGCCCAATACCGAGCTTGGCCACATTCGCCTGGAAAACGGTTACGAGGCCGAACGCTATGCCTCCGAGGCCGTGCGCATCACCAAGAAGCTCAAGTGGAAGGAATGGGGCGAGCGCCTGAACGTCTATCTGACAACGATGGAGAGCCTGCTCTGGCCCGACCTGATCATCCTCGGCGGCGGCGTGAGCAAGAAGCTCGGCAAGTTCTTGCCACAGATCAGTACCAAGGCGCCGGTCGTCGCTGCGGGATTCCTCAACCAGGCGGGCATCGTCGGCGCCGCCCTCTTTGCCGAACGCGAGATCGCGCGCCAGAGCTAGCGCGCAGCCCGGCACTACCTTCCGGCGCGGCGCGCGCCGACCACGCCTTCGACCTCGTGCAGCAGCGCCAGCGTGCGCTGCAATTGGCTGACGTTGTTGATTTCGGCGGTGAAGTTCATGTGCGCCGTCCCCTGCTTGGATTGCGTATTGACGGCGATGACATTGATCTTTTCGCGCGTCAGCACTTCCGAAACATCGCGCAGCAGGCCCTGCCGGTCGTGCGCATCGACGACGATATCGACGGCGAAAACCCCTTCGGTCTGGCCGCCCCATTCGGTTTCAATGACGCGCTCGGGATTCATCGCCTCCATATTGGAGAAGTTCGAGCAATCGAGACGGTGAATCGATACGCCCTTGCCGCGCGTGACAAAGCCGATGATCGGATCAGGCGGCGCCGGTTTGCAGCAACCGGCAAGCTGGGTCAGCAACTTGTCGACGCCGACGATCAGGATGCCCTTCTCGGCTTCATCGCTGGCCTGATGCTTGCGCACCGGCAATTCGGCCGCGGCCGGCGCTTCGGCCGGTGCGTCGGTACCGCGCACCGCGGTCTGAAGCTGGCGCACGTTCAGTTCGGCGCGCGCCACCGCGATGAACAGGTCTTCGCTCTTGGCGAAACCCAGCTTGGCGGCGAGTTCGTCGAGCTTGGTGCCGCTCTCGCCCATGCGCTGCAGTTCCCGGCTGACGATGCTGCGCCCGTCGGCGACCGACTGCTCGAGCGCGAGGCTGGCGAACCACTGCCGCACCTTGGCGCGCGCTCTGTGAGTAAACAGGTAAGCGAGCGAGGGATTGAGCCAGTCGCGCGACGGCCCGCCCTGTTTGGCGACGACGATGTCCACGCGCTGCCCGGTTTCGAGTTGCGTGTTCAGCGTCACCAGCGCGCCATCGACCTTGGCGCCGCGGCAACGATGGCCGAGGTCGGTATGCACGCGGTAGGCAAAATCGATTGGCGTCGACCCGCGCGGCAGGTCGACGACGCGCCCTTGCGGCGTCATCACGTAAATCGTCTCGTCGAGCGCTGCTTCCTTGTAGTGCTTGACCCAGTCGGAGGAATCGGAAACCTCGTCCTTCCAGGTCAGGAGCTGTCTCAGCCAGGCTATCTTTTCGTCATAATTGCCGTCGGCCGCGTTCTTGCCGCCCTCCTTGTAGCGCCAGTGCGCGGCAATCCCGAGCTCGGCATGCTTGTGCATTTCGCGCGTACGAATCTGCACTTCGAGCGAGCGCCCATCGGGGCAACTGACCGCCGTATGCAACGAGCGGTACTGGTTGCCCTTGGGGTTCGAAATGTAATCGTCGAATTCCTTGGAAATCGGCGACCAGATATTGTGAATGAGGCCGAGGACCGTGTAGCAATCCTTCACATCGGCGACGATGACGCGCAGCGCGCGCACGTCATGAACGCTGGAAAAATCGATGTCTTTCTTGCGCATCTTGTTCCAGATGCTGTAGATATGCTTGGGCCGGCCGTAAATTTCGGCGTCCTTGATGCCGGCCGCCGCCACTTCGCGCTTCAGGCGATCGACCGCGTCGGCAATGAACTGTTCGCGCTCGGCGCGCTTTTCGTCGAGTTGCTTGGCGATCGTCTTGTAGATATCGGGGTGCAGAAAGCGAAAGGACAGATCTTCGAGCTCCCATTTGAGCTCCCAGACGCCGAGCCGGTTGGCCAGCGGCGAATAGAGATCGAGCGTCTCGCGCGCCACGTGCGCCTGCAGTTCATCGGGTTCGACGGTGTAATGGCGCAGGGTCTGCGTGCGCGAAGCGAGGCGCAGCAGCACGACGCGGATATCCTCGACCATGGCCAGCAACATCTTGCGCAGAATCTCGATCTGCGCCTTCATTTCGACGGGCGTGTTCTCGCCACTCTCGACCGAGTGAGCGACAAAACCGTGCGTGATCGGACGCAGGTGATTGAGGCGCGAAATTCCGCCGACCAGCTGTGCGGCCGCCGCGCCGAAGCGCTCTTCGATATGCGCGATACCCTGCTCGTCATAGGTCGGCACGGCAAACAGCAGCGCCGCCAGACGGCAGTCGGCATCGAGCTTCAACCCCACAAGAATGATCGCCATGCCCAGCGCGTGGTGCCAGACGCCCTCACCGCTGCCGAGCTTGCGCTCGCCATAGATCGATTGCGCGAACTCTGCGGCAGCGCGGATCTTTTCCGTCTCTTCGGCGGAAAGACCTTCGCTGAGTGTTTGCAGGGAGTGTTCGAAACCGCTCTGGGCGGCGACGGAATGAACGACAGAAACCATGACGCTATTATAAACCTTCAGGTAGGCTGAGGTCGGGAGTGGCGGGTGGACACCTGTCGTCACCGAGAAAACAGATCAAAAGCGCCTGAGGAGCCCGACTCTCGTTCCTCATATAATGCCGGTTTGAACGCCATCGCCCGCACAAGTTCACCGCATGTTCGCCAAATTTCACCACCCCTATCTGCTGCTTGTGCTAGCCAACCTGTTCTGGTCGGGCAACATGGTCGTCGGGCGTGCCATACGCGGAGACGTGCCGCCGTTCTCGCTCGCTTTCTGGCGCTGGGCCATCGCCCTGGCACTGACGCTGCCGCTGGCGTTGCCGCATCTGCGCGCGCAATGGCCTCTGCTCAAACGCGGCTGGCGCGCCGTCGTCGCGCTCGGCCTGCTTGGCGTCGGCGGCTACAACACGCTGGCCTACATCGCGCTGCAATACACGGCGGTGACCAACGCCGTGCTGCTCAACTCCTTCATTCCGATTGCCACCATTGCGCTGTCCTGGGCCTTTCTGAACAAACGGCTGCACGGCGTCGAATGGCTGGGCGTGCTGATTTCGCTGGCCGGCGTCACGATGATCGTCGCACGCGGCAAACTTGCCACCCTCGCCGGCTTGACGCTCAATGCCGGTGACCTGTGGATGCTGGCCGCCGTTTTCGTCTGGGCCTTCTATACCATCGGCCTGCAATGGCGGCCAGCCGGTGTCGACCCGATGCTCATGCTCGCCGCCTTCACCAGCGTCGGCCTGCTCGCGCTGGCGCCCGCCTACGCCTGGGAGATTGCCCAGGGCCGGCAAATCCAGCTGACGCCAGCGGCACTCGCCGGCATTGTCTACACTGGGGTTCTGCCGGCCTTTATCGGCTATGTCTTCTACAACCGCGCCGTCGGCGAAGTCGGCGCGAGCAAAGCCAGCCTGTTCATTCATCTGATGCCGGTGTTCGGCACCCTGCTCTCGGCGATCTTCCTCGACGAAGTGCCACAGCATTATCATTTTGTCGGCATTGCCCTGATCTTCGCCGGCATCTACCTGACCACTTCACGCAAGCCGCACTGAGCCATGGGCATAGCAAAACTCATCGCCTGGCTGCGCGGCAAGCGCGCGGTGCAAGCGGTACCCGATGCGCTGTGGCGGGAAACGCTCGCCGCGCTGCCATTCCTGGCCCGCCTCAGCGCTGACGAGGAAGCGCGCCTGCGGCAACTGACTGAAGCGTTTCTCGCAGAAAAGGAATTCACCAGCGCCGGCGGCCTCGAGCTCACCGACGCGATGTGCGTTTCGATCGCCGTCCAGGGCTGCCTGCCGATTCTCAACCTTGGGCTGGAGAGCTATCGCAACTGGGTCGGCATCATCGTCTATCCCGATGAATTCATCATCCCGCGCAGCGTCGAAGATGAATTCGGCGTCGTCCACGAATACGACGACGTGGCGTCCGGCGAGGCCTGGGACGGCGGCCCGCTGCTCATATCATGGCGCGACGCGCAAATGGCCGGCGCGGGCTATAACGTCGTCATCCACGAATTCGCGCACAAGCTCGACATGCTGGGCGGCGAGGCCGACGGCATCCCGCCGCTGCCGCGCGGACTGCTGCGCGAAAGATGGGAAGCGGCTTTGTCGGCTGCCTACGATGATTTTTGCTCCCGCGTCGACGCAGCCGAGGCACGCGGCGCGGAGTTCGATGAAACGAGCGCGCTCGACCCCTACGCCGCCGAAAGCCCGGGCGAATTCTTCGCGGTGATGAGCGAGACTTTCTTTGAAACGCCCGAGGTTCTGCGCGCGGAATACCCACAGCTCTACGACCAATTTTGCCGCTTCTACCGACAGGACCCGGCGACGCGCTGAGGCTTTGCTGCGAAAATCGTCGTCGACCGATTGCCTAAGGCGAGCCGCTGAGGTATTGTTCCACGGCTTTCGGCAGGCCCTTGCAGGGCGCGGGCAGGCCCAGGCAACATACGCAAAGATCGAATATTCCAAGGCAACAAACCCCATGCCCACCAACGTGCTGCAGCGACACTCGCTAAAGATCAGGATCACCCTGACCACGCTGTTTGTCTTTCTGCTCAGCATCTGGTCCCTATCCTATTACGCGAGCCATGCCTTGCGCGTCGACATGGAGCGCCTGCTCGACGAGCAGCAGTACTCGACTGTCACCTTGCTCGCCGCGCAGCTCGACCGCGAAATGGACGAGCGCCTGCGCGGACTTGAAGGCCTGGCTGCGAACTTGCATCCGGCGATCATGGAAAACCCGGCTTCGCTGCAGACTTTCCTCGAACAGCACCCTTATAACCAGGGTCTGTTCAACGACGGGATCCTGGCTTACAACAGCGATGGCATCGCCGTTGCAACCTATCCGTTCGCGCCGGAGCGGATGGGTGTCGATTACATGGACAGGGATTACGTGAGCGGCGCGCTCAAGCATGGGAAGACGACGATCGGTCGGCCGGTCATCGGCAGGACGCTGCATGCGCCAATCTTCGTCATCGCCGTGCCGATCCGCAATTTTCAGGGCAAGGTAATCGGCGCGCTGGGGGGGTTGACCAATCTCAGCAAACCCAATTTTCTCGACAAGATTACTGACAACCGTTACGGCAAGACCGGCGGCTATCTGTTGATCGATTCCAGGCATCGGCTGGTCGTCACCGCGACCGACAAGAGCCGCATCATGGAAGAACAACGGGACACCAGCAGCAATCCGGCGATCGAGAGTTTCTATCAGGGCCGAGAGGGTTCAGCCGTCTACACCAACGCCCAGGGCATCGAGATGCTCGCATCGTTCAAGAACATCCCGGAAGCGGGCTGGCAGCTCGGTGCCAACTTACCGGTCAGCGAAGCCTTCGCACCGATCGATGACATGCAGCGCCACATGCTGCTGGCCACGCTGCTGCTCACGCTGCTGGCATGGAGCCTCGGCTGGTGGCTGTTGAAACGGCAACTGGCGCCGCTGCTGACGACCTTGGAAACGCTGGGTAGCATGTCGGACACCCCGCAGCCCGCGCGCGCGCTGCCGATCGCCAAACAGGACGAGATCGGCCAGCTCATCGGCGGTTTCAATCGTTTGCTCGAGACGCTCGCGAAACGAGAAGAAGCGCTGCGCGAGAGCGAACTGCAGTTCAAGGAAATCTTCAATGAAGTTCCGATCGGCTACCACGAGTTCGACGCCAACGCCCGCATTACGCGCGTCAACCGCACCGAGCTCGAGAGCCTGGGCTATACCGAGGATGAAATGCTCGGGCATTTCCCGTGGGAGTTCTGCGAAGCCGACGCGGTCTCGCAGGAATCCGTGTGGGCGAAACTCGCCGGGACGAAACCGCCGGGTAATAATTTCGAACGCATGTTCGTCAAGAAAGACGGCACGACCGTACCCGTGCTGGTCAAGGACAAGCTGCTGCGCGACAAAGACGGCAAGATCGTCGGCATCCGCTCGGTCGTCATGGACATCACCCAGCGCAAAATCGCCGAAGACGAAATCAAGCACCTGGCTTTTTACGACCAGCTGACCGGTCTGCCGAACCGGCGGCTACTCTTCGACCGGCTCGAACAATCGCTCTCGTCGCGCGCGCGGCACAGGCGCGAAGGCGCCCTGCTCTTCCTCGATCTGGACAACTTCAAGACGCTCAACGACACGCTTGGCCACGACAAGGGCGACCTGCTGCTGCAACAGGTCGCGAGCAGGCTGAGCAGTTGCGTGCGCGAGGGCGACACCGTCGCACGTATCGGCGGCGATGAATTTGTCGTGATGCTCGAAGACCTGAGCGAGAACACGCCCGAAGCCGCCACCCACGCCAAGGCGGTCGGCGAAAAAATTCTCGCCATCCTCAATGCGACCTATCGGCTTGACGGCAATTCGTACCGCAGCACGGCCAGCATCGGCATTACCCTGTTCGCCAACTGCGAGCAAACGGTTGATGAGTTGATCAAACAGGCCGACCTCGCGATGTACCAGGCCAAAGCCGCCGGCCGCAGCACGCTGCGCTTCTTCGATCCGCAAATGCAGGCCGCGGTCACGAAGCGCGCGGCGCTGGAAGCCGATTTACGCGAGGCGATCGCCGGCGAACAGTTCGTCTTGCATTACCAGGCGCAGGTCGATCTGTTCGGGCGGGTGACCGGCGCCGAGGCCCTGCTGCGCTGGCAACACCCCGAGCAGGGACTGGTCTACCCCGGCGAGTTCATCGGGCTGGCTGAAGAAACCGGCCTCATCGTTCCGATCGGCTTGTGGGTGCTCGAAACGGTTTGCCGGCAGTTGGCTGTCTGGTCGGCCGAAACGTCGCTGGCGCAACTTACGGTGGCGGTCAATGTCAGCCCGCGGCAATTTCGCGAGGCCGGCTTTGTCGATCAGGTCATCGCCGTCCTGGCGCGCACCACCGCGAACGCGCAGCGGCTCAAACTCGAAGTGACGGAAACCTTGCTGGTCGATGACATGGAAGTGATTATCGCCAAGATGGCGATGCTCAAAGCCATCGGCGTGAGTTTTTCGCTCGATGACTTTGGCACCGGCTACTCGTCGCTCTCATATTTGAAACGCATGCCGCTCGATCAACTGAAAATCGACCGCAGTTTCGTCAGAGACATCCTCATCGATCCGAACGACGCGGCGATTGCCCGGATGATCATTGTGCTGGCCGAGAGCCTGGGGCTGGCCATCATCGCCGAGGGCGTGGAAACCGCGACGCAGCGCGAATTCCTGCTGCAGAACGGCTGCCCGAGCTATCAGGGCTATTTCTTCAGCTATCCCCTGCCGCTCGAGGAATTCGAGGCATTCGCCGCGCAGCTGGATGGCAATCCCGGACCCGATGGCTTTGAGCTTCTTGTTCAGTGATCGCCCGCGCGTGGCGTTGCATGCCGACGGCTGGCACCGCCCAACCAGCATCCTGAGTCGATGATGGATGAAAGGGAATCCCGGCGCATCGCGCTGACGGTCGCTGCAGCCTTCTTCATGGAGACGCTCGACGCTTCGATCATCAGCACCGCCCTGCCGGTGATCGGCGCGGGTTTCGGCACGACAGCGCTGGGCGTCAGCGCCAGCGTAACCTCCTATCTGGTGGCCATGGCCGTTTTCGTGCCGGCAGCCGGATGGGCCGGCGAACGCTTCGGCGCGCGCAAGGTCTTCGCCTCGGCAGTCGGCGTCTTTACGCTTGCTTCACTGCTCTGCGGCCTCGCCCCATCGCTGTGGGCGCTGATCGCCGCGCGCGTGCTGCAGGGCGCCGCCGCCGCGTTCATGTCGCCGGTCGGGCGCTTCGTGGTACTGCGCGAAACCGCCAAGGAGCGCATCATCGAAGCGATCGCCACCATCACCTGGCCCGGTCTGATTGCGCCGGTGATCGGTCCGGCGCTCGGCGGCCTGATCGTCACCCACGTTTCGTGGCGCTGGATCTTCCTGCTCAATGTGCCGCTCGGCCTGATCGGCATCGTGCTGGTGCTGCGCCATATTCCCGATCGCGCGCCGACGGAGCAAAGGCGCTTCGACACCCTCGGCTTCGTGCTGACCGCGCTGGCGCTCGCCGCGTTGGTCGAAGGGCTGGCCCGCCTTGGCGGGCTCGACCAGTCGCCGTTGCTGCCGCTCTCCCTGGTCGGCTTTGGCACGCTGGCGACGGTAGCCGCCGTCTGGCACGCGCGGCGCATCGATGCGCCGATGCTCGACCTGCGCGCGGTCGCGGTGCCGACCTTCAAACTGGCCGTAGTGACCGCGGGCTTCATTTCGCGCGTGGCGATCAACGCGTCGCCTTTCCTGCTGCCGCTGATGTTCCAGATCGGATTCGGTTACTCGCCGCAGCAGGCCGGTCTGCTGGTGCTAGTCTATATGGCCGGCAACCTGTTGATGAAGAGCGCGACGACACCGATCCTGCGGCGCTTCGGTTTCCGCAAAGTGCTGACGACCAACGCCGCGCTCTGCGCGGCGACGCTCTTTGCCTGCGGCATGCTGCAGCCGTCGACCCCGCAGCTCTTGCTCTACGCCACTCTGCTTGTCGCCGGCATGACGCGCTCGATGAACTTCACCAGCATCGCCACCCTGGCCTTCGCCGACATCCTCGCCGAGCAGCGGGCCGGGGCCAGCGCCCTGGCGACCATGCTGCAGCAGGTGGCGATGAGCATGGGCGTGGCCTTTGCTGCATTTGCCTTAAGCCTGTCGCAAACCTTGCGCGGCGTTCCGGCCTTGGAGCAGACCGATTTTCGCTATGCCTGGTTCGCGGTCGGCGCCTTGATGCTTATGGCCCTGGCGGGAACCGCGAGACTCGACCGCGACGCGGGCGCCGCGATTTCCGCTCGGCAAGACTGACTACACCGCTCGCCAGTACCATGCGCTGCCCGCTGCAGCGTTGTCGGGTAATGCGGATTCCAATCGCATTTTTCAGCGATCCGCGCGGCAAGGCCGAGCATCATCGGCCAGGAACAAAGCTCGTCAATCATTCTTCAAGCTGATCGCCTGTACCATCTTTCTGAATTTCTCGACCTCGGCGCGCAGAAAAGTATTGGCATTGGCCACCGTGTTGCTGTCAGCGGCGTCGGCGCCGATGGCGAACAAGCGCGCTTTCATCTCTTTGCTGGCGATCGCCTTATTGACTTCGTCATTGAGCCGCTTGACGATTTCCGGCGAAGTCGCCGCCGGCGCGACCAGTGCGAACCAGGTCGACATGTCGTAATTCGGCAATCCCGATTCGCTCACGGTCGGAATGTCGGGATTCGTCGCGCTGCGTTTCGCGGTCGTCACGGCGAGGATCTTGACCTTGCCCTGCTTGGCCATGTTGATCACCGACGGCAGAGTATTGAAACCTGAATCGACCTGGCCGCCGGCGAGGTCGATCACCGATTGGCCACTGCCCTTGTAGGGAATGTGCACCATTTTTATGCCGGCCTGCGCACTGAACATCTCGCCCGCCAGGTGCTCAGGGCTGCCTGAACCGGAAGAAGCGAACGTAAGCTCGTTCGTCTTGGCCAGCGCGATGTACTCCTTGACATTCTTGACCGGCAGCTCGGCCTTGACGACGACCGTGTTCGGCACCGATCCGACCACTGCCACCGGCGCGAAGTCCTTGAGCAGGTCGTAGCTGAGTTTGGCGTAGAGACTGACATTGATCGCCTGCGAAGTCGAAATGAGCAACAGGTTATAACCGTCGGCGGGCTGCCTGGCGGCCACCTCGGCGCCGATGCTGCCATTGGCTCCCGGCCGGTTGTCGACGATGACTTGCTGGCCGAGCTGATCGCTGAGACTCTGGCCGAGAATACGCGCAAAAGAATCTGAACCGCCGCCGGGTGGAAACCCGACAATCATGTGCATCGTCTTGCTCGGATAAGTCTGGGCACCAGCGGTCGTAGCAGCGAAGGCCAGGACGAGAAGGGAGACGATTCTGGCTAAACAGGACACGCGACTATTGCTTTGGGTAAAACGGTTCATGGCAATACCTCATAAGCGGAAGTGAAGATCAAGGATGAGCACTCATAGCAGCGAAAACAGATAGGACATCGTCGTCGTCGGATTGCGGGCGCGAACGAGTTCGGCGATGCGCGCCGGGTCGAAGCGAGCGGCGATGGCCTCGAGCTTGCGTGTCATGGCGAAGGCATCGCCATAGACCTGCACCGGATCGAACTCTTTGGGAACGATGTCGAAAGAGAACCAGTCGCCCGAATAGCCCAGCCGCGGCAGGGTGTACAGAAATTCAAGAGTCTCCCAGAAGCGCAGCACGCCGGGTGGCAGATCCCAGTCGAAGGCGCCGTCATTGTCGTTGAGCTGAACGTAGAAGAGTTTCCCGGCACGCGCCAGCAACGCCGCCGATTGCGCCGGGCGTTCGCCGGCGGCGAGCGCATGGCCGATGTCGAGGGTGACGCCCAGATTTTCCGCACCGACCATCTGGATGAAAGCGAGCGTCCCGCCCGCCGTGTCGAACAGACTCCGCGAGCGCGGTTCGTTCGGCTTGTATTCGATGCACAGCCTGACGTCGGGGCGGTGCGCCGCGACTGCGGCGTAAGCCTCGGCGGCGTAGTCGTAGGCGCGCGTATAATCCATCTCGAAGACGAAATCGGCGCCGTCGTTGAGTGGGCAATTGGTCACCCGCGGCACGCCGATTTCACCGGCGATGTCCATCAGGCGGCGACAATCGTCGATCACCGCCTGGCGGTCGGCGGCATTCTCCGAGGCCCAGGCACCGCGCATCCACTGACCCGGACGGCGCGAACGGAAATTAAGTGCGGAGACGCCAAGCTTGAGATCGGCGAGCAGCGTGCGCAGCAAGGCGCGATCGCTGAAGTCGTCGGGATAGCAGAGCTCGACACCGGCACAACCCGGTGTTGCCGCGATCATCTGCAGCTTCTCGGTCAGCTTGCGTTGCGGCTGATATTCGAGGAAACGGTTGCCTTGCCTGCCATAGAAACCAGTGATGACGGCGTATCGATTTGGCGCGAAACTCTCCGTTGCATTCATCATGAACCTCCGCATTTAGCGCTTGCCGCCCGGCCGGACAAGGCAGGCGCAATCTCATTCTTCGATTGATGACCACTTAACTTCCTGATCAGCGTCAGGGCGTTCCTTGCCCACAGATGTTCCTGAGTCAAGGTCGACTCCCCGCTTTCGCCATCGACCGGATCCATCCACGATTCGAACGACAAACTCTCAACGCGCGGCGCTACGGCCGCCAGATAGGCCGCCAGATCGAGTTGTCCTTCACCGAGCGGCGTGCCGGTGATGGCGAAGCCCGATCCGGTACGTCGAATGCAGGCATCCTTGATGTGCGCCGTTCGCGCCAGCGGGGCCAGTTCCCGGATAGTTTCTTCCGGTCCTATCCATTGCGCTATCGAATTGAGCGGATCCAGGCAAACGCCAACGGCAGGGTCGTCAACTGCACAAACGATGCGGCGCACGGTTTGTGGCGTAAAGCGCAAATGATTCTCGGCGCAGAAGATGACGCCGCTGTCGCGCAGCAACGGCAGCAAGGCGCGCAGGTTGGCCACGACGGCCTCCGGCGCCAGCCCGTCGGTGTCGATCACACAGCGATAGATGATGCCGTCCAGACAAGCCGTCCGGCGTACGCCCGCCTGCATTTGCGCGAGTTCCGCGCCACGCCCGCCGCTTTCGAGGACCAGGTCGAGCCGGTGCGCGATGCGCGCCAACGTTTTCAGACCCGCTTCATCAAGACCATCGACACCCGAGTTCTCGCATAACTGAGCAACCTCCGCACCCGCGTCGGCGGCCAGATGGAGAAAGTCAGCGACGGGCATCCCGGCCTGGAAGGCCCAGCGAAAAGCGAAACTGGTCAAACCGATTTTCATTACCGAGTATTTCCCTGAGCTTGACGGATCTTGATTGAAAAAAGCCCGCCTTCATCAGACCTTGAGCAATATGTGGGCCACCCGCGTGCAGGCCCCGCATGCCTCGGCTCCGTTAAACTCTTAAGCTGCAACAGCAATAGCCGAGGCCGACCGATTGTTTCATCATGCAACACAAAACGGTATTTTGCAACACGATGACGGCGGCAGATCGCCGCACGCATCGCCTTCAGAGAGCTAGCGGAACTTCCTTGATCCGCCGCCACAGCGTCGTGCGATCGATGCCCAAGATAGCGCTGCATTCCTTGACCGAGCCCTTGGCCTTTCTAAGCGTCTGCTGGATGTACCAGTCCTCGACCGCGCGCAAACTCTGCCCGGCCGGGAAAGCTTCGCCGTCCCCAGTCATTGTCTGCGCGGGCTCGGCTTGGCTTTCCACCAACAAGTCATCGCGGCTGATCGACTTGCCTTCGCATATAACCACGGCGCGTTCGATCATCCCCTGCAACTCGCGGACGTTGCCGTCGTAGCGATATTTGCGCAAATAATCGAGGCCCCCCGGCGAGAGCGTCATGCGGCCCTTGCGATAGCGATAGCCGAAGACTTCGACGAAATGCGCGCTGAGCAGCGCAATGTCTTCGCTGCGCTCGTTCAGCGCCGGGACATAGAGATTCAGTATCGCTATCCGGAAGTAGAGGTCGCTGCGAAATTGCTGATGGTTGACCAGATTGCGTAAATCGCGATTGGTGGCGCAAACGACCCGTACATCCACCGGAATCAGCTTGTTGTCGCCGATGCGCATGACCTGTTTTTCCTGCAGTACGCGCAGCAGGCGCCCCTGCAGGATAAGCGGCAGTTCGCTGATCTCGTCGAGAAAGATCGTTCCGCCGTGGGCCATCTCGAACAGTCCCGGCTTTCCTTTCTTCGCGGCCCCGGTAAACGAACCCTCGACATAGCCGAAGAGCTCGCTTTCAATCAGCGCCTCGGGCAAGGCCGCACAATTGATCGCCACAAACGGGGAATGTCTGCGCTGACTGGCGTTGTGGATGCCCTGCGCAAAGAACTCCTTGCCAACCCCCGACGGTCCGCAGATCAGCACCGAGGTATCGTAGCGCGCGAATTTTTGCGCTGTTCTGATGCATTCGGCGATCGCGGCGCTCTGATGAACGATGTCGGAAAAAGTGTACTGCGCGACAAAGCCTTTTTCCGACAGGCGGATACGGATGGCCTGCTCGAGCCGCTGGACTTCGCTGATATCCTGGTAGGTCGCGACCGCTCCCCTGACCTCGCCATCGACGACCACCGGAATGCGATTGGTGGCGATCACGGTCTGCTCGTCGAGGCGCTGTATGTCGCCCAGTTCCGATTTCGCTGTTTCAAGAACCTTGAGCAGCCGCATATCGGGAATGATGTCCGTAATCCTTCTTCCGAGCGCCTCGTGCCGAGAAAACCCGGTCATCTTCTGCGCGGCGGTATTGAACACCGTGATGCAGCCAGCGGTGTCGACCGCAATGATGCCGTCGTGCACGAAATCGATGATGGTTGAAAACCGCTGCGCTTTCTCCTTCTCCTGCTGCGCCGCGTAGATTATGCCTTTGGCCTGCTCGATCGCGTTCTGCATAGCCTGGCTTCCGGACTGCACCAGGACGGACCGGCACCCATGCTTGGCAACGGCGCCGACGACATTGCCGTCGCCCATGAACACGCGGACACCCTGCGCGATTTGCCGTTCGACTTCAGCCGGGATTCCACGCTTGTCCGTGATTTCGAAGCAGAGCGCTTGCAGCCCCATGACTTCCGCGATGACCGGCGCGCCGGCAATCACGTTGCGATAACCGATGACGCCGATCGGTCCATTCCGTCCGGTCTGCAGTACCGCCTTGAAACTCTCGATCAAATCAAACGCCGTGACCTTGACCTCGACGACGGGGATGTCGAACTCCGACTTGATCATCTCGTAGGTTCCGCCGCGAGAAATGATAACTTTGGCGCCGCCAGCGATGGCCAATCGGGTCAATTCAATGCCGCTGCGCCGCTCGCCCTCAAGCAGTTCGACGTTGTTGTAGCCGTTTCCCGCGATCAGAAGCCGGGTGGGCTCGTTCATGAAATTGACCGGCGCGATCACAACAATTTCCTTCATGCGCAATCTCCAGATTTGCTCTTGTGAGGTCGTAGCGCGTTTGGGCAATCATGGCCGAGTCGGCTTCACCCGCCCCTTATAGCACCTTACCCGGATTCATCAGGCCGAGCGGGTCGAAAGCCCGTTTGACGGCGCGCATCATGTCCATTTCGAGCGGACTCTTGTAACGCAAGAGTTCCTCGCGCTTGAGCTGGCCGATCCCGTGTTCGGCGCTGATGCTGCCGCCGAGCGCATGCACGATGTCGTGGACGAGCTCGTTGACTTGCGGCGTCGCGGCGATGAAGGCGGCGTTCTCGCCGGTCTCGGATTTCGACTGGTTGTAGTGCAGATTGCCGTCGCCGACATGGCCGAAGGCGACGATGCGAATTCCCGGAAAATTCTTCTGCAGCGCCGCATCGGCGCGTGCGACGAATTCGCCGATGCGCGAGATCGGCACCGAGATGTCGTGCTTGATGCTGATGCCCTCGATTTTCTGCGCTTCGCTGATGTTCTCGCGCAGCGCCCACAGACGCTTGGCCTGCTCGCCGCTCTGCGCGATGACGCCGTCGCTGATCATTTTCCCTTCCAGCGCATGTTCGAGAAAAGCCTCGAGCGCGCCGCGCAGCGCCGCATCCTCGCCCGCGCCCGAGAGCTCGACGAGCAGGTACCACGGACTCCGGGACAGCGGCGCCTGCGTGCCCGGAATGTTCTTGAGCACCAGCGCCAGCGAGACATCCGAAACGAGTTCGCAGGCAGTCAGCGTCGCGCCAAACGCCGCCTGCAGTTCGCTGAGCAGATCCACGGCGGCCTGCGGCGTGGCGATCGCCAGCCAGGCGACAGCGCTGGCTTGCGGCAGCGGAAAGAGCTTCATGACCGCCGCGGTGATGATACCGAGCGTGCCTTCGGCGCCGATAAAGAGCTGTTTCAAGTCGTACCCGGTGTTGTCCTTGCGCAGTCCGCGCAGACCGCTCCAGATCTCGCCGTTCGGCAGCACGACTTCGACGCCCAGCGTCAGTTCGCGCGTATTGCCGTAGCGCAGTACCTGCACGCCGCCGGCGTTGGTCGACAGATTGCCGCCGATCTGGCAGCTGCCCTCGGCCGCGAGCGAGAGCGGGAACAGCCGTCCGGCGGCCTGCGCGGCTTCCTGCAGTGTCTGCAGCACGCAACCGGCTTCGACGGTCATGGTGTTGTTGGGCGCATCGATCACGCGGATCCGGTTCATGCGCGACAGGCTGATCAGCACCGCCGTGCCGGAGAGGTCGGGAATGCTCGCGCCGCAATGGCTGGTATTCCCGCCCTGCGGCACCATCGCCACGCCGGCGTCGGCGCAGGCGCGCACCACGGCCGACACTTCTTCGGTCGTCGCCGGGCGTACCACGCAGCGCGCAGCGCCGCGATAGCGACCGCGCCAGTCGCCAAGAAAGGGAAACATCTCGTCCGCCGCCGTCAGCACATTGCCGGCGCCGACGATGGCGACGAGTTGTTCGATCAGATTCGCTGGCGACACCCTTACACTCCCGAGAAATTCACTCCGTCACAACTTCGGCGTACAGATCGTGTTCGTCGGCATCGAGCACGCGCACACGCACGAAGTCGCCGGCTTCGGCTCCAAAGAAGTCGTCGATGAAGACCAGCCCGTCGATTTCGGGCGCGTCGGCCGACGAACGGGCGATAGTGCCCTCTTCATCGACGGCGTCGACCAGCACGTCGATTTCGCGGCCGATCTTGGCGGCGAGGAGATCCGCGGAGATATCTTCCTGCAACTCCATCAAGCGCCGCCGGCGATCTTCGCGCACCTCGTCGGGCACCGCGCCAGGCAGCGCGTTGGCGGCTGCGCCATCGACCGGCGAATAGGCGAAGCAGCCGACCCGGTCGAGCCGCGCTTCGGCAATGAATTCGAGCAGTTCTTCGAACTCGGCCTCGGTCTCGCCGGGGAATCCGGCGATGAAGGTACTGCGCAGCGTGATGTCCGGGCAGACGGCGCGCCAGGCCTTGATGCGCTCGAGATTGTCTTCGCTGCTCGCCGGCCGTTTCATGGCCTTGAGGATGCGCCGGTTAGCGTGCTGGAAAGGCACGTCGAGGTAGGGCAGAATTTTGCCCTCGGCCATCAGCGGCAGAAGATCGTCGACGCTCGGATAGGGATAGACGTAATGCAGGCGAACCCAAATGCCGAACTCGCCGAGCGCTTCGCACAATTCTTTGAGCCGTGTCTTGACTGGGCGGCCGCCGTAAAAACCGGTGCGGTATTTCACGTCGACGCCGAAAGCGCTGGTGTCCTGCGAGATGACCAGCAGTTCGCGAACGCCGGCCTCGGCAAGGTTCTTCGCTTCCTGCAGCACATCGCCGATCGGCCGGCTAACCAGCGGCCCGCGCATCGAAGGGATGATACAGAAGGTGCAGCTGTGGTTGCAGCCTTCGGAAATCTTCAGATAAGCGAAATGCTGCGGCGTCAGCTTGATGCCCTGCGGCGGCACCAGGCTGGTATAGGGATCGTGCGGCTGCGGCAGGTGCGCATGCACATGGCGCAACACTTCGTCGGCAGCGTGCGGGCCGGTAATCGCCAACACCTGCGGGTGCGCCGCGCGGATCATATCGTCTTTGACGCCAAGGCAGCCGGTGACGATCACCTTGCCGTTCTCTGCCAGCGCTTCGCCGATCGCGTCGAGCGACTCTTCGACGGCCGAGTCGATGAAGCCGCAGGTGTTCACGACGACGAGATCCGCGCCTTCATATGAGGGCGAGATCATGTAGCCCTCGGCGCGCAGCTTGGTGAGAATTTGTTCCGAATCGACCAGAGCCTTGGGGCAGCCAAGGCTGACGAAGCCGATGTTTGGCGTTTTTTCTCTAATGCTCATACGGTGAACCACTCTCCAAGTCTCATATCATCGACAGTCGTCAGCAAATCCAGCGGTCAATCGGCCGGCATCAACACAGTTGGCGGGTCGTCTGGTTGAAGTAAAAGTCCTTGTAGGTCAAGACAAACTCGACGTGCCCCAGTTCTTCCGACTTCGTTTGCGCGCCGGACGCCACGTTCTCGATGACACTGACGATTTCATCCGCGACATCATCCAGGCTGGCGCCCTCGCTGATGATTCGCCCGGCGTTGACGTCCATATCCTCGCTCAGATTCTTATAGGTTTGCGGATTGTTGCAAACCTTGATAACCGGAGCGATGACCGAGCCGACGACCGAGCCACGACCGGTCGTAAACAGGATCATGTGGCATCCCGTCGCGATCAGTTCGACGATTTCAGCGGTGTCGCAGATATTTGGATAGCCAAAACGCGGTTCGCCATCCGGCACGACGTCCATCAGATAGAGGCCAGGCTTGCCTGGCCGTTGGGTCGGCCTGATCACGCCAGTGATTTGCCCGTCGCCCGATTTCGCGTAGGCTCCGAGCGATTTCTCCTCCTGCGTCGTCAATCCGCCCACCGAATTGCCGATCGCGAAACTCCCGAACCCCATGACGGAGTAATAATTCCGCGCCTTGGCCATCGCTTTGTCGATGTCTTCCCTGGTTTGACTATCGACCGCTCTCGCCATCATGTGCGGCTCGCATCCGATCAGTTCTCCACTTTCCTCGAAGATGCAGATCGCCTTGCTGGCAAGCAATTTGTCGAAAGCGCGCCCCACGGCAGGATTGCCGGTGATCCCGCTCGTTCCATCGGAGCCGCCGCATACCGTACCGATAATCA
Source organism: uncultured beta proteobacterium (assembly GCA_903886975.1). Taxonomy (GTDB): domain Bacteria; phylum Pseudomonadota; class Gammaproteobacteria; order Burkholderiales; family Rhodocyclaceae; genus Propionivibrio. The sequence goes on from CAISOB010000011.1 coordinate 46,994, forward strand.
GATCACTCAGCGCGATCAGCTGACGCTCGGTATTTTCAATCTCTTTCAACAGGGTTTCGACGATGCGGCAGCCCTTGGCGATTGTCGCGCTGGTCCCGCCATCTTCCTGAATGACCAGCGTCTGGCACGGCCGTCTCGAGTCCCGTATATCCCGCTCGAGTCGTGTCCGGTCGAAGGATTCGCAGCCCAATGAGACCAGCAACACTGCGCCGACGTTGGAATGCGTGCACAGCTTCTGCACCAGGCGATAACCGTAATCGGAGGGATAACAGCCCGGAAAGCCAAAATACTGCACGTTGCTGGGGAAGCATTCTGCAATCTTCTTCGCCACATGATGGGCGCACTCGACGAGGAACACGATCTGCACCGTGTTGCGAATTCCGCGTTGTCCATCTTTCCGCAAATAACCAAGCATTTTCATTCCTTCCGGCCGCCGTGATGCTAGTGATGGAATCCGGCGATGTAGTCGCTCGCCAGGTTCTGTGTATGAATATGGTCGCCGCGGGCAATTGCCACGGTCGCCGAGCCGATGATGGCGCCATACTTGATGACCTTACCGCCCGCCGCAATATCGGCAATGGCCAGCTTGTGCCCAAGGGCGATATCGGCGCTGGCGATGACCTCGCCACCCCCATAAAGGATCGCGTCGCCCTTCCGGATATCCGTCAAGGCGACGATGCAATTGTCATTGGTGTGCAGCAACAGGGCTTTCTTGTTCATAAATGATCCCGACGGTGTCACATTAACTCAAAAGTCTCGAAGGCCTCGACGATCTCCACCGGAATCACTATAACGCCGTCGCGATGACGCAGAGACTTCTTCAAAAAAGGTCGAGCTATTCTTCGGTTTTGTCTGGCCGTTTGGTTCCTTCGCCGGCCGGCTCGGGAATCTGGATTCCGGAGAACATGTTGATCGTCTGATTCTTGAGCTGGTCCTGCATCTGATCGAGCATCTTCTTGCTCTGGTCCATGAAGGTGGCCATCATCGTCTGCATCGCCGGCCCCTGGAAATTCATGAACTGCGTCCACAAATCGTTCTGCACCTGATTGCTGTTCTCGCCGTAGAGCAGATGCGACTGCGCTTCGAGCTGCTGGTGAAAATCGGAAAACGACTTCATGTTGGTCTCGAGATATTTTCCCAACATGCCCTGCATCGAACGCCCGTGAAAGCGGATCATCTGCGTCAGAAGCTCGGTTGTAAACAGCGGCGCGCCCGCCGTTTCCTCCTCGATGATGATCTGCAGCAGGATGCTGCGGGTGAGGTCGTCACCGCTCTTGGCATCCTGCACCTTGAAGCTTTCGGAAGCCACGACCAGAGCCTTGACATCATTCAGCGTGATGTAGGTACTCGTCTTGGTGTCGTAAAGGCGGCGATTCGGGTATTTCTTGATCAGTCGCGGTTCTTGCATGAAACCCTCTCGATTACCCAATCACCCCAATACGCCGTTCGCGCCGCCTTGCTGCCAGGTGCGATTATACCCCGGCGAAAAACCCCGCCGCTGGCGCCGCTTCGGCATCACTGGTAATACAGACCGCCATTGATGTTCAGGGTTGCACCCGTCATGAAGCCCGCGAGTTCGGACGCCAGATAGACACAAGCCCCGCCGATCTCTTCCGGGCGCGCGAGGCGTTTCATCGGCACCGAATCGATGATGCCCTGCAGAATCTCGGGCTTGATGGCCATGACCATTTTCGTCGCGACATAGCCGGGTGCAATGGCATTGACCGTCACGCCCCTGGCCGCAAGTTCGGCCGCCAGCGCTTTGGAAAAACCGATCACGCCGGCCTTCGCCGCCGCGTAGTTGGTCTGCCCCGCCTGCCCCTTGACGCCATTGACCGACGAGATGTTGATGATGCGGCCCCAGCCGCGCGCGGCCATCTTGCTCGAAACCTGCTTGCTCATGTTGAACAGGCTGGTCAGGTTGGTCGTGATCACCGCATCCCACTGCGCCGGATCGAGCTTGGCGAACAACCGGTCGCGCGTAATCCCGGCGTTGTTGACCAGGATATCGATGGCGCCCGTTTTGGCTTCCGCATCGGCGACCATCGCCGCGCACGAGGCGAAATCGGCGACATCGCCGCAAACGGTGATGAAATCGTTGAAACCGGCAGCGGCCATTTCCCTGCCCCATTCGTCGGGCTTGTCGAATTCGGGATGGTAGGCCGCGACCACCCTGTGCCCGGCTTTGGCGAGCTCCTGGCAAATGGCGGTGCCCAGACCGCCCATGGCGCCGGTAACCAGGGCAACACGTTGCGTCATCGCGTTTCCTTGTACGAAGTGAAGGGAGTGCAAGCAGGATCAGATCGCTTGCGGTCAGCGATCTTGCATTGCTACGTACGCAGTGTCAATTCATCAGTCCAAGAAATAGGCATCATCCCGGCGAAAGCCGGGATCCAGGCTCTTTGAGGGCGCAAACTGGATCCCGGCTTTCGCCGGGATGACGACCCCTGAGCAAACATGCCGCTATCGTGGTACTATCGTGTTTCCTCGTAACGCCATTCATCAGTCTTGGCGTTCGTCCGATGTGGCCAGGCATTCTCGCCTCGCCCGACTCACCCACCCCTGAGTGTTTGCCGAGACTGGTTCGTGCATAAGCGCCAATCGCGCCGCGCGCATGGCAGACGCCTGGAGTCATCCCGAATGAAATTTACCGAACTGGGTCTCGTACCCGAGATCCTTCGCGCCGTTGCCGATCAAGGCTACGAAACGCCCACCCCGATTCAGGCGCAAGCGATTCCCGTCGTCCTGTCCGGCCGCGACTTGATGGGCTGCGCGCAAACCGGCACCGGCAAGACCGCTGGTTTCACGCTGCCTATCCTCAACCGTCTCGCCACGACGCGCATCACCGGGCCGCGCAAGATCCGCGTGCTGATCCTCACCCCGACGCGCGAGCTCGCCGCGCAGGTCGAAGAGAGCGTGCGCACCTACGGCGCGCACCTGCCCTTTAAATCGCTTGTCATGTTCGGCGGCGTCGGCATCAACCCGCAGATCTCGGCGCTCAGGAGCGGCATCGACATCCTCGTCGCCACGCCCGGCCGCCTGCTCGACCACGCGCAGCAGCGCACCGTCGATCTTTCCGGTGTCGAGGTGCTTATCCTCGACGAAGCCGACCGAATGCTCGACATGGGTTTCATCCACGACATCAAGCGCGTCATCAAGCTGGTCCCGAAGAAGCGCCAGAACCTCTTGTTTTCGGCGACCTTTTCCGATGAGATCAAGGCCCTCGCCAACGAGTTCCTGGTCAACCCCGAGTACGTCGAGTCGGAGCGCCGCAATTGCCCGCCCGACCTCGTCAAGCAATACGTCTACAAGGTCGATCGCGAGCGCAAACGCGACCTGCTCGTCGAACTGATCCGTGACAAGGGCTGGTACCAGGTCCTGGTGTTCACGCGCACCAAATGGGGCGCGAACGGACTCGCCGAAAAGCTGCTCAAGGCCGGCATCGAAGCCGACGCCATCCACGGCAACAAGAGCCAGAACGCGCGCACCCGGGCCCTCGCAAACTTCAAGAGCGGCAAGCTGCACGTGCTCGTCGCGACCGACATCGCGGCGCGCGGCATCGACATCACCGAACTGCCGCACGTCGTCAATTTCGAGTTGCCCAACGTCGCCGAAGATTACGTCCATCGTATCGGCCGGACCGGCCGCGCCGGCGTCGAGGGCGCTGCGGTTTCGCTCGTCTGCATCGACGAAATCAAGCTGCTGCACGACATCGAGCGCCTGCTCAAGAAACAGATCGAAGTCGTCGATTACCCCGATTACGATCCTGACCCCAGCATCCGCGCCGAACCCATCCTGATGCGCTCGGCCGGCAGTCGCGGCGGCCAGCGCTCGCAGGGCAACCGCGCCGGTAGTGGCGGACGCACCGGCGCGCCGGGTGGCAGCCGCACCGGCAGCAAGCCGGCGGCCGGCGGCGCGCGCCACAGCGGCACGCGGCACCGCTGACAGTCCTGCCACGCGGCGAGAGTCGGCTTTGCTCGTCACACCGGCGAAAGAACGTCCACCCGGAATGCTTGAATCGGGGGCCGGTGTCCAGTGCCTGGCCTGATTGGATTCCGGCTTTCGCCGGAATGACGTGAGGCACAGGCGAGCGCGCTAGAATGCGCCATGGCAACGCCTCCCCTCTCGGTCATAATTCCTGCCCTCAATGAATCTGCAGGAATCGTCTCTCAACTCGAAGCGCTGCAAGACTTGCGCCGTCAAGACGCCGAGATCATCCTCGTCGATGGCGGCAGTGACGACAACACGCTCGAACTGGCGAGTCCTCTGGTCGATCTGGCAATGATGTCGCAGCGCGGCCGCGCCACGCAGATGAACGCCGGCGCGCGCAGCAGTACTGGCGACGCACTGCTTTTCCTGCATGCCGATACCCTGCTTCCCGCTGGCGCCGATCAGTTCATCCATGGAGCCATCGCCGCCGGCGCTGTTTGGGGCCGGTTCGACATTCGCATTGCCGGCGCGCATCCGCTGCTGCTTCTCGTCGCGCGCATGATGAACTGGCGCTCACGGCTGACCGGCATCGCCACCGGCGATCAGGCCATCTTCGTTCGCCGATCGACATTCGAGCAAATCGGCGGTTATCCCGAACTGCCGCTGATGGAAGACATCGCCCTGTCGAAGCGCCTCAAGCGAATCGCCGTGCCGGTCTGCCTGCGCGAGTGCGTCGTCACCTCGGGGCGACGCTGGGAAAAGCACGGCGTCACGCGCACCATTCTCCTGATGTGGCGTCTGCGCGCCGCTTATTTCTTCGGCGCGGCGCCTGAAGAACTCGCCGCGCGTTACGGCTATCCGCCGCACGCGCGATGATGGACGTCGCCATCTTCGCCAAGGCGCCGCAAGCCGGTGCCGTCAAGACCCGGCTGATCCCTGCACTGGGCGCGGCCGGCGCCGCGCGTCTGCAACGCCGCCTGACCCTGCATGCCGTAGAGGTCGCCAACCGCTTTGCGCCGGAAAAGACAACGCTGTGGTGCGCCCCCGACACGCGGCACCGCTTCTTTCGTGCGCTGCACGCGCATTGCGGGATTGAAGTTCGCAGCCAGGTCGGCGCCGATCTCGGCGCGCGCATGGCGCATGCTTTCGCCATGCTTGATGGGCCGCTATTGCTCGTCGGCAGCGACTGCCCGGCGCTGCAGGTCGAGCATCTGACGGGGGCGGCAAGAGCACTGCGCGACGGACACGATGCCGTTTTCATTCCGGCCGAGGACGGCGGCTATGTGCTCGTAGGCCTTCAACGCCCGCAGCCGCGCCTGTTCGAGGACATCGTCTGGGGCACCGGGCGGGTCATGGCGCAGACACGCGAACGCCTGCTCGAGATGAAGCTGCGCTGGGCCGAGCCGTACACGCTGTGGGATGTCGATCAAGTCGGCGATCTCGAACGCCTGGCGATGCTTGATGGATCTTCTGCTGTTTTACGCCGGCAGAAATGAAAGTGGCGAGCCTTACCCCGGCACTCACAGTTAGCGGCTGTGGCTGCTTCCTTCCGGACCTGACCAGGTTCACCACGCTGCAATGCGGGGAGACCCGCCGAGACAGATACTAGCACATCTTCGCCAAATCGCACGCCGATGCGCCTCCGCCCCAATTGCAACCGATAACGTCATTCCGGCGAAAGCCGGAATCCAGTGCAGCGCCTCCGCCTCCTGGATTCCGGCTTTCGCCGGAATGACGGATTGTTTAACGGTATTTTCTGATCCGACAAAGCACGAAGCCCCCATTGCGGGTGCAATGAGGGCTTGGTGTTTAAGGGGAGCCTGGCGGTGACCTACTTTCGCACACGTAGTATGCACTATCATCGGCGCGACTTCGTTTCACGGTCCTGTTCGAGATGGGAAGGGGTGGGTCCAAAGTGCTATGGCCGCCAAGCATAACTTGTAACGCACCGCCGGTTAGGGCGAGGCGCAAAATGGGAAGAAGGTTTGAGTCAGAAGCGAGTATGAGGAGCGTTTTAATCTGTCCTCTGTCCTCTGTCTTCTGTCCTCTGATTGGTTGTGACTGCATTAAGCACAGAGCTGCTGCTTAAGGTTATAGGATCAAGCCTCACGGGCAATTAGTACTGGTTAGCTTAAGGCATTACTGCCCTTCCACACCCAGCCTATCAACGTCCTGGTCTTGGACGACCCTTTAGGGGAATCGAGTTCCCGGGAAGTCTCATCTTGAGGCTAGTTTCCCGCTTAGATGCTTTCAGCGGTTATCTATTCCGTACATAGCTACCCGGCGATGCCACTGGCGTGACAACCGGTACACCAGGGGTACGTCCACTCCGGTCCTCTCGTACTAGGAGCAGCCCCTCTCAAACTTCCAACGCCCACGGCAGATAGGGACCAAACTGTCTCACG
>CAISOB010000012.1 GCA_903886975.1 uncultured beta proteobacterium
TTCGGGGATTGCCGGCGCTGCGGCATCGAGCACGGCGGGCAATGCGGCTGGCACGCCCAAAGCGGTCGGCATGGCTGACCCGACCTATGCCGCGATCGCCCCGATCGCGACGATCCAGGTTGCCGCTTCGGTGATCGTCACCGCGATCCTGACGCCGATCCTGACCTCGTGGATGTACAAGCGCGTGCAACAAAATCGCGCCAAGGCGGCCGGCATCGATACGACCGGCATGTCGCCGCCAGAAATCGCCGCAGCCCTTGCCGCACAAGAAGCCTAGAAGGAGGCCACAATGGAATTGACTCTGGAACTCGCACAACAGCTGATAGCACAGGCACTTGCCCAGGCCCAGAGCGAATTCAAACGTCCCATATGCGTCGCCGTGTGCGACGCATATGGATTCCTTCTCGCTTACGCGCGCATGCCCGGCGTACCGATTCGCTCTATCGCCATATCGCAGGGGAAGGCCCATACCGCCGCGCGAATAGGTACCAACACCGATGCTTTCCTGGAAAGACTGCGCCGCGAAGATCTGCCAGCGAGTTATTTCTGCGATCCGCTGCTGACCGCCTTGCCGGGTGGCGCGGTACTCAAGGATTCCACCGGCGCGATCGTCGGCGCCGCCGGAATCAGCGGCCTCGCACCGACAGAAGACCAGGCCGTTGCCAACGCGATGGCCGCAGCTGTGCAAAAGGCGTGAACCGTTTGCAATAAGGGATAAGCTTGCGCCGTGGCCCTTAGCGGCGCGGCGCAAGCTCGCTCCCCGTCGCCAGCGCAGCCGCCCTGCGCGGCTTGAACCGCTAAATAAGCAATTGAGCATGCATCGACGCGGCAGCCTGCAGCACACGATCGCAATCCGTGACGAATACGGCCGGGTTCCGCCTGAGCCTTTTCATCGCTTTCAAACGTGAACGGCGCCCTTGCTGTTGAATAATTGGCGGCAAAGGCTTATCGTGCGCAGGCGGCCAGCGCATCGATTTGCTTGCGCACTACACAGGGACTGAGCCGCGACAGGCGTGGTCGGCGCGCGGCCGGCCAGCAAAATGACACGACGGGGGTGACAAAATGTTTGCAACGATAGTCAGAAAATTGGCGCTGTGCGCGCTGGGCGCCGCGCTGTGCGTGGGCGCGGGAAGTTCTTTCGCGGCGGAACCGATTAAGATCAAGATCGCTTACGGCAACAACGTCGGCGAACCGAATGACAAAGCCGTCCGCGAGTGAGGCCGGCTGATGAAAGAGAAGAGCGGCGGCCAGGTCGAGTTTCAGTATTTCCCGAGCTCGATGCTCGGTTCGCAGAAGGATGTCACCGAACAGCTGACGATCGGTTCGAACGTCATCACCATCTCCGATGGCGGCTTCCTGATGGATTACGTTCCCGAATTTGGCATTACCTATCTTCCCTACCTGTTCGACACCAAGGAAGAGTTGTTCAAGCTCGTCGACAGCGATCTGTTCAAGGATCTTTCCAAGAAGCTCGAAACGAAAGGCCTTTACATCGTTACCAGCAAGTGGATATACGGCGTGCGCAACATGCTCGCCACCAAATCCGCGACCAAGCCCGAGGAACTCAAGGGCCTGAAGATCCGCGTGCCGAACATCCGCCTGTCCAACGAAATGATGAACGCGATGGGCGCGACGGCGACGCCGATGCCGCTGGCTGAAGCCTATCCGGCGCTGATGCAGGGCGTCATCAACGGCGCCGAGAACCCGATTCCGGTGCTCTACGGTGGCAAGATGTTCGAAGGCGCCAAGTTCCTCCTGATGACCCGCCACCAGCTCAACCTGTCCTCATGGATCGCCGGTACCAGCTTCATCGCCAAATTGCCGCCGGAGATCGTCAAGATGCTCAAGGAGACGGGTGAAGAAGCCGGCCGTTATCTCGACAAGGAAAATGCCGTTGCCGATACCGAGGCCGTCAAGAAGATGGAAGCCGTCGGCGTCAAGGTTGTCGAAGTCGACCGCGCCGCATTCAAGACCGCGATGAAGGATTTCCCGAGTCGTTTCTTCAGCAAGGAATTTCCGCCTGAAGTGATGAACAAGGTCTATACGATCATCGGGCACAAGTAATACGCTATTGAGACGTCGGGTTGAATCCGGTCCGGCGCCTCAATCGCCTGTTGTGTCAATTCTACTGTGTGAATTTGGCTGCGGTATTGCCTGGGGCAGGCAGTACGAGAGCCGACTTGCGCCGGAAACCGGGGATTCGGAATATGCAATTGTTTAGAAAGTTTTATGACCTGGTCAGAAAGCTCGATAACTTTCTGGGCATGGTCGCCATGGCCTTCATCATACTGCTGGCCTGCGCCAACGTATTTATGCGCTATGTGATGGGCAGCCCCTGGGGCTGGGTCGAAGAGATCACCGTGTTCTCTTTCGTCTGGTTGACGATGCTCGGCGCTTCGGCAGTCATTCACGTCGAAGGCCATTGCAGCATCGATGTGCTGGTCACGCGCATGTCACCAAAGTGGCAGCGGATCATCAGCATCGTCGGCGATGCGATCGTTCTGATGACGCTGGTGCTGCTCATCTGGTTCGGCATTATTCTGACCATCAAGGGCCAGACCAAGCTCACGCCGATTCTCGGGATCCCCTATAGCTATATCGATGCCTCCATCCCGGTCTGTTGCTCATTCATGCTGATGTATTACGGCCGGATGTTCTGGAACAGCCTCTTGGGCAAGAAAAACACAAGCCAGATCGACGGTCAAGAGGAGTCCCGGCAATGAGCGTACTATTGGCTTTTATCGTGATGCTGGCGCTGTTCGGCATCAACGTTCCCGTGGCCTTCGCCATCTGCGCCGCCTCCTTCGCCTATTTCTTCGTCGCCCAGGACATGTCGGCGGTGATGGTCATCCAGCGCATGATCGGCGGCGCCGACAATCTTCCCTTGCTGGCCATTCCGTTCTTCATGATGCTCGGTTCGATCCTGAACTGCACCGGGATCACCAATCGCTTGCTGATTCTCTCCGACGCCTTGTCGGGCCACATGCGCGGCGGGCTCGCGCAAACCAACATCGTTCTCGGCGCGCTGATCGGCGGTCCATCCGGTGCGGGGCTTGCCGATGCGGCGATGATCTGCAAGGTGCTCGTTCCGGAAATGACCAAGGCCGGTTATAGCCGTCCGTTCGCCGCGGCGCTGACGGCCTCGTCCGCACTGCTCGGGCCGATCCTGCCGCCGGGGATCGGGCTGATCATCTACGGTTTCGTTTCGGATACGTCGATCGGCAAGCTGTTCATGGGCGGGTTGGGGCCGGGAATCGTCTGCACCTTCGCGCTGATGATCGCCGTCGATTGGGTGTCGCGCAAGCGCGGTTACAAGCCGACCCGCGCGAAAATGGCCGGCATCGGCGAAATCGCCAAGGCCTCCATGGGCGCCTTCTGGGGGCTGATGCTGATGGTGCTGATCCTCGGCGGGATACGCTACGGCATCTTCACGCCGACCGAAGCGGGCGCCGTGACCTGCATCTACTGCCTTGCCGTCGGATTCGCCTACCGCGAAACCTCGTGGACCGATATCAAGAACGCGCTGGCCGAGTCGGCGCGCGCCAACGGCTCGATCATGCTGATCCTCATGGCATCCGCGGGTTTCGCCTGGATTCTGACCTGGGAAGGTGTGGCGACGGATGTGACGCAAATGCTGATGGGCGTCTCGACGAGTCCGGTCGTCTTTCTGCTCATCGTCAATGCCTTGTTGATCGTGGTCGGCATGTTCCTCGACGGCAACGCGGCGATCGTCGTGCTGACGCCGCTCTTGATGCCGACCGTGCATACCCTCGGTATCGACCCCGTGCATTTCGGGATCATGATGATCTTCAACCTGTCGATCGGCGCCATCACGCCGCCGTTCGGGACGACCATGTTCCTGACCTGCAACCTTACGCGGGTGAAGGTCGACGAGTTCATGAGCGAGATCTGGCCGTTCTATTGGGCTTTTGGTTTGACCCTGGTGCTCACGACCTTCTATCCGCCGCTCTCGCTGGTGCTGGCGGAATGGATGCCGGTGTGATCCGCTGGCGTTCGGCCTTACAGGAGAAATCATGAAATCGGTGTGCCTGAAACGACCCGGAGAAATTGTCCTGGCGGATATCCCGAAAACCCGCCGCGGCAGCGGCGAGATCCTGCTCAAGGTGCGCAGCGCCGGAATCTGCGGTTCGGACATCGGCGCCTACAAGGGCGTCAATCCGCTGGTCAGCTATCCGCGCATCATCGGCCATGAAATCGCCGGCGAAGTCGTCGAAGTGCCCGAGGAGGAAGTCGATCTCAAGCCCGGTGATCGCGTGATCCTCGAGCCCTACGTCTACTGCGGCCACTGTTACCCCTGTTCAATCGGTCATACCAACTGCTGCGAGAACCTGACCGTGCGCGGTGTGCATATCGAGGGCGGCATGGCCGAATACGTCTCGCACCCGCGGCATTTGCTGCACCGGGTGCCGGACAATATTCCCTGGGCTATCGTGCCCATGGCCGAGCCGCTGGTGATCGCCATGCACGCGATCAAGCAAGCGCAGACGCGGGCGGGCGAACACGTGGTGATTTCCGGCGCCGGCCAGATCGGTTTGCTGGCCGCGCAATACGCGGCGACGATAGGCGCGATCGCGATCATTGTCGATCCGGTCGATGAGCGCCTGGCTCTGGCCAGAGCATTGGGCGTCGCGCACACGATCAATCCGGCGAGCAGCGATGCGCTGGCGGAAATCAAGACCATCACCAAGGGCCGCATGGCAGAAGTGGTGATCGAGGCGTCGGGCGACGCGCGGGCCATTCGCGGCGCCATCGACTATGTGTCTTATGCCGGCCGGATTTCCCTGGTCGGCTGGCCGAAGGGCGATATCGCCCTGCCGACCGCGCTGATTACCAAGAAGGAGCTGACCGTTCGCGGTTCGCGCAACAGCGTTGGTCAATTCCCGGAAAGCCTGCGCCTGATATCCGAAGGCAAGATCAACGTCAGCGCCTTGCTCACCAAGTCGGTGACGATCGATGAGACGCCGGCCACGGTCGTCGACATCGCCGAACATCCGGAACGTTATCTCAAGGTCACCTGCCTGTTCTGAAGCAAAGCGGGTCAGTGCTTCATCGCGCCGTGATCCATGACCATCCCGGCCGGCATGTCGGTCTGCACTTTGCGCACGAGCGCCGCGATCGGTTGCTTGCTGCCGTCGTCGAAAGTGAGGGTGATCGCGACGCTGTCGCCTTCCGCGAGCGGCCTCTTCACGCCGATCAGCATCAGGTGGTAGCCGCCGGGCTTCAGTTCAGTCTGGGCATGGGCCTTGATAAGGATGCTGCCGACCTCGCGCATCTTCATGACGCCATTGTCGGTGCGATGCTCATGCACTTCGATGCTCTGAGCGACGGGGCTATCGGCCTTGACCAGCTTGCGGTCGGCGGCCCCGGAATTCTTCATCAGCAAATAGGCGGCACTTGTCGTCGCGCCCGGCGGCAGCAGGCGGACATAAGGATCGCTGACGGTGATTGCCGATTCGGCCGCGGCAAGCGGCAACGCGGTGCCGACCAGCAAGGCAGCTGCGGATATCAGGACAATTGAGCGCATCGAAATTCCTCCTAAAAGTTGCTGCGGACAACGGACGAATCAGCCGGCGCCGGCAAGCAGCTCTCGTAGCGTACCGACGAGGCTTTGCGGTGTCGAGTCCCCCGGCAGGATCGCCGCGAGTTTGCCATCGCGTGCGACGACATAGATCGACGTTGAGTGATCAATCGTATACGGCGCCCCGCCGCCGGAGTTGCGTTTCATGTAGCGCACGCCATATTGTCGCGCCACCTGTGCGATCTGCTCGGGGCTGCCGGTCATCCCGATGATCGCCGGGTGAAAGAATGGCGCGTACGCATGCAACGCCTCCATCGTGTCGCGCTCAGGGTCGAGCGAAATGAACAGGCCGCCAACTTGGGCAAGTTCGGCGGCGGTCAGCGCCGACAAGGCTTGCGCGATACTGGCGAGCGATGTCGGGCAGACATCGGGGCAATAGGTGTAGCCGAAATAGATCAGCACGACCTTGCCGCGATAGCCGGAAAGCGATAATGGTCCGGATGGGCTGCGCAATACGAAATCACCGCCGGCGGGTGCGGTCGGCGCTTGCGCCAGGATGGGGGCGCGCGCGCCGACGCCGGTCTCGGCGGGCTCCCAGAAGAAGGCCAGCCAGAACAGCGCGCCGGCAAGCGCCAAAGCCATCGCGATCCAAAGTTCCTTTCGCTGCACGCAGCCTCTCCCTGGACTCAGTGCCCGGTGACGTTGAAACGGAACGGAATGGCGACCCGGCTATCGTCGGTTGCCAGCAGCACGGTGGCGATCCACACCATGTTGCCGCTGACGCATACCGGCAGTGTGGTCCGGCCAGCGAAGCGGCCGTCGGCGCCTTCCAGCACCGGCCGGTTGTAACCCATTTGCATGTCGCTGCCGGCGAAGTCGAGCTCGACCCGACGAACCGCGGGACCGCTGATCCTGACGCTCAGATCGAGGGGCTGTAGCGGCCTGATTGGACGCGGTTCAATCGTCAGTTCGAGTTGCCCGCCGCCCGGCAGTGCCGCCGTGCAGGTCTGCAATCCTGGATCGCACGCCGAAACGGCGAGCGTCAGGTTGGCACGCGCGGCGCGCGGCGAGAGCTTGTAGCCCAGCACGCCGAGGATGGCGAGGAGCAATGCGAGAACTGTGGCAATCGGCCCATTCCGGGTCATGGCCGACGCGCTTCCGCGTTGGCGCGAACAACGATAATGTGCATTATTTCCTTGTCGTGCTAGGGTGTGTTCACAATCAAGCCAACCAGACGAATGCACACGCGAGATGAATAAACGACAGGAAGGACTTGGCGAGTTTGTCGTAGCGCGTGGCGATGCGCCTGAAATGCTTGAGTCGTGCAAAGAAGCGCTCGATCAAA
>CAISOB010000013.1 GCA_903886975.1 uncultured beta proteobacterium
CGGCCCGCCTCACTTTGGCGTATAGGTCCACTTTGTACATCCTCTCTGCCTTCCTCGATCCATCACAGATCAAAGATTAGGCATCAGGACTGGCTCCCACTACACCGCCACGTGGCTACCTTTCATTCCGGCATTCACAGCGCTCAGCCGCCGCTCATCGTTCGCGCCGGAACAGCAGCCAGACGGCTCCCCCCAACAGCAAGAGAAAACAAAGACCCGACCAGTTGGCGAGCGAAAGTCCGAGAAAGATCCATTCCTTGTTCGTGCAGAAACCGGTGACCATGAACATCGCCGGCCACTGCACCCCGAGCCAGTTGATCAGCCGCTCGGTCAGCGTCGGATCGCCGAAACCACATTCGATCGCCTGTTGCGGCGCGTACTGCATCCAGCTTTGCTGCAGCGCGGCGATCAACCCGCCGCCAGCGCTCATACCAACAAGAACGCACCAAAACTGACGCCAGCCGGGGAAGAGCACGCCGCACAGCGCGAAGAAAGCCAGCACCATGTAAATGAGGCGTTGCAGATTGCACAGGTGGCAGGGTTGCAAACGCATCACTTCGCCGATGATCAGGCCAGAGGCCAACAGCCCCAGCGCAGCCGCGGCAAGCAGGGCAAAAACGCTGCGCGTCGATAGCCGCATGCGGGTCCGATCAACTCAGCGAATAGCTGCGCAGACGCAGCGACAGCTGCTGCAATTGCTCGACACCGGAATTCTCGGCGCGCTGACACCAGTCCTGCAGGTCCTTAATCAGTTGTTCGCGCGAGGCGGTGGTGCGCGCCCATAGCGCCACCAGTTCTTCGCGCATCGCGTAGGCTGTCTGCAGCGCGCTGCTCTGTTTAAGGAGCTGCTCGAGACGCCCGCGCAAAGCCTCGGGCACGGCGCTAGCGTTGCCCACCAGGCAGCGCTTCAGGCCTCTGAACTGTCGACGGTTGTGACGTCTGGCCGGATCCTGCCGGTACATTTTCTTCAGCGACTTGGCGTAACCGGCAAGAACGTCGTAGCGGTTGGCGATCACCGCCTGCAAGGTGTCGAAATCGACGGTCGCGCGCAGCGCGCCGACATGCGGCACCGGCGCCAACTTCTTGACCTGAGCCAGACCGAGCGCGGCCAGAATGCAGATGTACATCCAGCCGAGGTCGAACTCGTACCACTTGTTCGACAGCTTGGCCGAGGTCGCATAGGTGTGGTGGTTGTTGTGCAGTTCCTCACCGCCAATCAGAATCCCGAACGGAAGAATATTGGTGCTGGCGTCCGGCGTATTGAAATTGCGGTAACCCCAGAAGTGGCCGAGGCCATTCACTACGCCGGCCGCCCAGAATGGAATCCAGGCGACCTGCGCGAGCCACATCGCAAAGCCCGCGAGCGGGCCGAACAGCGCCACGTCGATGGCCAGCATGACGAGAACGCCGAGTTTCTGATGCGGCGTGTAAAGATGCTTCTCGATCCAGTCGTCCGGTGTCCCATGCCCGTAGCGCTTGAGCGTCTCGGCGTTGTGGGCCTCCTTGACATAAAGGAAGACGCCGGCCCACAGCACGCGGTTGATGCCATAGATCTGCGGGCTGTGCGGATCGTCCGGCGTTTCGACCTTGGCGTGATGCTTGCGATGAATCGAAGCCCACTCCTTGGTTCCCATGCCGGTGGTCAGCCACAGCCACAGGCGGAAGAAGTGCGACGGCAGCGGATGCAGATCGAGCGCCCGGTGCGCCTGGTGCCGGTGCAGGAAGATGGTCACCGCAGCGATCGTCACGTGGGTCAAGCCCAGCGTCACGAGCACATAGGCCCACCACGGCCAATCAACGATGCCTGCGTACATAATTCCACCCCCAAATTCAGTTGATAATTCTAAGCTATTTGTAGTAGACAGGGTAAATCTGCGTTCGGTCGTCGCAGCAACAAATAAAGACAGATTTCAGCGTCGGCTGGCGACGTTCCAGCGCTATTTTTTCACCGGGCGTTTATCGCCGGCCCGCAACCCGTTATCATTGCGATATGAAAACACGCATCCTGCTGGTCGAAGACGACGAGCGCCTCGCCGATCTGACCGCCGAATATCTGCGCAAGAACGATTTCGAAGTCGCCATCGAGGCCCGCGGCGATACCGCCGAAGCGCGCATCCTCAAAGACGATCCGGATCTGGTCATTCTTGATGTGATGCTCCCCGGCAAGGACGGCTTTGAAGTCTGCCGCGCCGTGCGCGGCAGCTACAAGGGCGTCATCCTGATGTTTACGGCGCGCGACGAGGATCTCGACCAGATCCTAGGTCTCGAGCTCGGCGCCGACGACTACATCGCCAAGCCGGTGCAACCGCGACTGCTGCTGGCGCGCATCAAGGCCCTGCTGCGCCGGGCGCCGGTGCCCGGCGGCGCGGCCGGAGGCAACGGTCCCGACGAAACGGCGCAGCTCGCTTTCGGCAGTTTCAGCATCAGCCAGGCGACGCGCAGCGCTCATCTCGGCGAAGAAGCGATCGACCTGACGACCGCCGAATTCGATTTGCTCTGGCTGCTCGCCCGCCACGCCGGCAGCATCCTGTCGCGCGACGACCTGCTGCAGCAATTGCGCGGCATCGGTTTCGACGGTCTCGACCGCTCGATCGACGCCCGTATCTCCCGTTTGCGCCGCAAGCTCGGCGACGACCCGGAAAACCCGACACGCATCAAGACGGTACGCGGCAAAGGCTATCTGTTCAGCAAGCATGACTGGCAATAGCCGCAACAACCGGCTGCTCGACATCCTCGGGCGCTACAAGCCGGCACCGTGGCGCGGCCGTTACAGCCTGTCACGGCTGTTCTTCAATTTCTACCTGCTGGTGATGGGCTCCTTCGTGGCCATCGCCTTTTTTGCCGATGTGGTGATTTCGACGGCCGTCAAGGGCATCACCGACGATTACACCAGCCGCTTCATGCATGGCACCATCGTCCTCATCGAAGACGAGTTGTTCCGCCGGCCGGCATCGGAGTGGCCGCAGATGATCAAGGTGCTCGACGAGAAGTTCGCCTACAAGCTCGATATCGTCGATCACTGGACACTCAAGCTGACACCGAAACAGGCCGAGAATCTCGACGCCGGCAGGCTGGCGATCGACGCCGACGGCGACATCCTTTACCAGCGGCTAAAGCAGACGCCGAAAGTGCTGGTCGTCGGCCCGCTCTCGCCCGACGCCGACCCGAATCGCCCACGCGCGTTGCCGCTCGAGTTGCGCATCCGCCTGCTGACCTGGAGCCTGATCGGCTTCTGCCTGGCGATCGCCGTCTGGTTCTGGGTGCGCCCCGTGTGGCGCGACCTCGAAGCCTTGCGCCAGACCGCGCGGGCACTCGGCGACGGCCACTTCGAAACGCGCGCCCCGGCCGCGCGCAGCAGCGCCTTCGAACTGCTGACCGAAACCTTGAACGGCATGGCCGAACGCATCCAGCGCCTGATCGCCACGCAAAAGGAATTGTCGAGCGCGATCTCGCACGAATTGCGCACGCCCATTGCGCGCCTGCGCTTCGCGCTCGAGATGCTGGCGGAAACGGCGGAGATCTCAGAAAGAGAGCGCCTGTGGCAAATGATGGAAGTCGATCTCGATGAACTCGATAACCTGATCGACTCGAGCCTGACTTACGCCCGCTTCGAGCGCGAACAACCGGAACTGCATTTGACGCCGGTTGAACTTGCACCCTGGCTCGAGGAAAAGCTCAACTCGATGCGTATTCTCGGGCGGTCGCTGACGATGGCCGTCGACAGCAGCCGGCTCCCGGAAGGACAGCGTGTCGAACTCGACCTGAAGAGCATGCCGTATGCGGTAACCAATCTGCTGCGCAACGCCATCAAGTACGCACGCACCCGAATTCTGCTCAGCGCGGAAGTCGCGGGCGATCGCATCGTTATTCACGTCGATGACGATGGCATAGGAATTCCGGAGCCGGAGCGCCAGCGCGTATTCTCGGCCTTTACCCGCCTCGACCGCTCGCGCGATCGCGCAACGGGCGGCCATGGTCTGGGGCTGGCCATCGTCCGGCTCGTGCTCGAGCAACACGCCGGCACGGTCACCGCCGACGAATCGCCGCTCGGCGGCGCGCGCTTCACCCTCGCCTGGCCCTTGTTACAAAACGTTACGCAAAGCTGACGAAGGCGCTCAACACAGACCGCGCGACTGCGACTAAGCTTCTTCTCCCGGCGGCGTCTAACGGAAAAAAGTTCGCTATGTCTGCAGTCAAGTCGATACGAATGATCATTGTCTCCGACGCTGCCGCCGCGCCCGCCAAGCCCCCTTCCCAAGTTGACTCAATCCCCCGCATGCATCGTGCTGAGCGCGACCGGGGCGCGACGCCGCGAACGAAGGTGGCTTGCGCGTGAATTTGCCTCCCCACACGACATTCCCGCTGGCCGAAGGCCTCGGCATCTTCGTCGGTATCGTCGCCTGGGATTTGCTCGTTGACGGACATATGGCAATTTTCCGCTCGGTACTGATCGCCGTGTTTTGCTCGCTGGTTTGGTTTGCTATCCGCCACTGGCGGGGGAAAGTACGCGATCAGCATCGTCACGAAAGCGACGTGACTTGAACCTGAGCATTGCTCCGCAAGCCTTTGTGGCCTGTTACACACGGTGACGCAATTACCGAACAAGCACAACAGACATGCCGCGTCCATATCCTTAGACTGCAATTGTTGCTTCAGCGTCCCCCGCTGGCAATGTTTGACCCTCCCTGACCCATCGCCAATGATGGGACTTTGAATCCCGCGCCGTAAGGCGTGGGATTTTTTTTGCCTGTGTCGGCGCGGACGGGACGGGCGATCAGGCGGATACGCTCCGTTCGACGATGCGTATGTCGCGCTGCGGGAAGGGAATCTCGACGCCGTTTTCGCTGAAGGCTTTCCAGATCGCCAAGCTGACGTCTGAACACACGTTGCCCGTGCCGGCTTCGGGATCGCTGATCCAGAAACCGAGTTCGAGGTTGATGCCATTGTCGGCAAAGGCCTTGCAAAGAACCATGGGCGTCGGATCGGCGAGGACCCGCGCATGACTTCGCGCCGCCGTTACCATGAGCCGCATGGCCTGTTCAAGATCGGTGCGGTAGGCCACCTGCAGCGCGACCGCGAGACGCACCCGGGTATCGGTGAACGACTGATTTCTGATGATGTTGGATACCAGATATTCGTTCGGGACGATCACCTCGACGCCGGAGAGCATGCGCACGACCGTATAGCGCGTGGTGATCTGCGTAACGACGCCGGAAGTCGCGTCATCCAGAATGATCAGGTTGCCGATGCGGATCGAGCGATCGAGCAGAATGATGAATCCGCTGACATAATTGCTGGCGATCTTTTGCAGCCCGAAGCCGAGACCGACCGCCAGCGCGCCGCCGAAAACCGACAGCGCTGTCACGTCGATGCCAACCAGCGACAGGCTCAGCAGCAAGGCGAGCACCGAAAGCAGCGCCTTGGTCAGACGCGCCAGCACAACGCGGACATTGGCGTCCATCTGCTCGGCGGCGGTCAGCCGGGTCTCGACCAGGCCGGCCACCCACAAGGCGACGAGCAGCGTCGCCAGGACCGTCACCGCGCCGTGCAGCAGGATCCAAAGATCGAGCTTCTGCTTGCCGACGGTGAAATCGACTTCCTCGAGCAGCGCGATCAGCGGCTGCGCCAGACCGACAATGTAGATCGCCAGGCATAGCCAGACGGCAATCGCGACGAAGCGCTCGGACGCCGCCAGCCAGCCGCTAGCCGAAAAGGCACGGCGCAGCATGTAGACCGTCGCCCGCACCAGCGCCATCGACAGCAGCAGCGGCACCGCCAGGTTGAGGAGACCGACATGACCCCAATTCTTCAGCGCCGTGCGCGCGAGGAGGACGAGCAGCAGGGCGATCAGCGGAAAGGCAAGGCGCCGCACGCCGGCGGCGCCGAAAGATTGCAGGCTGCTGCGATCAGCGGCCACCTGGCCATGTTCGTGCTGACGCAGCCGGCGGGCGAGCCACCAAGCGAACGCCAGACTCAGCGCCAGCGTGATGACCTGCCAGTGGATGTCCGGCTGTTGAATTTCGCGCCACAACTGGGCCAGTAGCGCAAACATCTCGTTCTCGTTCATCGGCGCTCCATCACGGCGGCAAAAAAGCCATCGGTACCATGGCGATGCGGCAGCAGGCGCAAGCGCTCGCCGCCATCCCGAATTCCATCACCCGCACAATCAATTTCGATTTCCTGCTGGCGCAACACCTCGGCCGCCGACAGCGAAACGAATTCCGGATGCGCTGCGAGAAAGGCCGCAACAATCGCCTCGTTTTCAGCGTCGAGCAGACTGCAAGTGGCATAGACGAGGCGGCCGCCCTTCTTCACCAGTCCCGCTGCGGCACGCAGGATCGCCGCCTGCTTGAGCGTGAGTTCGGCGACCGACTCGGGACTTTGCCGCCATTTGAGATCGGGGTTGCGGCGCAGGGTACCGAGTCCGGAACACGGCGCATCGACGAGAACGCGGTCGAGCTTGCCGGCGAGGCGCTTGATCTTGATGTCGTTCTCCGATTCGATGCGCGCCGGATGCACGTTGGACAGGCCCGAGCGCGCGAGGCGCGGCTTGAGCTTGGCCAGGCGCTTCTCGGCCACGTCGAAAGCGTAGAGCCGGCCCTGCGAGCGCATCAGCGCGCCAAGCAGCAGCGTCTTGCCGCCGGCGCCGGCGCAAAAATCGGCGACCATCTCGCCGCGCTTCGGTTGCAGCAGAAAGCCAAGCAACTGGCTGCCCTCGTCCTGGACTTCGAAACTGCCGTCGACAAACAAGGGGTGGCGCGACAGCGCCGGCTTGCCGTGCAAGCGGATGCCGAGCGGCGAATACAGGCAGGCCTCAGCCGGGATGTCGTCGGCGGTGAGGCGGGCGAGCAACTCGGCGCGCGTCGTCTTGAGCGGATTGACGCGCAGGTCGAGCGGCGCCGGCTGGGTGAGGCCGGCGGCCAGCGCCGCAAGTTGCACGGCATCGAACTGCGCGCTCAAGGTCTCGTAGAGCCAGTCGGGCAAATCGAGGCGTACCGCCGGCGGCAGGTCCTCGAGCTTGACCGCCTTGGCCTGCGCCAGCCATTTGCCTTCGACCTCGTTCAACACCGCATCGAGTTCGCGCCGGTTCATGCCCTGCACGCAGGCCAGGGCAGCGAGCAGCAAACGCCGTGCGCTGGCGTCGGCCAGGCATCTTGCCGCGAGGCTGCGCTTGCGCCGCAGCACGCAATAAACGGTTTCGGCGATGAAGCCGCGATCGGCATGCCCGAGCTCGCGATGCTGGCGGAAGTAGCGCGAAACGACGAGGTCGGCGGGAAAGGTCAAGCGCAACAATTCGGACAGCAGCGCTTCGGTATGTTTGAACAGGATAGGGCTAAAGCGCATCAGGGCGGACTCAGTTGGATTTGCGTGGCGACCTGGACGAAGCTATCGCCCTTGACATCGACATGACGAATTTTAACCGGCAACAGCAGATAATCGTAAGCCAGCCAGAGTTCAGTGGTGTTATCGCCGGGCGCACGCAGGTGCACGGTGCGCAGGGTGCCCGCCGGCACCTCGATTTCCTCGTCGCCGATTACTTCCAGACGATAGACGCCGTACTTCTTGCCGGTAGCGATCGGCAGTGCGCTGCCGGCGCCGAGAAAAGGCAGGTAGCCGAGCTGGTAGTTGAACGACAGCAGATCTTGAGCGCCATACGCGAGCGCCTGTTCGGCGCGGTCGCCGACGCGCACTTTCATGCTCGTCCAATCGAAGCTGGCCTGTTCTCCGCTTTCCTTGCCGTTGCGCCGGATGACAAAGGAATCCGGGCGCAGACCGTTCTCGCCGATCGTGCCGCGGCTCTCCATCTCGATGCGGATCGCTTTGAACAGCCACACCAGCCCTGTCGATTCGACAACCGAGTGCAATCGATAGCGGCCGTCGTCGATCTCCCACTCCTGCAGCGAATAACCGATCTCGAAATTCGAATCGCCGCGATCGACGCGGTAACGGATCATTCCGCGTGGTGGCAGGCGCGGCGCGGCGGGCGCCGATTCAGGTGCCTCCGGCGCTGCCTCGGCCTCGACCGACGGCGGCTCCGCAGGCGCCTCTTGCGCCACGGCTGGCGGCAATTCGGGCGCTCCCGGCGACGGCGACTCTTCCGGCAAGGCCGGCGCCGGCACGGGACTGGCCGGCGCTTCGGCCTTGCGGCGCGGCGCTTTGGGCCGGGCTGGCTGTTTCGGCACGGGTGCGGCCTCGACGCGCGCTTGCGGCGGCGGCAGTGGCCTGATCTCGGCGAGAATAGTCGACGTTTCGGGTTCGGTCGACAAGTCGAAATCGGGCCCGAACAGCGCGGCGGCGTGCAGGCCGAGCGAAACGACAAAGGCGATGATCAGCGGGAGCGGCATGCGGCCTTTACGGCGATTATTGCGCCAATGGCGACACAAGGACGCCGGCAGCATCCTGCGCGGCGTCGAACTCGACACGGTTGCCAGTCAGGCGCAAGCGTCCCTCGACGAGCCAGCGTATGGCAAGCGGATAAATCGCATGCTCCTGCGCAAGCACCCGGGCGGCCAGGCTATCCTCGTCGTCGCCGTCGAGCACCGGCACCGCTGCCTGCACGATGATCGGACCGTGGTCGAGCGCCGGGGTGACGAAATGGACCGTGCAGCCGTGCACCCGCACGCCTTCGGCGAGCGCGCGACGATGCGTGTGCAGCCCCTGGAAAGACGGCAGGAGCGACGGATGGATATTGATGAGGCGCCCGGCGAAGCGGCGCACGAAACCGTCGCTCAGCACGCGCATGAAGCCCGCCAGGACAATGAGATCGGGCGCGTAGCCGTCAATGGTTTCGGCCAGCGCCGCATCGAAGGTCTCACGATCGGCGTATTGGCCGTGATCAACGACGCGCGTCGCCACGCTCCTGGCAGCCGCGACCTTCAGCCCCGCCGCATCGAGGCGATTGGCCAGCACGGCGGCCACGCGTACCGGCAGCGATCCGCTGGCAACGGCGTCGAGCAGCGCCTCCATGTTGCTGCCGCGGCCGGAGATGAGTATGACGATGGACTTCATTTGATTCCCAAAGCGCCGACCGGCAGAAAGACCGCGGTCGCCAGGCTTTGCGTAAAACGCGTAATCGTTCTGCCGTCCTTGTCGGCAATCACCCGCGAGAGGAAATCGAGCAGGCCGATGACCCGGCCGAATTCGCGCTCGAAACTCAGGTTCGGGTTGTTGGCGTCGAGTTCATTGGAAAGCAGCAGCGGCTCGCCGTTGCCATTGCGCGTCGAGGACATCTTCCAGACGGCGATTTCAACGTTGCGGGCGCAATTGTAGAGCTTCTGCTCGTTGAGGTCGTCGAGTACGTAAAAATCATCCTTGTACTCGAAAGCGGCGTAGACCATGCCGAGCAAGCCGGCCATCACGGCCAGCACGCGGTCGCCCTGGTAGTTCGGGCTGAACGCGAACGAGGCCGCCGCGCCCTCGCGCCGCCCCTCGAGTTCAGGGAAATCGACGCGGCCGGCGAACAGGCGATCAAGCGCTGCATCCATGCTCGCCTGCCCGCCCTTGCGCCATTCCCTCGGGTTGCGCTTGTAGAGTTTCTCGGCGATGCGTCGCAATCCGGCCTTGACCTCGGTGCGATCGGTATCGATGACGCGGTCGATCTCGGTCTTGGCCAGATAGCGCGGGTCGAAGCGGGTTTCCTTCTGGCCGTCGGAACCGAAGCGCGTAGCGCAGGCGGCGAGCAGCGAGGTAGTCAATACCAGTAGCAAGGTGGCGAGGCGAATGCGCATGTCCGCATCATTGCCTAAACCTTTCGCTGCTGCAACCAGCCAACCACGACCGGGATCATCGAAACGACGATGATGCCGATGATCATCGCCGTCAGGTTCCGTTGCACCCACGGCTGGTTGCCAAAGAAGTAGCCGGCCAAGCTCAGCGAAACCACCCAGGAAACCGCGCCGGCCAGATTGAAGAGGGCAAAGCGCACATAGTTCATCGCGCCGATGCCGGCGACGAAGGGCGCGAAAGTCCGGAATAGCGGCAGGAAGCGCGAGATGATCAGCGTCTTGCCGCCGTGCCTGGTATAGAACGCGTGCGTCTTCTCGAGCGCCGCCTTGTTGAAGAAGCGCGAATTCTCCCAGTGGAAGACCTTGGGTCCGAGAAAGCGCCCGATCTGGTAGTTGAGCATGTTGCCGAGCGTCGCCGCGGCGACCAGCACGGCGATCAGCGTCGCGAGGTCCATGCCGCCGAGGGCGGCCAGCGCGCCGGCGACGAACAGCAGCGAATCGCCGGGCAGGAATGGCGTGACCACGAAGCCCGTCTCGCTGAAAATGATGGCGAAAAGAATCGCATAGATCCACGGCCCGTATTGCTGCACGAGCATGGCGAGATACTTGTCCAGATGCAGAACGATGTCGACGAAGGCAGTGAGAAGATCCATTTTCGAAAAAGCTCGGGCAAAGGCGCGATTCTACCGGAATTGCACCCCTCGCCCCCGGACACCCCGGGGCCGGCGTCGATTGATCAAGCTACTTCAATACCTCGTAAAGATTGTTGAAATCGTCGGTCCACACGCCCAGGCCCGGAATGCCGCGGATTGGCGTGCTGCGGCTGCGAATGGCTTCCTGATTCAGCAGGTCCGAATGGCGAGAGATCAGGACCCAGTCGGTGTCGCGCAGCAGCGGGTTGTCGTTTTCGTCGTGGATCAGGGTTGCATAGAGCCCCTTCGCCCTGGCGATGTTCTCGACGACCGGCGGAAGCCAAAGGTATCGATTGGTCAGATGAAAGGCGATGATGCCGTCGGGCTTCGTGTGCCGGAGATAGGCGTCCATCGCTTCGGCGGTGATCAAATGCACCGGCACCGAGTCACCGGAAAACGCATCGACCGCGAGAACGTCGAAACTTTGCGGCGGCTCGCGCTCCAGGGAAATACGCGCGTCGCCAAGGACGGTTTCGATACTGGCGCGGCTGTCGGCCATGAAGGTGAACTCGCTGCGCGCCAATTCAATCACCTGCGGATTGATCTCGTACATCCGATAGACGTCGCCAGGCTGGCCATAAACTGCAAGCGTGCCGGCCCCCAAGCCGATCACACCGACTTTCTTGTTCGCGGTCCTGCTGTTGGCAATGGCCAGTCCGATCCCGGAAGTGCGGCCATAGTAGGCGGTCGGTTCGCGACGATACGCTTCGGACAGGTATTGCTCACCATGTTTGACCGAGCCGTGGAAGAGCGCGCGAACACGGGAGTCAACTTCCTGATCGACATACTCCACGGTGTTGAGCGTGCCATAGAAATTGCGCTCCAGACGCCGCGCATCAGTGAAATCGTCCCTGATCTGCGCATAGAGAAAGTAAGTACAAGCCAGGGCCAGAGCTATCGCCACCAGCATCGCCGGTCGATTTCGTTTGAGCATCACGGCGGCAAGGCCGGCGCTGATGACGAAACCGAATCCGAGTTCGTAATAGGCCGGCAAGATGCGCGGTGCGATCAAGCCGACAGCGGCACCGCCCAAGGCCCCGCCCAGGGAAAGCATCAGGTAGAAGCGGGTCAGATGGCGGGGGCCGGGGCGGCGTCGGGCGAGTTCGCCGTGCAGGAACATGCAGAAAACGAACAGGCCGGCGCAATACAGCGGGATGGCAATCTTGACGTTAACGCCTATGTCGCCGTCCTGCAAGCCATAGGCGCATGCCGTGAGTAACAGCCCGGCGGCCGGTATGAAGACGGAGCGGCGGTACCAGCGATCGCTTTCAAAGCAGAGCACGAAAGTGAGCAGATAGAGGGTCAGCGGCAACAGCCACAGAAACGGAATCGCAGCAACGTTCTGGGTGATGTGGTTGGTTATCGCCACAAGCAACCACGAGGCCATTGCGGCCGGCATGAGCCAGAGCAGGTGGTCGATCAGGGCCGGATCCCAGTCGCCTTCCGCCGTGTGCCGCGTGGCGTGCGCCGGCGGCGGAAAATTCTTGCAATGGCGCAGAAAGAGAACGCCGGAAAAGGCGCAGAGAACGACAAACGCAGCAAAGCCGACCGACCAGCCGTAGGCTTGCGTAAGCAGCGCGGTGTGCGGTTCGATCAGGAAAGGGTAGCAGATCAGCGCCAACAGCGACGACATGTTGGAAAGGGAAAAGTAGCGATAGACATGCGCGCCGAGATTGGCGCGCGCGACCCAGGACTGAATCAAGGGCCCGGTCGTCGACAGCAGAAAATAGGGCAAGCCGATGGTCGAGATCAAAAGTCCCAGGATAAGCAAGGTCGGATCCTCCGCCCCCGTTGGCTTCCATTGGGTTTTTGCGACAATCGGCAGGAATATGAGGCTCGCGGTCAGCAAGGTCGCGTGCAGCAAAACTTGATGGTGCGGCGTCAGGCGGCGTGACAGCCAGTCCGAGTAGGCGTAGCCGGCCAGCAGGACCACTTGAAAAAACACCATGCAGACCGCCCACACGGCTGCCGTACCGCCAAACCACGGCAGGATTTGCTTGGCGATGAGGGGTTGAACAAGGAACAGGGAGAAGGAACTTGCGAAGATCGTGCCGGCGAAAACCAGTTTTGAAGCATTCATGGGATATGCAAGGCGCGAAAATGCTTGCGACTATACCTTGGATTACTCAAGCGAAGTGATGCAATCGGCAATAAAGCTACCTGTCCTTCCGCGCGAAAACTCTGAATTCTTGGCGCCTTTGCGGCGAACCTTCGCTTCCCGATGCGATCGCCCCGAGGTCGGTATAATCGCGTCTATGCCCGAACCGCATTCCCCGCCAGCGATCCACCTGCTGCCCGACCTCCTGATCAGCCAGATCGCCGCCGGCGAGGTCGTCGATCGTCCGGCCTCCGTGCTCAAGGAAATGCTTGAAAACGCGCTCGACGCCGGCAGCACGGCGATCCAGATCCAACTCGAGGAAGGCGGCATCAAGCTGATCCGCGTCAGCGACGACGGCCAGGGCATCGCGCGCGACGATCTGGCGCTGGCGCTGACCCGGCACGCGACCTCGAAGATCGCTTCGCTCGACGATCTCGAGCGCGTTGCGACCCTCGGCTTTCGCGGCGAAGCGCTGGCTTCGGTGGCGGCCGTGGCGCGCCTCACGCTGACCAGCCGGCACGCCGGCGCCGACCACGCCTGGCGAATCAGCGCCGAGCCCGGCGCGCAGGTCGAGCCGGCCGCACTGGCCGCCGGTACCGTCGTCGAAATGCGCGACCTCTACTACAACACGCCGGCGCGGCGCAAGTTTCTCAAGTCGGAAGCGACCGAGCTTGCGCAATGCGCCGAAGCGGTCAAACGCATCGCCCTCGCGCATCCGGCCGTGGCTTTTGCCCTGGCGCATAATGGGCGCGTCGGCCTGCATCTGCCGCGCAGCGATGCGCGTGGCCGCGCCAGCGCCATCCTCGGCGATGATTTTCTCGAGCAATCGCGCGCCATCGACACCGGCGCGGGCCTGATCCGCATTCAAGGCCATTGCGCTCTGCCAACCCATTCGCGCGCGCGCAGCGACGCCCAGTACTGTTACGTCAATGGCCGCTACGTGCGCGACAAGCTGCTCAGCCACGCGCTGCGCGAGGCCTATCAGGACATGCTGCACGGCAGCCGCTACCCGGCCTACTGCGTCTTTCTCGAAATCGATCCGGCGAGCGTCGACGTGAATGTGCATCCAGCGAAGACCGAAGTGCGATTTCGCGACGGCCGCGCCGTGCATCAGTTCGTCTTTCATGCCGCGCAGCGCGCCCTGTCCGGTTCTCTCGCCGCTTCGCTTTCCGGCGCTCCTGCGGACGCCGCCGGTGGCGCGCCGGCGGCCCGGCCCGCGCCGGCCTTCGTCGCGCCCGGCGCAAACTTCGCGAGCTGGGCGCCGCGCCAGGATTCCTTGCGCGTAAATGCGCCATCGGCCGCCGCCTACCTGGCTTTCAGCCAGGCTGCGCATGCACCGGCCGCCGTACCGCAGGGCGACGCGCCGCTCGGATACGCCCTCGGCCAACTGCAGGGTGTCTATATTCTGGCTGAGAACGCGCAGGGACTGGTCATCGTCGACATGCACGCCGCGCACGAGCGCATTCTCTACGAAAAACTGAAGAACGCGCTCGACAGCCGTGCCGTGGCCATGCAGGCGCTGCTCATTCCGGCAGTCTTCGCGGCCACGGCGCTCGACCTGGCGGCGGCCGAGGAGAACGCCGAAGCGCTGCGCGAACTCGGCTTCGATCTGGCGCCGATCGGGCCGACCCAGCTTGCCGTGCGCGGCGTTCCGGCGCTGCTGCAGGCCGCCGACCCGGCATCGCTGATTCTCTCGCTGCTCGCCGAACTGCGCGAGCACGGCATTACGCAACTGATTGCCGAACGACGCAACGAATTACTCGCGACGATGGCCTGCCACGGCGCCGTGCGCGCCCGGCGCCTGCTCTCGCTGCCGGAAATGAATGCACTCTTGCGCCAGATGGAAGAGACCGAGCGCGCCGACCAGTGCAATCACGGCCGGCCGACCTGGACGCAGCTCTCGATGGGCGAACTCGACAAGCTCTTTCTGCGCGGTCAATGAAGAAGGCCATCCTGCTGATGGGCCCGACGGCGAGCGGCAAGACGGCGGTGGCGATCGCGCTGGCGCAGCGCTTTCCGCTCGAGCTGATCAGCGTCGACTCGGCGCAGGTCTTTCGCGACATGAACATCGGCACGGCCAAGCCCGACACGGCGACGCAGCGCGCCTGTCCGCATCATCTGATCGATCTGATCAGCCCCGAGCAAGCTTACTCGGCGGCGCGCTTTCGCCACGACGCGCTGGCCCTGATGGCCGATATTACGGCGCGCGGCAAGGTGCCGCTCTTGGTCGGTGGCACCATGCTCTATTTCAAGGCGCTGCTCGGCGGCCTCGCCGAGCTGCCGCAAGCCGACGCGCAGCTGCGTGCCGATCTCGATGCCGAGGCCGATCGCTGTGGCTGGCCGGCGCTGCACGCCGAACTTGCCAGGGTCGACCCGGAAACCGCCGCGCGCCTGCCGCCGAACGATGCCCAGCGCATCCAGCGCGCGCTCGAGATCCATCGCCTTTGTGGCCGACCGATGTCGGCGCTGCTCGCCGAAGGCGCACCGCAAACACCGCCCTACGACTTCACCTCCATCGGGCTGCTGCCGTCCGAGCGCAGCGTGCTGCACGCGCGCATCGCCGAACGCTTTGACGCCATGCTCAAGGCCGGACTTGAAGACGAGCTGACCGCGCTGCGCCGGCGATACCGCCTGACGCCCGATCTGCCGGCGATGCGCTGCGTCGGCTACCGCCAGGTGTGGGCGGTGCAGGACGGCGCGGCACCGCGTGCCGAAATGCGCGATCGCGGAATCTACGCCACCCGCCAGCTGGCCAAGCGGCAAATGACCTGGCTCGCCAATACGCTCAAACCCGAGACCTTCGATTGCCTGGCGCCCGACCTGATCGCGCAAATCAGCGCTAGAACAGACCAGGCCATCGCCTAGGGTGTGTTCTCATTCGGCGGGCGGATCACGTCGTTGCCAAATGCGCCCGAGACAAGGCGCGAGCTGAAGCCAATGGTTGTTCCATTGGCGAGGCGAGCAACGCCGTATCGGGCGCATTTCGCAACAACCCGAAGGGCAAGCATCGGGCCGGGCGCCGCACGGCGTTGCCGCTCGCTTGCGTGGAATAACCACGCCGCGCTCACGGCGCCTTGCGCGGCATCCCGGCCCAGTGCTTGCGTGACCGCCCGCCAAATGAGAGCACACCCTAGGTGCGCGTCATCGACGGATCGAAGAACCGGTAGGTATCGCGTCCGGCGTGCTTGGCGCTGTACATCGCGGCATCGGCATTGCGCAGCAGCTGGTTCACTTCGTCGCCATGCTGCGGGCAAATGGCAATGCCGATACTCGCTGAAACATCGATCGTATGACCGCTGATCGAAAAAGGCTGGCGCAGCGCGGCGAGCATCTTTTCCGCGATTGCGGCTGCATCCTGCTCCCTATTCAGGCGCTGCAGGAGAATCACGAATTCGTCTCCGCCAAGCCGCGACACGGTATCTGATTCGCGCGTCACCACGTGTTGCAAACGTTTCGCCACGTCTTTCAGCAGAAGATCGCCGATATCGTGGCCGAGCGTGTCATTGACGGGCTTGAGCCGGTCCAGGTCGAGAAACAGTACCGCCAGCATTTCGCGCTCGCGCCGGACGTGCGCCAGGGCTTGGCGCAGCCGATCGGTGAGCAGCGTCCGATTGGGCAGATCGGTAAGCACATCGTGGTGCGCGAGATGCTGAACGTAGGCTTCGGAAGTCTTGCGTTCGGTAATGTCGCGCGCGCAGCCGACCGTGCCGATCACCTCGCCGCGGTCGTTGACGAAGCGGGCCTGATGCACGTCGAGGAAAAGCAGACGGCCGCGAACCGTCCCGGATTCTTCATAGATCGTCGGCTCGTCACGGCCCAGGGTGTGCTGGTCGACATCGTGCCAGAACTGCCCGAGGGTATGCCACTGCGGGTCCTCCGCATGGCTGTCGCGCTCGCGTTGCGCCAGGAAATTGTAGGTCCTGCCAAGCGGCTCCTGCGTGTCTTCAAGACCCAGGAGAATTTCGCAAAACGCCGTGTTGACGAAGATGTAGCGGCTCTCGAGATCCTTCGCCCAGATCATGTCCGGGACGTTGTCGCACATCAGACGCAGCATCGAGGCCAGCCGCTTTGACTGATCCTCGCTGGCTTTCAGCGCCTCGACGGCCAGTTTGCGTTCAGCCGTTTCATCATGCAAGCGTTCGCGCGTGGCAATTTCGCCGGCGGCGGATTGCGAGATTTGCCAGGCCTTGCGAATGATGATGAGTTGCCAGAGCAAAGCCGTGCCACCGATCAGCAAAAAGAAGAAGTCAGCGGTATTCAGGTAGCGGTTAATGCAATAACCCGTAAACGGCATCAGGGTCAGCGCATTGACCACCAGGCCATAAGAAAATGCCGTGGCATAGGCCATGTAGGCAAAGGCCACGACAGTCGAAGCGATCAGCAATATAAAGACGTAGGCGATGTCGGCCGACTGGTCCGGCAGAAAGGCGAGGGTCGCGCCGTACAAGCTGCAAACCGCGCCGCCGAGAACGACGCGCACGCGGAATAGGAAGTCGCCGTTAGCGACCGTCAGGCCGATCCGCCCGACGTAGCGGTCGAAAAGAAAAATCAGTCCGCTACCGACGACGACGAGCCCGAACCAGACCAGCAAAAGGCTCGTGTCAACGCCGACATGGCGCAGGCAGAGAACGGTAAATACCCCGCCTGCGCTGAGCGCGAAAGGGCTCCCGGAAGCATTGTCGAAGAAAGTCTGGAGCCGAATCAAACGAATTCGGTCAGCCAAGGAGTTCGGATTCTGCTTGTTTTTCATACCCGGCCAGCGAGAAGACCACTATTCATTTTACATTGAGACGAGGAATCTGCCTCAAACAAAAAAGCCCATGCAGTGTTTGCATGGGCTTCCGAGACTACGACCCCGGCGTAAGGAGCCAGGGTGATCGGCTTTTCGCCGTTATGGTGCTACGCGATCATCCTTGAAGAGCGTTTGCAACAAAACGCCATAAAGTCTCCAGAAAGTGCGGCTGGCAGTCCAGAAACGCGCCGGATTCACCGCAGATCACAGCACTCCTGCAATATAGCCCACGCCGCGAGAAAAGCCAGCGCGACGATTAACGCGCCGCTTTGGCAGCCTGAATCAGTTCCGCCAGTTGCCGCTTCTGCACGTCGTCAAGCTTGTCGATATTCTTTTGCCAGTGGTAGCGCGTGTAGTTGGCCTGGACGATCTGCCAGCCCGCCGTGCCGTAGGCCTCGACCCCGGCACGCAATTTCGGCACGGCCTCGACGATCGCCCGGAAGTTCGGCCACGGCAGACGTTGCAGGTCCCTTTCCATCTGTCTGCTGTCCAATGCGTCGGGTTTCTCGGCGGTTTGCACCGCCGCGCCAGCGTCGCGCCCGGCATCCTGCGTGCTGGCGTCCTGGGCCCACGCCAACCCCGGCAGGCCGGCGATGCCAAGCAGAATCAGAGCGAATATCGTCTTCATCGTGTGCACTCTATCAGTATTGACAGAGACAGCAGCGGACGGTTCGCCAGGTGCAAGACTGTCGTTGATTCAAATTGCCTTGACAGTGATTGCCTAGGCAGGTATCTTCCGCAAAGTGAGTCAGACCAGAGGCAATTCATCGTGAGCAAGGTGCATCCATTCTACCGTGCGGAGACTTTCCGCATCGAAAACAGCGTCGGTTATCTGGTTCGCCGGCTGACCCACACCTTGGGGCGGGAGCTTGACCGGCGCATGGTCGAACTCGGGCTCACCGATGCCCAGTGGAAGCCCCTGTTGCTGCTGCAGCAGGGGGTCTGCACAACCGCAGCGGATATCTCGCGCATCGCTTGCCACGATACCGGCGCCGTGACCCGCCTGCTTGATCGACTGGAAGGCAAGGGTCTGGTGCAGCGCTTGCGCTCAGCTGAAGACCGGCGCGTCGTCAAGCTCGCACTGACCGAAGAGGGGACGCGGGTTGCTGCGGAAGTCCCGAGAATCATCTCCGATCTGGCCAATCAGATGCTCACCGGTTTTAGCGAGGACGAATTCGTTCAATTCAAGGCCTTGCTCAATCGCGCCTTGCTCAACGCCAGCGCCTTCGAATCGGGAGAGGCGCGATGAACAGGACGCTAGCGCTGATCCTGGCGGCGATGCTCAGCCTGCTGCTGTCCGGCTGCGCGAGTTTTGCCGGAATCTTCCCGCAAGCCAAGACCATCGACGCCAGTACACTCGCCGGCAGCACCGCGGTGCAGCCCTATGCCGACTGGCCCCGCGAAGACTGGTGGCAGGAACTACAGGACCCTGTGCTGAGCGGTCTGATCGCGAAGGCGGTGGACGGCAGTCCGACGCTGCAAGCGGCCGAGGCCACGCTGACCCGTGCCAGGGCGATCGCCAATCAGGCCGAGAGCGCACTGTGGCCGTCGGTCGATGGCTCTGTGGCGACGACCCGTGAACACTACAGCGAACGCGGCACGACGCCTCCCCCGTTCAATGGCACGACACAAAATGTTAACGATCTCGGACTCTCCGCCCAATGGCAAGCCGATTTCTTCGGCAGGAACCGCGAGAACCTCAAGGCAGCGCTCGGTGAATTGAGTGCCGCCGAGGTCGAGAACCGGGCGGCGCGTTTGCTGCTGGCGACCAACGTCGCGCGCAGCTACTACCAGTTGTCGCGCCTGCTCGCCCAGCGCGAGGTGCTCGCGCAGCGCAGCGACCAGCGCAGCGACCTTGCCGCGCTGGTCGAACGGCGCTTCAAAGCCGGTCTCGATACCGCGGTCGTACTCGAAACCGCGCGCGGCGTTCTGCCGGAAAATGCCCGCGATATCGCCGCGCTCGACGAGCAGATCGATATCAATCGGCACGCTCTGGCGGCGTTGACCGCGCAAGGTCCGCAGGCGCTCGATGACCTCGCGCCATCCCTGCCCGCCGTCGCGCCGCTCGCGCTGCCGACGGTCCTGCCGGCCGATTTACTCGGCCACCGCCCCGACGTGGTGGCCGCCCGCTGGCGCGTCGAAGCGGCCACACACGGCCTCGAAGCGACCAAGGCGCTGTTCTATCCGAACATCAACCTGCAAGCCTTCGCGGGGTTTTCGGCGATCGGCTTTTCCCGCTGGCTCGACGTCGGCAGCCGGCAATTCGGCGCGGGTGCGGCGATCAGCCTGCCGATCTTCGACGCCGGGCGCTTGCGCAGTCTCTACCGCGCCAACGCCGCGCAGGTCGACAGTTCGGTCGCGAGTTATAACAGCACCCTGCTCGGCGCGCTGCGCGATGTCGCCGACCAGCTGACCACGCTACGCGCCCTCGACACGCAACTCGCGCGTCAGGACGAGGCGCTGGCCAGCGCCGATCGCGCTTACCAACTGGCGGTGCGGCGCTACGAGGCCGGAATTACCGATCGCCTCAATGTCCTCAACGTTGAAACCAATCTGATCGCCCAGCGGCGTTCGGCGGTCGACCTGCGCGCGCGCTGGATCGACGCGCGCATCGGCCTGATCAACGCGCTCGGTGGCGGCTTCGTGGCGACGGACGCGCCGCCGGCCGTGGCGAGTGCGCCGCAAGCGCTGCCGGCCACCCACTGAATCATCGTCGCCCTTTACCCTTACGGATAACTTTCATGACGACCGCAACCCCCTCCACTGCCGATCCGACCGCCCTCGAAAAGAAACGCAAACGGCGCCTGCTGCTGCTCGCTGCGGCCTGCCTGCTGGCCGGCCTGGCTTACGGCCTGTACTGGCTGCTCTTCGCGCGCTTCCATGTGAGTACCGACAACGCTTACGTGCAGGGCAACGTGGTGCAGATCACGCCGCAGGTCGGCGGAACGGTCGTCGCCA
Organism: uncultured beta proteobacterium; assembly: GCA_903886975.1. Lineage (GTDB taxonomy): Bacteria > Pseudomonadota > Gammaproteobacteria > Burkholderiales > Rhodocyclaceae > Propionivibrio. The sequence continues at coordinate 20,266 of CAISOB010000013.1, forward strand.
TCAATGTCAACGACACCGACAGCGTCACGGCCGGCCAGTTGCTGGTGCGGCTCGATCCGGTCGACAGCCGGGTGGCGCTCGATCAGGCCGAAGCGCAGCTCGCGCAAACGGTGCGCGAAGTGCGTGCCACCTTCACGACCAACCGGGCCCTGGCCGCTACCGTCGAAGCCCGCCAGGCCGACCTCGCGCGCAGCGAAGCCGAACTCGCGCGTCTGCGCGCCGACGTTGGCCGCCGCGAAGCCCTGGTCAGCGGCGGCGCGGTCTCGATCGAGGAAGTGCAGCATCTGCAGACGGCGGTAGCCAACGCGCGCCAAGCCCAGTCAGCGGCAGCTTCGGGTGTCAACGAAGCGCGCGAACAGCTGCTGCGCAACGAATCGCTGACCGAAGGCGCGCCGGTCGAAGCCAATCCGCGCGTCCTCTCGGCAGCCGCGAAGTATCGCGAAGCGTGGCTGGCTTTCAAGCGCTCGGACATCAGCGCGCCGGTCACCGGCACCGTGGCCCGGCGCAGCGTGCAGCTCGGGCAACGCATCGCGAGCGGCATGACGATCATGGCCATCGTGCCGCTCGATCAACTGTGGGTCGATGCCAACTTCAAGGAATCGCAACTCGAAAGCCTGCGCATCGGCCAGCCGGTCACCCTCACCGCCGACGTTTATGGCCGCCGCACCGAATACCGCGGCCAGGTCGCCGGCCTCGGCGCCGGCACGGGTTCGGCCTTTTCGCTGCTGCCGGCGCAAAACGCCACCGGCAACTGGATCAAGATCGTCCAGCGCGTTCCGGTACGCATCGCCGTCGATGCCAAAGACATTACCGAGCACCCGCTGCGCGTCGGCCTGTCGATGGACGTCGATGTCGACGTCCATGACCAGTCCGGCCCCTCGGTCGTCGAGGCGGCGCGCAACGGCCCGGTGGCCAGCACCAAGGTCTACGACGATCTCGACAAGGCCGCCGACGAGCGCGTCAACGCCATCGTCTCCGCCAATCTCGGGCATCGGGTCTTGCTGAAACGCGCCGACTGATGCGGCACGCGCAGATCATGACAACGGCGTTGCCTGGCCATGGCTGAAAAATCGAACGGAGCGAACGGCTACGCGCTGCCGCCGCTGCACGGCGCCGAACTTGTGATGGGCACGGTGGCCCTGTCGCTGGCGGTGTTCATGAACGTCCTCGATTCGTCGATCGCCAACGTCTCGATCCCGGCCATCGCCGGCGATTTCGGCGTCAGTCCCAACCAGGGCACCTGGGTCATCACCAGCTTCGCCGTCTCCAACGCCATTGCCGTGCCGCTGACCGGCTGGCTCACCCAGCGCTTCGGCATGGTGCGCCTGTTCACCCTGAGCATCGTTCTGTTCATCGCCGCGTCCCTGCTCTGTGCGCTCTCGCCCAACATCGGCCTGCTGATCTTCTTCCGCGTGATCCAGGGCCTGGTCGCCGGCCCGATGATTCCGCTCTCGCAATCGCTGCTCCTGCAAAGTTATCCGAAGGAGAGATCAGGGACTGCGCTCGCCCTGTGGTCGATGACGACCCTCGTCGCGCCGGTTCTGGGGCCGCTCCTGGGCGGCTGGATCACCGACAACATGAGCTGGCCGTGGATCTTTTACATCAACATTCCGGTCGGCATTTTTGCCACCTTCGTCACCTGGAACATCTACAAAACGCGCGAGACGCCTATCCACAAGCGCCCGATCGACAGCGTCGGCCTCGTTTCGCTGGTGATCTGGGTCGGCTCGCTGCAGATCATGCTCGACAAGGGCAAGGAACTCGACTGGTTCGCCTCGACACAAATCGTCATTCTGGCGATCGTCGCCGTCGTCGGCTTTGCCTTCTTCCTAGTGTGGGAACTCACCGATGAACATCCGGTGGTCGATCTCTCGCTGTTCACCCGGCGCAATTTCTGGGTCGGCACTCTGGCGCTGGCGCTCGGCTACGGGACTTTCTTCGGCAACGTGGTCCTGCTGCCCCTATGGCTGCAGCAATACATGAACTACACCGCGACCTGGGCCGGCATCATCATGGCGCCGGTCGGCCTGCTGGCCATCCTGTTGATGCCCTGGGTCGGCAAGATGTCGCAGAAAGTCGACCCGCGCTATCTGTCGACCTTTGCCTTCCTGACCTTTGCGCTGGTGCTCTGGATGCGCTCGCTGTTCAACACCCAGGCCGACGTCGAGACGCTGCTGATTCCGACCTTCGTGCAGGGCATCGCCATGGCTTTCTTCTTCGTCCCGCTGATGACGCTGATTCTGTCGGGACTGCCGCCGGAACGCATCGCCGCGGCTTCGGGCCTATCCAATTTTGCGCGCATCACCGCCGGCGCTTTCGGGACTTCGATCACGACGACGCTCTGGGACAATCGTGCCTCGCTGCATCACGCGGAACTTGCCGAGGCCATCAACAACGCCAGCGTTCCGGCGACGCAGACCTTTTCGGGCCTCTCTTCGCTCGGACTTAGCCCCGAGCAGAGCCTGGCCTACATCAACCGGCTGATCGATCAGCAGGCCTTCATGCTCAGCGCCAGCGACATCTTCGCCGCCTCGGCGGTTCTCTTCCTGGTTCTGATCGGCATCATCTGGCTGGCCCGCCCGGTGCCGGCAGCGGCGCCGGTCGACGCTGGTGGCGCGCACTGAAACCTCGCTGATCGCCGACGGCGGACACTGGCTGCGGCTACGCTGCGGATTCTCGCCCGACTATGGCGCTAGAATAGCATCTGGCGATAAATCAATTCAGCCTGACAAGCCATCGGAATATCTATTGAAATAGCCTGATCATATCGGTCAGATCGATTATTTATCTAGATGAGGTTGGTCATGGAACAACAAGAAAAGTCGCAGTACCAGGCCGTCGTGCATCGAATGCTGACCACGATGGTGGGGATGAAGGGTTCGGACCTATTCATCACGGCGGGCTTCCCGCCAGCGGTCAAGCTAAATGGCAAGATCACCAAGCTCAATGACACGCCGCTCACTGCGGAACAAACGCAGAAAATGGCGCACTCCATCTCGACCGAGAAGCAGTGGCAGAATTTCATCGATAGCAAAGGCTCGAACTTCGCCATTTCGCTCGAAGGTGTCGGTCGTTTCCGGATCAATGTATTCACGCAGCAGCAGCGCCCCGGAATGGTCATTCGCGTCATCACCACCGAAATCCCTGATTTCGACAAGATGAATCTGCCGCCAGTCCTCAAGTCCGTTGTTCTCGAGAAACGCGGGCTGGTCCTGCTGGTCGGCGGCACCGGCTCGGGCAAGTCGACCACGCTGGCCGCGATGCTCGGCGTACGCAACCGTGAAACGCACGGCCACATCATCACCATCGAAGATCCGGTCGAATTCGTGCATACCCACATCAATTGCATCGTGACCCATCGCGAGGTCGGCGTAGACACGGTTGGCTGGTTTGACGCGCTTAAAGATTCACTGCGCCAGGCGCCGGACGTCATCCTGATCGGCGAGATTCGCGATCAGGAAACGATGGAATATGCACTGAATTTTGCCGAGACCGGACATCTTTGCATGGCGACCCTGCATGCCAACAGCGCCAACCAGGCAATCGACCGCATCGCGAACTTCTTCCCCATCGAAAAACGCGAACAGGTGCTGAACGACATCGCACTGAACCTGCGCGCCTTCATTTCACAGCGACTCGTGCGCAAAATCTCCGGCGGGCGGGCGGCCGCAGTCGAGATTCTGTTGAGCACGGCCATGTCGCGGGATGCGATTGCCAAGGGAGAGGTCGGGGCGTTGAAGGAGATCATGAAGAAATCGGTCGAACAGGGAATGAAGACCTTCGATCAATGCTTGTTCGAACTGTACGACGCCGGCGAGATTTCTCTGCAAGAGCTGCAACTCAATTCGGATGCCAAGGGCGACCTGATGCTGCGCCTGAAGCTGCAAAGCGCGCGCTTCACGAAGGAAGTGCTGGGAGGCGATGCGGGCAGCCTATCCTCCGGATTGTCTTTTGACGGCCAGGTGGACAAGGAGAAGGAAGAAGCCAAGAAGAAAGAAGAAGAAGCGGCCATGAAGGAAGCAGTCCTGAAGAGAACGGCGGCGGCAAACACGGCTCCGCTCACGCTGGAACCGTCTGCTCGGCCAGCGCCACCGAAGGCATGAACAGCTTGTCCGCCAGATAAGGAGCGTGTATGAACGAGTTTCAAGCGATCGAAGACAATTTCTCCAGTTTCGCCAAGCTTCTCGTCGAAGACGCCGCCGTTCGATTCAAAGCGCTGCGCAGTTGTTCATTTTTCGACCCTGTGCCGGATGAATGGCTGATGCGCATCTCGGACATGGCACAAATCCGGACCTTTTATTCGGATGTTTGTCTGACTTCGCAAGACGACGAAACGAAATCCTTCTATGTCATCCTGCTCGGTACCGCCGAGGCATACCGCAACGGCAAGTTGGTCGGAACGATAGACACCGGCGAATGCATCGGCGAAGGGGTGTTTTTTGCCAACGGGAACATTTCGAGTTCGGCGACAGTGATCGCCGATTACAAGATTATCGCCGCGGAATTCGATAAAGCTGCCATCGATAGTATGCAAGCCGATGCCAAGGCCATGACCTGCATTGATAAAGCCTTGCTGCTGGCGCTCTTCAAAAAACTGCAGGGTGCGAACCGCAAGATCGAGAAGCTGCTTCTGATGAAGTCGCTTGACGGCAAAGGCGGATAGCGTTCCGGGAGCACGTGCCGCTTGATGTCGCCGTCAATTCAAGGTTTTAGGAGAAATGCCGATAAATTGACAAGGACTGCATAACGAGGCGGAGGCGATGAGAATACCGGCCGAGGGCTTGGCGCTTTATCACGTCGAGAGCAATCGCTCTGAAGGGCCGATGGCGGTCTCCGAGTCGGCCGCGCTCGGCACCGGTTTCCCCGACGCGCTGCCCAGGCAGCGGCCGGCCCGCGGCAAGACGCCCGACGTCGAGAAAGAAAGCCGGCAGCGCGGCCAGCAAGGCGGCGCTGAAAGTCAGCCGCAACCGGATCGCCGGAAAGAGAAACAGCGGGTGCTGATCGATCTGCGGGCCAAGCGTCCGCTGGATCTGGCCAACGGCATGGTGATCGACGTCAAAATCTGAAAGCGGAATCAACCATCCGCGCAAGCCCGCGGATAAGCGGACCTAAACGACGATCGTCGGCGCTTCGCCCTCGCCACGCGCTTCGATGCAGCCAATCTCCAGCGCCATTTCGCCAGCCGCGTGCAGAAGGTGCAAGGCCCGTTGAACGTCTTCCTCGGCAACGACGACGACCATGCCGATGCCGCAGTTGAAGACGCGGTGCATTTCGCTTTCCGCGACCTGCCCCTCGGCCTGCAGCCATTCGAAGAGTTTGGGCCGCTGCCAGTTCGACTGCCCGATGACCGCCTTGACATTCTCGGGCAGCACGCGCGGGACGTTTTCGGTCAGGCCGCCGCCGGTGATATGCGCGAGCCCTTTGACTGGCAGCGCGGCGATCAGCGCCAGCAGGGGCTTGACGTAAATGCGCGTCGGCGCCATCAGCGCATCGGCCAGCGTCCGCATCTTGCCGCCGACGCTGTCAAATGGCGCGTCGAGATCGGGCCTTGAACGCGCGATGATTTTGCGCACCAGTGAATAACCGTTCGAATGCGCACCGGACGAAGGCAGGCCAAGCACAATGTCGCCGGCGACGATATGCTGCCCGGTGATGACTGCCGATTTTTCGACGACGCCGACGGCAAAACCCGCCAGATCGTATTCGCCTTCCGGGTACATCCCCGGCATCTCGGCGGTTTCCCCGCCGATCAGTGCGCAGCCGGCGTATTCGCAGCCCTGGGCGACGCCCTTGATGACCAGCGCCGCAGTATCGACGTCGAGCTTGCCGCAGGCGAAATAGTCGAGGAAGAACAGCGGCTCGGCGCCCTGCACCAGCACGTCATTGACGCTCATCGCCACCAGGTCGATGCCGACCGTGTCGTGGCGATCGAGCTCGAAAGCCAGCTTCAACTTGGTGCCGACGCCGTCGGTGCCGGACACCAGCACCGGTTCGCGGTAGCGCTTGGGCACCTCGAACAGCGCGCCGAAACCGCCGAGCCCGCTCAGCACGCCGTCGCGCATCGTCTTTCGGGCAAACGGCTTGATGCGCTCGACCAGATCGTCGCCGGCGCTGATATCGACGCCGGCGTCGCGGTACGAGAGGGATTGCGGCTGGGTCATCGTGATGGTCTTCCAAACGGGCTTGCGAAGGCGCGTGTTAAAATGCGCGACTTCATCAGCGAAAGCCGGAATTTTATCCGAAATAGCCGTCGCGCGTGCTGCCCGCACCGTTGCCTGCTGCACCTTTCCCATGCGCCAATTGATCCTCGATCTCCTGCCGGAAGCGCCGCCCAGCTTCGACAACTATGTCGGCGGCGGCAATGCCGAAACCTTGACCGGCCTTGCCGCCTGGCTCACTGCGGATAACCGCGAGCTGTCACTCTTGCTGTGGGGTGAGGCCGGCGCCGGCAAGACGCATCTCCTGCGCGCAAGCGCCGCGCAGTTGCCCTCGCAGCTGCCTTATATCGACGCAGCCGCCGATCCCGATCTCGCGCAGCTTGGCGCCGGCAACGAAAACAGCGCCTTCATCGCCGTCGATCATGTCGAGGCGCTGAACGCCGACGGGCAGATCGCTCTGTTCAACCGCTTCAACCGTCTGCGTGCGGCGGGCGGCCGCCTGCTTACCGCCGCCAGCCGGCCGCCGCTGCAACTCGCCTTGCGCGAGGACTTGCGCACGCGCCTCGGCTCGGGACTGATCTACCGTCTGCTCGCTCTTACCGACGACGAGAAGATCGCTGCGCTGAGCACCCAGGCCGCGGCGCGCGGTCTGCGCCTGCCGCCGGAGGCGCTCGATTACCTGCTCACGCGCGCACCGCGCGACATGCGCAGCCTCAGCGCTTTCCTGGCGGCGCTCGACCGCTATTCGCTCGAGCACAAGCGGGCCATCACCGTGCCGCTGCTGCGCGAAGTGCTGCAAGCTCCGCTGGGTCTATGAAAGACGAAGCAGCCATGCAACTCGCCCTGTTCGATCTCGACAACACTCTGCTCAGCGGCGACAGCGATTATGAATGGGCGCGGCATCTGATGAACCAGGGCATTCTCGACCGCGCCACTTTCGAAAAGCGCAACACGGAATTCTTCGAGCAGTACAAAGCCGGCCTGCTCGACATCAACGAGTTTCTCGATTTTCAGTTGCAGCCGCTGGCCCGCCATACGCGCGCCGAACTTGATGCCTGGCATGCCGAATTCATGGCCCAGCGGGTGCGCCCGATGATCACCGCCAAGGCGCGCGAGCTCATCAAACGCCACCGCGACAACGGCGACCTGTGCGCGCTGGTGACCGCGACCAACTCCTTTGTCACCGGACCAATCTGCCGCGAACTCGATATTCCGCATCTGATCGCCACCGTCCCGGCACAGGAGAACGGCCGCTTCACCGGCAAGTCGCGCGGCACGCCAGCCTTCCGCGAGGGCAAGGTGACCCGCGTCGAGGCCTGGCTTGAAGCGCAGGGGCTGCATTGGGGCTCTTTCGAGCGCACCTGGTTCTACAGCGACTCGCTCAACGACCTGCCGCTGCTCGGCCTGGTCACCGACCCGGTCGCCGTGGATCCGGATCCGACCCTGCGCGCGCACGCTGAGCGCGCCGGTTGGGCCATTCTGAACCTGCATCCCGCGGGCGCGGCTTAAGATGGGCGGCCATAAGAAAAACGTCGTCCCGGCGCAAGCCGGGGCCCAGTTGGTGCACCAAGAACCTGGATTCCGGCTTCCGCTGGAATGACGACAGAAATTCAGCGCGCTGGCTCAACCTAAGAAGAATCGAGCGATGATTCGCAAATTCATATCCCGCATCCTCGGGCGCAAGTCGCCCGGCCTCCCCGGCGAACCGGCCATCATCGCCGCGAGCAAGCACGGAATCCGTCGCGAGCACATCAGCAACGGCAGCCGGCGCACCGTCGAAACCCTGCAGGAACATGGCTACAAGGCCTACGTCGTCGGCGGCGCGGTACGCGACCTGCTGGCCGGCATCACGCCCAACGATTACGACGTCGCCACCAGCGCGACGCCGGAGCAGGTGCGCAGCTGCTTCCGGCGCTCGCGCATCATCGGCCGGCGCTTTCAGATCGTGCATGTGCTGATGGGCGCCGAGACCGTCGAGGTCACGACCTTCCGCGGCCATCACGAGCAGCAGCACGGCGGCAACAAGGCGCAGACCGACAGCCAGGGCCGGGTGCTGCGCGACAACGTGTTCGGCAGCGAGAAGGAAGACGCGGCGCGGCGCGACTTCACGGTCAATGCGCTGTACTTCGATCCGACTTCGGAAACCATCGTCGATTACTACCACGGCGTCGCCGACTTGAAGCAGAAGACCCTGCGCATGATCGGCGACCCGAAGACCCGCTATCGCGAAGACCCGGTGCGCATGCTGCGCGCCGTGCGCCTGGCCGCCAAGCTCGGCCTGACCATAGACCCCGAGGCCAGGCGGCCGATCCGCGAGATGGCGAGCCTCGTCGAAAACATCCCGCCGTCGCGGCTGTTCGACGAAATGCTCAAGCTGCTGACCTCCGGTTTCGCCGTCACCTGCTTGACCCAATTGCGCGCCGAGGGCCTGCACCATGGCCTGCTGCCACTGCTCGACGTCATTTTCGAGCAGCCGGCCGGCGAGCGCTTCGTGATGCTGGCGCTGGCCAACACCGACCGCCGGGTGCGCGAAGGCAAACCGATTTCGCCCGGATTCCTGTTCGCCACGCTGCTCTGGCAGGACGTGCTGACGCGCTGGGAAGCAATCCTCGCCAACGGCGAGAACCCACCGCGCATTCCGTCGCTGTTCCTGGCGATGGACGAAGTCCTCGAACTGCAGGCCGGAAAGCTCGCGATCACCCGCCGCGTGGCAAGCGACATCAAGGACATCTGGGCGCTGCAGCCGCGCTTCGATCAACGCTCGGGTAAGCGCCCTTACGGCGTCCTCGAACAGCCGCGCTTCAAGGCGGGCTACGATTTCCTGCTGCTGCGCGCCGAAGCGGGCGAAGTCGAAGAGGCGTTGGCGCAGTGGTGGACCGACTTCATGAACCGTGACGGCGACGCGCGCGCTGCGATGCTGCTGCCGCCGCCAGCCGACGGCGCGAAGAAACGCCGCCGGCGCCGGCGCAAGCCCGCGGCGGAAGCGGCCGGCACCCCTTGAACCTGTCGATGCATCTTGCCTATATTGCGCTCGGCGCCAACCTCGCCGACCCGGTCGCGCAAATCACCGCCGCCTTGGCGGCTTTGAGAGACTTGCCGCAGTCGCGCCTGCTGCGCGCCTCGTCGCTGTATCGCACGGCGCCGGTCGGCATTCACGGCCAGCCGGACTTCATCAACGCCGTGGCCGCCGTCGAAACGACGCTCGCCCCGCAGGCGCTGCTCGCCGCCCTGTTCGCCGTCGAGGGGCAGTTCGGGCGCCGCCGCGATTTCCACCATGCGCCGCGCACCCTCGACCTCGATCTCTTGCTCTATGACGATGCGATTCTCGACACGCCCGAGCTGACCCTGCCGCATCCGCGCATGCACTTGCGCGCCTTCGTCCTCGCGCCGCTGCTCGAAATCGCCCCGGACTGCCGCATCCCCGGCCGGGGCCTGGCCGCGGCCTGGCTGCCGGCAGTCAGTATGCAACAGATCAAAAGGCTGGCACCATGACGTTCACCTTGATCCGGGAAATCCGCGTCGTCCGCCCATGAAGAAGAATCTGCTCGAATCAGCGCGTCATATCGTCGTCGAGGGACCGATCGGCGTCGGCAAGACCAGTCTCGCCCGTCGGCTGGGCGAACACCTCGACGCCGATTTGCTGCTCGAACAGCCCGAAATCAACCCTTTTCTGCACCGTTTTTACCAGAACCAGCAGCGCTATGCGCTGCAGACGCAGCTCTTCTTTCTCTTCCACCGCCTCGACCAGTTGCGCGAACTGGCGCAGCGCGACCTGTTCCCGCGCACCACCGGCAGCGCGGTGGTCAGCGATTACCTGCTCGAGAAAGATCCGCTGTTCGCCAGCCTCACTCTGAGCGAGGACGAGTACAAGCTCTACCGCCAGATCTACGACAGCGTCTCCTTGCAAAACCCGGTAACGCCGGACCTGGTGATTTACCTGCAGGCCAGGCCGGAAACCCTGATTGCGCGCGTGCGCAAACGCGGCATCGAGATGGAGCGCAAGATCGGCGACGACTATCTGGTGCTGCTCGGCGAATCCTACACGCGCTTCTTTCACAACTACGACGCTGCGCCGGTGATGGTCGTCAATTCCGAAAATCTCAATTTCGTCGACAAAGACGATGATTTCCAATTGCTCGTCGAGCGCATCGAAGCCATGCGCGGACACCGAGAATATTTCAATCGAGGGGACTAATTCATGTCTGCACAGTCGTTTACGCGACGGCTCACCCATCTTGATCTGGCCAAGTTGCGTGCGGCCGGCGAAAAGATCGCCGTGCTCACCGCCTACGACGCGAGCTTTGCGCAGCTGTGCGACGCCGCCGGGACGGAAGCCCTGCTGGTCGGCGATTCGCTGGGCATGGTACTGCAGGGCCACGACTCGACGCTGCCGGTGACGGTCGCCGACATCGCCTATCACACCCGTGCCGTGGCGCGCGGTTGCCAGCGCCCGCTGATCATCGCCGATCTGCCCTTCGGCAGCTATCAGGAAAGTCCGGTTCAGGCTTTTCGTAATTCCGTCCTGTTGATGACCGCCGGCGCGCAAATGGTCAAGCTCGAAGGCGGCGTCGACATGGCCGAAACGACGCGCTTCCTGACGAGCCGCGGCATCCCGGTTTGCGCCCACGTCGGCCTGACGCCGCAATCGGTGCACCAGCTCGGCGGCTACCGCATTCAGGGCAAGGACGACGCCGGCGCGGCCAGGCTGATCGCCGACGCGCTCGCCCAGCAAGAGGCCGGCGCGACGCTGATCGTTCTCGAAGCCATTCCGTCCCCGCTTGCCGCCGAGGTGACCCGGCAACTGGCGATTCCAACGATCGGCATAGGCGCCGGCAAGGAGTGCTCGGGTCAGGTGCTGGTGCTGCACGACATGCTCGATGTCAGCCCCGGCAAGAAAGCCCGCTTCGTGCGAAATTTCATGGCCGGGCAGAGCTCGATCGCCGGGGCGCTCGCGGCCTACGTCGCGGCCGTCAAGGACGGCAGCTTCCCGGGGCCTGAGCATTGTTATTAACGCTGCATTAATCGCTCTAAACGCGGAGAACGCCGAGAAGAACTTATTCCCATGGAAGTCGCCACACCGGCGAAAGCCGGTGTCCAGTACTGGCGCCTACTGGATTCCGGCTTTCGCCGGAATGACGGTGTGGGGCTTGATCAGCACTTTCTGGATAACTCTGCGTCCTCTGCGCTGAAAGAGGCAAACATGCAAATCCATTCCGCCATTTCCGACCTGCGCGCTGCGCTAAGCGGCAAAGGCCGCGTCGTTTTCGTTCCAACCATGGGCAATCTGCACGCAGGCCATATCGCGCTGATGACGCAGGCGCGCGCGCTCGGCGACACGGTAGTCGCCAGCATCTTTGTGAATCGACTGCAGTTCGGTCCGAACGAGGACTTCGACAAGTACCCGCGCACCTTCGCCGATGATTGCGAAAAGCTCGCGGTGGCCGGCGTCGATCTGCTGTTCGCGCCCACCGAGAGCGACCTCTACCCCGAGCCGCAGCAGTATCAGGTTGACCCGCCGGAAATCAAGAACCAGCTCGAAGGCGAATTTCGTCCCGGCCACTTCCGCGGCGTCGCCACCGTCGTGCTCAAGCTGTTCAACATCGTGCAGCCGCAGGTCGCGGTATTCGGCAAGAAGGATTACCAGCAGCTGATGGTTCTGCGCAACATGACGCGGCAGCTGGCGCTGCCGATCGAAATCGTCGGCGGCGAAACCGTACGTGCTGCGGATGGTCTCGCGCTGTCCTCGCGCAACGCCTACCTGACGCCGGCCGAACGCCGCGAAGCGCCGCGCCTCAATCGCGTCTTGCAAGCGATCGCCGACGCCGTACGCGCCGGCAACACGAATTTATCGCAACTCGAGCAGGCGGCTGCAGCCGAACTCGATGCGCACGGCTGGAAGACCGATTATGTCGCCGTTCGCCAGCAGGGCGATCTGCAAGCGCCGCAAGCCGGCAACGGTGAACTCGTGGCCCTGGCCGCAAGTCGTCTCGGCACGCCGCGCTTGATCGACAACGTCGAAATCCGGGTCAACGTATAGGGCCAAAGCCGGCCTTGACACGCCGGCAATTCCGACTAGAATCCCCCTCCCCAATCACCAAACCCGACAAGCTCGGGCATGACCATGCAAAGAACGATGTTGAAGTCGAAGCTGCACCGCGTGACGACCACCCACGCCGATCTTCACTATGAAGGCTCCTGCGCCATCGACGAGAACCTGCTCGAGGCCGCCAATATCCGCGAGTACGAGCAGATCGATCTGTGGAACGTCAATAACGGCGAGCGCTTCACGACCTACGCGATACGCGCAGAACGCGGCTCGGGCATCGTTTCGGTCAATGGTTCGGCGGCGCGCCGCGCCGCGCCCGGTGACATCCTGATCATCGCCAGCTTTGCGGCCTATAGCGACGCCGAACTCGCGACGCACGTGCCGGCACTCATCTACGTCGATGCGCAAAACCGCATCGTTCGCGTCGGCCACGCAATTGCCGTGCAAGACTCGGCCTGAACCGGATGCGTGCCCGATGCCATTGAAGATGCATATAGGCGTCGCTAGATAATTCGTCGCACCGGCGAAAGCCGGTGCCCAGTGCCCATGCCGGCTGGCTCTGCATTCCCTTGCTGTCAGATTCCGGCTTTCGCCGGAATGACGGCGCAGTTGCTTGCCACAGCGCCGGGCAATTTCGCTAAAATGTCGCTTTAGCCCTGCGGCAAGCGACGACAAGAATCGCAGCTCCCCTATCCGCGTCACCATTTTCCGCATAACCGCCTTTGGCCCATTGTTTTCCGCACAGAAAGGATTGCATCCATGGAACGAATATTCAATTTCAGCGCCGGCCCGGCCGCCCTGCCGCAGGAGGTTCTCGAACAGGCGCGCGACGAACTCGTGAATTGGCACGGCTGCGGCATGTCGGTCATGGAGATGTCGCACCGCGGCAAGGAATACATGGGCATCCAGGCCGAAGCCGAAGCCGACCTGCGCGAACTGCTCGGCATCCGCCCGAACTACAAGGTGCTGTTCCTGCAGGGCGGCGCCTCGAGCCAGTTCGCCATGGTGCCGATGAACCTGCTGCGCGGCAAGGCCTCCGCCGACTACCTCTATACCGGCGAATGGTCGAAAAAGGCCATCAAGGAAGCCAAGAAGTACGGCGCCGTCAATGTCGTCGCCTCGTCCGAAGACAAGAACTTCTCCTACGCCCCGGCGCAGGACCAGTGGAAGCTCGACCCGAACGCGGCATACGTGCATTACACCTCGAACGAGACGATCGGCGGCGTCGAGATCTTCTGGACGCCGCAGACCGGCAACGTGCCGCTGGTTGCCGACATGTCCTCGCACATCCTGTCGCGGCCGATCGACGTCAGCAAATACGGCCTGATCTATTTCGGCGCGCAGAAGAACGTCGGCCCGGCCGGCCTGACCATCGTTGTCGTCCGCGACGACCTCGTCGGACAGACGGTCAAGGGCACGCCGACGATGTTCGACTATCAGATCCAGGCTGAAGCCGACTCGATGTACAACACCCCGCCGACCTATGCGGTCTACATCGCCGGCCTGGTATTCAAGATGCTCAAGGCCAAGGGCGGCCTCGCGGCGATGGAAAAGGTCAACCGCGCCAAGGCACAGCTGCTGTACGACGCGCTCGACGCCTCGAAATTCTTCAATTCGCCGGTGGCGCGCGAGAACCGTTCGCTGATGAACATCCCCTTCACCCTCAAGGATGAAGGGCTCGACGACGAATTCCTCAAGGCCGCCAAGGCGCGCGGAATGGTCCAGCTCAAGGGCCACCGCTCGGTCGGCGGCATGCGCGCATCGATCTACAACGCCATGCCGATCGAAGGCGTGCAGGCGCTGGTCGCGCTGATGAAGGACTTCGAAAAGCAGCACGGATAACGCGCCAAGGAAAATAACATGACCCGAAAGATCCAAACGCTCAACGCCATTTCCAAAAAAGGGCTGGCCCGGCTGCCCGAGAACTACACGGTCGCCAACGACATCGCCGACGCGGACGCGATCCTGGTGCGCTCGCAGGTGATGCATGAAATGCCGATACCGGCGAGCATCCTGGCCATCGGCCGGGCTGGTGCGGGGACCAACAACATTCCGGTCAAGGCCATGAGCGAACGCGGCGTCGTCGTGTTCAACGCGCCCGGCGCCAATGCCAACGCGGTCAAGGAACTGGTCATCGCCGGCATGCTGATCGGCGTGCGCAATATCGTTCCCGCATTGACGTTCGTCGCCGGCTTGCAGGGCGACGACGAAGCGCTGGCCAAACAGGTCGAAGCCGGCAAGAAGAATTTCGTCGGCCACGAGCTGCGCGGCAGCACGCTCGGCATCATCGGCCTCGGCGCCATCGGCTCGATGCTTGCCGACGCGGCCATCGAGCTCGGTATGAACGTCGTCGGCTTCGATCCGGAAATCACCGTCGATGCGGCCTGGCGCCTGCCTTCGCAGGTCAGGAAAGCGGTCAGCGTCGATGACCTGGTAAAGCGCGCCGACTTCGTCAGTCTGCACGTTCCGATGCTGCCGGCGACCAAGGACCTGATCAACGCCGAGCGCGTCAAGCTCATGAAGAAAGGCAGCATCCTGCTCAACTTCGCGCGCGAGGGCATCGTCAACGAACAGGCCGTGCTCGACGGGCTCAATGACAACCGGTTGCAGGCTTACGTCTGCGATTTCCCGAGCAAGCTGCTGCGCAAGCACCCGCGTTTCGTCGCGCTGCCGCACCTCGGCGCTTCGACCGAGGAAGCCGAGGAAAACTGCGCCGTCATGGTCGCCGATCAGGTGACCGATTACCTCGAGAACGGCAACATCCTCAATTCGGTGAATTACCCGAACATCGCCATGCCGCGCGAATCGGGGTTCCGGCTGGCTATCGCCAACGCCAACGTGCCCAACATGCTCGGCCAGATCTCGACGACGCTCGCCGGCGCCGGCTTGAACATCCACAACATGGTCAACAAGTCGCGCGGCGAATTCGCCTTCACGCTGGTCGATGTCGAAGGCGCCGTTCCACCCGCGGTGATCAAGCAACTGACGGCCATCAACGGCGTCCTGCGCGTGCGCTACCTGCCGTCCTGAACGGCATCACCGAAAAAAGCCAGGGCCGGTCCCTGGCTATGGGCCGCCGAGAAAGCCGGACAACTCGGCTTGGCCATCGCGGGGAATTGTCGCGCTCGCCCGAGAAAGATGCGCCTGGGCGGAACCACCGCTGCATGACGGAATCGAAGCGATCATCCAAACCGCTGACACTGCGGTTGCGCGGGCCGCGCTGTAAGTGGCTCGTCCTTGATCTTGAATCGTCAGGCGCCATGAGGAAACGCGATGCCCCTTGTAACGCTCACCGTTCGCAAGCCGAAGTCCAGCGCCTTCAAGGCTACCGTTCTGGATGCCGTCCACTCGGCCCTGGTCTCATCCGGCGTGCCAGCGGCAGACCTGTTTCAGCGGGTCATCGAGCTGGCGCCGGAGGACTTCCGGTTCGATCCGGCGTATCCGGACGTTAAGACCGTCCGAAACGACGAGTTCCTACTCATCGAAATCCTGTGGTCGGTTGGGCGAAGCGTCAAAGTTAAGAAAAAATTGCTCGCGGAACTGATGGAGGTCCTTGCTCGGGCCGGCCATGACACAGAGAACGTGATGGTCTGCTTCAAGGAAACGTCGTGGGAAAACTGGTCCTTTGCCGGCGGCCGTCTCATCCACACGTAAGCCGCGACGCCTAACCGCTCCCGCGAGCGTTAAAGCACACATCCCGGAGCCGCTTATGCAGCACATCCTCGTCTACTCCGATTCACTGTCCTGGGGCATCATTCCAACGACACGACAGCGGCTCGCCTTTGAGCAGCGCTGGCCGGGTGTAATGGAAATTTCACTGTGTTCTTCCGGGAAGCGCGTTCGCGTTATTGAGGATTGCCTCAATGGTCGTCGCACGGTTTGGGATGACCCGTTCAAACCCGGACGAAACGGTCTTGTTGGATTGGCTCAGCGAATCGAGATTCACTCGCCGCTGCATCTTGTCGTCCTCATGCTCGGGACGAATGATTTCCAGTCCATGCACGAATACACCGCATGGCATTCGTCCCAAGGCATTCTTGCGCTCGTAGCAGCCATCCGCGCCGCACCCATCGAACCGGGCATGCCCGTGCCGCAAATACTGGTGGTCGCGCCGCCGCCCATCCGAACGCCAAGAGGACCGATTGCGCCAAAGTTCGAAGGTGGCGATCAAAAGTGCATTGGCTTGGCTGCCGCGTACCAGAAGGTCTGCGAAGAAGTCCGCTGCGGATTCTTCGATGCGGGTAGCGTGATCACCTCAAGCAAGGTCGACGGCGTACATCTTGATCTCGAGCAGCACTTTACTCTTGGTAAGGCCCTGTCGCGGATCGTTGAACCGCTATTCGAAGGCGATTGCTCTGGCCCTGCGCTGATCAATCGCGACGGCAAGCTGCGCCTCGAACCCGAACGCTCACCGGCCCATCGTTAGACGCCATGCGCAAGATCGCTGTACTCGCATTTGTCCTCGTCGCGTTGTCACGTGCAATGCTATCGAATGCCGCGGAGATTTCGAAGGATGAAGCGATTGCCATTGTCCTTCGGGAGGCTGGATGCCGCGAGGTCGAGGATTGCGAAATCCGCGGCGGTCAAAAGGACGGAAAGTGGGTCTTCGCCGTTTGGTTCGTCATGGGTCGGAACACGGACGGCTCGCCCCAGTTCGCCCCCGGCGGCTGGGTGGGACTTACGCTCAGTGCGCAGGGGGACGTCATTGATCGCATGCCTGGCCTCTGAGCGTTCGGCCCAGTGATCGTTCGTGCATTGATACTTGGGGCCTTGTGGCTCGTTTCGCAGATAGCCCTTGCTTCTCCGCATTGCGCCGATTTCCTGCAAGCTCTGGCTCGAAAGCCGCCCAATCTCGAGTTCATCGAATGCAAGGCCGGTCATGAACAACAGCTCCGGGCACTCGTTGCGAGCTATCGTGTCGACGGCCGCCATGCTGCGGCGATCGAACGCTATCTCGTTCGCCACACCGGAATGTCAAGGCTTCGCTTCGCCTGTTGCGGATGGGAGCCTAATACACGCAAGATTCAAAGAACGGGCCATGTGCCCAGCAGCCCTGCCTACGAAATCACAATGGCTTCGGAAGAGACCGTCGTCGCACGTCGCTCCGACTGGAGCCAGATTCCCTGGTTCTACGTTACGGTCACGCTTCCTCTCGAAGCGCCCTAAGCCTGCGCTTTGGCGAACCCGAGCTGGTGCTCGCGGTCGAATCGGCGTGCTGTTTCCACGGTCGTTCGATTCGTCCGGCGCAGTACGTTCCCAAGGAGAAGGTCATGCTCACGAATTCCCCAGTAACGACGATTTTACCGGTCATCGACATGCAGCGGGCGCGCGATTTCTACGAGAAGAAGCTCAGGCTCAAGCCTGCCGGCCAGAAGGCCGACGGCAAATTCGTCTACGCCTGCGGCGGCGGCGCGGTGATCGCGCTGTTCCCGAAAGCCGGCGGGACAAAAGCCGAACACACGGCAATCAGCTTCCAGGTCGATGACATCGCCGCGGCGGTGGCGGCGCTACAGAAGACCGGCGTGGTCTTCGAGGACTACGACTTCCCCGGCCTGAAGACCATCGACCATGTTTGCGTGCTGGGTTCGGAAAAAGCCGCCTGGTTCAAGGATACGGAAGGAAACTATCTATGCCTGCATGAGGACATCGCCTGACGCGGGCCGGAAGCACCAGCTCGCGTTTCCTGAGGCGAGCCGTCAATTGATTCGCCGGGTGTGGCGGGATAGGAGTTTCGCCCGTCTGCGGGCGGCATCGAGGCTGAAAACCTCGGGTTTCTTGCGCCTGAATTCCTGCCGTCGTCGCGCATTCTCCTTGCGCACCTCGTACTGATCGCGTTCATAGGGCGTCATTTCGGCGAGCAACACGGACTCGGTATCGGCATGCGCACCGGCGCCGGGGAATCCTTCCTGCAACAGCCAGCCGATGTGCAGTGCAGCCGCGACTTCGTTCATCATCTGCCGATGCTCGGCCACGGCTTCACGCGCCGAAGGTTCCGGCAAGGCGGTGCCGGCGACCGAAGTCCATGGCCCCTTGCACAGCCATTCAAGATCCTCGAGATGTTCGCGCAGGGCTTCCCCCGACATGGCCAGCATGTCCTTTCTCGCCTTCTGTCTGATCCAGTCCGACAGCGGCATCTGACCGCGCTCGAGTTGCAAGCGCGACGCCGTGTCGACTGGTTCGGCCAGGGCTTGTTTGTTGACTGGCTCGGCGCCGTCCACCACCGGCAGCAGCGGGGGCTGCGCAACAATCTGTGTGACTTCGCGTTTGAGCGAAGAAATCCGCGCGAGAAGATGCGCAATAATCGGCGCCGCATATCCCGGCGCGGCGCGGCGGTCCTCGCCGGCCGAGCCCATAGTCTCTGACGAAACGGCATTGGCGCGGTCGTACTGGCGCGCCAACTCGCGGAGCGCACCGAGAGACGCGCGCCCAAAGCGCTTCTCATAAGAAGCCGCAAGGCTGGCTAGCGCAGCAGCGTATGCCATATCGAGATCGCCAGCATGGCTAGGCCGAGCAAGCCGACGACGAAGATTTCCACGCGTTGCCGCTTGTGCACGGCCGCTTCGCGCGCCTGCAGCGTTTCGATTCGCTTGCGGAAAGATCTGAGCAAAGCGCGGCTATCGCCGTTCAACTTGTCGGTCACCTTGAGGGTCGCCGACATCTTCTCCTGATGTTCCTGTTGCAGCGCCGAAATCCGCGCCACGGCTCGCGCAATTTCCTGCTCGAAATTGGAGCGCTGATTGCCGATTTGCGCGAGTAGAAGCTGGAAATCGGAACGGCTGGCCGCAATCTCCTCCTGCGCTTCTCTTTGCTTTACGGCATATGCTTCAACGCCTCGTTCAAGGGTCGACAGGACTTCGCCATGCCGCGCAAGTTCTCCCTTGATACGCAGGCAATCCGCGCCCAGGCTTTCCCGGGCCGAGACGATATCCTTGCCCAGTTGTTCCCGGGCCGACGCGAAAACTGCGGCCGCGCGGCCGGTCTTTTCCTCGAGGGCGGCGACGACTTGCCGCGCGGCCTCGACCTGCGCAAGCAGCTCCGAATCGGCGGCATTGATCGGCGCCAGCGCCTGACTGATGCGCGACTCAAGCCGGTCGTCGATGTCCTCCTTGAGCGACAGCAATTCCCGGTGCATGCCGAGGAGCACGGTGCCATGGACATCCGTGAAATCGTCAAGCAGAAGTTCGAGCCGGTCCTTCTTCTCGGTTTGCACAGTCATCGGCCTCGTTCCTGTTCCGCAACATCATCGACAGCTTGTCAGCCGCACGGCTCCGGCAGCAGGCCGGAGCGCCATGTCAGACGATTCTACGCCGCTGCGCGCGCTTTTATCAACCGGGGGCCGCGCCGACCTAAGCCGCTGACGCGCCACCGTCGGGGGCGGTTTGCGGCTTGCGCGCCCGTCGGCCGCGCGAGGCTTTCTTCTCCGGTGCCTTCTCGGCCATGCCCTCGCCGACCGGTTCCGCCGGCGGCGGCGAAAGTTCAGCCTGGGCCTTGGCCAGGGCTTTGCTGCTGCCGCGGCCACGACGTTTGGCCGCCGCCGGCGGCGCACCGGTCTCTTCGGCGGCCGGTGCTTCGTTGCGCAAGCTCGGGCTCGTACTGCGATGGACGAAGGCGCCCGACTTCTCGTCGCGCCCGAGTTCGAGCAGGCCGCGCGACTGCGCTTCCTCCAGCAGGTTGCCGAAGCTCTTGAAGCTGTAGTTGCTCTCGTTGAAATCGGGCTTGCGGCGCTTGATCGCTTCCTTGAGCATCGATGCCCAGATCTTGCCGCTGTCGCCGCGCTCGGCGACCAGCGCGTCGAAAGTCGCCACGGCCAGGTCGATGGCTTCGCTCTTGCGCGCCTCGCTCTCGTCGCGGCGCCGCTGGTCTTCTTCCGGCGTGCGCTTGGCCGCTTGCGGCGCCGCTTTCGGGTCGCGGCGCGCGGCCGAGCGCTGGCTCTCGCGCACCAGGTCGTCATAGAAGATGAATTCGTCGCAGTTGGCGATCAAAAGGTCGGAGCACGACTGCTTGACGCCGACGCCGATCACGTATTTGGCGTTCTCGCGCAGCTTGGAGACGAGCGGCGAAAAGTCGGAATCGCCGCTGACGATGACGAAGGTGTTGACGTGCGATTTGGTGTAACAGAGATCGAGGGCATCGACGACCATGCGGATGTCGGCGGAATTCTTTCCCGACTGGCGCACGTGCGGGATTTCAATCAATTCGAAATTGGCTTCGTGCATCGTCGCCTTGAAGCCCTTGTAGCGCTCCCAGTCGCAATAGGCTTTCTTGAGCACGATGCTGCCCTTGAGCAGCAGGCGTTCGAGCACCGGCTTGATGTCGAACTTTTCGTAATTGGCATCGCGCACGCCGAGCGCGACGTTCTCAAAATCGCAGAACATCGCCATGCTGACGGTATCGGGGGATGCGGCCATGAAGGTCTCCAGTGGGTAATCTCGAACCGAGTATACCGCCCGCCGGACGCCGGGCACGAGAAAAAGCTTGCGGATCCGGTGATTGCGCGCAGTGAATTTTTCTTGCGAGGCGTGTCTACATGTTAACGGCCATTGCCGCCCCTTTGACCCGCTCACGCCCTCCCCGAGGGCGATTCGCCCCCGGAGACCCGCCATGACGCACAGAATAAACCCGAGCGCCCCGCTTCCCGGCAGATGGGATCGCCGTGCAGGCACGGCGCTTGCCAATTTCGCGCTTGCCAATTTCGCGCTTGCCAATTTCGTAACCATCGCGGCCATCGCGACGATCCTCGCGCTCGCCGCCTGCGGCAGCAAGCCGCCTGAAGCCGGCGCCGGCGCGATGTTCGGCGGGCCGGCGCCGGTCTCGGTGCAGACCGCGCAAGCGGAAACCCTGCCGGTGAATTTCGAATACACGGCGCAAACGCGCGGTTCGCGCGAAGTCGAAGTGCGCGCCCGGGTCACCGGCATCCTGCTCAAGCGCAACTACATCGAGGGCGGCAAAGTGCGCGCCGGACAATCGCTGTTCGTCATCGATCCGGCGCCGTTTGCCAACGCCGTGGCGCGCGCGCAGGCCGACGTCGCCGCGGCCGAAGCGAAGCACGCCCAGGCCGCACGCGATGCGGCGCGCCTCGCGCCGCTGCTCGAGGCCAAGGCGATCAGCCGCAAGGATTATGACGACGCCGTATCCGGCGAGGCCGTCGCCGCCGCCGATCTGCTGGCGGCCAAGGCGCGCTTGCGCGATGCCGAGCTCAATCAGCAATGGACGCGGGTCGAATCGCCGATCACCGGCGTCGCGAGCCGTTCGCTGAAATCGGAAGGCTCGCTGATTTCGGGGCCGGACGTGCTGCTGACCACGGTCACCCAGTCCGACCCGATGCAGATCATCTTCGGCATCCCCGATAACGATCGCCTGAAGCTCGGCGAGGAGGTCGCCGCCAATCGCGTGCAATGGCCGAAGGACGGCCGCTTCAAGGTCACCGTCAAGCTCTCCGACGGACGTGAGTACGGCAAGGCCGGCTACACCGATTTCACCGATCTGCGCGTCTCGCGCGACACCGGCACGAGCGAAGCGCGCGCCGAAGTTCCGAACCCCGATGGCGTGCTGCAGGCGGGCCAGTTCGTGCGCGTGCAGCTTTCGGGGGCAACGCGCGAAGGCGTCTTCCGCGTGCCGCAACGCGCCGTACTCGAAGGCCCGCAAGGCAAGTTTGTCTATGTCGTCGGCAAGGACAACAAGGCCGAGATGCGGCCGGTCGAGGCCAGCGATTGGACCGGCGGCGACATCGTCGTGACGCGCGGCCTTGCGGCCGGCGAGCAGGTCATCGTCGACGGCGTGCTCAAGCTCGGCCCCGGCGCGCTGGTCCAGGTCGCCGCCGCGCCCGCCGGTGCTGCGCCACCGGGTGCGCCCGCCGCGCCGGCGCCGGCAGCGGCCGGCAGCAAGGGGGGCTGATCGAATGTTCTCGCGCTTCTTCATCGACCGGCCGATTTTTGCCATCGTCATCTCGATCTTCATCGTCATCGCGGGCCTCGCCTCGATGCGCACCCTGCCGATCGCGCAGTACCCGGAAATCGCCCCGCCGCAGGTGCAGGTCGCCGCCGTCTATCCGGGCGCCTCGGCCGACGTGCTCGAGAAGACCGTCGCGGCACCGCTCGAGACGCAGATCAACGGCGTCGAAGGCATGCTCTACATGAACTCGACCTCGGCCTCGAACGGCCGCGTCGAGATCAACATCACCTTCGAGATCGGCAGCAACATCGACCAGGCGGTGATCAACGTGACCAACCGCGTCAAGCAGGCCGAGGCGCGCCTGCCGCAGGAAGTCAACCGGCAGGGCATCCAGGTCGAGAAAGCTTCGTCGTCGTTCCTGCAGGTGCTCGCCTTCACGTCGCCCGACGGGCGCTACGACGACCTCTTCACCAGCAACTACGTGACGCTCAACGTGCTCGACATCCTGAAGCGCATTCCGGGAACGACCAACGTGCAGATCTTCGGCGCCAAGGATTATTCGATGCGCATCTGGCTCAAGCCCGACCGAATGGCGCAGCTCAACGTCGCCGCGGCCGACGTGATTCGCGCCATCAACGAGCAGAACGCCCAGTACGCGGTCGGGCGCATCGGCGAGCCGCCGATCGCGCGCGGCCAGGAAATGTCGCTGACGGTCAACACCCGCGGGCGCCTGGCCGAACCCGGCGAATTCGAACAAATCATCGTGCGCGCCGGCGCCGACGGATCGCTGCTGCGCTTAAAAGACGTCGCGCGCGTCGAACTCGGGTCGAAAGACTACGATTTCATTGGCCGGCGCAACGGCCAGCCGGCGACCCTGGTCGGCATCTTCCTCAAACCCGGCGCCAACGCGCTCGACACGGCGCAAGTGGTCAAGACGACGCTCAAGGATCTCGCCACGCGCTTTCCCGACGGGCTGACCTACGCCATCCCCTACGACACCACCGATTTCGTCCGGGTCTCGATCCGCGAAGTGCTGTTCACGCTCGGCGAAGCGATGCTGCTGGTGTTCATCGTCGTCTATTTCTTCCTGCAGAACTGGCGTGCGACGCTGATCCCGACGCTGGCCGTGCCGGTGTCGCTGACCGGCGCCTTCGCCGGCCTCTTGCTGCTCGGCTATTCGATCAACACGCTGACCCTCTTCGGCATGGTGCTGGCCATCGGCATCGTCGTCGATGATGCCATTGTCGTTCTCGATAACGTCGAGCGCATCATGCACGAGGAGGGCATCCCGGCCAAGCCGGCGGCGATCCAGGCGATGCGCGAAGTGACCGGGCCGATCGTCGCGATCGTCCTCGTGCTGTGCGCGGTGTTCGTGCCGATCGCCTTCCTCGGCGGCCTCACCGGCGAGCTCTACCGCCAGTTCGCGGTCACCATCTCGATTGCCGTCGTCATTTCCGGCATCGTCGCGCTGACCCTTACGCCCTCGCTCTGCGTGCTCATCCTGCGCCACGAGCACAAGGCGCAAAACCGCGTGTTCACCGCCTTCAACAAGGGCTTCACCGGCCTTAGCGGACGCTATACCGGCGGCGTCGCCTGGCTGATCCGGCGCGGCGCGCTCGGGCTGACCCTGTTCGCCGGCATGGTGCTGCTCGCAGCCACCCTGTGGAAACTCACGCCCGGCAGCCTGGTCCCCGACGAGGACCAGGGTTACTACATCAGTGCCGTCTATCTGCCCGACGGCGCTTCGCTCGAACGCACCGACAAGGTGGTCAAGCAAGTCGATGCGATCATTCACGAAAACCCCAACGTCGCCAACAGCATCGTGTTCACCGGTTTCGATTTCATCGGCGGCAGCTTCAAGAACAACGCGGCAACTTTCTTCGTCACCCTCAAGCACTGGGACGAACGCAAGGTTCCGGCCAGCGCGCTGGTCGGCGAACTGTTCATGAAGACCGCGCATATCAAGGAAGCGCTGGTCCTCGCGTTCGGCCCGCCGGCGATTTTCGGCATGGGCAATTCGGGCGGCTTCGAGTTCTATCTGCAGAACCGCGGCGAGGGAGGCCCGCAGAAACTCGCCGAGGTCAGCCAGCAGTTCATCGGCAAGCTGCACGCCGACAAGAACATCGGCATGGTCTCCTCGCTGTGGCGCGCCAACGTGCCGCAACTCGACGTCGATGTCGATCGCGACAAAGCCAAGTCGCTCGGCGTGCCGATCGATGCGCTGTTCGACACGCTCGGGGCGACGCTCGGCACTTACTACGTCAACGACTTCAACAAGTTCGGGCGGACCTGGCAGGTGCTGATGTCGGCCGAACCGGCCTTTCGCAGCAGCCCCGGCGATATCGGCGGCATCTACGTGCGCTCCGAGCGCGGACAGATGGTGCCACTCTCGGCGCTCGCCCAGATCCGCCAGACGACCGGCCCGGAAACGCTCGAGCGCTTCAACAACCTGCCGTCGGTGAAGATTATCGGCAACGGCGCGCCGGGCGTCTCGTCGGGGCAGGTCATTACCGAAGTCGAGAAGGTCGCGCGCCAGAATCTGCCGCCGGACTTCAGCTACGACTGGGGCGGCGCCTCGTTCCAGGAAAAGAAAGCCAGCGGCGCGTCGAGCTACGCGCTGATCCTCGGCGCCCTGATGGTCTTCCTGATTCTCGCCGCGCAGTACGAGCGCTGGTCGCTGCCGCTCGCCGTGCTGTTCGCGCTGCCCTTCGGCACCTTCGGCGCGCTCGCCGCGGTCTGGCTGCGCGGCATGAGCAACGACGTCTATTTCCAGATCGGCCTCGTCACCCTGCTCGGCCTCGCCGCCAAGAACGCCATCCTGATCGTCGAATACGCGCTCTACAAGCACGGCGAGGGCATGAGCGCGGCGGCCGCGGCGATCGAAGCCGCGCGCCTGCGCTTCCGGCCGATCCTGATGACTTCGCTGGCCTTCATCCTCGGCGTCATGCCGCTCGCCTTCTCGCACGGCGCCGGCGCCGGCGCGCGCCGGGCGGTCGGCACCGGCGTCATGGGCGGCATGCTCGCCGCGACTTTCCTGGCGATCTTCTTCATTCCGCTGTTCTATCGGCTGATCAACGACCGCCGCCTCGGCGAGCCGCGCAGCACCGACGAGCTGTTTGCCGAAGTCAAGGAAACCCATGCGAAGGCGCACGAAAAACTCCTGGCCCGCGCCAAACGTGACGAGGAATCGGGAGAACGCGATGAATAGAGGCTTAACCAGACATCGCCTGGCGATGTCGTTCGCCGCGCTGCTGCTCGCCGGCTGCAGCGTCGGCCCCGACTACCGGTGGCCGGACTTCGACCTGCCCCATGCCTGGCGCGCGGCGCCGGCAAGCGAGCCCGCAAGCGCGCGCCCTGCCGACCGCGTCGGCGAACGCTGGTGGACGCTCTACGCCGATCCGGTGCTCGACCGCCTGATCGACGAAGCCTTGCAGCACAACGCCGATATCGCCGTCGCCGCGGCGCGCGTGGTCGAAGCGCGCGCGCTGGCGAGCATCGCCGACGCGGCGCTCTACCCGAGCGTATACGGCCAGTTCTCCGGCAATCGCACCAAGAGTTCGGCAATCGGGCCTTTCCCGCTGCAGGGCTTTCCGCTCACGCAAAACGATTACCGGGCGACGCTCGACGCGAGCTACGAAATCGATTTCTGGGGCAAGTACCGGCGCACCAGCGAAGCCGCGCGCGCCGACCTGCTGGTCGCCGAATCGGCGGGCGAAACCGTGCGCCTGTCGCTCGCCGCGCAAGTCGCGCAGCAGTATTTCGCGCTGCTCGCCGCCGACGCGCAGGTCCAGGTCACCAAGCGCACCCTTGGGACGCGCGGCGAGACCCTGGCGCTTTTTGAAAAGCGCGTGCAAGCCGGAACGCTCGCCGAATACGACCTGCATCAGGCGCAAGCCGAAGAGTCGGCGGCGCGCTCGCAGCTGGCCAGCCTGCGGCAGGCACAGGACCGCCTCGAAAGCGCGCTGGCCGTGCAGCTTGGCCGCTCGCCGCGGGCGGTGATGGAAAGCGGCGTGGAGCGCGGATCGCCGCCGCCGGTGACCGATCTCGTGGTGCCGGCCGGGCTGCCGTCGGACCTGCTCTTGCGCCGTCCGGACCTGCGCCAGGCCGAAGCAGAGCTGATCGCCGCCAACGCCCGCATCGGCGCTGCGCGCGCCGAGTATTTCCCGTCGGTCGGACTCACCGCTTATCTCGGCAGCGAGAGCGTGAGCTTCGCGCGGCTATTTAGCGGCCCGGCCGGGATATTCCAGTTTGCCGCCACGCTCACGCAGCCGCTCTGGAACGCCGGCCGGCTGCGCGCCGGAACCCAGGTTTCGGAGGCGCGGCGCGACCAGGCGCTGGCCAGTTACCGGAAGGCCGTGGCCAGCGCGTTCAAGGACGTGCGCGATACGCTGGCCGCGCAGAATGCCGCGCGCCAGGTCCTCGCCGCCGAAGATGCCCGCGCCGCAGCCCTGACCCAGGCGCTCGGCCAGGCGCGGCTGCGCTTCGATACCGGCATCGCCAGCTGGCTCGACGTCCTCGACGTCGAACGCAACCTGCTCGCCGCCGAACTCGCGCGCATCGACGCCGAACGCGCGCGCAAGGCCGCGCTCGCCGACCTCTTCAAGGCGCTCGGCGGCGGCTGGGCGGAGACTGCAAGCGGAGGTTGAAACGATAGTCGACGAGGCCGTGGCAAAGTCCGGGGGCGAACTCTTTGCGTGCGAAAGATGTCTCTTCCTTGGGTCCGCCGCCCGCCGCGTCGTTCTGAATGTCGCCGGAGGTCCACCATCATGCTCGTGACAGTGCCGGCTGCGGCATTCTCCTCAATACCTCTGTCCGCCGGGTACGCGGCGGATGGCTATTGAAGGCGATCAGTGCATGGAAACCAACAATTCCTCCTCATCGGTGCGTCGTTGGTTCCTTCGCGGCATCGTGCTTGTGGCGATTGCCGTCATAGCCTTCTTCGCCCTGCGGGCACTGTTTGCGAAGTCCCCGGCGCCCAAAGCCGCCCCGGCTGTTTCGGCAACGCTGGTGCGCGTCGCACGGGAGAATGTCCCCATCTTCCTCTTCGGCGTCGGCACCGTGCAGGCGCAGGCCTCGGTGACCGTGAAAGCGCGGCTCGATGGCCAGCTTGAACGCGTCGATTTTGTCGAAGGCCAGGACGTCAAGGTCGGGCAAGTGCTGGCCCAGATCGATGCCCGCCCGCTGCGCGCCCAGCTCGAGCAGATGCAGGCCCAGAAAGCGCGTGACGCAGCGCAGCTGGCCAACGCCCGCCTCGATCTCGATCGCTACGTGCAGCTGATGAAAGCGGACAGCACTTCGCAGCAGACGCTGGACACCCAGCGGGCGCTGGTGGCGCAGCTCGACGCCGCGGTAAGGACGGATGAGGCGCAGATTCACTACGCCGAGGTTCAGCTCGGCTACGCGACGATCACCGCGCCGCTTGCCGGCCGCGTCGGGGCACGCTTGATCGACCCCGGCAACATCGTGCACGCCGCCGATGCCAACGGCCTCGTAGTGATCAACCAGATCGATCCGATCAGCGTGGTCTTCAACCTGCCCGGCGATGCGGTGCAGGAGATCAACCGCGCCCAGCAGAGCGGCCAGCGGCTCGGCGTCCTGACCTACACGCGCGAGGGCAACACGCTGCTGGCGCGCGGCGAACTGGTGCTGGTCAACAATCAGATCGACGTGGCCAGCGGCACCGTGCAGCTCAAGGCGCGCTTCGCCAATCCGCAGCATGCCCTGTGGCCGGGCCAGTACGTCAACGTGCGGCTGCTGCTCGGTCAATACGCGCAGGCGCTGACGGTGCCCGCCCCGGTGGTGCAGCGCGGCCAGTCGGGAACCTACGCCTACGTCGTCGCCGCCGACGGCAAGGCCGAGATGCGGCCGATCGAGCTCTTGCAGATTCAGGACGACAAAGCCGTCGTCGGCAAGGGTCTGGAAGCGGGCGAGACGGTGGTGCTCGACGGGCAGTACAAGATCAAGCCGGGCGTCGCGGTCGTCGCCGGCCCCGGGCCGGTGGCCAGCGCCAACGTGCAACGATGAGCATTTCCACGATCTTCATCAAACGCCCGATCGGCACTTCGCTGCTTGCGCTCGCCATCCTGCTGACCGGGATCGCGGTCTGGCCCTTGCTGCCGGTCGCGCCGCTGCCGCAAGTCGATTTCCCGACCATCCAGGTTTCGGCGAGCCTGCCGGGCGCTAATCCGGAAACCATGGCGTCCGACGTCGCCCAGCCGCTCGAACGCCAGTTCTCGCTGATCGCCAGCCTGGCGCAGATGACCTCGACCAGCGCGCTCGGCACGACGCAGATCACGCTGCACTTCGAGCTCAACCGCGACATCGACGCCGCCGCGCTCGACGTGCAGTCAGCCATCAACGCTGCCAGTGGCCAGTTGCCAGCCAATCTGCCGAGCCCGCCGACCTTCCGCAAGACCAACCCCGCCGACCTCGCTATCGTCGTGCTCGCAGTGCAGTCCGACACCCTGCCGCTGACGCAGGTCAATGAGTATGCCGACACCATTCTGGCGCAGCAGATTTCGCAGATCCCCGGCGTTTCCGACGTCGGCATCGGCGGCGTGCAGAAGCCCGCGGTGCGGGTGCAAGTGGATCCGGCCAAACTCGCCGCCATGGGCATGAACCTCGAGGATGTGCGCAGCGTCATCGCCAGCACCACCGTCAGCCAGCCGACCGGCGCCATCAACGGCAAACAGCAGAGTTTCGCCGTCTACACCAACGACCAGGTCCTGCGGGCCGAACCGTGGAACGACATCGTGCTGGCCTATCGCAACGGCGCGCCGGTGCGCGTGCGCGACATCGGCGTCGCCGTCGAGGGGCCGGAAAACAATCTCACCGCCGGCTGGGCCTACGCCGGCGCCGCGGCGCGGCCGGATAACGCGGTACGCGACGGCCGCGGCATGATCCTCTTCGTGCGCAAGCAACCGGGCGCCAACGTCATCGAGACCGTCGATCGCATCAAGGCCGCGCTGCCGCGGCTGCGGGCGGCGATTCCATCGAGCGTGACGGTCAATATTCTGATCGACCGCACTCAGAACATCCGTGCGTCGGTGCGCGATGTCGAGACCACGCTGCTGATCACCATCGCCGCCGTGATCCTGGTGATCTTCGTCTTTCTGCTCAGCGTGCCGGGCACCGTGATCCCGGGCATAACGGTGCCTCTCGCGCTGCTCGGCACCGGCGCAGCGATGTACGTGATGAACTACAGCCTCGACAACCTCTCGCTGATGGCGCTGACCATCTCCGTCGGTTTTGTCGTCGATGATGCTATTGTCATGCTGGAGAACATCTATCGCCACGTCGAAGCCGGCATGCAGCCGCTCGAGGCAGCCTACCAGGGGTCGGCCGAGATCGGCTTCACCATCGTTTCGATTTCGGTTTCGCTGATCGCCGTCTTCATCCCGCTGCTGCTGATGGGCGGCATCGTCGGCCGGCTGTTCCGCGAATTCGCCGTCACCGTGACCATGACCATCGTCGTCTCGGTGGCGGTCTCGCTGACCTTGACGCCGATGCTCTGCTCGCGCTACCTCTCCGCGTCGCACGGCAAGTCCCACGGTCGGCTGTACCGCTTGTGCGAGCATGGCTTCGCGGTCATCGCGGCAGGCTACAAGCGCGGGCTCGAGCTGGTGCTGAGACACGAGTTCGCAACGCTGTGCGTCTTTCTCGCCACCCTGGCCTTGAGCGTCGTGATGTTCGTATTCAGCCCCAAGGGCTTCTTCCCGCAGCAAGATACCGGCACCATCTACGGCTTCGCCGAAACGTCGCAGGACGCCTCGTTCACGGCGATGCGCGAGCGCATGAAGCAGCTCGCCGACGTGGTACGCGAGGATCCCGACGTGACCGGCTTCGGCATGTTCGCCGGCAACAATACGGCCAATACCGGCACTTTCTTTATCGCCCTCAAACCCAGGGACGAGGGCCGCAAGGCGACCGCCGACGAGATCATCGCGCGCCTGCGACCGAAGGTGGCCGGACTGCAAGGTATCAACCTTTTCATGCAGGCGCCGCAGGACATCAACGTCGGCGGCCGCCTGTCGCGCACACAGTACCAATACACGGTGACCGACACCAATCTCGACGAGCTCAACACCTGGGCGCCGCGCCTGCTCGAACGCCTGCGCGGACTGTCGGTACTGACCGACGTGGCATCGGACCAGCAGAACGCGGCCGCC
Source organism: uncultured beta proteobacterium (assembly GCA_903886975.1). Lineage (GTDB taxonomy): Bacteria > Pseudomonadota > Gammaproteobacteria > Burkholderiales > Rhodocyclaceae > Propionivibrio. Next base: position 50,529 of record CAISOB010000013.1, read on the forward strand.
GCGGCGCGGCTCACCATTGACCGCGCCCGCGCCTCGAGCTTCGGCATTTCGCCGGCGCTGATCGATGCGACGCTATACGATGCAATCGGCCAGCGCCAGGTGGCGCAATATTTCACCCAGACCAACAGCTATCACGTGGTGCTCGAAGTGTCGCCGAAACTGCAGGAAGATCCGGCGCTTTTCGACAAGGTCTACATTGCCTCGCCGCTGACCGGCCAGCAGGTGCCCCTATCGGCCTTCGTCAAGGTCGATACCAGCCAGACCGCCTATCTGCTGATCAGCCACCAGGGCCAGTTCCCGGCAGTGACGATTTCGTTCAACGTCGCCCCCGGCGTCGCGCTCGGCGACGCCGTGCAGGCCATCGAGAAGGCGAAGGCGACGCTGGGCGTGCCGGCGACGCTGTCGGGAAGCTTCCAGGGCACGGCCAGGGCCTTCGGCGAGTCGCTCAGGACGCAACCCTACCTGATCGCGGCGGCGCTGGTCGCCGTCTATATCGTCCTCGGCCTGCTTTACGAGAGCTATATTCATCCGCTCACCATCCTGTCGACATTGCCCTCGGCCGGCGTCGGCGCCCTGCTGGTCCTGCGCCTGGGTGGCTACGACCTGAGCGTGATCGCGCTGATCGGCATCATTCTGCTGATCGGCATTGTCAAGAAGAACGGCATCATGATGATCGACTTCGCGCTGCACGCCGAGCGCGTGCAGGGACTGGAGGCGCACGAGGCGATTTACCAGGCCTGCCTGCTGCGCTTTCGCCCGATCATGATGACGACGATGTGCGCTCTGCTCGCCGGCCTGCCGCTGATGCTCGGCCACGGCGCCGGTTCCGAATTGCGCCGGCCGCTCGGCTTTGCAATGGTCGGCGGCCTGCTGGTGTCGCAGGCGATGACGCTGTTTACGACGCCGGTCGTCTATCTCTACCTCGATCGCGCGCACGATTGGTATCTTCGCCGAAAGCAGGCGCGCCAAGGCTCCGTCGAGGATTCGTCGCCCCGCGCGCAGCGAAGCGCACAAGACGGGCAATCGCCGGCCAGCTAGACCTCCAAGCGCATGGCCCGGTACGCCTCTGTCAGGTATGGAAAGGCAATCGAGTCGCGATCGCGCAGCGCCGGATGCGATGCGATCAGGGTCTTCAGCTGATCGGTCACCCTGGCCTTCTCGTCGTCCGGCAGCACTGCGATGAAGCTGATCGACAGGCAGCGGTCCACAATGACTTCCTGTGCGCTGCCGACATGCTGATGCCGGGACACGGTCTTTTCCAGGGGGCCGAAATACTTGCCGGTAAACGGCTTGCGCCAGTCGCCCCGGTAGAAGCGCGGCGCATCGCCCTCGTGGGGGGTAATGATCTCGGTGATTGCCGCCACCCAATCGACGGATTCGTCGCGCACGTTCCAAATCAGGCCGAGTCGCCCATCGCGTATGAGAACACGGTGGAATTCGGCGAGCACCTGCTGCGTGGCAAACCAGTGAAAAGCCTGCGCGCAAACCACGGCATCGACCGTGGCCGTTGCGAGCGGAATCGCGTCAGCGGTGCCGACGAGAAACTTTACCGCGGGCAGCGCTTTGACAAGCTGCGCTCCCATCGCGGCGACGGGCTCGACGGCGATCACGTCCGCGCCGGTCTGCGCCAGCAAGCGGGTGAACTTGCCGGTACCTGCGCCGACATCGACCACAAGCTTGCCTTCGATTATGCTAATATCATTTTTAAGCCAGGCCAGCAAGTCGGCGGGATACTCGGGCCGTCCGCGCGCGTAGGTGTGCGCTTCGACGGAATAGCCTTGTTGTGCAGCAGCATGAATATCAGTCATGGCAAATTCGATCTTTAAGTTTACCAGTGCGATATCGGGTGGTGCTCTGAATCGACATCGGCCCGAAACGCCGCATGGCAGGCTCCGATCAGCTCATGCGCGCGCGCAGCTGGCCGCAGCCGCCGTCGATATCCTGGCCGGCGGAATCGCGCAGCCGGGCGATGATGCCGCGCTGGTGCAAAAGACCCGCCAAAGCGCTGGCGCGCTCCCAGGACGGGCGCTTGAACGGCAGGCCATCGACGGCGTTGTAGGGAATGAAATTCATCATCGCGTACTTGCCGGCAAGCAGTTTGGCGATTGCGTCGACTTCCGTGTCGCTGTCGTTGACGCCTTCGAGCAGCGTCCACTGATACTGGATCGGGTAACCGGTCGCCCGGGCATAGCGTTCGCCAAGCTCGACGAGCTCGGCCGGAGCGATGCGCGGCGCCCGCGGCAGCAGCCGCGCGCGCAGCTCGGGATCGGTCGTGTGCAGCGAGAGGGCCAGCGCCGGCTTGACCGTTCCCTGTGGCAAGCGCTCAAAGACACGGCGGTCGCCGACCGTCGAGAAGACCAGGTTCTTGTGTCCGATGCCGCCCAGGGTGCCGAGCAGCTCGATGGCGTCGAGGACATTGTCAAGATTGTGCGCCGGCTCGCCCATGCCCATGAAGACGACCTTGCTCACCGTTCGCCGGCGCCGGGCAAGCACCACCTGGGCGACAATTTCGGCGCTGCCGAGCTGACGCCGCAGGCCGTCGCGGCCCGTCATGCAGAACACGCAGCCGACCGCGCAACCGACCTGCGTCGATACGCACAGACCGGCGCGTGGCAGCAGCACGCTCTCTATCGTGTGTGCGTCGGCCAGCTCGATGAGCAGGCGGGCCGAGCCGTCGGCGCCCGGATGCTCGGAGCGCAGGGTCGCGAGGCCCGCGAGTTCCTCGGCGATGACCGGCAAGTTGTCGCGCAGGCGCAGCGGCAGAAAATCGTCGGCGGACTGCCGGCGAGTCCCGCTGTCGAGCGCGCGCGCCGCCAGCCAGGCGCGCAATACGCGTTGCTCGTGGCAAGGTTTGGCGCCCTTGGCACGCAGGCACTGGCGAATATGGTCGATACGCATTGCGCAGCCATGCTAACACCGCCGCGCCTGGACTGGAAACAGCGGCGCAGATGGCGAGTGGATGAGCAGAAGTCGTCGGACGCTCGCGCCGCCGGCCGGCGAGAGCGCTCGACTATTTCAGTGAAGTGCACAGGCAAAACTGTTAAAGTGATTTCCGGGAGATGATCGGCGTACACCTCTTGAACTGGCTGCTTCTGTCGGGGAAGCGGGACATTGACTTCGTCATTCCTCTGCAGTCAGCGACGGGAAGAACGGCATGAACTGGAATTTGTTTCAGTGGCATTCGCTCAAAGCGAGGACCACCCTGACGACGCTCGGCATCTTTGTGTTGAGCTTGTGGGCCTTGTCTTTCTACGCCAGCCGGATGCTGCGCCAGGACATGGAGCGCCTGCTCGGCGAACAGCAGTTTTCCACCGTCGCACTGCTTGCCGCGCAAATCAATCGCGAGCTTGAAAACCGGATTGAAGCCCTCGAGAAAGTGGCCGACGTGGCCGCGCAAGCGATGCGCAAGGGCCCGGAAGCCACGCAGGATTTCATCAGGCAGCGTCTGACGCTGCAAATCCTCTTTAACGGCGGCCTGAGCGTATTTGGCGCTGACGGCACGACAATCGCCGATTTCCCCTTGTCTGCCGGACGCCTTGGCGGTACCGCGGACGGTGATGTTCTCGTATCGGTGCTCAAGCAGGGCAAATCATCGATCGGCCAACCGGTACTTGACAGTATGCTGAAGAGTCCGGTGTTCAGGGCAACGGTGCCGCTGCGCAACGAAGCGGGTGAGATCGTCGGCGCACTCTCGGGCGTGACCAGCCTGGGCACCCCGAATTTTCTCGACCAGATCACCGAGAACACTTACGGCAAGACCGGCGGTTATCTGCTCATCGCACCTGCGTACCGGCTGATCGTCACCGCGACCGACAAGAGCCGCATCATGGAAAAGGTGGACTCCGCCGGCATGAGCCCCTTGATCAATCGCTTCTTCGAGGGTTATGAAGGCTCGGGCGTAACGGTCAATCCACGCGGCGTCGAAGTGCTGGACGCGGCCAAGGGGATCCCGGTAGCCGGCTGGTACGCGGTGGCTTCACTGCCGACGACGGAAGCCTTTGCCCCGATTCGTGACATGCAGCAGCGCATGCTGCTGGCGACCTTGTTCCTGACGCTGTTGGCGGGCGCGCTGAGCTGGTGGCTGCTGCGGCGCCAGCTTTCGCCGCTGCTGACCACCGTCGAGACGCTGGCCCGGATGGCGGACACCCGGCAGCCTTTGCAGGCCCTGCCCGTGAATCATCAGGACGAAATCGGGCAGCTTATCGGCGGCTTCAACCGATTGCTGAAAGCGCTGGGACAGCGTGAAGCTTTGCTCAACCAGGTCCTCGATACGTCCAGCGTGGCGATTTTCCTGGTCGATCCGCACGGGCGTATCACGCAAGGCAATCAGCGCATGGCCGAGATGTTCGGGTACCGGCCCGACGAGTTGGCAGGTATGGAATACGTCGCCCTGGTTCACCCTTTGGAACGCGAGGTCGCGCGCGAGCGGATGCTGGCCTTATTGAACAGCAAGCTGCCGCTGGTCGATATGGACCGACTCTACTGGCGTGCCGACCACAGCGAATTCTGGGGCCACCTGACCGGCCGGCGTTTCCACGACGCCGCCGGCGAGTCCAGCGGCCTGGTCGGCGTCATCGCCGACATCAGCGTGCGCAAAGAAGCCGAGCAGTCGCTGCTCAAGAGCAAGACGCAGTACGACAACCTCGTGTCGAAGATTCCCGTCGGCATTTACACACTGCGCAGTACGTCGGCCGAGTATCGCGCCCTCGACTACGCCAGTCCGCGCATGGCCGAAATTCTCGGGATGAGCCGGGAAAACCTGCTCGCCGACGCCGAGGCAATCCTCAGCGTAATTCACCCCGATGACCTGGCGGGCTTTATCGAAGCCGATCAGCGCGCGCTGCGCCAGCAGCAGCCCTTTGACTGGACGGGGCGCGTCCTGGCCGACTCGGGGGTCAAGTGGCTGCACATCACGTCCATGCCGGAAATTCTGGGCAATGACGACGTCCTTTGGCACGGCCTGATCGTCGATGTCAGCGAGCGCGTGCAGGCCGAAGAAGAACTCCATCTTGCCGCCAGCGTCTTTACGCATGCGCGCGAGGGCATCCTGATTACCGCCGCCGACGGGACGATCATCGACGTCAATGGCTCATTCACGCGCATCACCGGCTATCGCCGCGAGGAGATCCTCGGCAATGATCCGCGCCTGCTGAGTTCGGGCCGCCACGACAAGGCATTCTTCGCCGCGCTCTGGCAGGAGGTGAGCGAGAAGGGGTTCTGGCATGGCGAAATATGGAACCGGCGCAAGAGCGGCGAAATATTCGCCACGATGCAAACGATCAGCGCGGTGCGCGACGAACTCGGCCACACGCGCCAGTACGTCGGTCTCTTCTCCGACATCACGGCGCTCAAGACGCATGAAAAACAGCTCGAGCACATGGCCCACTACGACGTGCTGACGACGCTGCCCAATCGCGTACTGCTCGCTTCCCGCCTGCATCAAGCCATGGCGCAGGCGAAGCGGCGCAAGCAGCGGCTGGCGGTCGTCTATCTCGACCTCGACGGCTTCAAGGCGATCAACGACCAATATGGGCACAAGACCGGCGACCAGTTGTTGATGGCCCTGGCGACGCGCATGCAGCGGACATTGCGCGAAGGCGATACGCTGGCTCGCCTCGGCGGCGATGAATTCGTCGCCGTTCTCTTCGACCTCGACAATGCCGCGGCCTGCGTTCCGATGCTCAATCGTCTGCTCGTTGCCGCCGCCGAAGCGGTGACTATCGAAAATTTCAACCTGCAGGTCTCGGCGAGCCTCGGGGTGACCTTCTATCCGCAGGCCGAAGAAGTCGATGCCGACCAGCTCTTGCGCCAGTCCGACCAGGCCATGTACCAGGCCAAACTCGCCGGCAAAAACCGCTACCACATTTTCGACGCCGACCAGGACCGCAGCGTCCGCGGCCACCATGAAGGTCTCGAGCAGATCCGCCGCGCGTTGACCGCGCGCGAGTTCGTTTTGTACTACCAACCCAAGGTCAATATGCGGACAGGCACGGTGATCGGCGCCGAGGCGCTGATTCGCTGGCAACATCCGGATCGCGGCCTGTTATTGCCGGCGGTATTTCTGCCGGTGATGGAAAATCATCCGCTGGCGATCGAGACTGGCGAGTGGGTGATCGCTACGGCCTTGCGCCAGATCGAGCGATGGCGTGACGCCGGCATGGCGATGCCGGTCAGCGTCAACGTCGGTGCGCACCAGCTGCAGCAGGCCGATTTCGTCGAGCGTTTGCAGGCGCTGCTTCTCGCGCATCCGGGCGTGCGGCCGGGCGACCTGGCGCTCGAGGTTCTCGAAACCAGTGCCCTCGAAGACCTGGCGCGCGTCTCGCAAATCATCGAAGCCTGCCGCGGCATCGGGGTGAGCTTCTCGCTCGACGATTTCGGCACCGGCTATTCGTCGCTGACTTACCTGAAACGCCTGCAGGTTACGCAGCTCAAGATCGACCAGAGTTTCGTTCGCGAGATGCTCGACGATCCGGACGACCTGGCCATTCTCGGCGGCGTCCTCAGCCTGGCCACCGCCTTCCGCCGCCAGGTCATCGCCGAAGGCGTCGAGACCGTGGCGCACGGCACAATGCTGCTGCAACTGGGCTGCGAACTGGCGCAGGGCTATGGCATCGCGCGTCCCATGCCGGCGTCGGAATTTCCCGGCTGGGCGCAGGCCTGGCGCCCAGCGTCAGCCTGGAGCAAGCTGCCGGCGGTCAATCGCGACGATTTGCCGCTGCTCTTCGCCGGCGTCGAGCACCGCGCCTGGATCGTTGCCATCGAGGCATTCCTGCGCGGCGAGCGCAATTCGCTGCCGCTGATTCATCATCAATGCCGTTTTGGCGAGTGGCTGGAGAGCGACGGCAAGCTTCGCCATGGCGGGCGGCCCGCGTTTCTGGCCATCGGACCGACGCACCGGCAGATGCACGGCCTGGCGGCGGAAATATGCCAGTTGCAGATGAGCGGTCACAGTGCCGACGCGGCAGTCGGGCTTGCCGAGCTGCATGGCCTGCGCGATGGACTGCTCGCGCAGCTGCAAGCGCTCGTGCGGGAAAACCAGCGGCAAGTCTGACCATAGTCCTGGCGCGGGAATCATGGCGCCACCTTGGATACGGTCCGCGTTTTGCCTATAATGCTATGGGGTTATGACGGCACGCTGGTCACTTTGCGGCCTGGGCCTACCGGGCAATTTGGACTCGAATTTCCTGCCGCACCCCGACGCTCGATCGAGTGAGCGAGCCCTCAACGGGGCGGAGGATGTCGCATGAAATCGTTGTCGCTTTTTTCCGTAAAGCGCTCGGTGCGGCGCAGTTCGGCTGGCCGGCGCGCGGCAGTGCCGCCGGCGTTGCAGACCCTGGCCGCTGCCGCCGGATTTCGCTTTGACGGTGACGCCCCCTGGGATATCCGGGTGGCCGACGCGCGGCTCTACCAGCGGGTGCTGCTCAAGGGCTCGCTCGGCTTTGGCGAAAGCTATATGGAAGGCTGGTGGGAGTGCGAGCGCCTCGATCAGCTCTTCCATCGCTTGCTCAGCGTCGAGGCCGATCAGACCATCGCCCGCTGGACCTACCTTAAGGCTTTTGCCGAGGCGCTGCGCCAGGCCCTCTTCAACCCGCAGTCGAGCCAGCGCGCCTATGTCGTCGCCGAACGCCACTACGACCTTGGCAACGACATCTTCGAGACCATGCTCGATTCGACCTTGAGCTATTCGTGCGCCTACTGGCAGCGCGCCCAGACCCTGGAAGAGGCCCAGCGCGACAAGCTCGACATGATCTGCCGCAAGCTCGACCTGAAGGCCGGCGAGCGCCTGCTCGACATCGGCTGCGGCTGGGGGGGCCTGGCCCAGCATGCGGCCCGCCATTACGGCGCCCACGTGCTCGGCATCACCGTCTCGAAGGAACAGCAGGCGCTGGCCCGCGAGCGCTGCGCCGGCTTGCCGGTGGACATCGAGCTGATGGACTACCGCGAGCTGACGGGCCAGTTCGACAAGCTCGTCTCGGTCGGCATGTTCGAGCATGTCGGCGTGCGCAACTACCCGGCCTTCTTCGCCATCGCCGAGCGCCTGCTGAAAGATCAGGGCCTCTTTCTCCTGCATACCATCGGCAGCTACCGGCCGAGCCGCCGGGTCGATCCGTGGATCAACAAGTACGTCTTCCCGAACGGGCAGTTGCCGGCGGCGGCGCAGATCGCCAACAACGTCGAAGACCGCTTCCTGATCGAGGACTGGCACAGCTTCGGCGCCGACTACGACCGCACGCTGATGGCCTGGTGGGAGAATTTCGCCGCCGGCTGGCCGCGCCTCGAGCAGAAGTACGGCCCGCGCTTCTACCGCATGTGGAAGTACTACCTGATGTGCTGCGCCGGCTTCTTCCGCTCCCGCCAGGGCCAACTCTGGCAACTCGTCCTCGCCAAGCGGGCGAGAAACGCGGTCTATTGCCCGGCACGCTGACGCCGGTTCGAGTCGGGAACGCTCGGCGGCCAGCCGACTCTATAAGGGTCATTCCCTGCGAGTCCCGGAGGCCCTATGCATCTTGACGGATCCTGTCATTGCGGCGCGGTCCGCTTCAGCGTCGAAGCGCCATCGCCCGTTCCCTTCATGCACTGTCACTGTTCGATCTGCCGCAAGACGGCCGGCAGCGGCGGCTACGGAATCAATCTCGGCGCCGATTTCACGACCCTGAAGGTGCGCGGCAGGAAGCACATCGGCATCTATCATGCCGTTATGCGCGAAGCCGGCAAGCGCGCGACGCGCTCACCGGCCCGCCGGCATTTCTGCCTGAAATGCGGCAGCGCGCTGTGGCTGTGGGATCCGCGCTGGCCGGATCTCGTCCATCCGCACGCTTCGGCGATCGACACCGCATTGCCGAAACCGCCCGAAGTCGTCGAAGCCGCGCTCGACTATGCCGCGCCGTGGGCAGACACGACGCCCCGCCGCGGGCATCTGCATTACGGGCAATGGCCCGACGAATCGCTGGCCGACTGGCACAAGCGGCACGGCCTGTGGGACGGCCCCGCGGAACGCGCTTAATCGAGCATTCGCATGCGGTCGCGGCGACAGAACAATTTTGAGTTCTTGCCGTGAAAGGCGATTTCCGCGCCGGAAGACGAAACGAGTGTGGAATACTTGTCGGCCGGATTGCGCTTCTTGAAAGTTCCGCCGGCCGGCGCCGCGGCCGCCACCGCTTCGGCCAGTTGATCGGGCGGCAGCGGAGAAACGATACCGACGAAGGAATAGCGCGTACTCCCGTCGCTGACGAAGACCTCGCTGAGCGGCGCGCCGAAGAGCTGGTCGGAGCTCTTGAACCAGAAAGCGCCCTGCTCACGCCGCGCCGGGGGCTTGATCTGGCTCAGGTAGTTGTAGAAGTATCCCGGTTCGGCAACGCTCAGGCACAGCACCGCCATTCCGACGGTCGTCGAGAACGTCGAAAGCTGGGCCCAGGCGGTACCGGTGACGAAGAGCAGAACGCCGAATAAGTATTTAATCATCGGCTATGGTTTATCCTTGAAAAAGCAATTTAACCACGAAGCGGCCCGGGATGAGCGAACTTCGGGCAAACAAAGGAAACGGCAATGCGCATTGAACAAGACATGAAGCTCGATTTCAAGGATGTCCTGATACGCCCGAAGCGCTCGACGCTGACCTCGCGCTCGGAAGTCGATATCTCGCGCGATTTTGTTTTCCTGCACTCGCAGCGCAAATATCACGGCATCCCGATCATCGCCGCCAACATGGACGCCACCGGAACCGTCGAGATGGCGCGGGCGCTGGCCCGGCACGAGCTATCCGTGGCGCTGCACAAGCATTACGAAGAAGCGCAGATTCTCGCCTTCTTCGCCGAGCAGGCAGGCCGCCGTCCCGGCGCCTTCTACTCGATGGGCATCATGCCGCCCGACTACGAAAAGTTCCGCCGGGTGATGGATGCGGCGAATGGCGCCATTGAAAATGTCTGCGTCGACGTCGCCAACGGCTATACCAAATCCTTCGTCAGTTTCATTCTCAAATTGCGCGCCAATTACCCCGCCATCACGATCATGGCCGGCAACGTGGTGACCGGTGAAATGACCGAGGAACTGATTCTCGACGGCGTCGATATCGTCAAGGTCGGCATCGGCCCCGGCTCGGTGTGCACCACGCGCCGCATGTCCGGTGTCGGTTATCCGCAGCTCTCGGCGATCATCGAATGCGCGGACGCGGCGCACGGCCTGCGCGGCCTGATCTGCGCCGATGGCGGCTGCACCTCGCCGGGCGACCTGGCCAAGGCCTTCGGCGCCGGCGCCGATTTTGTGATGCTCGGCGGCATGCTGGCCGGGCACGACGAATGCGGTTCCGAAATCGTCGAGGAAGACGGCGTGCGCAAGATGCGCTTTTACGGGATGAGTTCGCGCGAAGCGATGAACAAATACGCGGGCGGCGTTGCCGAATATCGCGCCTCCGAAGGCAAGGAAGTGCTGCTCGATTATCGCGGGCCGGTCGAAAATACGGTGCAGGAAATTCTCGGCGGCGTGCGCTCCGCCTGCACCTACGTCGGCGCGCGCAAGCTCAGGGAGCTGTCGAAATGCACGACCTTCATCCGGGTCAGCCAGCAATTGAACGAGGTGTTCGGACAGGCTTGACCGCTTGCGATACCGCAGCCGCGCCCAGTGCCGGGCGCGGCGAATCGGCGCTGGCCCGCTAGCGTATCGTTATGTAGTAATTCTTTTGCAATGCTTCTTTTGCGTGGCGCGAAACAGCCGAGGAGTTTGTGGTATTGGCGACCTCGGTTATCAGGGCGACATATTGGGGATCCTTGGAACTGCCCAGTGCTTTCACCAGCCAGGCGAAAGTATCCTGTGACTCGCGATCGCCATAATTGGACTGCTTCAACCGGCCACTCACCAAGCTGGCCAGAACGTCGAACACGTCCTTGTCCTGCGTGGTGAAGTACACTCGCTTCGCGCCGATACGCTGCAGGAATATATCGTCCGAACGCAGCATGTTCAAGATGCGATTCGTATCATCGCTGTATTTCGGATCAAAGGAGAAGCGGCCGGAAATGATGGGATTCCACTTCTGGTAGATCGGAAGGTCCTTCAGCGCGCCTTCGGCGTAGCGCCCATAAACCGGGTCGCGAACATATCTTTGCAGCGTCGCGGCATACTTCTGCTGGCCGGAGTATCCCAAGGCGCGCATGTAGCGCGCCACTCGGTTCTTTTCCATCTTGTCGTAGTTTCCGACGACGAAATCCGTTTGCAGGCGCTGCTCGATGATGTCGAAAAGTCGCGTATCCGACAAACCCTTCCACTCCAGCGTGTCCACGGCGTCGGAATGAAAAACCGGATTGCTATTGCTGCTGAATATCTTCACGTATTGCTCAACATCTTCTTCAGGCGTCGCCGCAACGGACAGGTTGAAAAAAAGGAAGGACGCGATCAGAACGAAAAGGAAACGCATTTCTTTCTCCTCTATTTATTGTTGTGAAAATAATTTCACGCCGGCTCGAGAAAGCTTTTGCATCATGACGGCAATAGCGCGCGGTCGGCCAACCCGATATGACAAATCGGAGTGATTGCGCAGGTTAGCACTCGGCGGCGCAGGCTTCAAGCCTGAGTGCTGCGGGATGCGATATTCTTAAGCGCTTGTCGCGCGGCACGAGAGGGCTGTCCTTTTGCCGCGGATCGACAGAAGGTGGGAAGCCGGTCGTTAAGCCGGGTTCTGTCGTGGGCAACCATTCCTCTAGGCGCAGCGTTGCCGCTGCGCTCAAGCAGCCTACCCGGAAGCGGCGCGAGCCACGCCATGCGCTTCCCTATTTGGCCTTGCTTCAGATGGGGTTTGCCGTGCCGTCCGTGTCGCCACGTCCGCGGTGAGCTCTTACCTCGCCGTTTCACCCTTGCCGGCCCGAGTTGCCCCGAGCTTAGGCGGTCTACTCTCTGTTGCACTTTCCGTCACCTCACGGTGCCCGGCCGTTAGCCGGCATCTTGCTCTGCGAAGCCCGGACTTTCCTCTCGGCGCTAGGCTTGCGCCTTTTGCCCAGCGGTTGCCTGACCGACTTCCCGAGGCGATTATACGCCCTCGCGCGGGCAGGCTCAGCTCGATGCGGGCGCAACAGTCTCCGGCGCCGCTGGCGAAGACGGTGCGGCCGGCGGCTCGACTTTGGGAGCGGCGACGAAAACGAGGGTGTCGTTGCGCATCTCGAAGTCGCCAAGCAGCGCGCCCATGCCGTCTTCCGGCGCCTTGTCGAGCGTCGCGAAGCCTTCGCAGCTGCGCGTCTCGGTGACGTACATACGGCCGTCTTGTTTCAGGATCCAGGCATTGTTGCCGGGCGAATAGACCTCGACCTTGGCGTCGAGGCCCGCTTCCGACATCGGATGCCGGCGCATGCAATCGGGCATGCGCGAAGCGACGATAGAATACTTCGCCGTCTTGTCCCAAGGGAAAGTCGTCACGCGGATCAGGCTCAGTGAATGCGCGCTGCCCTGGATCTCGACCGTCGCGCGCTGGTCGGAGCAGGCGGAAAGAAAAGGCAGGAGCAGCAGCAGGGCGGCAGGCGCACAGCGGGAACAATTCACGAGGAACCCCCAATCATTAAATATGAATCAGCCAATGAGTTTCCATTGCATCGCTTCGCCGGCGCGCAGCGGGACGAGCCTATCGCCGTCGGCATAGGCAAGCTCGTCCGGCATGGTCCAGCTCCGCCTCTCCAGCGTCAACGTGCCGGCGTTGCGCGGCAGGCCATAAAAATCGGCGCCGTTGAAGCTGGCGAAGGCTTCGAACCGGTCAAGCGCGCCCGCTGCCGCGAAGGCTTCGGCATAGAGCTCGAGCGCCGCGAAGGCCGTGTAGCAACCGGCGCAGGCGCAGGCGGCTTCCTTGCCGCCGCGCGCATGCGGCGCCGAATCGGTGCCGAGAAAGAACTTGCCGCTGGCCGAAGTCGCTGCGGCGATCAGCGCCTGGCGATGCACTTCGCGCTTTAACACCGGCAGGCAGTAGTAGTGCGGGCGCAAGCCGCCGACGAACAGAGCGTTGCGGTTGTAGAGCAAGTGATGCGCGGTGATCGTCGCTGCGACATTCGCGCCGGCGGCCGCGACGAAAGCCGCGGCATCCTTCGTGGTGATGTGCTCGAACACGACGCGCAGAGCGGGATGCCTCGCCAGCAAGGGCTGCATCACGGTGTCGATGAAGACGTTCTCGCGATCGAAGAGGTCGATCGCCGGGTCGGCGACTTCGCCGTGCACCAAGAGCGGCAGTCCGAGCTTCTCCATTTCGCCAAGCGCCGCGTCGCACTTGGCGAGATCGGTGACACCGGCGTTCGAATTGGTCGTCGCGCCGGCCGGATAGAGCTTGACCGCCTTCACGAAGTCGCTACCGGCCGCGCGGAGTATTTCGTCGGCCGGCGAGTTGTCGGTGAGATAAAGCGTCATCAGCGGTTCGAAATTCAATCCTGCCGGCAAGGCGGCGAGTATGCGCTCACGATATTTTCCGGCGGCGGCGACCGTGGTCACCGGCGGGCGCAGGTTGGGCATGACGATGGCCCGCGCAAACTGGCGCGCGCTGTGCGGCAGGACCGCCGCGAGCGCGGCACCGTCGCGCAGGTGCAAATGCCAGTCATCGGGACGGGTGATCGTGATCTGCATGATCGGGCTAATGGCTAATGATTGGAATAAACGGATTTTAGATGAATTGCCAAGCCGCCGTGAAAAGTGTTTAGCCGCCGGCGAGTACAGCGAGGCATGGCGAAAAGCGTTTCTTGCCCTCAAACTTGAAGATGCGACCCTATCCCCTTCGGCACTGCTGAGCAGCGCAGTTGGGCCACGGCAGATGGCGAGGTCTGTTTAAGCCTCGCCAGCGGCGAGTTCCGCAGCCGCCCGACACAACGCGCAGCGCAGGGAATCGTGCCGCAGGCAAGACGGTGACGCGACGTTACCTTTGGTTCCTTCTGCTTGGCGACGCATGAGAAACGGGGTATCCGTAATTGGTGATTGATTTCTTGTTGTGCGCCGCAGTATTGTGATGACATGCATGTACGGCTGGCGCCAGCCAAGAGCAGTCCGTCATTGGCTTGTCAGAGCAGCCATTTTATTGACCGTTTCACTTTGGAAGCTGCCGGACGGCCTAGGTGAGCAACTCGGCCCAAGCGACACCACAGCGGGTGTCCGATAGGACCGTTCTAGTTCAATAAGCAGACGTGCTCTATAAATCTCCTCAATCAAAGGTCATTATGCGATAACGATTCCTTCCGTGCTGAGCAAGCGTCGAATTGACGCGCACGCCGATACTGGCGTATAGGCTCCAGTCACCCCCGAAATAGGATCGCTTAAGACCTCGATTTTGAACCAACAACCTTTAGCCTTAATCTCAATTAGATGACTGTTTCCGGGTGAATCTGGGTCGGATACGATCCTTGAGCGCGTTCTATCGAAACCCAAACCGCCAAGTGCAATACACGCGTGTACATTCACATTGCGGGGAAACGCTTTGCAGGCATCCCGAGTTGGACCATCATAAAGGACAGTCTTTGATGAATCCGTCCTTCCAAGATTCTCTGGTCGCTTGGTTGTGGTTATGACGACGTCTTCCAAGACGTCACGTCCGTCAAAGAGGCCGTCAACACCAAGAATGGCGCCGTGCGGGACATAGACCTTTCGGCTGTATTCGCGGCAGGTCTCGCTGACTAATTGTTCGAAGGCAGGATCAGCAAATGCCGTCGATGAAAAAACGGCGAGATCGCTATATCTCAATATCTCAGGGGCGAACTCGACAACGGCCTGTGATGTTGCCACTTCGACAACCAAATCGACTCCGTTGGCACACCTTCTCATCATTTCGTCCGAGGAATTGATAAATATGTCGGATCAGTAGTGTCCGGTTAAACACCGTATTCCCGAGCCGAGATTGAGCGTTGGCGGGGCTTGTAGAGCAATTTATTTTGGTGCCGATTTGAAATTGATTGTAAGCGCTCTACGGTACCGCGTTGCCAGCTGACTTACGCAGTGGTAATGGGCCGGAGCGGCAACAACTCGTCAATTCGGCTATAGGGCCAAGTTGGTAATTTCTCCAACGTATCCTTGAGCCAGGCATAC
>CAISOB010000014.1 GCA_903886975.1 uncultured beta proteobacterium
GTCCTACAATTCTCTTCGCATGCATGGCCCGCCTCCATCAACGTTTGGTCACCGAGATGAAGGACTTATCGGCACCATGCATGCACCTCTTTACCTAACCCAATGTTTCTTCTCGTTTGTTCGAGGGGAAACCTCAGGGACGGACCACGATTGTTTCTGGGTGATCCCACTATTCTTGCAGTTAACCCGCCGTTTTCCAGCGCTTCCTGCCTGAAAGTATCGGGGCCGCAAGCACGGACAGACAAAATTGCTTTTGCGCCATCAGCCAGTTACGGGGAATGTCAACCATCCAGTTTCGCCGCTTCGGACGCCGCCTTCATGAGAGTCGCCTCGGGCACGCCGCTCTCGCGAAGCTTGTCGATCAGACGGCCGATCGCCGACCCCTCCAGGCGCTCGATGTCTTCACGCAGGCCGGCCCCGACGTATGCGCGCAGCAGGGTCTGATAGCCGGAAAAGCCTCGCAAGGGCGCTATGCGCTTCATGTCGGTCACCACGTCTTCAGGCATCCGCAATGTGACCGAGATCATCACCCGGTCTTTTGCCAGCCGTTTCTTAATTGTCTCCATCTTCATAGCATTTCCTTTCCGCCGCTTCGGCTTTGCGCGCCGAGATGATTCGAATGTACTCATCCTCAACGATAAGGTGGACGACGAACAGGATCCGAAAGCTGAAGTCACATCCCAAGGCCCCGTCGCGCAGTTCACTGTCGCTTGAGGCATCCTGGTATTTCAGGAACGGATCGAAGAAGACTTGCGCGGCATGCTCGAACGAAACGCCGTGCTTCTCCACGTTGAGCCTGGCCTTGTCCGAATTCCAGCGAAATCGAATGCCCTGCAATTCGTATTCGATGTCCATTGGGCGAGTATACGCGTCGTATTGCTATTGTCAATACACTTCATTGTCCGGGCCCGTGTCCCTTGAGATCCTCCGCGGCTTGTCCGCCGCCGACGGTTGCGCCGACCACGCCGGTGCTATCCTTCGATTACAACCAACCGGAGATCAGGCCATGCGAAGAAGAGCCTGGGTGATTCTCGCTTTGCTCGCTCTAGGCGCGACGCTGGCCGGCGCACTGGCCGCTTATTTCCTGCTCAACCGGCCGGCCGAGCCGCTCGTCGCGGAGGAATTCATACCGCCGCCGCGGGTCCAGCCGGTGCCCGTCCCGCCGCCCGCGCCGGCCGAACCGGCGATCGCGCATCCGCTCGCCGAGGCGCCGGCACAGACGCCGCTGCCCGAGCTCGAGCAAAGCGATGCAATTATCGTCGAGGCGCTGCGCGCGGTGCTCGGCAAAAACTGGAAAGACCTGCTGCTGCCCGACGCGCTCATCCGCAATTCTGTCGCCACAGTGGACGCGCTGCCGCGGCCGTACCTGCCGGCGCGCATCGTGCCGATCAAACGGGTGGCGGGCGCTTTCATCACTGAGGGACAGGGCGACGAGCGAGCTATCGGCGCAGCCAATCGCGACCGCTACAACGCCATGGTCCGGCTCATCGAGGCGGTCGATAGCGCGAGGCTGGTCGCCGTCTATCGCGAGTTCTACCCGCTCTTCCAGCGCGCCTATGTCGAACTCGGTTACCCGAGTGCCTATTTCAACGACCGCCTGATCGAGGCGATCGACGATCTGCTCGCCGCGCCGTCGCCCGCGGAGCCGATCCGGCTGGTGCAGCCCAAGGTCCTCTACCGATACGCCGACGAACAACTCGAAGCGCTTTCCGCAGGACAGAAGATCATGATCCGCATCGGCCGCGACAATGCCGAGCCGCTCAAGACCAAGCTGCGCGAGATCCGCAAAAATCTCGTGCGAGCCCCGTCGGATGCGACGTCCCGCTGAGCGTAATCTCACCGAGCGCGATTTCAATTCCCCGCGCAAATGCCCGCATGCTAAGCTGTGCGATTAAACTTTCACTGCCCTTTTTCGGAGACGACCATGCCTGGACTATTGCCCGACGTTGACCCTGACGGTTTGCTCGAGTACTCGGTTGTCTATACCGACCGCGCCCTTAATCACATGTCCGCAAAATTCCAGGGCGTGATGCGCGACATCTCGCGCATTCTCAAGCAAGTTTATAACGCGAATTCGGCCATCGTCGTTCCGGGCAGCGGCACATTCGGCATGGAAGCGGTGGCCCGACAATTTGCCACCGGCAAGAAATGCCTGGTCATCCGCAACGGCTGGTTCAGTTTCCGCTGGAGCCAGATCTTCGACGCCGGCAAGATCCCCGCCGAGACCACCGTGCTTAAGGCGCGCACGATCGAAGCAGGCCGGCAGGCCGCTTTTGCGCCGCCGCCGATCGCCGAAGTCGTCGCCGCCATTCGCGACAAGAAGCCCGATCTGGTTTTCGCCCCGCACGTTGAGACCGCGTCCGGAATGATTCTGCCCGACGCCTATCTGCGCGCTGTCAGCGATGCCGTGCACGCCGTCGGTGGTCTGTTCGTCCTCGACTGCGTCGCCTCCGGCACGATCTGGGTCGACATGGTGAAGAGCGGCGTCGACATCCTGATCACCGCGCCGCAGAAAGGCTGGAGCAGTCCGCCGTGCTGCGCCCTGGTGATGCTCGGCAAGGAAGCGCGCGCGCGAATCGACGGCACGGCCAGCACCAGCTATTCTTGTGACCTGAAAAAGTGGCTGCAGATCATGGAGGCCTACGAGAACGGCGGTCACGCTTACCACGCGACGATGCCGACCGACGCCCTCGCGGTATTGTGCGAGGTGATGAAAGAAACCGAACGCTACGGTTTTGCGAGAGTCCGCGACGAGCAGCAGGTGCTCGGCAACGAGGTGCGCGCCCTGCTCGTGCGCAAAGGCTTCAAGAGCGTCGCCGCCGAAGGCTTCCAGGCACCGGGCGTGGTGGTCAGCTATACCGATGACGCGGATATTCAGAACACCAAGAAGTTCCTCCGGCTCGGTTTGCAGACCGCCGCGGGCGTCCCGCTGCAATGCGACGAACCCGCCGATTACAAGACCTTCCGCATCGGACTTTTCGGTTTGGACAAGTTGCACAACATCAAGCGCACGGTGCAGCACCTGGAGCACGCGTTGAATCGTATCGGCTAGTCTGCAAACTGCGCGGCGAACTGCGCGGCATCAGGCCGCTTTGGCCCCGGGCTTGAGTCCCCACGCCGCGCGCGTGCCGCCGGCCACGGTTGCGCCGACAACCCAGAAGACGCTGGCCACGCCGATGATCGCGCCCGTCGTGCCGAACAGCATCGGCATCAGCACCCCGGAACTGGTGATGGTCAGCATGCGCAGACCCAGGGCTTCACCATGGCGGTTTTCGGGCGTGATCTGGTGCATGGCGCTGAGGATCATCGGTTGCACCGAACCGAGGGCAAAACCAAGCAGAACCGAACAAGTACCCATCGCCAGCGGCGAATGCAGCAGCGGGTAGATGCCGAACAACAGGGCCGTCGCGGCCATCGAAGCGGTGATCACCGCCCATTCCTGCAGGCGCGCGGCGATGATCGGCATGACCACGCGGATGATCGTCGTGGCGACGGCGAACGCGCCGAGGATGGTGCCGATCACTGAGGCGCTGAAACCGCGTTCGTGGCCGAGTATCGGCAGGATGAAGGTGTGCACGTCCCAACATGACGAAAGCATCCAGTTGATCAGCAGCAGGCGGCGCATTTGCGGCTCGGCCAGCAAATCCCACGAGTGCAGGCTGGCGTCGCCCGTCGCGCGATCGTGTAGCGGCAGCTCGGGCGTCTTGCGCACGCAGTACCACGAGGCCAGCGGCAGCGCCGCCATGACCGCGAAAGCGGCGCGGAAGCCGGCATTGTCGATCAGCAGCCCGGCGCAGAAGGGCCCAACGAAATTGGCAATCGACGGCGCGATGGCCAGCCAGCTGAAAACTTGCCTGAGCTGCAGCGCGTCGCTCGCCATGCGGCTGACATGGCGCTGCAGCGCGATCACGGCGCAGCCGGTCGCGCCGCCGGAAAACAGGGCGGCAACGCAAAGCGCCGGGAATGCCGACCAGTGCGCCGGCCACAAAGCAGCAAGTCCGATGCCGATGACGGTAAAGGCCACGCTGATGCCCACCGGCCGCTTGAGGCTGTTGCGATCGGCATAGCGCCCGGCGGGCAAAGACAGGAAGACCTGCGGCAGTGCAAAAAACGCCAACAGCACGCCGACCGCCAGCGCACTCTGCCCCTGGCGCAGCGCCAGCAATGGCGCTGCCATGCGCACGCCGGACATGCTGCCATGGATGCATACCTGGACGGCGATCAGGCGTACCAGCGACCAGTTCAAGCGGATTCCGGGCTTCATTCTTATGCTGATTAATTGTCGCGCCGCAATGCAACGCTGCGGCGCAGCGGCTGCCGCACGTGCGCGGGGCTCCCCCCGCTGCCCTGCACTATAGCCGAAGCCCCGTGCTAAAGAAACATTCCGCCCGACGCCTCGATACGTTGCGCGTTGATCCAGCGGTTATCGTCGGACAGCAGCGAGGCGATGACGCCGCCGATGTCGTCCGGTACGCCGGCGCGGCCGAGTGCCGTCTGGCTGGCGATGTGCGCGTTGAGCTGCGCATTGTCGCGCACGGCGCCGCCGCCGAAATCGGTTTCGATGGCGCCCGGCGCGACCACATTGACCGCGATGCCGCGCACGCCGAGCTCCTTGGCCTGGTAGCGCGTCAGCACTTCGATCGCCCCCTTCATCGCGCCGTATGCGGCGAAGCCCGGCAGCGCGAAACGCGCAAGACCGCTCGAAAGATTGACGATGCGGCCGCCGTCGGCGATCAGCGGCAGCAAGGCCTGGGTCAGGAAGAAAGGACCTTTGAGGTGAACGGCCATGAGTTCGTCGAATTGCGCTTCGGTCGTCTCGGCAAACGGCGCAGTGATGCCGATGCCGGCGTTGTTGACTAGGAAGTCGAAATCCTTGCGCTGCCAATCGGCGGCGAGCGCCTCTTTGACCGCGTCGGCGAAAGCCGCGAAAGTCTGGCTCCTCGCCACATCGAGCTGCAAGGCAAGCCCACGGCCGCCGAGCGCCGCGATCTCGGCCACGACCTCCTTCGCTTCTTCCTGCTGGCGTCGATAGGTGAGAATCACATCGACCTCCTTGCGCGCCAGATGCATCGCCGTGTTACGGCCCAGGCCGCGGCTGCCGCCGGTAACGATCGCAATTTTCCTGTCCACGCTTGGCTCCATTTCGATTCAGCCCGATCCGGCTTCGGCGGGCTTCTTCAGCGCGCGGCTAAGCTCGCGCCTGGCCGCCCACCAGAGTCGCAGTCCGAGCAATGCGGCAACGACGCTGGCATAAATGCTGACGGTGGAAAAATCGTTCTTGCCGGCCTTGTGCCACCAGTAGTGCAGGATCGCGGCGACGGCGATCAGATACACCAGGCGATGCAGGCGAACCCAGTTGACGCCGAGGCGGCGCATCATCGCCCGGGTTGAAGTCGCGGCGAGCGGCATCAGCAGGACAAAAGCGGTGAATCCTGCGGCGATGAACGGGCGCTTCAATACGTCGGCCCACATTTCCGCGAGATCGAAGTCGTGGTCGATCCACAACCAGATCGCAAAGTGCAGCGCCGCATAGAAGAAGCAATACAGCCCGAGCATGCGCCGCAACTTGAGCCACTGCGGCTGGCCGGTGAGCCGCCGCAGCGGCGTGATGGTCAGCGCCAGACAGAGAAAGACCAGTGCCCAGGTGCCGGTCGAGCGGGTGACGAATTCAAGCGGATTCGCACCCAGGCCGTCGTGCGTGCCGAGCCAGAACAGCCGCAACAGCGGCAGCAGGCTGGCGGCGAAAACGCAGAGGCGAAACCAGACCGGCATGAGCTCGCGCGTTTTCAGAAGAACCTCTTCAGGTCCATGCCCGTGTACAGCGACGCGACCTGCTCGGCGTAACCGTTGAACGGCAAGGTCTTCACTTTGGGGCTGAACAGGTCGCCGCTCTCGCCGATGCGAAATTCCTTGGCCTGGCTCCAGCGCGGGTGATCGACCGCTGGATTGACGTTGGCATAAAAACCGTATTCGCTCGGCGCCGCGACATGCCAGCTGGTTTTCGGCTCGGTCTCGGTGAAGCGGATGCGCACGATTGATTTGGCGCTCTTGAAGCCGTACTTCCATGGAACGACGAGGCGCACCGGCGCGCCGTTCTGCTTCGGCAGGACTTCGCCGTAAAGGCCGAAAGCGAGCAGGGTCAGCGGATTCATCGCCTCATCGAGGCGCAGGCCTTCGACGTAAGGCCAGGCGAGTACCGGCACCGACACGCCCGGCATCTGTTTCTGGTCGGCGAGCGTGATGAATTCGACGTATTTGGCATCGGCCGTCGGTTCGAGCCGGCGAATCAGTTGCGCGAGCGGAACGCCGGTCCAGGGAATGACCATAGCCCAGCCTTCGACGCAGCGCAGGCGATAGACACGCTCTTCCAGCGGCGCGAGCTTCATCAGTTCGTCGATGTCATAGACCTTGGGATTCTTGACGTGGCCTTCGACGGCGACGGTCCACGGCCGGGTGATCAGTGTCTGCGCATGCAGCGCCGGATCGGCCTTGTCGGTGCCGAATTCATAGTAGTTGTTGTAGGTCGTGGCGTCCTTGTAGCGCGTGAGCTTGTCCTTGGGCAGGTATTGCGCGTTGGCCTTGGCTGCCAGTTTGGCCAGACCCGTGGCCGCGCCGGTCTGCGCAAAGGCGCTGCGCGCGAACCACGGCGAGAGCGCCGCGCCGAAAACACCAGCCGCTGCGGCACGAATCAGCGTGCGGCGTTGTTCGAAAATTTCGCGCGGCGTGATTTCGCTCGCGGCGATTGGCGTCCCCAGCAGGCTGCGCTTCATGCCTCTCTCCTTTTCGATTCGTTTAGGGTGACCATCGATCCCGCGTACGCTGCGACAAAGATCATGGTATCTGAATTTGAACGGCAATTGCCGGCATCGTTCCCTTGCCCGGGCGGCAAGCCGGCGTACACGGTAGAATGGGGCTTCACAGCGGGCCACGCCGGTGGCCGTCCTTACAAAAAACAACTCCTCGAAACCTTTTCGCGCGGCCTGCGTGCAGGCGCCCGAATCAGCCCGCCCGACATGCACAAGAAGCACCTCTTCGCCGAGTTCATCCTCGTTCTGGTCGCTATCGTCTGGGGCATCAACCCGCCGGCCATCAAGCTCGGCCTGCAGTACATCGCGCCGCAACCGTACAATGTCGCGCGCTTCATTGTCGCGAGCTGCGTCGCGCTCCTCGCCCTCTGGCTTTCGGGAACTTACCGCCGGGTCAGCCGCGCCGATCTATGGATCTTTTGCCGCGTCAGCGCATTCGGCTTCTTCATCTTCCAATTCCTGCTCACCGAGGGCATACAGCGCACGACTTCGGGCAATGCCTCCTTCATGTTGTGCCTGATGCCGGTGAGCGTGCTGCTGATCAACAAGTTCTACGGGCTCGAGCGGATCACCCGGCCGGTGGTCATCGGCATCGCCTTTTCGCTGGTCGGCGTCGCGCTGATCGTGATCGGCGCCGGCCGCGAACTGAGCATCGCCAGCGACCATCTGCTCGGCACCCTGCTGATTCTCATCGCGCAGGTCGCTTACGCGTATTACATGGTTTTCTCGAAAGAGCTGCTCGCGCGCTATTCGAGCTACCAGGTTACCGCCTATCTGATCGTCATGACCAGCGCGATGCTGCTGGCGCTTTCCGCACCCGACGTGCTGCGCGTGCAGTGGACGCAAGTGCCGGCCATCGCCTGGGCCAGCGTCTTCTTTTCCGGCATTCTCGGTCTGTGCATCGGCAACTTTCTCTGGATCTGGGGCAGCGGCATCATCGGCACTTCGCGCGTCGCCATCTTCAACAACCTCTCGCCGGTCTTCGCAGTAATAACCGCATACTTTCTGCTCGGCGAAACCTTCGGACCCCTGCAGGCCGTCGGCGCCGCGTGCGTTTTCGCCGGCGTCTACATCACGCGCAACCGCGATCGCTTCCTGAGCAAGTAGGCGCGCCGGTTTACAATTTCTTACAAATTGCCATCCCCCCTTGGCGGGGAATCTCGCTTAAACTTGCGCTGTAGTTGCTTTGCATGGTTTCTCCTGTCTTCCACCTCATTGAAATGGAGTCCGAAATGGCCACCAAGAAAAAATCCAAGGGCAAAAAACCCGTCCCGAAGAAGTAGCACCCGACAGGCCCGGCCTGTCCTGAGCAAAACAAGTAAAGCAGGCGCGAGTCTGCTTTACTTGTTTTGCGTGCATGGTTTGCTCGCAACCACCTCCATCGAACCGGTACGTAATGCCACTATCATTACCAGCGCCGGCGCCGTTTCCGCCGCGCGAATTCTTCCGCTTTCTGATCGGATCGGCGATGCTCGCCATGCTGGCGATGATCGTCCTGCAGGAAGCCTGCAGCGCGGCGACAACCTGGCTGATCATCGCCATCGCCCGCGACATCACGCAAGAGAGTGTCTCGGCAGGCAACTTCGGCTGGATCGTCGTGGCGCAGACGGTTTCCTACCTGGCCGGGGCGGTGAGCTGGATCTTCGCCGAACGCGCCGGATTTGCCGCCTACTCGCGTTACATGCTGCATTTCGCGCGCCAGAACCGCTACCAGACGGCCTTGCTCGGCGACAGCGCCGCGCGTGAAAAATGCGAGCCTTTCCTGACCAGCGAAACCTTCCATGTCTGTTTCGAGCTGATCTTCACGCTGCAGTTTCATCTGCGCCTCTTCTTCCAGCTGCTGTTCAATTCGCTGGTTCTCGGCCTGGCCATAGACGCCGGTCTGCCGGCCGCTTTCGCCGCGGCCTTCGTGATCCTGGCGACTTTGCAATGGTTCATGCGCAAGCCGCTAGCCGCCGCATATCTCGACAACCAGCGCATGACCAACCGCATGACGGCGCGTACCTACAACGCCTGGGACAATGTCTTTAGCGGCAATCACTATAACTTCCGGATCTGGCACCGCGATTTCCGGCAGCGGATTGCGGCTGCGCTTGCGGCGCAAATCCGCGCCATCCTGCTGCGCGAAGGCTGGAGCGCCTTCAGCGGCCTGATCGCCCTGCTGCTGGTGTTGTCGACCACGGCCTGGATCGCGCTGCACGATGTCGGCGACACCGCGCTGCTGATCGCGCTTGCCGCGACTTTGCCCAGACAAATCGAAATGACGCTCGACATGCACGAACTGACTGTCGGCTTCACCGATCTCGTAGCGATTTGGACACGCATCAAGGGCGTCTGCGCGCACTTGCGCCCGCTACCTGCGGCCGACTTTGTCGAGCGTATCGGCTTCGGCCGCGTCGTGCTCAGGGAAGATGGCAGGGACTGCGAATGCGCGTCGCTGGCCGACGCGGTCGGCCACGCGCTGGCCGCGCCGACCGGTTTGGTTACGCTGCGCGGCGGCAACGGCAGCGGCAAATCGACGCTGCTCGCCGCGCTCAAGGCCAAGTTGCGCGGTGGGGCTTACTATTGGCCAACGCGGGACAGGCTGGCGTATGCCTTCAATAGCGGACCGGCCGCGGCGCAGGAAGGCGAAGGCGAGGACGAGGATAGCGGGCAGCAGGGCTACTCCTCGGGCGAGCGGCAACTGCAGGTGTTGCGCGAAATCGTCGCCAATACCGCGTATCCGGCTTATCTGCTCGACGAATGGGACGCCAACCTCGATGCCGCCAATCGGAATCAGGCGCTGGCGCTGGTCGAGGAACTCTCGCGCCGGGCGCGAGTCATTGAAGTATCCCACCGCGATCGAATATAAGACTCTGATGATCAACTTGCCGCGCCTCGCCGCCTGTCTTGCGCTGATCCTGTCCTGCGCGGTTTTTGCCGCCGAGCCGGAGATCGTGGTCGGCGTGGAGAAAGCAGGCGATACTTTTCTCGTCGATGCCGGCGTCGATCTGCCGGTACCCGTGCGCATGGCCTGGGACGTACTGACCGATTTCGATGCCATGGCGAGCATCCTGAGCAATCTGCAATCGAGCAGGATCGTGCGCCACGACGGCAACACGCTATTTGTACTGCAGGAAGGCACGGCCAAGTTCGGGATCTTCTCCTACTCGTTCAACTCCATGCGCGAAATCCGACTCGAGCCGATGCAGCGCATCATCGCCCGGCAACTTACCGGAACGGCGAGCAGCTTTGCGAGTGATACGGTACTCAGCGAAAACGAACGCGGCACCCGCGTGCATTACCATGCCGAGATCGCTCCGGGTTCGGCCATAGCGCGCATGTTCGGCGGCCCATTCATCCGCCACGAGGTCGAGGAGCAATTGCGAGCGATGGCCGCGGAAGTGGCGCGGCGACAGTCGTTCTAGCGGAACGGGCGCGCGCGGCGGGTCAGCTTTCGCCGGAGCCGCAGGCCGCGCGCCGCAAGCGATCGGCGACGCCGGCCCAGGCTGATTCCGGCGGTACCGCCTCGACCACGATCACCTCGTTGCCGGCCTGGTCGAGTTCGCGCAAGGCGGCGTACACGCCGCGCGCGTAGCCTTCGGCATTGGCCGGCAAGAGGCGCAGCGAATGCGGCGCCGCGAGCCCGGCGAGCGGACCATGGGCGAGCAGGCCGAAGCGCTTGCCTTGTACCTTGAGGCCGCGCAGTACTTCCGGCAATTGTTCCTTCGCGACAAGACGCACCGGCGTCTGCGGCGCGTAGTGGGAGGCGAGCGAACCGGAAACGCGCGGCGCGCCGCCAACGTGTGCGCCGGGCAGTTCAGGCAATACGCCGCTGACCGCCGCGATCTGTTCCGGCGTGATGCGGCCGGGGCGCAGCAAGCGTGGCGTCAGATCGGCGGCGCGCGAAAGATCGATGATCGTCGATTCGATGCCGACCGGACACGAACCGCCGTCGAGGATCAGCGCCACCACATCGCCGAGTTCTTCGCGCACGTGCGCCGCATCAGTCGGACTGATGCGCCCGAAGCGGTTGGCCGACGGCGCGGCGATGCCGCACATGTTGCCGTGGCCGCCGCCGGCCTGCGTGTACGCGCGCAGCAAGCCGAGCGCGAGCGGATGCGAGGGGACGCGCAGGCCGACGGTTTCCTGGCCGCCGGTCACGGCGTAGGGCACTTGTGGCGCACGTTTCAGAATGAGCGTGAGCGGTCCGGGCCAGAAGGCTTCGGCGAGTTCCCAGGCAAGCGGCGGAATATCGATTGCCCAGCGCTCGAGGTAAGCGGCGCCGGCGAGGTGCACGATCACCGGATGATCGGCCGGCCGCCCCTTGGCGGCGAACATCTTCGCCAGCGCCTGCGGGTTGGCCGCATCGGCGCCGAGTCCGTAGACCGTCTCGGTGGGAAAGGCGACGAGTTCGCCGGCCTGCAACAAGTCAACGGCCCGCGAGAAATCCGTCGTCATTTAAGAGCCGAACTCTTGTTTCAAGGCTGGTCCGGCAGGGTCTTGGCCAGGACCTTCTCGGTCTGCTCGGCGCGGAAGGCGGCAAGATTCTTGGCCAGATCGGCATCGGAAAGCGCCAGCATCGCCACCGAAAAAAGCGCGGCATTGACCGCGCCGGCTTCGCCGATGGCGAAGGTCGCCACCGGTATGCCGCCCGGCATCTGCACCATGGCCAGCAGTGAATCGAGACCCTGCAGGTGCTTGGACGGCATCGGCACGGCGAGGACCGGCAATTGGCTCTTGGCCGCCAGGACTCCGGCCAGGTGGGCAGCGCCGCCGGCAGCGCCGATCAGCACCTTGATGCCACGCCCTTGCGCTGCCGTCGCGTAAGCCAGCGCCGCATCGGGGGTGCGATGCGCCGAGAGGACCTTGGCTTCATAGGCGATGCCAAAGCGCTTGAGCATCTCGGCGCAGGAGCGCAGCACCGGCCAGTCGCTGTCCGACCCCATGACGATACCGACGAGCGGATTGTTGACCATCTCAACCATCGTTTTCTCCTCAAGTACTCAGCGAGCGCTCGGCGCTCTCGAGCGTGTTGGCCAGCAGCATGGTGATCGTCATCGGGCCGACGCCGCCGGGGACCGGCGTGATGAAGCCCGCCACTTCCTTGGCCGCTGCGAAATCGACGTCGCCGCACAGCTTGCCGGCGTCGGGCCCTTCGCTGATGCGGTTGATGCCGACGTCGATGACGACGGCGCCCGGCTTGATCATATCGCCGGTGATCATTTTCGCTTTGCCGATCGCCGCGACGAGGATATCGGCGCGCAGGCAGTGCGCCTTGAGATCGCGTGTCTGCGAGTGGCAGACGGTGACCGTCGCGCCGGCGTGCATCAGCAGCATGGCCATCGGTTTACCGACGATATTCGAGCGGCCGACGATCACCGCTTCCTTGCCCTTTACGGTAATCCCCGCCTCTTCGAAAAATTTCATCGCACCGTACGGCGTGCATGGGATGAAGCAGCGCTTGCCCTGCATCAAGGCACCAACGTTCTCGGCGCGGAAACCGTCGACGTCCTTTTGCGGCGCGATCGCTTCGAGCACGGCATCGGCGTTGAAATGCTTGGGCAGCGGCAGCTGCACCAGAATGCCATGGATCTTCGGATCGGCGTTGAGTTCGGCAATCTTGTCGAGTACCACCTGCGGCACGACATCGGGCGCGTAGGCATGTTTCTCGGAGTAGAAACCGGCCTGCGCACAGGCGTTGACCTTGTTGCGCACATAGACCTGCGAGGCCGCGTTTTCGCCGACCAGGATCACGGCGAGACCGGGCCGCGCGCCCTGCGCCGCGAGCGCTTCGGCGCGCACTTTGAAACCGGCGCGCAGCTTCTGGGCGAGCGCGTTGCCATCGAGGATTTGAGCGGTCATGGTGCTTTCCAAAAAACGTCATCCCGGCGACAGCCGGGATTGTGCCTCAGGATCCTGGATTCCGGCTTTCGCCGGAATGACGGTAGCCGGTATGAGACTGGAATTTTACCGCAAGTCAGTTCGCAGCGGCGGCCTGCGCCGCGGCGGCGCGGCCGGCGGCGAAAGCGCGGCGATTGAGTTCGATGAGCTCGGGCTTCTTGCTGGCAAAGCGCCTGAGGATGCATTGTTCGAGCACCTCGGGGGAGAACGGCAGGTGGTCGGCGATGGCGCCGAGCATCACTGTGTTGCCGAGCCGGATGTCGCCGAGTTCCTTGGCGATCGCCGAAGCGTCGAAGGAAAAGACGCGCGTGCCGGCGGCGCGCACCGCGGCGACCGGATCATCGGGATATTCGAAGAGGCCGAGATCGACGACCGGCGGCACCAGGCGGCCGGTGTTCATCAGCGCCAGGCCGTCGGGGCGCAGCATGTGGCGCCAGCGCATGCCCTCGGCGGCTTCGAAGCCGAGCAGCAGGTCGGCGGTGCCCGGCGAAATCTGCGGCGACAGCACGCGCTTGCCAAAGCGCAGATGCGAGGAGACGACGCCGCCGCGCTGCGCCATTCCGGCGACTTCGGTCTTCTTGACGTCGTGGCCGAAGGCGATCGCCGCCTCGGCGAGGATCTCGGTGGCGGTCATCACGCCCTGCCCGCCGGTGCCGACGACGAGGATGTTTGTCGTATCAGACATAAAAAGTCCTTAGCTGGTTTTCACCACATGGATCGGCATGGCCAGTGCAGGGACATGCACGATGGCGTCGGGCGCGCAGGGCTGCACGCACAGGCCGCAGCCCGTGCACGCCGGGCTTTCGATGCGCACGAAGGAACGCGCGACTTCCTTGCCGTTGGCCTTGACGACCGTGTCGCGGCGGGTGACGTGGATCGCCGGGCAGCCGACGTCGACGCAGTTGCCGCAGCCGGTGCACACGTCTTCGAGCACCTGGAAAGGCTTGCGTGCGTGGTAGTCCTCGCCGAGCACGCAGGGCTGGTTGGTGATGATGACCGAGGGCTCGGCGATCTTCGTCTCCTGGCGCAGCGTCTTGAACAGCGTCGGCAACTCGTAAGGGTCGATCACATGCACGCGCTCCTCCGCAACGCCGAGGGCTTTGACCAGCGTCGCGAAATCGACGCGCGGCGCGTCCTCGCCGTGGATGCCGCGGCCGGTTCCCGGATTGTTCTGGCCGCCGGTCATGCCGACGGCGCGATTGTCGAGGATCATCACGGTGACGTTGCCGCGGTTATAGACGATGTCGAGCAGGCCCTGCATGCCCATGTGCATGAAGGTCGAGTCGCCGATCACGGCGACGATTTTCTTGTCCTCTTCCGCTTCGGCGCGGCCCTTGTCGAGGCCGAGCGCCATGCCCATCGATGCGCCCATCGAGACACAGGCGTCGAGCGCATTCCACGGCTGCCCGAAACCGAGCGTGTAGCAGCCGATGTCGCCAGAGATGGTGACGTTGCGCAGTTGCGCGAGGGTGTAATAGACGCCGAGGTGCGGGCAGGCCACGCACATCGTCGGCGGGCGCGGAAAGACCGGCAAGGGCGCGAACTTGGACACGGCTTTTTCAGGCGGCGACAATGATTCGCCGAGCAGCTTGGCGAGCGCCGGTTTGAGGACGCTCGGCGCGAGCTCGCCGCTGCGCGGCAGGATGTCCTTGCCGTGCACCGCAATGCCTTGCGCCTTGACTTCGGTTTCGATCAGCGGCTCGACTTCCTCGACGACGACCAGTCGATCGCACTGCGCCGCGAAACTGCGCACCAGATCGAAAGGCACCGGGCAGGAGAATCCGAGCTTGAGCACCGGCGCCGCCGGAAAGCTTTCGCGCACATGCATGTAAGCGGGGCCCGAGGTGATGAAACCGACGCGCCGGTCGCTGCCCATCTCGATCACATTGAGCGGCGACACTTCGGCTTCGGCGCGCAGCCGGTTCTCGCGCTCGAACATCAGCGGCAGCCGGCGGCCCGCGGCGCCCGGTACCATCACCCAGCGCGCCGCATCCTTGGTGAATCCTGCAACCGGCCGCGCAGTGCGCTCGCCGACCGTGACCAGGCCCTTGACGTGGCAGACGCGTGTGGTCATGCGCACGATCACCGGCACCTGGAAGCGCTCGGAGAGTTCGAAAGCCGCCAGGGTGAAATCGTGCGCTTCCTGCGAATCGGCCGGCTCGAGCAGCGGCAGATGCGCGAAACGCCCCCAGTAGCGCGAGTCCTGTTCGTTCTGCGACGACGACAGCCCGACGTCGTCGGCGACGGCGATCACCAGCCCGCCGGCAACGCCGGTCAGGGTAATGGTCATCAGCGCGTCCGATGCGACGTTCATGCCGACGTGCTTCATCGCGCAGAAAGAACGCGAACCGGCCATCGCCGCGCCGAAAGCGACTTCCAGCGAGACTTTTTCGTTGACCGACCACTCGCTGTAAATGTCCGGATAGCTCGAGATCACTTCGAGCATCTCGGTCGCCGGCGTTCCCGGATAGCCGGCCGCGACGCGCACGCCCGCCTCCCACACGGCGCGCGCAACGGCGTCGTTACCTGACATCAAGTGGCGGCTGTGCGCCGGCGCCGGCCATGTTGCCGCGCCTGGTAATGCCGACATGACTTCTCCTAAATGCGGAAATGTTAAAACGGAACGCTCGCCGCGACGGGACAACCGCGCACGGAAGCGCGCAAGTATACCGCAGTCGATTTTGCTCGTGGTAGCTGAAAACCGATTCGCCGGAATGGCGGCGCCGTTCCTGGCGGCGACCTCATCGACGTGCTTTTCCGGTTAGATGGCTGATGTCTATCCTGACCACCACGGTCTGGTCGTTCTTCCCGGCAATATACTTGACGCCTTCGGCGATGAAGCCCGGCGAATATTTCTCCAGAATCTTGAGCAGCGCCTCCTGCTTCTCGCCGGCGACAATCTCGGTTGCCGTTCCGAAAGCGACCGCGCTTTCGTATTCGGTCGAAAATTTTCCTGGCAGTACCGTGGTCTCGCCGACAACGCAGAACGAGACTGCCGGGTTGGCCCGAATGTTGTCGAGTTTCCGTCCTTCGGTCGCGCAGTGAAAATAGAGGCACTGGTCGGCGAAAGCGTAATGCAGGGGAATCGCGTAGGGCCGCCCGTCTTTATCTACGCTGGCAAGTACGCCGTAGGTGCAACGCGCGAACAGATTCCTGGCCTCATCGGCGCCGATCTCTCGATCTTTTCTTCTGACCGGTCTAGGCATTTTCTCTATTCCCTCTTTAACTGAAAAAAATATCGCCGCGACGCCGGATCGGCCCGACGCGAAGTTATCGGCTATTCAAGGCCGCCGGAAAACGAATCTTCAAGGACTCCCGGACGCATAGTGCGCGCATTTGACTGCGCGCAGGCGGTGGCATAATCGATGGCCGCTTCAATGGCGTCCAGGGAAAATGGATTCGGCGTCGAGCGGCTCTGCTTCGCTGGTCCGGCCAGGAGCACGGCCAGCAAGCCGGCGAGAAAACTGTCGCCGGAGCCAATCGGGCTCAAGATTTCGTCCCCGGCGAGCGGCCGCACCGGCAGTACGCGCAACGCGCCTTGCCGCGCCACAACGATGCTCCCGGCACCGCGTGTCAGGACGAAAATCGTCGCGTGCAGGCGCGACACTTCGGCAACCGCGTCGAGCACCGCGCCGGAAAGTTCGTGGGCTGCGAGTTCGCCGCTTTGTTCGCTGCCGGAGAAACGTCCGCCAAGAAAGGTCGCGCCGAATTCCGCCAGATTGATTTTGACCAGCGCGGGCTTGGCGCTGAGCGCGGAGCGCAGCGCGTCGCCCTGCATATCGAGCAGGACA
The DNA here is from genome assembly GCA_903886975.1 of uncultured beta proteobacterium. Classification (GTDB taxonomy): domain Bacteria; phylum Pseudomonadota; class Gammaproteobacteria; order Burkholderiales; family Rhodocyclaceae; genus Propionivibrio. Next base: position 16,481 of record CAISOB010000014.1, read on the forward strand.
GGCACGCCCGCCGCAGTGGCAAAATCGGCGAGTTCTGTCTGATAGCCGGCCGGGAATCCCGGTGCCATCGATCCGGCGATCACCAAGGCGCTCGCCGTGGGCAGCATCTTGTGAACAGTCGCGCGCATCAGGGCGACACAAGCCGGATCGACCGGCGAACTGGGTTCGACGAGTTCGGTGACGCGGCGGCCGCCCATATCCGGCGCTTCAACGATCGTCGTGCAGGTGCGCAATCGGCCTGATGACCGAATGAGCCGCAGATCGAGGCCTTCACCCCGGGCAAGCGCCATCAGATCTTCGCCGTTGTCGCCGCCCTGGGCCAGGCAACAGGCTTTGATGCCGATGCGCTGCAGGACGCGGCAGACATTGACGCCCTTGCCGCCGATGTCGACAGAGACGCTTTGCAGCCGATTCACTTCGCCGAGGGTCAGCGCGTCGACGCACACCGAACGCTGCAGTCCGGGACTTAAGCAAATGCAGACGACGGTCATGTCGGCGCGCTGGTACGCAGGCTTCAGCGCGCGATGACACCCTCCACCGCCTCGGCGACCTTGGCCGCGGTGATGCCGAGGAATTCGAAGACTTGTGGCGCCGGTCCGCACTCGCCGAAGCGGTCGATGCCGACGACCGCGCCGTCGAGTCCGACGTACTTGCGCCAGTAATCGCTCACGCCGGCTTCGACCGCAACGCGCGGGATGCCGCGCGGCAGCACCGATTCGCGGTAGGCCGCGTCCTGCCGGTCGAAGAGGAAGCTCGACGGCAGCGAGACGACGCGCACCGCGATACCCTTCCCGGCCAGTGCCGCTTGCGCGGTGACGGCCAGGCCGACTTCGGAACCGGTGGCGATGATCACCGCCTGCGCCGTTCCGGGGCAATCCTTGAGCACGTAGCCGCCGCGCCGGATCGCGGCGATCTGGTCGCTGTCGCGCGTCTGGTGCGGCACGTTCTGGCGCGTCAGGATCAGCGCGGTCGGCGTGCTGCGGTGTTCGATCGCCGTTTGCCAGGCGACCAGCGTCTCGACGCTGTCGCAGGGGCGCCAGACGTCGAGGTTGGGCATCAGGCGCAGCGTCGCGGTCTGCTCGACCGGCTGGTGCGTCGGACCGTCCTCGCCGACGCCGATCGAGTCGTGCGTAAACACGTAGATCGGGTTGATGCCCATCAGCGCCGCCATGCGAATGGCATTGCGCGCGTATTCGGAGAACATCAGGAAGGTGCCGCCGAAGGGGCGGAAGCCGCCATGCAGCACAAGACCGTTCATGATCGCGCACATGCCGAATTCACGCACGCCGTAGTGGATGTAGTTGCCGCCGGCCTCCATCGCCTCGGCGCGCAGTTCGCGGCAGCCTTTCCATTCGGTCAGGTTGGACGGCGCGAGGTCGGCCGAGCCGCCGATGAATTCGGGCATCACGGGCGCCAGCGCCAGGATGGCGTTCTGCGACGACTTGCGCGTGGCGATCGTCTCGCCCTTGGCGGCGATCGTTTGCAGCGCTTCCGCCACACCCGCCTCGAAATTGGCGTGCAGATCGCCGCGCGTGCGGCGCTCGAATTCGACCGCCAGTTCGGGATGCGCGGTGCGGTAGGCGGCATACAGCTGCTGCCATTGCGCCTGGCGCTCGGCGCCTGCGGCACTGGCGTTCCAGGCGGCGCGCACGACCTCGGGAACTTCAAAAGGCCCGTCGGTGATGCCGAGCGCGGCACGCGTCGCGGCGACTTCGTCCTTGCCGAGCGGCGCGCCATGCGCCTCGGGGGTGCCGGCCTTGTGCGGCGAGCCCATGCCGATCGTCGTCTTGCAGCAAATCAATGTCGGCCTGGCATGCTGCGCCTGGGCGGCGCGAATGGCCGCGTCAACCGCTTCGACGTCCTGCCCGTCAACGCTGCGAATCACATTCCAGCCATAGGCTTCGAAGCGCTTGGCGGTGTCGTCGGCAAACCAGCCGCTGACGTGGCCGTCGATTGAAATACCGTTGTCATCGTAAAAGGCGATCAGCTTGGAGAGCTTCCAGACGCCGGCAAGCGAAGCCGCTTCATGCGATACCCCTTCCATCATGCAGCCGTCGCCCATGAAAACATAGGTGTTGTGATCGACGATCGGGAATCCGTCGCGGTTGAACTCGGTGGCGAGCAGCCTTTCGGCGAGGGCGAAACCGACGCTGTTGGCAAAACCCTGAGCGAGCGGTCCGGTGGTCGTCTCCACCCCGGGCGTCACGCCGTATTCGGGATGCCCCGGCGTCTTGCTGTGCAGTTGCCGGAAATGCTTGAGTTCGTCGAGCGGCAGGTCGTAGCCGGTCAGGTAGAGCAGCGAATACAGGAGCATCGAGGCATGGCCGTTGGACAGCACGAAGCGGTCGCGATTTGGCCATTTCGGATCGGCCGGGTTGTGCTTGAGATGGCGGGTCCATAACGCGACGGCGATTTCAGCCATGCCCATCGGCGCACCCGGATGCCCGGAATTGGCGGCCTGCACGCCATCCATGGCGAGCACGCGAATTGCATTGGCCAGCGAAGCCTGAGAAACCATTTGATTACTCCTGATTCATTCAATACGACAGTTGATGGCGACCGACATGGGGGACACTGACGCGGCGGCCCGAAGGCTCGCGCGGCTGGAGACGGCAAGGGCCACCATTTTATCGTGATGCGATCAGGCTGTCAGCACCAGGCGGCGCAGCGTGTCGGCGATGCCGTCGCCGTCGTTGCCGCCGATGACCCGGTTGGCGCAAGCCTGCACCTCGGCCTGGCTGTTGCCCATCGCCACGCCCATGCCGACGACGCGCAGCATATCCATATCGTTCTGTTCGTCGCCGAAGGCGATCACTTCGGATGCGGCGATGCCCTGCGTGGCAATCCACTCGAGCAGGCGATTGCCCTTGCTATTGGCCGCGCGCGTGATGTCGAGGCGGCCAGGCCCGGACCATTCGCAACTCAGGCCCAGGCTTTGCTCGATCTCGGCAACGAAAGCGGCGAGCGCAGCGCGGTCCTCACCGGCGGCGGTGAACTTCCAGATCGTCTCGGCTTCCTCGAGTAGGCGTTCATACGAGGCCACCGCTTCGATGCGCGGCCGCAGCGCCTCGGGCAGCGATGCCCCCCAGGCACGCAATCGCGCGAAATGCCCGTCGATGCTTTCATAGGCGATGAAATCCCTCTCGTAAACCATCGCGCAGATCGCATGCTTGCGCACCAGCGCGAGCAAAGCACGGGTTTCGTCGCGGGTCAGCGGATCGCCGGCGAGCGGCCGGCCCGCCCGGTAATCGTACAGATAGGCGCCATTGCAGCAGATCGCCGGCAGTTCGAGGCCGAGCCGGTGCCAGTAAGGGTAGGCGGTGACGTGGTGCCGGCCGGTGACGATCATCACCTGCACGCCTTGCGCACGCACAAGATCGAGCGCCTTCATCGTTCCACTGCGAATTTGCAACTGGCTGTCCAGCAATGTTCCGTCGAGATCAAGCGCGACCAATCGGTACTTCATTTATCGGGGTTCCGGATTTAAGTTGTGGAGGGGACGTGATTTTAGATTAGAAACGGCCTGAATCAAAAGCCGTCGGTGTATTCGATGAAAAACCGCCACCGACAATGCGGCCAAAGCTGCCACCCGGAACATGTCTAATCCCCGCGGAATCGCCATCAGCTTTTGGGGGAAACCGAGCTGCAACGGCCGCTTTCCGGCGATGAATCCCAGAAGGTGACCGGGTCTTCGTGGCCCAAACGAGACTCATGACATTGGGAATGTTAGGCGGCAGCTTATTGAACAAAAACCAGTTACTCAGAGAAGATAGCCTTCTGAGCCGCCAAAAACGGGGGTTGATTGCCGATTTGTTTACCGGATTGCACGTAAAGTATAATTTATGAGTGGCCCTACGCCATCGGCTTCATTAGACACATAACGGGGACGACCAACGGCAGGATGTATTTCCTGGCGACATTTGCGCTCCTGGCAACCCTCTCGGTCCTGGCAATTCCTGCCAAGCAAGCGGATCAGTATGCGCTGCACGAATTTGCAAAGGCGACGCCTGCCTGAATTTCCCTGAGTGCTTCTGACCGAAATTTCATCTACCGAAATGGTGCGAAGACTCCACAACCGGGTCGGTACGTTCTTGTGCCGACCCGATCCATCGCCAAGACTTCGCAACCTTGTCTGGGTTCCAGCGCAGGGCGAGGTTGCCGTAGCCGCATTAACCTGATTTGGAGAAAATGAAAATGGATTTACAAGCCAAGAAAATGACTGTGGGCGTTATTGGTCTGGGCGCCATGGGTATGGGTGTCGCCATGTCACTGCTGCGCGAAGGCTTTGACGTGCATGCGTGTGATGTCCGGCCGGAAGCCGTGCAGAAGGTCGTCGATGCTGGCGCCCAGCGCGTCGATTCACCAGCAGCGCTGGGCAAACTGGTTGACGTTTTGATCATCGTCGTCGTTAATGCCGATCAGACCGATACTGTTCTTTTTGGAGAAAATGGCGCGGTGGCGCACATGAAGCCAGGATCGGTCGTTATAGCTTGCGCAACTGTCTCGCCAGAGTTTGCCAAGGCGCTGGGCAAGCGTATCGAAGCGGCCGGCTTGTTGATGATCGACGGACCGATTTCTGGCGGCGCAGCCAAGGCGATGGCCGGCGAGATGACGATTATGACTGCGGGCGTGCAGGCGGCCTATGACAAGTGCCAGCCCGTTCTTGAAGCGATTGCCGGCAAGATTTATCGCCTCGGCAACGAAGTCGGTGCAGGTTCGGTGGTCAAAATGGTGAACCAGCTTCTCGCGGGCGTGCACATCGCCGCCGCGGGCGAGGCGATGGCGCTGGCCATCCGTGCCGGAGCCGATCCCGAGCAGGTCTATGAAGTGATCACCAACAGCGCCGGTAATTCCTGGATGTTCCAGAACCGCATGCCGCACGTCCTGGCGGGCGATTACACGCCCCTCTCCGCGGTGAATATTTTCATCAAGGATCTGGGCATCGTTCTCGACTACGCGAAGAAGAATGTTTTCCCGCTGCCGCTGTCGGCAACGGCACACCAGATGTACCTGCAGGCCTCGGCCGCGGGTCACGGGCTTGAGGACGATTCGGCCGTGATCAAGAATTTCCCTGGCATCAAATTGCCGGAATCCAAAAAACAGGTCTGATCCAAGGAGTTTCAAACGAGTAATTTGCTCGGGCGCTGCCGCGAACCGGGAGAACATAGGGTCGCCAGACGAAAGGGAACAAATAGCGCGGGCGCTGCTTCCAGCGCTGCGCGCTTCGAACCCGAATGCCAACCTGTCCAGTATCAATCAATTGCAGAGGAACATGTCGCGGCTTGCCGCGCCCAAAAGAAACTACCCGCCTCGGACACACTCACAATGCTGCATTCGCTTCACGTTCTTGGCACACTCTGGCTATGAAGCATGGCGACATCCAAGGTCAGCTTTCCGATGAGTTACCAGTCGTTCGGGACGCTACAGGATCTCCGATGGACAGCATGCAGCCGACCCAGACCCGCCATCCGCGAAAATTGGATCCAGACCTTCACGCGAATAAGCCAAATCTTAGAAACGGACTTTGATAATGCCGTAGGCATGTTATGGCAGGAACAGCAGCTATTGCGCTTTGCTGCCGCTCACTTACTTTATTTTGCTTGGGAGGTACGCCCTGATCTTAACGTCGGTGGTTCTGACATGATTAACAAGCCACCTTTCAATCATCAAAACTACTTCGGATTGACTCATCGGCACATCGAGCATCATCGCTTCGTGAAGTTGAAAACACTCCACAAGAATCGCATCGTGCGCCTTGATGTGCCTGGATAACTCTTCATCAGGCATTGGCAGCGAGCGCATAATGGCTTCTTCGTGGTTGAAGTGCACTCTAAGCGACGCCGTTATCTGGGTGACGATTGTTACGAACGTTTCCGAACCGTAGCTCGCATCAGGGTCGGCAAGCAGCCGCTCGAACCTATCGGTCAACTCTCGATGCTCTTCGTCAATCTGCGGGATCCCTATCCGCAGCAACCCGAGATTGGTAAGCTGTGTTTCCTGCGCCATATATAAATCCTCGCCGTTCATGAATCCGGTCAGTATAAGCCTCTATCGCATTACGGTTGTGTGCCGCCGGCCCATGCACTCGACGCGCAAATTCTCACGGCCTCGCCCAGAGTCTCGCCGCATCTTGACCACCGCCGAATGGCTCCGCCCTACCCAAAGGCGACGTGGCTTGTTCCAGGCAACGGCCATTCACACCGAGTGCCGATATTGAATAAGCCGCCCTTCGCTGTTTCCAAGCATATATTTCAGTCTGATTGGCTCGTCCGAACATCGATGCCGGTACTTCGCCTTCGCGGGCTAGGCGACCGGACCCAGCCGACACCAGTCATCCGGTGTGAGACTAAATCGGTGATGCAAATGGCAGGTCAAACATGGCGGGGCATTCGTCTGCTGCACGCAAGACTTTCCCCTGCTCCTTGGTTTGTCCTTAATGTCCCAACCCATCCCCGACAAGGCTGAACGGTGCCCAGAAGGCAGGATGACTGTATTCAGTGGTCTTCTCGTTCATCACCGTCAGCATCGATTGGCGTAGCGCTTCGGCACGCGTCATGGACGGGTTGGCTGCCTGTTGCTTGAACAGCCCTGTGGTCAATAACCGCGCCGAAACTGTTTCTACCGCCCAGTTCGATACCAGCAAACTTCGCGTTCCGGCAAAAAAGAATGCACGACCCAACCCGGACACCGCCTCACTGGCGTGACCGTCGGCACTAGCGGTATTGCACGCTGAGAGTACCACCCAGTCCGCATTTAGCTTCAGCCCGAGCACCTCTTCAAGGGTCAGGAAGCCGTCGTTATTGGCCTCTCTGGTCAGCGCTGGATTGGCCAGGGCCAGCGCCGGCTGGTCGATGCCGCTCAATTCGCCAGGAACGAGGCCGTGGGTGGCAAAGGCCACGACGCGGTAATGCGACAAATCTGTGGCTTTGACATTGGATTCCGTCGCGCGTATGCCGAGAAAGAGATCACTCGTCGCATCAGCCCCCATGGTCCGGGCAATGTCCTTGAGTTCGTCGGCCGTATCGGGCAAGGATGGCAGCATGGAGAATGTTTCGGCGGGGCTCGGCCGGCTGGCCAGTGCCACTTTGCCCAACGGTTGGCTTGTGCCCTGTGCACGCTCAAGAATCATTAAAGTTTCATCCTGGGCGAAGCCAATTTCCAGGCTCCGGATATGGCGGCCACGTTGTTTGGCTGGTGCAGCATCGGCCATGAACAGCGGATCGCCAAAGCCTATAAAGGGCTTGCGTTCGACCCGTGCCGGCGCTGACTGGCGCAGCGCCATGAAGCCGCTGGCCGAAGACTGCTGAGCGATGGCTATCCTGTTGATCAGCCAAGGCATTTCGGCATAGGCCGGCGGCATATTGCCGTTAGTGGGCTTGACCGGCTCGGTCAGCAGCAGAGCAAAGGGCAGTTGCCCCAAGGCTCCATGGGGTATGACGTTGAGCAGGCTCGCCCTGGCCCACATAGCGGCGTCCGGGGCGAGCAGACTGGCGTAGAGCCGCTGGGCGATGGCGGCGTCAAATTCCCGGGTCTCATCACCACTCAGATCGACGCCCTTGAGGAGTTGGCTGACATCGCGGGCGACCTGTTCCCGGGTCATGGGAACGACCCGGAATCGAACTTCATTCTTGGTAATCGTCCATGCATAGCCTTGCCGCTCGCCACTGTAGAGGGAGATCACGGCTTCCTCGGGGCTGAGGAGTTTCTGAATGTCGTCCGGGGTGGCCAATTGCGGGTCGATCAGTGCGGCATAGCCGGCGAATTTCTCGACGAGTTCCTTTTTGAGCGCCAGCTGTTCCTTGCCCAATTTTTTGATGTCGCGCTGGATGTCCTCGATGACTTTCTGCAGACGCATCCCTTCGGGGGCAGAAGCAAGGCGCGCCAGTACCTTGTTCAGTGCCTGTTTCTGGTTGCTGGTGTCCTGTTCTCGTCGTGCCAGTTGCGCCAATCGGACATCGGGAAGGGTGGCACGGGCGGCACTGGATGTTACCGCACGCTGTACCGAAGAGTTCCGCGCAATATCGGCCAACTTGAAGGCTTCACCAACGACATCGAGTCCGGTAACCGGCTGGCCTGAAGCATGGAGCCGGGCGAGAAGTTCGAGATAGCCTTCGATGATGATGCGCAAGCGGTAAGTGCTGACAAATCCTGCGTCGTTATCGCCTGCCGCTTCCTGCGCCTGCTTGAGCAGGACCGGCAGGGACTCCTTGAATTGGATCAGCGCCGCCGGGCTGTTGCCTTGTTCGCTCAGAGCCACGCCGAGATATCCGCGTATCTGTGCGACAACGATCGGATCAACAAAGGGTTTTCGGATATTGGCGTCAAGCGTTCCTTGCAGCATTTCAATGGCGCGTTGATTTTGTCCCGTTCGCAACAAAGCCAGCGCCCAGTTCGTGTCACGACTACCTCGTTTCCCAAACTGTTCCGGGTTGCTGCGCAGCCCTTGGTCACGGAGTTCATAAACTTTGAGGGCGTCGTTCCAACGCCCCTCGATGACATGGATTTGTCCTACCTGGCCGCGCCTGTCAGCCAGGGTCCATGAGTATGGTTGGACGTCGGCTCTCTCGATTGCTTGCAGAGCCAGTTCGGCGTATCGGCTGGCTTCGGTGAATTGGCCTTGCTGCAGTTTGATCGAGCGCAGTGCCGAAATCGCACTGCTCACGGCGACCGTGTTAAAGCTTGAGTAGGCCAGCGTTTGACTGAGTGCCTCGTGCGCCAGATATTCCGCTTCTCCAAGCTTGCCTTGCGCAGAAAGGAGAGACGCGAGTTGATAAGTCCGGGAAGTCAGGTTTCTCTGCGCGACCCGTATCTCTTCCGAATCTCTATTATCAATTCTTAATCTGACCGGCAGGTATTGTCTTGAATTATCCAGCGCTGCACGACGCAAGCGCTCCGCTTCGACATAATTGCCGCGCAACTCCATCAACCATGCAGAGACACTGCTGTATCGGTCCATCACATTGTACTTGTGTCCTTTCTGCTCCCACTCCCGCAGATTTCTGAATCCGGGAAGCAATTCCGTGGCTCGGTGAAACGACTCTTCGGCTTCCCTTAACATGCCAAGCGAAACATAAGGACCGACCAAATCCAGTTGCGTATCGAAATCATAACGCGGGTAGCGCTGCATCCATTCTGCCCCCACCGATTTCAAATGCTCGATTTGTGCAGCATAGTCGCCTGAGGCGGAAAGACTGGCTGCCAAAGCAGTTTGTATCCGCCAGCGATCCCCCCAATTGTTTGGCGCCAGACGACTAGGCTGGTTGAGCACAAGCGCCTGCTTCAGGTCGCTGATGGCCCGGTCGTAACGGCCAAGCCGGGAGTTTGCCATGCCGCGTTTGTGATAGAAGACACACTGCTCATGCAGGTCGCTGGTTTCAGGTAGTGGCAGACTGACCTGCCTTTCCAGATCGGCCAGCAATTCTCTATTCGGTTCAACCGCGTTGCCTGAAGCTGGGTTTTCCTGTGCGAATGCTGCAGCACACATCAGAGAGATCAACAAGGCTGCGAAGGAAGTATTACGCAAGAAACGGATAACCGAATTGCTCATAAACCCTCGCAGATCGATAGACAAGACGACTCGAATAACTGAAAGAAGACGCGGTTATTTTACTTGTTCAGAATATCCCAAGTGGGAAGATTGAAATCGCGGCAACGAAATTGGCGGGGCCAATCTTCCTATGGGCGCCAACTTTCTGGAGCACGCAACGACTTTCGCTTTCGCTTCCTGCATTCGAGGTGACCCGATTCCGCTAATCATGAGCCGTCCGGCAAGGCGAGCAGTCTTTGCACGAGATCTCGCCGCACCACTTCGCGAGCTGCGTCCGCGGGCCTGTGCGGATCGGCCGGCAAGCTTGGCCAGAGCGCAAACAGGAAGCGCTGATAAAAACCTGCCTGCTGGTTGGCGGTCCAGTCGCGGGCCGTCGGCACGACGACCTGCAGCGCCGAGAGGAGCCGCCGCGTTTGCTCATCGTGAGTCGGCAGTCGCGGGCCGTAATGACCTGCCGGCCCCATACGCGTAGCGACGCGCAGGCAATCGCCATGCAAACCCAGTTGCGCGGCGATCGACGGTCGCACCCCCTGGGCTACGGCGGCCCGGACTTTCGCTTCCTCGGACGCCGGCGTCATTCGCTCGCACAAGCGCAGGTCCCCGGTGTTGTGGGCCAGCGTCAAGTAACACCAGTCACGCGAGGGCGCTTCGGGGTCGGTGGGCGCTGCCGCCGGTATCGATTCGCACCAGCGCGGATCTTCACTGCCGATCGCCGCGAGGTGCGCGATATAGCGCCGGTCTTCGAGCGCTAACGGGTTGCCGGGCGCGGCCAGGATTTGCCGCGCTCGCGCGAGCGCCGCCCGGTCATGTTCAAGACCGCCGTAGACGTCGCGGAGCCGGATCGCCGCTTGCATGACGCCATCGATATGGATCGCGTCGATGTCATAGCCCATGCGCTCGAAGATTCGAACCAGTTGCACATCCGATAAGCCGGTGCCGCTGCGGTACTGCGCCCGTGTGCGGGTCCGGCAACTGAGGGCCGAATAGCCGCTCGACAGCGGGTCGAAGTCGACGAGCGGTCGAACCTGCGCGCAGATTCCCGCGTCGCGTCGCGTCTGCGCGACCCGCTCGTAACAATCGGAACGGAGATACGATGAGCCGCCGCCCCCAAATAAAACGCTGTAGCGCTGATACGCGGCCCATGAAATTCGCTCGCAGAGCGCGGTCTCCCCGACGTTTTGAGCAAAATAGTACAGTACCATCTCGTGCGCCGTCGGGGCGCGCCGCGAAGTCCGCCAGCCTGGCGAGAACGACAGCCCGGACAGGGTCAGGACGATGGCAAGACCGATAAGCGCGGTATTTCTGAGGCGAAAGACGGATTTCTTCATCGTCCCGTGTGCTCATTGAACTGCCAGTCGAAAAATGGGTCGTAATTGCACGATGAAAAACGTAATTTCACGATGTGATATAAAATGTCGGGGTCGCCACGCCGGCGCACTTCCCTTCGCGACTATATATTATCCTTGCTGTTTCCCCACCCAATGGGAATAAGAGCAAGTTGCTCATGTGCAGACCAGGAGACCCGTCATGGCAGTAAATCCCGAAAACGTCCCGATGTCCGCCCCCGCCGATGCGGATCCGCAAGAGACGCGAGAATGGCAGGACGCGCTGGCTGGTGTCATCGACAAGGAAGGCATCGACCGGGCCCATTTCCTGATCGAGCAGATGATCGAGCAGGCGCGCGAGGAGGGGATAGACATCCCCTACAGCGCGACGACCGAGTACGTCAACTCCATCCCGGTCGACCTGCAACCGAAATACCCCGGCAACGCCACGATTGAAATCCGCATCCGCAATTACCTGCGCTGGAACGCCATGGCCATGGTCGTGCGCGCCAATCGCGACACCAACGTCGGCGGGCACATCGCGTCCTTCGCCTCGTCGGCGGCGCTTTACGACGTAGGCTTCAACTGGTTCTGGCGCGCGCAGACCGACGCGTTCGGCGGCGACATGGTGTTCTTCCAGGGGCACTCGATTCCCGGCGTCTATGCGCGCGCCCACCTGATGGGCCGGCTCACCGACGAGCAGGTGCACAACTTCCGCCGTGAAGTCGACGGCAAGGGCCTGTCGTCCTACCCGCATCCCTGGCTGATGCCTGATTTCTGGCGCTTTCCGACGGTGTCGATGGGACTCGGCCCGATCCAGGCGATCTACCAGGCGCGCTTCATGAAATACATGGAAAGCCGCGGCTTCATCGAAGCCAGGGATCGCAAGGTCTGGGCCTTCCTCGGCGACGGCGAAACCGACGAAGTCGAGTCGCTCGGGGCGATCGGCATGGCCTCGCGCGAAAAGCTCGACAACCTGATTTTCGTCGTCAACTGCAATCTGCAGCGCCTCGACGGCCCGGTGCGCGGCAACGGCAAGATCATCCAGGAACTCGAGAGCACATTCCGCGGCGCCGGTTGGCACGTCATCAAGCTGATCTGGGGCCGCCACTGGGACGTGCTCTTCGAGCGCGACAAGAAGGGCATCCTCAAGAAACGCATGATGGAAGCCGTCGACGGCGATTACCAGACCTACAAGGCCAAGGACGGCGCCTACGTGCGCGAGCATTTCTTCAATACGCCAGAACTCAAGGAACTCGTCGCCGACTGGACCGACGCCGACGTCTGGCTGCTCAACCGCGGCGGCCACGACATCTTCAAGATCTACAGCGCGTTCAAGGCCGCCGTCGAGCACCCCGGCCAGCCGACGGTGATCCTGGCCAAAACGGTCAAGGGTTACGGCATGGGCGTGGCCGGCGAGGCGATGAACATCTCGCACCAGCAGAAGAAGCTCGGCAGCGAAGCGATCATCGCTTTCCGCGACCGCTTCAAGTTGCCGGTGCCCGACGACCAGATCGACGAACTGCCCTTTCTCAAGTTCGAGGAAGGCTCGGAAGAACTCAAATACATGTTCGAGCGGCGCAACGCCCTCGGCGGCTTCCTGACGCGGCGCCGGCGCAAAGCCCCGGCGCTCGAGGTGCCGGCCTTGTCGGCGTTCGAGACGCTGCTCAAGGGATCGGGCGAAGGCCGCGAAGTATCGACGACGATGTCCATCGTCCGCGTCCTCAACATCCTGATCAAGGACAAGAAGATCGGCCGCCATATCGTCCCGATCGTCGCCGACGAGTCGCGCACCTTCGGCATGGAAGGCCTGTTCCGCCAGGTCGGCATCTGGAACCAGGAAGGCCAGAACTACATTCCGGAAGATCAGGACCAGCTGATGTTCTACAAGGAAGCCAAGGACGGCCAGGTGCTGCAGGAAGGCATCAACGAAGCCGGTGCCATGGCCGACTGGATCGCCGCCGCGACCTCGTACTCCTGCCACGGCGTGCAGATGATTCCCTTCTACATCTGCTACTCGATGTTCATGCTCCAGCGCACCATGGACCTGTGGTGGGCGGCCGCCGACCAGCGCGCACGCGGTTTCCTGATCGGCGGCACCTCGGGCCGCACGACGCTCAACGGCGAAGGCCTGCAGCACGAGGACGGCCATTCGCTGGTGCTCGCCAGCCTGATCCCGAACTGCATCAGTTACGACCCGACCTTCTCCTTCGAAGTCGCGGTGGTCATGCAGGACGGCCTGCGCCGCATGTACCAGGAAGAGGAAGACGTCTATTTCTACATCACGGTGATGAACGAGAACTACGAACATCCCGAAATGCCCGAGGGCGCCGCGCCCGACATCGTCAAGGGCATGTATCTGCTGAAGAAAGGCCAGGTCTCGGACGGCAAGCAGCCGGCGCCGCGCGTGCAGCTGCTCGGCTCGGGAACGATCTTCCGCGAAGTCATCGCCGCCGCCGAGCTGCTCAAGAAGGACTGGGGCGTGGACGCCGACCTCTGGGGCTGCCCGAGTTTCAACGAACTTGCGCGCAACGGCAACGACTGCGCGCGCTGGAACCTGCTCAACCCGACCGACAAGCCGCGCCTCTCGCACGTCGAGAACTGCCTGGGCGACACGCGCGGGCCGGTCATTGCGGCCACCGATTACGTTCGCCTTTACGCCGAACAGATCCGGCCCTTCATCAATCGCCGCTACGTCACGCTCGGCACCGACGGCTTCGGCCGCTCGGACACGCGCGACGCGCTGCGCCATTTCTTCGAGGTCGACCGGCGCTGGGTCACTGTCGCGGCGCTCAAAGCGCTCGCCGACGACGGCGCGATCGCGCGCAGCAAGGTCGCCGAGGCGATAGCCAAATACGGCATCGACAGCAACAAGCCGAACCCGATGACGGTCTGAGGAAACCCATTTCATGAGCCAGCTAATCGAAGTCAAGGTTCCGGACATCGGCGATTTCTCCGCCATTCCGGTGATTGAAATCTGCGTCAAGGTCGGCGAAACCATCAAGCTCGACGACGCGCTCGTCACGCTCGAATCGGACAAGGCGACGATGGACGTGCCTTCGTCGGTGGCCGGCATCGTCAAGGAAATCAGGGTCGCGCTCGGCGACAAGATCTCGGCCGGCACGGTCGTCGCCGTCGTCGAAAGCAGCGCCGAACCGGCCGTCACTGCCGCCGTTCCCGCCGCTGCCGCCGCCCCCGCGCCCGCCAAAGCACCGGCGGCCGCAACGGTCAGCGCGCCGACACCGGCAGCGCCGGTCAAAGTGCCGGCGCCTCCGACTGCTGCTCCCGGCGCCGCGACGCACGCCAGCCCGTCGGTGCGTGGCTTCGCCCGCGAACTCGGCGTCGATCTCGCCCAGGTCGCGGCCAGCGGCCCGAAAGGCCGCATCCTCAAGGAAGACGTCACGGCCTTCGTCAAGGGCGTGATGGCCGGTGCGCCGGTCGCCGGCGGAGCACGCTTCGCAAGCCTCGGCGGCAGCCTCGACCTGCTGCCCTGGCCGAGCATCGATTTCACTAAGTTCGGCGAAGTCGAAGTGACTCAGCTCTCGCGCATCCAGAAAATTTCGGGCCAGAATCTCGCGCGCAACTGGGTGATGATTCCGGCGGTGACCTATCACGAGGACGCCGACATCACCGAACTCGAAGCTTTCCGCCTCGCGCTCAATAAGGAGCACGAAAGGAGCGGCCTCAAGTTCACCCTCCTCGCTTTCCTGATCAAGGCCAGTGAGTTCGCGCTGAAGAAATTCCCGCAATTCAACAGTTCGCTCTCGATCGCCGCAAACGGCGAAACGACGCTGGTGCTCAAGAAGTATTTCAACATCGCTTTTGCCGCCGACACGCCGAACGGGCTCGTCGTTCCGGTCGTCAAGAATGTCGACCAGAAATCGATCGCCGCGATTGCCATCGAGTGCTCAGAACTCGCCACCAAGGCGCGCGACGGCAAACTCGGCCCGGCCGAAATGAGCGGCGCCTGCTTCACCATCACCAGCGTCGGTGGCATCGGCGGCACCGGTTTCTCGCCGATCATCAATGCCCCTGAAGTCGCGATTCTCGGGGCCAGCAAGTCGGTGATGAAACCCGTCTGGAACAGCAAGAAATTCGTGCCGCGGCTGATCCTGCCGCTGTCGCTCGCCGCCGACCACCGCGTCATCGACGGCGCGCTGGCCACCCGCTTCAACGTCTATGTCGCGCAGCTGCTCGCCGACATGCGCCGCGCGCTGGTCTGATTGGAGGCGCAGATGAGCCAGATCATTGAAGTGAAAGTCCCCGACATCGGCGATTTCAAGGACGTTCCGGTGATCGAACTGTGCGTCAAGGTCGGCGACAGCGTCGCCGCCGAAGACGCCCTCGTCACCCTCGAATCGGACAAGGCGACGATCGACATCCCGAGCCCCGCGGCCGGTGTCGTCAAAGAATTGAAGGTCGCGATCGGCGACAAGGTGTCAGAAGGCACAGTAGTCGCCGTGCTCGAAGCGGCGAGTGATGCCGCTGCAACCAAGCCGGCCGAAGTTGCCGCAGCCGCGGCTGCGCCGGTCGCTGCCAAACCGAGCGCCACTGCACCGCAAGCCGCGCCGGCCGGTCAATACGCCGGACCGGTCGACATCGAATGCGAAATGCTCGTTCTCGGCGCCGGACCCGGCGGCTATTCGGCGGCTTTCCGCAGTGCCGATCTTGGCGTCAGGACTGTCCTCGTCGAACGCTACGCGACGCTCGGCGGCGTCTGCCTCAATGTCGGCTGCATTCCGTCGAAAGCGCTGCTGCATATCGCCGTCGTCGCCGACGAGGCCGCGCACATGGCCGACTACGGCGTCGCCTTCGGCGCGCCGCAGATCGACATCGACAAGCTGCGCGCGCACAAGGCCACGGTCGTCGGCAAGCTGACCAGCGGACTCACCGGCATGGCCAAGGCGCGCAAGGTCGAGGTCGTTCGCGGCAGCGGCAGTTTCATCGACGCCAATCACCTCGAAGTCGAAGTCACGTCGGGCAACGGCCAAGAGAAAACCGGCGCGAAGAAGGTCCTCCGTTTTGCAAAATGCATCATCGCCGCCGGCAGTTCGCCGGTGCACCTGCCTTTCATTCCCGAAGACCCGCGCATCGTCGATTCGACCGGCGCGCTCGAACTGCGCACGGTGAACGGCGCGATCCCGAAGAAGATGCTGGTCATCGGCGGCGGCATCATCGGCCTCGAAATGGCCACCGTGTATTCGCTGCTCGGCACCCGCGTCGACGTCGTCGAGATGCTCGACGGGCTGATGCAGGGCCCCGACCGCGACGCGGTCAAGGTCTGGGAAAAACAGAACCTGCAGCGCTTCGACAAGGTCATGCTGAAAACCAGGACGGTTTCGGTCGAAGCCAAGGATGACGGCCTCTACGTCAAGTTCGAGGGCGAGAAAGCGCCGGCCGGAGCGGTCAAGTACGACATGATCCTGCAATCGGTCGGGCGCTCGCCGAACGGCAAGAAAATTGCCGCTGACAAGGCCGGCATCGCCGTCAATGAGCGCGGCTTCATTACCGTCGACCGGCAGATGCGCACCAGCGTGCCCAACATCTTCGCCATCGGCGACATCGTCGGCAATCCGATGCTGGCGCACAAGGGAACGCACGAAGGCCACGTCGCCGCCGAAGTTGCGACTGGCGAACTCAAAGGCAACGCCGAGCTCGCGCGCGCATCTTTCGATGCGCAGGTCATCCCGAGCGTCGCCTATACGCATCCGGAAGTCGCGTGGGTCGGCTGTACCGAAGAAGAAGCGAAGAAGGACGGCCGCGCCATCGAAGTCGCGCGCTTCCCCTGGGCGGCATCGGGCCGCGCGATCGCCAACGGCGCCGAGTACGGCTTCACCAAGCTGATCTTCGACACGGAAACCCACCGCGTGATCGGCGGCGCCATCGTCGGGCCGAGCGCCGGCGACATGATCGGCGAAATTTGCCTGGCCATCGAGATGGGTTGCGACGCCGTCGATATTGGCAAGACCATACACCCGCACCCGACGCTTGGCGAAACGATAGGACTCACTGCCGAGGTGGCGCAAGGCACTTGCACCGACATCCCGCCCGTAAAGAAGAAGTAGGCGCTGCGCAAGACAACACAAAACCGCCGCGGCGTTAGCTTGCGGCGGCTTTTTTTTTGGGTGCAGTAATTGCCGGTTGATCGTTGAGCGGATGCTCACTTAGCAGCAAGCCGGTTGCGGGACCTTGCTTACACAAAAAACGACGAGTGACCCCGTTCGACCCGTTGCTGCCGGTCCGGAAAATTGGAAGCAGCCATTCGTCGTACGAGCATCGCAATCGAACGCGGTCGCTCGAGTTGCAAAGGGGAATTCTGGCCTGAGTGGCAGGTCCGCACACGTCATGCCACAGTATCTCCTTGTCCGGGACGCCAACGCATGTTTGCCAGTTTCGGATGCTGCCACTCCGATTGGTATCCCGCGAACGGCAGACAACCTGCACACTGCGGCACCGCCGGCTCGCAGTAGGACAATTAACCAGAAAGCAATCCTTGTTACTGTCCGTACCGGCACCCGCATACGCGGAACGGAACAGTTTGGCGTAAGATGATGCTGAACGTTTTCATTACCTGTGCATCGCTCTGGCAACGAAATTGCATGGATGAGAGTGAAAGCTGGCTACCGAATCTCCAGGCCCTGAGTCATTTGCGTGACCAAGGCCGCACCTGAGGAGGCTGCGCCTATGAATACCGACTCGACGACGCCCAGGCCCAAATTTGAATCACCGAAGAGTTCCTTGTCGAGGCCATTCAAGGGGGTTATTTCCGCGCCCTTTATGCCGATGAACGATGATGAAAGCATCGACTGGACTTCCCTTGAACGCTATATGGATTGGATCGCAGCGCAAAACCCTGCGGCGATCGCCGTCAATATGGACGCCGCCGAGGCGCCCGCCTTGAGCGCGGAGGAGCGTGTGCGGGTGATGCACGTCGCTGCCGGAGTTGTGGCCGGGCGCGTTCCGCTGATCTGCGGTCTGATCGGCGGTTCGACCGAGGGCATGATCGCGCACGGGCGCGAACTTGTCAGCGCCGGCGCCGAAGGGTTCTGCGTCTTCCCGCCTTTGCCGGTTTTCATCGGTGCGCCGATCCCTGCGGAAATGATTAGACGCTTTCACGCCGATCTCGGCGAGGCACTTCAACGCCCGCTCATCGCGTTTCAGTTCCCCCGCGGTTGGGGGCCGGACTATTCCGGTGACATGATGCAGGCACTGGCCTCGATTCAACAGGTCATCGCGATCAAGGAATCCTCCTTTGACGCTAACCAGACCATAAATGCCGTTCAGAACGTCAAGTCCCTCGATGAGCCAATTGGGGTGCTGACAGGCAGCGACACCTTTATCTATGAAGCGCTGCTGATGGGCTGTGACGGGGCGTTGATCGGCTTCGCCGGTACGGCGGTCGCCGAACTCGTGGCCATGAATGAGGCGGTGCAAAACGGCCATGCGCAGGCAGGACGGGACATCTGGGAACAGTTGGCCCCTCTCGCCCGTTATTGCTGGCGCCCACCAATCAGGGATTTCCGGCCACGCATGAAAGAAGTCCTGCGACTGCAGGGCCTGATCAAATCGAGTGCCGTCCGGCGTCCGCAACTCGGCATCGGCGATGAGGAGAAACGCCTGCTCAAAGCCCTGGCCCAGAGTGCCGGTCTTATTTGAACCGGACTGCCGTCACGGCAATCACAAGTTCAGTGAAAGAAGAAATTATTGGGAGTCGTCCAGGTCCGAAGCGTATGCGCCATCGTGGAAATGTGGCGCACGACAGTAAAGATTCAGGAATTCGTGACCTCGTGAACTTCCAATTATTCCCGCAAGATCCCCATATCCATGAAAATCGTGGTTAATTGCTTCTTGTAGTCCAAAAATTCCGCGCTTTCCGCAATGTGGAGACGCCTTGGACGAGGCAAGTCAATCCCTATTTCGCTATGAATCGTTCCAGGACGTGGTGAGACGACGATGACCCGGTCGGAGAGCAATATTGCTTCACTGATATCATGGGTCACCAACATGACCGTACTCTTCAGGTTGAGCCACAGCTTTTCAAGATCTATACGCATTTGCTCGCGAGTCAGTGCGTCAAGAGCACCAAAAGGTTCATCCATCATTATTATTTCTGGATAATGCAAGAGCGCCCTGCATATGGATATCCTCTGCTGCATGCCGCCCGAAAGCTCATAAGGATACTTGTCCTCAAAGCCATTAAGCCCGACAAGCTCTACCAGTTCCTGCGATCTTTGCAGGCACTGTTTCTTGTCCATATCACGAAGTTCGCCTTGAAGCGCTATATTCTCAATGGCTGAGCGCCATTCGAGCAATAGATGGTCTTGGAAAACAAATCCGACTTCATGGATAGGTTTATTTACCTCTTTCCCATCGATCGAAACCTTGCCTTGAGTGGGTCTGGTGAGGCCCGTGGCTATAAACAGCAAGGTACTTTTACCGCATCCACTAGGGCCTAATATAGATACGAATTCACCTTTTGCAATCTCAAGGTTTATGTCCTTTAGAGCCAATATTCCTCCGGATGCCGACGGGTATTCCATTGAGATATTTTCAAATTTCAGCATGTCATCTCCATGCAGCGCCTAGGGCGTAAGAAGCAGCTCGACAGGATTATGGTTCAATCAGTGCCTGCCAGGTCATGTCTTCAGAAATTCCGAAGGCAACTTGTAGCGGGCGTGCATGAGCAAATTGGCGGTAACCGGCGCGCCGATACTCACGTCGGCGCCATGAAACTGGCGATCAGCTTTCCGGCGCGCAAACCGTGGCTTCAAGTTCTTGGTGAATGTGCATCAATCCCGTTGTCGCGCCCTGGTCGTTCGAAGCGCCTCTTCCTTCGCAGAGATTCTTACCGAGCAGCTAATCAGTCAGAACATCGTTGCGCTTAAGGATTGGATTCGCCTGTGTCGCCATGTCATTTCGTCAATTGCGGAGCATTCGCCGGGAAAAAATCTCTGGTATAGAGGCTTTCAGGTTTGATTGCCGCATCCAGTCCCATGTAATTCTTGAATACGACAATGCTTTCTGCGAACAGCTTATCATCTGCATTGCATATTCCGCGAGAATTGCTGGATATCAACAGCTCGAAACCTGCGTTAAGTTGATTCTTTGCTGTATCCGGCAACAAATCCGGAAACCTTTTGAACAGGGACCGCAAAGCCTCATCGGGATGCTTGTAAGCCTCGGCCCAACTTTCAGCATAGGCCCTTATAAACCTCTTCAGAAGGTCAGGATTGCCGGTGATCGTATCATTATGTGCCACGAGAGCCATGCCCACGGCCTGTACGCCGTAATCTGCATAAGCCAAAATTGAAGGCTCCTGGCCCTTAGCCTTGATTACAAAGGGTTGATCATCAATCCCTCCAAGAATGGCATCGACCTGGCCGTTCAATAAGGCGGGCACTTTGCTATTGGGATCCATGGCAATCACCGTCAACTGGTTCCTGCTAATGCCCGTATTTTTCAAGAACGCGTCAAATAACTTGGCCGGGCCGTCGCCCTCCGTAATGCCTATTTTCTTTGCAATGTGAATGGCGCGGAATTGGGAGCCAGCGAGGCGGAGCAAAAGGTAGCCAGTCGATTGCTTGAAATGGACTCCTGAGAGTCCAGCTTGTGCTGCTGGTTTTTGTCTTGCCTTGGCCAGCGGGCGTAGCGTAGCGGAGCA